>NZ_JBBYAF010000120.1:0-322 GCF_038405515.1 Rossellomorea oryzaecorticis | reverse complement strand
ATTTGTTCTTTGAAAACTAGATAAAGATAAATTGATAGTCAAGAAATTACCGAGTATCGCCATTTTAGGATTAATCCTAACTTTAGTAAGTAAGTGAATCAAATTTTGATTTAGCAGCGAGAAGGTCGAGGAAGCGAAGGAGAGAACACCGGAGCGCACTTAGTCGTGCGTGAGGATGTGAACGACTGAGCTGACGAAGAGATTCGAAGCTGATAAAGCAAAATTTAGGTTAAGTTATGAAGGGCGCACGGTGGATGCCTTGGCACTAGGAGCCGACGAAGGACGGGACTAACACCGATATGCTTCGGGGAGCTGTAAGTGA
>NZ_JBBYAF010000119.1:0-340 GCF_038405515.1 Rossellomorea oryzaecorticis | reverse complement strand
AGCGTAAGGGCTTTGTTCAGAGGCGACAAGCATAAGACGAGCCACCCGGAAAGGCGTTTTTTGCCTTTTTGGGTGGCTTGACTTATGACCTCGAGCCTCTAAGTCCTGGAGCTGGATAGAAGAAAAGCGGAGGCGGCTCGTTTAGAGACGACAAGCATAAACCAAAAACCCCGGAAAGGCACTCTTTGCCTTTTTGGGGTTTTTGGCTTATGACCTCGAGTCTCTAGCCGCCGGAGCTCGACAAGATTAAAAGCGTAAGGGCTTTGTTCAGAGGCGACAAGCATAAGACGAGCCACCCGGAAAGGCGTTTTTTGCCTTTTTGGGTGGCTTGACTTATGAC
>NZ_JBBYAF010000118.1:0-341 GCF_038405515.1 Rossellomorea oryzaecorticis | reverse complement strand
TTTGAAGAAGCTTACTTCGAAATTGATGAGTTCATGGAGTTTTATAATCACAGACGTTATCATGGCAGCCTCGGCAGGATGTCTCCGGTAAAGTTTAATGAGAAATACAAGGATATTGGTTATCCCGAAGAAATGGCCTTGAGCCTTTAAGAAGGCAGGAAAACTCCTTCTTCACTTACTGACCCCCTAGATGGCGGAACGTAAGGGTCAAGCGGTTTTGGCTTGACGCTATAGTGGAGTCATCTAACCTTGGTAAAAGTGAAGAAGGAAATGATGAAAATGAAAAACTAAGAATCGTTTAGTTTTTTAAAGAATTCGTCAGGAATTAGGGGGTCAAACCG
>NZ_JBBYAF010000117.1:0-342 GCF_038405515.1 Rossellomorea oryzaecorticis | reverse complement strand
TTTGAAGAAGCTTACTTCGAAATTGATGAGTTCATGGAGTTTTATAATCACAGACGTTATCATGGCAGCCTCGGCAGGATGTCTCCGGTAAAGTTCAATGAGAAATACAAGGATATTGGTTATCCCGAAGAAATGGCCTTGAGCCTTTAAGAAGGCAGGAATACTCCTTCTTCACTTACTGACCCCCTAGATGGCGGAACGTAAGGGTCAAGCGGTTTTGACTTGACGCTATAGTGGAGTCATCTAAGCTTGGTAAAAGTGAAGAAGGAAATGATGAAAAATGAAAAACTAAGAATCGTTTAGTTTTTTAAAGAATTCGTCAGGAATTAGGGGGTCAAACCG
>NZ_JBBYAF010000116.1:0-366 GCF_038405515.1 Rossellomorea oryzaecorticis | reverse complement strand
CGAACACGGAAGTTAAGCTCTTCAGCGCCGATGGTAGTTGGGGGATCTCCCCCTGTGAGAGTAGGACGTCGCCAGGCAAATATGAAAAGCAGCTCATTATGGGGCTGTTTTTTTGTTGTGGAGGAAAAGTGAAGGCGTATTTCGAACCGTGATGGGATTTGAAAATAAAGTAGTGATTTTGAAAAAATATAGGGTGGAATTGAAAAATTAATCATCAAAGTTGAAAAAATAATCGCCCGAGCACCCCTGCACACCCCAGGAACGATTCACAAACCTTCATATCTTCACTCATTCCATTCATAATAATCAACTTTTTTCCTTTTAAGCCCTTTAATTTGTAATTTTTTAATAAAAACCTTCCTTCTT
>NZ_JBBYAF010000115.1:0-387 GCF_038405515.1 Rossellomorea oryzaecorticis | reverse complement strand
CTACTCTCACAGGGGGAGATCCCCCAACTACCATCGGCGCTGAAGAGCTTAACTTCCGTGTTCGGCATGGGAACGGGTGTGACCTCTTCGCCATAGTCACCAGACTGTTATCCTTTTTTAAGGACAAGTTTTATTATATCTTTTTCAGAGAAAATTTCAAGTGTTAATTTAAAATTTATTCACTGAAAACTAGATAAAGAATTGATGTCAAGAATACCGGTATCGTATTAATCCAGCTCCGGCAGCTAGAGACTCGAGGTCATTTCCGTGTCAATCAGCTGAGGGAAGAACGCCCTCTTCTGCTTGCCCCGAAAATGCTTGTCGTCTCTGAACGAGCCGCCTCCGCTTTTTCGTTTGGTTAAGTCCTCGATCGATTAGTATCAGTCA
>NZ_JBBYAF010000114.1:0-389 GCF_038405515.1 Rossellomorea oryzaecorticis | reverse complement strand
CATTCATCTTATGCTTGTCGGAGCTGAGCGAACCGCCTCCGCTTTTCTATTATCCAGCTCCGGCGGCTAGCCCCTCGAGGTCATAAGCTAAATGGGCCAAGAAGGCAAAGAACGCCTTCCCGGCCCATTCATCATATGCTTGTCGGAGCTGAGCGAACCGCCTCCGCTCTTCTATTGTCCAGCTCCGGCGGCTAGCCCCTCGAGGTCATAAGCTAAATGGTCCAAGAAGGCAAAGAACGCCTTCCCGGCCCATTCATCATATGCTTGTCGGAGCTGAGCGAGCCGCCTCCGCTCTTCTATTGTCCAGCTGCAGGGCTTAGAGGCACATGTCATAAGCCAAACCGGCCAAGAAGGCAAAGAGCGCCTTCCAGTCCGGTTCGTCTTATGCC
>NZ_JBBYAF010000113.1:0-406 GCF_038405515.1 Rossellomorea oryzaecorticis | reverse complement strand
TGGTTAAGTCCTCGATCGATTAGTATCAGTCAGCTCCACATGTCGCCATGCTTCCACCTCTGACCTATCTACCTAGTCATCTTCTAGGGATCTTACTCACATAAAGTGATGGGAAATCTCATCTCGAGGGGGGCTTCATGCTTAGATGCTTTCAGCACTTATCCCTTCCGCACATAGCTACCCAGCGATGCCTTTGGCAAGACAACTGGTACACCAGCGGTGCGTCCATCCCGGTCCTCTCGTACTAAGGACAGCTCCTCTCAAATTTCCTGCGCCCACGACGGATAGGGACCGAACTGTCTCACGACGTTCTGAACCCAGCTCGCGTACCGCTTTAATGGGCGAACAGCCCAACCCTTGGGACCGACTACAGCCCCAGGATGCGATGAGCCGACATCGAGGTGCC
>NZ_JBBYAF010000112.1:0-412 GCF_038405515.1 Rossellomorea oryzaecorticis | reverse complement strand
GGCTCGCTCAGCCCCGACAAGCATAAGATGAATGGGCCGGGAAGGCGTTTTTTGCCTTCTTGGCACATTTAGCTTATGACCTCGAGGGGCTAGCCTCCGGAGCTGGACAGGTCTCGACTTTTCATCTATTTCCCGTCGGAGTCAAGTGCCTTCCGCTCCAATACTCTCAGTAATTACAGCAAATAATATACTAACCATATAGAGATGTAGTATTTGGAAAGAATTTTTTATAAAAAGGTTTGAGCTTATTATTACTTAGTTGATCTTTTTCTTAATTTTTGAGTGTCTCCAGCGTTTGATTGGAGTGCAAGACGAAAACTCCTGCGGGAAAAGTAGCTAATGTGAGACCCCGCAGGAGCGAACGCGACGAGGAGGCTCACGGGCTACCCGCGGAAAGCGAAGTCTTGCACGG
>NZ_JBBYAF010000111.1:0-422 GCF_038405515.1 Rossellomorea oryzaecorticis | reverse complement strand
GATCCCCCAACTACCATCGGCGCTGAAGAGCTTAACTTCCGTGTTCGGCATGGGAACGGGTGTGACCTCTTCGCCATAATCACCAGACGAATATTGCTTACAATGACAAATATTATTATATAATATTTTCAGTGAATTTCAAGGGTAAATTTTAAAAATTTATTCCCTGAAAACTAGATAAAGGATTGATGTCAAGAATACCGGTATCGTATTAATCCAGCTCCGGCGGCTAGAGACTCGAGGTCATTTCCGAGTCAATCAGCTGAGGGAAGAACACCCTCTTCTGCTTGCCCCGAAAATGCTTGTCGTCTCTGAACGAGCCGCCTACGCTTTTTCGTTTGGTTAAGTCCTCGATCGATTAGTATCAGTCAGCTCCACATGTCGCCATGCTTCCACCTCTGACCTATCTACCTAGTCATCTT
>NZ_JBBYAF010000110.1:0-439 GCF_038405515.1 Rossellomorea oryzaecorticis | reverse complement strand
CCTACTCTCACAGGGGGAGATCCCCCAACTACCATCGGCGCTGAAGAGCTTAACTTCCGTGTTCGGCATGGGAACGGGTGTGACCTCTTCGCCATTATCACCAGACAAATGTATGATGTCTTTTTAAGGACAAGTACTATTATATCGTCTTTGAAAGATATTTCAAGACTTTTTTTGTACTTTTTAAGAGAAATTTATTCTCTGAAAACTAGATAAAGGATTGATGTCAAGAATACCGGTATCGTATTAATCCAGCTCCGGCGGCTAGAGACTCGAGGTCATTTCCGTGTCAATCAGCTGAGGGAAGAACGCCCTCTTCTGCTTGCCCCGAAAATGCTTGTCGACTCTGAACGAGCCGCCTCCGCTTTTTCGTTTGGTTAAGTCCTCGATCGATTAGTATCAGTCAGCTCCACATGTCGCCATGCTTCCACCTCTGACC
>NZ_JBBYAF010000109.1:0-441 GCF_038405515.1 Rossellomorea oryzaecorticis | reverse complement strand
TGGAGAAGTACTCAAGTGGCTGAAGAGGCGCCCCTGCTAAGGGTGTAGGTCGGGCAACTGGCGCGAGGGTTCAAATCCCTCCTTCTCCGCCATCATGGCCCGTTGGTCAAGCGGTTAAGACACCGCCCTTTCACGGCGGTAACACGGGTTCGAATCCCGTACGGGTCATTTTAAAGAGGCTGGGACAAAAGTGTTTTAGTCTAAGTAAAACCCGAACTAATTTGCCTTTCAGTAGGCAAGTAAGTTCGGGTTTTTAGTTTGTTTTAATTTACAATGAGATAGTAGCACTTTCCAGCGGTTGATTGGAGTGCAAGACGAAGACTCCTGCGGGAAGAGTAGCTTATGGGAGACCTGTCCAGCTCCAGGGCTTAGAGGCACATGTCATAAGTCAACTCGTCCAAGAAGGCAAAGAACGCCTTCGTGGTCGATTTGCCTTATGCC
>NZ_JBBYAF010000108.1:0-443 GCF_038405515.1 Rossellomorea oryzaecorticis | reverse complement strand
CTTCGCTTTCCGCGGGTGACCCGTGAGCCTCCTCGGCTTCGCCTGCGGGGTCTCACATTGGCCACTTCTCCCGCAGGAGTCTTCGTCTTGCACTCTAATCAACCGCTGGAACCGGTCCATACCAAAATAAATCTTTTCTGTGTAGCTCCCTTATAAGAACATTAATCCAACCAGATATTCAATCAATTCACTTTACTATCGATTTAGGTAAGAGTTGAATTCCAATATTATTCAACATTCATTTCGATAAATTGGTCTAATCCAATAAGAACCTTGAGTGGATTGGAGCGGAAGGCACTTGACTCCGACGGGAAATAGAGGAAAAGTCGAGACCTGTCCAGCTCCGGCGGCTAGCCCCTCGAGGTCATAAGCTAAATGTGCCAAGAAGGCAAAAAACGCCTTCCCGGCCCATTCATCTTATGCTTGTCGGGGCTGAGCGAGCC
>NZ_JBBYAF010000107.1:0-444 GCF_038405515.1 Rossellomorea oryzaecorticis | reverse complement strand
TTTTGCAAAAATCTATGGTGAGCCATGAAGGACTCGAACCTTCGACCCTCTGATTAAAAGTCAGATGCTCTACCAACTGAGCTAATGGCTCATAACACAATGATGAGTAAAACCAAAATGGTGCCGGCAAGAGGACTTGAACCCCCAACCTACTGATTACAAGTCAGTTGCTCTACCAGTTGAGCTACACCGGCATATTAATTTAGAGTTTGTCTCTTAGTAGAGGATGGAAAGATCTTTTGCTCCGCTGCACTTTGCAAAAATCTATGGTGGAGGATGACGGGATCGAACCGCCGACCCTCTGCTTGTAAGGCAGATGCTCTCCCAGCTGAGCTAATCCTCCATATAATGCCTGGCGACGTCCTACTCTCACAGGGGGAGATCCCCCAACTACCATCGGCGCTGAAGAGCTTAACTTCCGTGTTCGGCATGGGAACGGGTGTG
>NZ_JBBYAF010000106.1:0-464 GCF_038405515.1 Rossellomorea oryzaecorticis | reverse complement strand
TTTTGCAAAAATCTATGGTGAGCCATGAAGGACTCGAACCTTCGACCCTCTGATTAAAAGTCAGATGCTCTACCAACTGAGCTAATGGCTCATAAAAATATGAGATTAAAAACCAAAGTGGTGCCGGCAAGAGGACTTGAACCCCCAACCTACTGATTACAAGTCAGTTGCTCTACCAGTTGAGCTACACCGGCATGTTGAGTTGTTTATCTTAAAACTTAGTTTTGGAAACATTGTAGAGAGTAAGGAAGGATATTTTGCTCCGCTACGCTGCGCAAAAATCCATGGTGGAGGATGACGGGATCGAACCGCCGACCCTCTGCTTGTAAGGCAGATGCTCTCCCAGCTGAGCTAATCCTCCGAAATATGTATCCGCCTGGCGACGTCCTACTCTCACAGGGGGAGATCCCCCAACTACCATCGGCGCTGAAGAGCTTAACTTCCGTGTTCGGCATGGGAACGGG
>NZ_JBBYAF010000105.1:0-468 GCF_038405515.1 Rossellomorea oryzaecorticis | reverse complement strand
ACCGCTGTTGATTTCCGTGCAAGACTTCGCTTTCCGCGGGCGGCCGGTGAGCCTCCTCGTCGCTGCGCTCCTGTGGGGTCTCACCTGTCTCGCTTTTCCCGCAGGAGTCTTCGTCTTGCACTCCAATCAACAGCTAGATCCAGCAAAAAATAATATAAGATTTTTAAGAGCCGATTGATTGAGAAGAATATTTAATGTTTCACTTATTTTTAGGATGAAATGTTGAATATTTGAATTCTTTGTAAGTGATTATTAGCTTGAGTTCTGAGGGTAAACCGCCACTGCATCATTAATTGTGCCAGTTACCAGATTATTGTGCCACTTTACGAATAATTGTGCGGTTACCAGATTATTGTGCCACTTCACGGATAATTCGGTTTAACCCCCTAAGTTTGGACACATACTTCACTATTCTTAGGGTTACTTAGTTTTTCATATTTTCTACCGCGCTTTCGCTTGCTGGCCTCA
>NZ_JBBYAF010000104.1:0-492 GCF_038405515.1 Rossellomorea oryzaecorticis | reverse complement strand
CGCGACCTCCTGCGTGACAGGCAGGCATTCTAACCAACTGAACTACCAGACCAGAGATTTTTGCGAAAGCAAAATATCTTACATTACCTTGCGTCTGCAAAATATTCATCCATCGGTTACCCATTAGACGTTTATTTGCTTTAACAAAAATGGTATTGCGGGGACAGGATTTGAACCTGCGACCTTCGGGTTATGAGCCCGACGAGCTACCGAACTGCTCCACCCCGCGACGATAATAAAAGTTTAATTAAGTTGTGATCTTACGAATATATATCCGTTAGAACCACCCCGACTTCAGTAAGCTTATTCAAGTTGCTGCTCAGTCGGTGCGCTGATGTGCAAGCTCCGAGTATTATTCGGACGTGCTCCACCCCGCGACGATAATAAGGGAAAAAATAATATGGCGGAGGAAGAGGGATTCGAACCCCCGCGGGCTTTAACACCCCTGTCGGTTTTCAAGACCGATCCCTTCAGCCGGACTTGGGTATTCCT
>NZ_JBBYAF010000103.1:0-518 GCF_038405515.1 Rossellomorea oryzaecorticis | reverse complement strand
AATTTGGTTGTTACATAAGGTTTAAAACCTAAAATGGCGATACTCGGTAATTTCTTGACTATCAATTTATCTTTATCTAGTTTTCAAAGAACAAACTTAATGGTTATTTTACTCCGCTTCGCTTCGTAAAAAACCTAAGTGGAGCCTAGCGGGATCGAACCGCTGACCTCCTGCGTGCAAAGCAGGCGCTC
Organism: Rossellomorea oryzaecorticis; assembly: GCF_038405515.1. GTDB lineage: Bacteria > Bacillota > Bacilli > Bacillales > Bacillaceae_B > Rossellomorea > Rossellomorea oryzaecorticis_A. The sequence continues at coordinate 327 of NZ_JBBYAF010000103.1, read as the reverse complement.
TCCCAGCTGAGCTAAGGCCCCGTATGAATGAATATGGTGGGCCTAAGTGGACTCGAACCACCGACCTCACGCTTATCAGGCGTGCGCTCTAACCAGCTGAGCTATAGGCCCCTACTCATAAAAAGGATGATAAGCATCGCTTATCATAAAGTATTGAATTTAATGATGGTTCTTTTGCTTGCGCAAAAAACCTAATTAAACCATCAAAACTGAACAAAACTTCGACTGTCAGACGTTTCATGTAATATTCCTTAGAAAGGAGGTGATCCAGCCGCACCTTCCGATACGGCTACCTTGTTACGACTTCACCCCAATCATCTGTCCCAC
>NZ_JBBYAF010000102.1:0-628 GCF_038405515.1 Rossellomorea oryzaecorticis | reverse complement strand
ACCTTGGTAAAAGTGAAGAAGGAAATGATGAAAATGAAAAACTAAGAATCGTTTAGTTTTTTAAAGAATTCGTCAGGAATTAGGGGGTCAAACCGATTCCTAAAAATATATGATCCATTTTACGATTTTATGATCCTTTAATAACTATTCTAAATAAGCCATTCCCATCTCCCGTACCTTATCACTCAAAAAATAAGGCTATATTAAACAAAATAAAAAAACGAAACCAAAGTTTCGTTTACGTGTAAAGTAATGGCGGTCTGGACGGGACTCGAACCCGCGACCTCCTGCGTGACAGGCAGGCATTCTAACCAACTGAACTACCAGACCAAAGATTTTTGCGCCAGCAAAATATCTTTCAATATTATGTTTTAGCAAAAATGGTATTGCGGGGACAGGATTTGAACCTGCGACCTTCGGGTTATGAGCCCGACGAGCTACCGAACTGCTCCACCCCGCGACGATAAGATTGGTAATATATATATTATATCATACTATATGTTACCAAATATACATTGTGCAAAAAAATTTTATATCCGCCTGGCGACGTCCTACTCTCACAGGGGGAGATCCCCCAACTACCATCGGCGCTGAAGAGCTTAACTTCCGTGTTCGGCATGGGAACGGG
>NZ_JBBYAF010000101.1:0-632 GCF_038405515.1 Rossellomorea oryzaecorticis | reverse complement strand
GCTTTCGCAAAAATCTCTGGTCTGGTAGTTCAGTTGGTTAGAATGCCTGCCTGTCACGCAGGAGGTCGCGGGTTCGAGTCCCGTCCAGACCGCCACTTTTAATTACATAGTGTGGCTCAGTAGCTCAGTTGGTAGAGCAATGGACTGAAAATCCATGTGTCGGCGGTTCGATTCCGTCCTGAGCCACCATTTTTAATTTATATCATAATATACATGGCGATTGTGGCGAAGTGGTTAACGCACCGGATTGTGGTTCCGGCATTCGTGGGTTCGATTCCCATCAGTCGCCCCATTTATATTGCGGGTGTAGTTTAATGGTAAAACCTCAGCCTTCCAAGCTGATGTCGTGGGTTCGATTCCCATCACCCGCTCCATGGGCCTATAGCTCAGCTGGTTAGAGCGCACGCCTGATAAGCGTGAGGTCGGTGGTTCGAGTCCACTTAGGCCCACCATCTTAATATTCCGCAGTAGCTCAGTGGTAGAGCTATCGGCTGTTAACCGATCGGTCGCAAGTTCGAATCTTGCCTGCGGAGCCAAATGGAGAAGTACTCAAGTGGCTGAAGAGGCGCCCCTGCTAAGGGTGTAGGTCGGGCAACTGGCGCGAGGGTTCAAATCCCTCCTTCTCCGCCATC
>NZ_JBBYAF010000100.1:0-769 GCF_038405515.1 Rossellomorea oryzaecorticis | reverse complement strand
ACCCGTTCCCATGCCGAACACGGAAGTTAAGCTCTTCAGCGCCGATGGTAGTTGGGGGATCTCCCCCTGTGAGAGTAGGACGTCGCCAGGCAAATCGTTCCGCAGTAGCTCAGTGGTAGAGCTATCGGCTGTTAACCGATCGGTCGCAAGTTCGAATCTTGCCTGCGGAGCCATAAGGAGAGCTGTCCGAGTGGTCGAAGGAGCACGATTGGAAATCGTGTAGACGGTCAACGCTGTCTCAAGGGTTCAAATCCCTTGCTCTCCGCCATAATATTTTTAACTGGCCCGTTGGTCAAGCGGTTAAGACACCGCCCTTTCACGGCGGTAACACGGGTTCGAATCCCGTACGGGTCACCAACGTTTTTTCTGAAAGCGAACACAAGCTATATATTGGAGGATTAGCTCAGCTGGGAGAGCATCTGCCTTACAAGCAGAGGGTCGGCGGTTCGATCCCGTCATCCTCCACCATAGATTTTTGCTTCAACAAAATATCTTTCCTTAGTAAAAGGAATACGCTTAAAAGAAGCGAAATCATATCGTCGCGGGGTGGAGCAGTTCGGTAGCTCGTCGGGCTCATAACCCGAAGGTCGCAGGTTCAAATCCTGTCCCCGCAATACCATTTTTGTGAAAGTGAATAAACGTCTAATGGGTAACCGAAGGATGAATATTTTGCTGACGCAAGGTAATGTAAGATATTTTGCTTTCGCAAAAATCTCTGGTCTGGTAGTTCAGTTGGTTAGAATGCCTGCCTGTCACGCAGGAGGTCGCG
>NZ_JBBYAF010000099.1:0-786 GCF_038405515.1 Rossellomorea oryzaecorticis | reverse complement strand
CAAACCGACCAAGAAGGCAAAGAACGCCTTCGTGGCCGATTCGCCTTATGCCACCCGCCTCTGAGCAAAGCCCCTCCGCTTTTCTTCCCGCAGGCTTGACGAGGAGGCTCACGGGCTAGCCGCGGAAAGCGAAGTCTTGCACGGAAATCATTAGCGGCATTAAAAGTCTATACTGAAATTCTTTGTGTTTATATGGTGGTTTTTTAGTTTCGTCCCAGCCTCTTCATTATTATATTTATTAGCATTGGCTATGAGAATGCATATGTAAAACCTGAAAAGACGAATGCCATAACGACCGAAAGAATAAATGTAAAGCCTCTGACGGGTTTAGTGCTTTCACTGATCTTCAGTCCTGATACATACGAGTAAGCGAATAGATAAATGGCCATAAAGTAAGAGAGGTATTGTGCTCCGTGCATAAGCGTCATTTATTGGAACTCCTTTCAGGGAAAGTCTATTATCATTCATATGAAACATGTACCGCTGTAAGAACAAGAAAAATGGACAAGCATTAAACTTTTTGTAAAAAATATATTGCAATAACATTAAGAGCGTGATATATTAATAAACGTCGCTGATGCAGCAAGCAACATTTCGAAAAAAAGAAATCAAAAAAGTTGTTGACGCGAAGTAAGGATATGTGTTATATTAGTAAAGTCGCTCCAAACGAAGCGGCGTAACAAATTGAACTTTGAAAACTGAACAAAACAAGACAATACGTCAACGTTAATTCTAGATTTACCGCAACGATTGAATCGTTGCAAAAAGAGCTATTCAAACTTTTAT
>NZ_JBBYAF010000098.1:0-847 GCF_038405515.1 Rossellomorea oryzaecorticis | reverse complement strand
GAAGGTGGAGAAGATGTATTCGTACATTTCTCAGCTATCCAAGGCGAAGGATTTAAATCTTTAGACGAAGGTCAAAAAGTAACGTTTGACACTGAGCAAGGTCAACGCGGACTTCAAGCGACTAACGTAGTTAAAGCATAATTGCTTTAATAGGAAAGGACTCTCATCCCGAGGGTCCTTTTTGTTTTGGCAAAAAAATACCGACAGCCTGAACATATACAACGCCCGAACTGCCAGCACTTCTTTCCATTAATTTGAGGCATACTTGACGATGCCATGTACATACACCAAGGTATCATTGTGCATGCATTCTCTGATCTTGATCTTACCCTCTTTCTCTAATTCCCTTGCCATTTGCTCGATGTTTTCTCCATCCGCGTTCGAATTCACAGGAATTTCTAAAGAAAAGAAATTTCCACTTCTGGCTTGGTTACATTCTTTCAGTAATCGATTTTTATCCATTGGGCCATCCCCTTTTCTTCTGTATTCGACATAAAGGGCACGTTCCCCTCTAAATACCAATTTCAGGGCAGATTTTTTCGATCGGCTCCAGTTACAACAACGTTGAGTTAGCATTAACTGGAAATAGGACTTTCGAATGTTTGCTTTTTCCTTCAACACCTGTTATTCTAAGAAAGAATTATTTTTGTTCGGTCTGTAAGGAATGAAAGTATTTAAACTTTTCGCCTTTGATATCTAACTTGAGCAACAATAGTAATAAAATGTGGACTCGAATCCACGCAGGAGGAAATAATTATGCAACAAGGTACAGTAAAATGGTTTAACGCAGAAAAAGGTTTCGGTTTCATCGAAATCGAAGGTGGAGAAGATGTATTCGTACATTTCT
>NZ_JBBYAF010000097.1:0-878 GCF_038405515.1 Rossellomorea oryzaecorticis | reverse complement strand
ACTCGTTGCGGTAAATCTAGAATTAACGTTGACGTATTGTCTTGTTTTGTTCAGTTTTCAAGGTTCAATTTGTTGTGTGCTCCGTTTGAAGCGACTTTACAATCATATCATCGACACAAGTGAGTGTCAATAACTTTTTTAATTGTTTTTAAGGTAAGATATTTTGCTGAAGCAAAAATCTTTGGTGGAGCCTAGCGGGATCGAACCGCTGACCTCCTGCGTGCAAAGCAGGCGCTCTCCCAGCTGAGCTAAGGCCCCAAATAAGGTGGTCGGGAAGACAGGATTCGAACCTGCGACCCCTTGGTCCCAAACCAAGTGCTCTACCAAGCTGAGCTACTTCCCGACATATATGGCGCGCCCGAGAGGAGTCGAACCCCTAACCTTTTGATCCGTAGTCAAACGCTCTATCCAATTGAGCTACGGGCGCTAATTATATAATTAAGAACAGTTATTTTGCAGTTGCAAAATTTATGGAAAGATATTTTGCCAGCGCAAAAATCTTTGGTGCCGAGGACCGGAATCGAACCGGTACGGTAGTCACCTACCGCAGGATTTTAAGTCCTGTGCGTCTGCCAGTTCCGCCACCCCGGCAAAATCTTCTGGAGCGGAAGACGGGATTCGAACCCGCGACCCCCACCTTGGCAAGGTGGTGTTCTACCACTGAACTACTTCCGCATATAAATGGTGCGGGTGAAGGGACTTGAACCCCCACGCCTCGCGGCGCCAGATCCTAAGTCTGGTGCGTCTGCCAATTCCGCCACACCCGCATGAAAATATTAGATGTTTTGCCTTTTGCAAAAATCTATGGTGAGCCATGAAGGACTCGAACCTTCGACCCTCTGATTAAAAGTCAGATGCTCTACCAACTGAGCTAATGG
>NZ_JBBYAF010000096.1:0-939 GCF_038405515.1 Rossellomorea oryzaecorticis | reverse complement strand
TATAGTAGCGAAGTTCCTGATTCCACACTGCCAAGAAAAGCCTCTAGCGAGGAAAAAGGTGCCCGTACCGCAAACCGACACAGGTAGGCGAGGAGAGAATCCTAAGGTGAGCGAGAGAACTCTCGTTAAGGAACTCGGCAAAATGACCCCGTAACTTCGGGAGAAGGGGTGCTCTTTGAGGTGCATAGCCTCGAAGAGCCGCAGTGAATAGGCCCAGGCGACTGTTTAGCAAAAACACAGGTCTCTGCGAAGCCGTAAGGCGAAGTATAGGGGCTGACGCCTGCCCGGTGCTGGAAGGTTAAGAGGAGTGCTTAGCGCAAGCGAAGGTGCGAATCGAAGCCCCAGTAAACGGCGGCCGTAACTATAACGGTCCTAAGGTAGCGAAATTCCTTGTCGGGTAAGTTCCGACCCGCACGAAAGGCGTAACGATCTGGGCACTGTCTCAACGAGAGACTCGGTGAAATTATAGTACCTGTGAAGATGCAGGTTACCCGCGACAGGACGGAAAGACCCCGTGGAGCTTTACTGTAGCCTGATATTGAATTTTGGTACAGCTTGTACAGGATAGGTAGGAGCCTTGGAAGCCGGAGCGCCAGCTTCGGTGGAGGCGTTGGTGGGATACTACCCTGGCTGTATTGAAATTCTAACCCGCGCCCCTTATCGGGGTGGGAGACAGTGTCAGGTGGGCAGTTTGACTGGGGCGGTCGCCTCCTAAAGAGTAACGGAGGCGCCCAAAGGTTCCCTCAGAATGGTTGGAAATCATTCGCAGAGTGTAAAGGCACAAGGGAGCTTGACTGCGAGACCTACAAGTCGAGCAGGGACGAAAGTCGGGCTTAGTGATCCGGTGGTTCCGCATGGAAGGGCCATCGCTCAACGGATAAAAGCTACCCCGGGGATAACAGGCTTATCTCCCCCAAGAGTCCACATCGACGGGGAGGT
>NZ_JBBYAF010000095.1:0-1043 GCF_038405515.1 Rossellomorea oryzaecorticis | reverse complement strand
GCGGAGGAAGAGGGATTCGAACCCCCGCGGGCTTTAACACCCCTGTCGGTTTTCAAGACCGATCCCTTCAGCCGGACTTGGGTATTCCTCCGTATTTAAAATGTGAATGGTGGACCTTGTAGGACTCGAACCTACGACCGGACGGTTATGAGCCGTCTGCTCTAACCAACTGAGCTAAAGGTCCCTATTGGTAGCGGCGGAGGGGATCGAACCCCCGACCTCACGGGTATGAACCGTACGCTCTAGCCAGCTGAGCTACACCGCCAAGATACATTTTATATCTAATTGTTAGTTTTTATGCTGAAGCAAATACATCAAAGATTATTTCACTCCGCTTACGCTGCGCAAACAAATCTTTGGTGGAGCCTAGCGGGATCGAACCGCTGACCTCCTGCGTGCAAAGCAGGCGCTCTCCCAGCTGAGCTAAGGCCCCGAATAAGGTGGTCGGGAAGACAGGATTCGAACCTGCGACCCCTTGGTCCCAAACCAAGTGCTCTACCAAGCTGAGCTACTTCCCGACTATATGGCGCGCCCGAGAGGAGTCGAACCCCTAACCTTTTGATCCGTAGTCAAACGCTCTATCCAATTGAGCTACGGGCGCATAATTTACTTTTAAGATTATTTACTTTCGCAAATTTATGGAAAGATATTTTGCTAGCGCAAAAATCTCTGGTGCCGAGGACCGGAATCGAACCGGTACGGTAGTCACCTACCGCAGGATTTTAAGTCCTGTGCGTCTGCCAGTTCCGCCACCCCGGCAAGTCTTATGGAGCGGAAGACGGGATTCGAACCCGCGACCCCCACCTTGGCAAGGTGGTGTTCTACCACTGAACTACTTCCGCGTAAATGGTGCGGGTGAAGGGACTTGAACCCCCACGCCTTGCGGCGCCAGATCCTAAGTCTGGTGCGTCTGCCAATTCCGCCACACCCGCATGAAAACATTAGATATTTTGCCTTTTGCAAAAATCTATGGTGAGCCATGAAGGACTCGAACCTTCGACCCTCTGATTAAAAGTCAGATGCTCTACCAACTGAGCTAATGG
>NZ_JBBYAF010000094.1:0-1220 GCF_038405515.1 Rossellomorea oryzaecorticis | reverse complement strand
GATATTTTCAATGCCAAAGAAGAAGATTGAAGCCTTGGAAGAAGTCAAAAGAAACTATGTCCGAATGGCTTTAGAAAGTGGTAATTATTCGTCAATTGCCCGCCATGCGGGAATCTCTAGGACTACCCTTACTAAGTGGATCAAAGAGTATGAAGATGAGGTAAGGGAACAGATGGAGGATCCAACATCAGCTATTGTTTCTACTGAGCCGACAAAAGAAGAGTTGAAGGCTAAATATGAACAGGCGATGAAACTCCTTGGTGAAAAAGAGCTGGAAGTTGCCATGCTTAGAAACTTATTAAAAAAAACCCAGTACCGGCCCTAACGGTCTTGGATGAGGTTCGACTATGGGCAAAGGAGGGGTTTCACATAACTAAGCTTTCAGAGATTACAGGGGTTAATCGATCCCTCTACTACTACCATAACGGCATAGAAGAAGCTGTGGCAGCTGAGGAAAAAAGGGGCCGTCCGATCCCAGGTTACTCTCAGACATACAAAGGAGAAATCATTCCTGATGAACAGATTGAAGAATTCCTTATGGAGGCCATCGCAGGGGATGGCGAAAACTATGGTGTAAAGAACTTAACTCAATTTCTAAAAGATCACCACGACCTTCAAATTAATCACAAAAAGGTTGCGAGGTTGTGCAGGAAGTTAGGGATTCTCCTTCCCCAACGAACGGGCAATCCGAAGTATCCAAAGCGACTTGTCCGAAAACGGTTCGTTACGGCCCCTAATCAGCTTTGGCAGCTTGATATTAAATACGGGTCCATCTCAGGAAGCCGAAGGTTTTTCTTTGTTGCCTGTGCGATTGATGTTTTTGACCGCGCCATCGTTGGATATTACAGAGGGCCAAGGTGCACTGCCAAGGATATTACAGGAATGCTTAATGAAGCCATCATTAGACGTGGGTTACAGGCTTTAGAAGAGATGGAAGGCCATTGTATCGTAATAAGAACAGATAACGGGCCTCAATTTATCAGTAATCTTTTTGGAGAATTCTGCGAGAGTAATAAGGTTTTCCATGAAAGAATTCCTCCCAGGTCACCAAACTACAATGCCTATATTGAGTCGTTTTTCAGTATTTTAGAGAGGGATTTATTCAGGCGTTATGAATTTGAACACTTTGAAGAAGCTTACTTCGAAATTGATGAGTTCATGGAGTTTTATAATCACAGACGTTATCATGGCAGCCTCGGCAGGATGTCTCCGGTAAAGTT
>NZ_JBBYAF010000093.1:0-1239 GCF_038405515.1 Rossellomorea oryzaecorticis | reverse complement strand
AGTAGGTGTTCATGATTCCATTCTCCGTTACTGGGTGATGTTAGTTCGTCACCACGGGGATCAAGCTTTTACCTTTCCCTATACAAACTATCCTTCTGCCTTTAAACTGAGGGTAATTCAATTTATTACGGAAACGAATTACTCCATTCGAGAGGCATCAGCTATTTTTCATATTCCAGACCCATGTATGGTACGCAGGTGGAAGAAAAAGTGGGAGACAGCTGGAGAAGATGCCCTTGAACTTAAAGGAAAGGGGCTCTCTACAATGACTTCTAATCATAAGAATAAAAAAGTCAAAGACAACTCTTCTGACCTGTCGGTAGAAGATATGAAAAAAGAACTTGAATACCTTCGTATGGAGAATGCCTATTTAAAAAAGCTGAAAGCCTTAGTTCAGGAAGAACAATCACCAACGAAATCAAAGCGAAAGTAGTATATGAACTAAGGAACGAATTCCCGGTGACTAAAACAATTCAAGTAGCTAAGATGCCCAAAAGCACTTACTACAATCTCATAAAAAAGTGGGACCAACCAGATCCTGATCGTAAGTGGAAAAGAAGAATAAATTTCATTTACCATAGACATTCAGGTAGGTTTGGTTACCGTCGCATTACCGACGTTCTCCAGGAAAAAGGATATTCGATCAATAAAAAGAAAGTACTTCGAATTATGAGAGACCTCGGACTTAAATGCATTGTGCGAATGAAAAAGTACGAATCGTATAAAGGAGAAGTCGGAAAAACAGCTCCAAACATCTTAAACCGTAACTTTAGTGCCGAAAAACCTAACCAAAAGTGGGTGACGGACATTACAGAATTTAAATTGTTCGGACAGAAACTATATTTATCGCCGATTTTAGATTTGTTTAACGGCGAAATTATCACCTACACGATTCAATCAAGGCCGACATTTGATTTGGTTGAAACAATGTTAGCACAAGGTTTAAAACACGTGAACGAAGGTGACGAGCTCTTAATTCATTCCGACCAGGGTTGGCACTACAGAATGGCCCAGTACCGAAGGGCACTGAAGGAACACAACATCACCCAAAGTATGTCTCGTAAAGGAAACTGTTATGACAACTCTGTTATGGAAAACTTTTTTGGAATCCTAAAATCCGAATTCCTTCATCTACAAGAATTTGATAGTATCGAGCACTTTAAAGACGAACTTGCTCAATACATGCATTACTACAACCATTTGAGAATTAAATCAAGGTTGAAACGGAAAAGTCCAGTA
>NZ_JBBYAF010000092.1:0-1283 GCF_038405515.1 Rossellomorea oryzaecorticis | reverse complement strand
AGACTCCTGCGGGAAGAGTAGCTGATGTGAGACCTGTCCAGCTCCAGGGCTTAGAGGCACATGTCATAAGTCAAACCGTCCAAGAAGGCAAAGAATGCCTTCGTGGCCGATTCGCCTTATGCCACCCGCCTCTGAACAAAGCCCCTCCGCTTTTCTTCCCGCAGGCTTGCCGAGGAGGCTCACGGGCTGCCTGCGGAAAGCGAAGTCTTGTACGGAAATCATTAGCGGTATTAAGAGTCTACAATGAAATTGTTCGTCTTTATATGGTGGTGTTTCAGTTTAGTCCCAGACTCTTTTTTAGCGTTTTCAAACAGAAAAAAGCTGCACATCAATTGATCTGCAGCTTTAGGCTATCATTCACCTTTGGTTAATTCTTCTTCAAAGAAAAACGTACCTGGATGTTCTTTGACGATATATGAGTAGCGTTTCATGTTTTTAACATACTGAGATTTCAGGATGGTTACTGTTTCGCCGGTTTCTTTAATTGTGACAGCAGATCCATTACTAAATAAACTTTTAGTGGATTTCATATGACACTTCCTTTCAACTTCTTTTATTATACCACATAAAATTCATCGCTTTAAAGAAGAGATGTAAAAGCATAAAGATCCTTTGACTTAATCGTAAGTCGTCTGACTTTATGAAGCGTGCTCTTGTTTACTTGATTATTTCAAAGAATCCTGTTATTCTATAGAAGAATTATTTTTGTCCGGTATACGAGGGAAGAACAAGATTTGGTTTTCACCTGATATCGCAAGAATAGTAATACATTGTGTGGTAAGCACACACTAGGAGGCATTTTTCATGGAAAATGGTAAAGTAAAATGGTTTAACGCAGAAAAAGGTTTTGGATTCATCGAAGTAGAAGGTGGAGACGATGTATTCGTACACTTCTCAGCGATCCAAGGTGAAGGTTTCAAATCACTTGACGAAGGTCAAGAAGTTTCTTTCGACATCGAACAAGGTGCTCGTGGACCACAAGCAGCTAACGTTGTTAAGAAATAATTGATTACAAACTTCCAAAACAGGCTCATCATTTGATGGGTCTGTTTTTTTGTTTTTGGAAAAAAAAGATTGGGACAAAAGTATTTTAAATTAAATAAAACCGGACTAAATTGCACTTCAGGAAGCAAATTAGTCCGGGTTTTTTTTGATGATATGTACATTTAGGTTTAGCTCTTTCCAGCAGTTGATTGGAGTGCAAGACGAAGACTCCTGCGGGAAGAGTAGCTGATGTGAGACCTGTCCAGCTCCAGGGCTTAGAGGCACATGTCATAAGTCAA
>NZ_JBBYAF010000091.1:0-1317 GCF_038405515.1 Rossellomorea oryzaecorticis | reverse complement strand
TGGAGAAGTACTCAAGTGGCTGAAGAGGCGCCCCTGCTAAGGGTGTAGGTCGGGCAACTGGCGCGAGGGTTCAAATCCCTCCTTCTCCGCCATCACATATCCTGGCCCGTTGGTCAAGCGGTTAAGACACCGCCCTTTCACGGCGGTAACACGGGTTCGAATCCCGTACGGGTCATTTTTTTATTTTTATTTTTATTTCAAAATTGAATGTGAGATAACGTGCTATTCATGATCGTTAATGATTACGTTTGTGGTGTAGTTGTTTCGCAGAAGTAATTTTAATGACATTATTTCGCTAAAGCGAAAAACTCTGGTCCGGTAGTTCAGTTGGTTAGAATGCCTGCCTGTCACGCAGGAGGTCGCGGGTTCGAGTCCCGTCCGGACCGCCAGTTTTTTTTAAAAAAAGTGGTTGACGAACAAGAGGTGGACGTGTTATCATATAAACCTCGTCACTTTTTGAGGCATTGGGCTATAGCCAAGCGGTAAGGCATCGCACTTTGACTGCGACATGCGTTGGTTCGAATCCAGCTAGCCCAGCCATTTTGAGCCATTAGCTCAGTTGGTAGAGCATCTGACTTTTAATCAGAGGGTCGAAGGTTCGAGTCCTTCATGGCTCACCAAAGATTTTGCGGCAGCAAATATCTTTCATCTTCATGCGGGTGTGGCGGAATTGGCAGACGCACCAGACTTAGGATCTGGCGCCGCAAGGCGTGGGGGTTCAAGTCCCTTCACCCGCACTTTTAATCTTTTTTAAAAAACTATTGACATAACATCGAATCCTAGTTACAATAGTGTTTGTCGCTTTAAACGCGGTCGTGGCGGAATGGCAGACGCGCTAGGTTGAGGGCCTAGTGGGGGCGACCCCGTGGAGGTTCAAGTCCTCTCGGCCGCACCAAAAGTTTCAACATACTGCGCCCGTAGCTCAATTGGATAGAGCGTTTGACTACGGATCAAAAGGTTAGGGGTTCGACTCCTCTCGGGCGCGCCACTAATTCTTCTACAAGCGAGTATGAAAGAATGAAATGAAATAAATACTTCTGGAACGGGAAGTAGCTCAGCTTGGTAGAGCACTTGGTTTGGGACCAAGGGGTCGCAGGTTCGAATCCTGTCTTCCCGACCATCACAATACATATTTTATATGCGGGTGTAGTTTAATGGTAAAACCTCAGCCTTCCAAGCTGATGTCGTGGGTTCGATTCCCATCACCCGCTCCAATTTAAACCATTGAACCTTGAAAACTGAACAAAACAAGACAATACGTCAACGTTAATTCTAGATTTACCGCAACGAGTAATCGTTGCAAAAAGAGCTATTCAA
>NZ_JBBYAF010000089.1:0-1481 GCF_038405515.1 Rossellomorea oryzaecorticis | reverse complement strand
CTATTTAGCCCCTTTACTCTTTTGGACACCTACTTCTAAAGATATTAAGATAGAAGTATCAAAGGAGGAGCCAAAATGAGTAAACGAAATGGACCAATGGAAGAAGTGAAAAAACAATACGTTCGCATGGCACTGGAATCAGGTAATATGGCTTTTATCGCTAGGAAGACTGGAGTCAATAAGTCCACTCTTAATAACTGGGTAAAGCAGTATCGAGATGAAATTGAAGCAGAGATGGAAAAAGAGGGTGTAACTCCTTTATCCAAGTCTTCTTCTGAGAGTGATATCCAGAAGAAATACGATCATGCCATGAAATTACTCGGTGAGAAGGAACTTGAAGTTACGATGCTTAGAGAAATGCTAAAAAAAAAGTTTCCGGACTTTCCGAGCGAATAGCCTTTGCCCATGAATGGATCCAGGCTGGTTTTCCTGCCAAACGTGTTTTAAAGATTGCTTCCGTAGGGCGTTCAACGTATTACTATAGGGTTTCTAACCCCCCTGTGAAACGAGAAAGTACAGGGGGAAGACCAATCCCAGGATTCTCCATGAACACCAAGGGAAAAAGAGTAAAAGATAATGTGATAAAACAGTATTTAATGGAATTGATTGATGGTGAAACAGCGGTATATGGATATCGCAAGCTGACCAGGGCCTTAAGAAAAATATACAATCTAATCATAAATAAAAAGAAAGTCTACAGATTGTGTAAAGAGCTAGATATCTTGATGCCTCAAAGAGAAAAGAAGCCAAAATATCCTAGAAAGTTGGCTAGAAACCGTTCTGTTAATGGTCCTAATCAGTTATGGCAGCTAGATATTAAGTATGGGTATGTGCTTTCTTCAAGGCGTTATTTCTTCCTGGCTAGTGCCATTGATGTCTACGATCGTACGATCGTAGGTCATTACAGAGGTACTGTGTGCGAAGCCAAGCATATAACCAAAATGCTTCAGAAGGCTATTATGAAACGAAACATTCATATCCCCGAGTCTGAAGATCAAATAGCTGATAACTCCACTAAACTAATTATTAGGACTGATAACGGACCACAATTCTGTAGCCATCATTTTCAGGATTTTTGTAAGGGACAAATTGTGATTGAGCACGAAAGGATCCCACCGAAGTCACCTAATATGAATGCTTATATTGAGTCTTTTCATAGTGTACTGGAACGAGAGTGTTATCAAAGAAATGAGTTTATAAACTTTGAACATGCTTATAAAAAGGTCGATGATTATATCCAGTTTTACAATGAAGAACGATATCACGGCAGTTTGATGGACTATTCACCAAAAGAGTATTTTGAGAAATATATGGACAATCAAGTAAAACCAATCACATTAACCATGTGACCTCAATGTTTTCAAACAGGTTTCCTGTTTGAAAACATTGAGGCCAGCAAGCGAAAGCGCGGTAGAAAATATGAAAAACTAAGTAACCCTAAGAATAGTGAAGTATGTGTCCAAACTTAGGGGGTTAAACCG
>NZ_JBBYAF010000088.1:0-1558 GCF_038405515.1 Rossellomorea oryzaecorticis | reverse complement strand
GATGACGGGATTTGCCTCATCATCAGCCTAACTGCTTAGACGCACATATCCAGCAGTGCGCTTACCCTATCCTCCTGCGTCCCCCCATTGCTCAAACGGAAAAGAGGTGGTACAGGAATATCAACCTGTTGTCCATCGTCTACGCCTATCGGCCTCGACTTAGGTCCCGACTAACCCTGAGCGGACGAGCCTTCCTCAGGAAACCTTAGGCATTCGGTGGATGGGATTCTCACCCATCTTTCGCTACTCATACCGGCATTCTCACTTCTAAGCACTCCACCAGTCCTTACGATCTGGCTTCACAGTCCTTAGAACGCTCTCCTACCACTGACACCATACGGTGTCAATCCACAGCTTCGGTGATACGTTTAGCCCCGGTACATTTTCGGCGCAGAGTCACTCGACCAGTGAGCTATTACGCACTCTTTAAATGGTGGCTGCTTCTAAGCCAACATCCTGGTTGTCTAAGCAACTCCACATCCTTTTCCACTTAACGTATACTTTGGGACCTTAGCTGGTGGTCTGGGCTGTTTCCCTTTCGACTACGGATCTTATCACTCGCAGTCTGACTCCCATGGATAAGTCTTTGGCATTCGGAGTTTGTCTGAATTCGGTAACCCGATGAGGGCCCCTAGTCCAAACAGTGCTCTACCTCCAAGACTCTTACACATGAGGCTAGCCCTAAAGCTATTTCGGAGAGAACCAGCTATCTCCAGGTTCGATTGGAATTTCTCCGCTACCCACACCTCATCCCCGCACTTTTCAACGTGCGTGGGTTCGGACCTCCATCCAGTGTTACCTGGACTTCATCCTGGACATGGGTAGATCACCTGGTTTCGGGTCTACGACCACATACTCATTCGCCCTGTTCAGACTCGCTTTCGCTGCGGCTCCGTCTCATCGACTTAACCTTGCATGGGATCGTAACTCGCCGGTTCATTCTACAAAAGGCACGCCATCACCCGTTAACGGGCTCTGACTACTTGTAGGCACACGGTTTCAGGTTCTCTTTCACTCCCCTTCCGGGGTGCTTTTCACCTTTCCCTCACGGTACTGGTTCACTATCGGTCACTAGGTAGTATTTAGCCTTGGGAGATGGTCCTCCCAGCTTCCGACGGGATTTCACGTGTCCCGCCGTACTCAGGATCCACTCAAGAGGGAACGAAGTTTCAACTACAGGGTTGTTACCTTCTTTGACGAGCCTTTCCAGACTTCTTCGTCTACTCCGTTCCTTTGTAACTCCGTATAGAGTGTCCTACAACCCCAAGAGGCAAGCCTCTTGGTTTGGGCTACATCCCGTTTCGCTCGCCGCTACTCAGGGAATCGCATTTGCTTTCTCTTCCTCCAGGTACTTAGATGTTTCAGTTCCCTGGGTCTGCCTTCCATACTCTATGTATTCAAATATGGATATTGTTCCATTACGAACAATGGGTTCCCCCATTCGGAAATCTCCGGATCAAAGCTCACTTACAGCTCCCCGAAGCATATCGGTGTTAGTCCCGTCCTTCGTCGGCTCCTAGTGCCAAGGCATCCACCGTGCGCCCTTCATAACTTAACC
>NZ_JBBYAF010000087.1:0-1792 GCF_038405515.1 Rossellomorea oryzaecorticis | reverse complement strand
TGAGGCCAGCAAGCGAAAGCGCGGTAGAAAATATGAAAAACTAAGTAACCCTAAGAATAGTGAAGTATGTGTCCAAACTTAGGGGGTTAAACCGATAAAATGAAAATATGGCAGATAAACAGAATTTCTGGCAGATAAAACGAAAAAATGGAAGATATCCAAGTCCTCCTTCACGGGTCTTGTCCATAATCAGGCTTATAGACCATCTTTCCTAAAAATCCCCTCATGACTTTTCTATCTTCGTATCCTGTAGTACCTTAAAATAAAGAGAAGTGTGATAAGAAGAGGAGGAGTAGGTTGAAAAGGGAAAAGGTGTGGCTGGCTGTTGCCGGTCTCGTTATAGATAAAGATGGAAACTGGCTTGTAGTGAAGAAGAAGTACGGCGGATTGAAAGGCATGTGGTCATTGCCGGCAGGGTTCGTTGATGAAGGGGAAACGGTCGATGAAGCAGTTCTTCGCGAAGTGAAAGAGGAGACGGGACTTACGACGACCGTGAATGGAATCATAGGTGTCCGGACCGGTGTGATCGGGAATGAAATCAGTGACAATATGATCATTTTTCATTTGAATCATATCGATTCAGACAAGATAAAAATAGAAAAAAGCGAACTATTCGATGTGCAGTGGAAATCGCCCAATGCGTTGATGGTGGATGGAAAAACATCGGTGATGATTCATGAAATGTTAAAGCAGGGGGATTTATTCCAGCGCCACCAGGCCATTGAAGGGTTGAATCCCGGGGAGCAGTTTGGATATACGAGTTATAAATTGTTTATGTAACAAATTGTTTTCTGAGAAAAGAAACAAAGTATGCGAATAACCTGAAAAAGAGTATCCGATGCGTGCATCGGATACTCTTTTTCAGGTTATTCGTTTTCTTTATTCTGAAGGTCGATAATACATTTTAATCCTGTAGACGAGTCGCTGAATGTACGAAGGCCTTTAAACTCGCCGATACTCATGGCAAGTTCCGGGGTGATCCCGACGATGATGCATTCAACTCCGATCAATTTTAAACAATCATAGAGCTTCTGGAGGTTTTGTTTGATACTATCGTCAAACCTGCTTATCCCGCTGATACTGATCATGACATATTCAATACGGCTTTTGACACACTCTTCTAGTACAGTGCTGAACACTATTTCTCCCCGTTCAAGATCAAGTTCTCCTTTAAGAGGCAGGGCAATGGTTTTATCCCAGATATGTCAAGGTACGTGAAAACCCCCGTTACATACGGTTTTGGAGATAAAAGTACGAGCTTCCATAATTTATTTAAAAATTCAGTAAACTTTGTGAAAAAGAGAGATATTGAAAGATAACAAGCAATGTATTCGCTTTCTTAAAGGTACATCCTCTAATATGTCCCTTTTCAATCGAATAGATAGATGATATATTATCAGAAAATTAAGAAATCAAAGGAGAGGGAATCATGAGAGCTACTGCAAGTACGAAAACAAAATTTTGTCTATACTGTTCAGGAAGAGGATACTTTCAGTTAGTGTTGGGTGGTTCTGAAACATGCCCTTGCTGCGGAGGCAGCGGGAAGCAAAAGTAGAATGTAATGATGGACTTATATAGAGTCTGGAACAAAAGTGTTTTAGTCTAAGTTAAACCCGAGCTCATTTGACTTCTAGCAGGCAAATGAACTCGGGTTTTTTCTTGAATGTATAGTTAGATGTTAGCTCTTTCCAGCGGTGGATTGGAGTGCAAGACGAAGACTCCTGCGGGAAGAGTAGCTTATGTGAGACCCCGCAGGAGCGAACGCGACGAGGAGGCTCACGGGCTACCCGCG
>NZ_JBBYAF010000086.1:0-1937 GCF_038405515.1 Rossellomorea oryzaecorticis | reverse complement strand
GTCATAAGCCAAACCGGCCAAGAAGGCAAAGAGCGCCTTCCAGTCCGGTTCGTCTTATGCCACCCGCCTCTGAGCAAAGCCCTTCCGCTTTTCTAATTAGCTACTTTTCCCTCAGGAGTCTTCGTATTGCACTTCAATTAACCGCTGGCTCAAGCTAAATTATCAAACATACTTTAACAAGCCAAATAAAAAAATCCGAACTAATTCGAATTCTATTTAAAGAATTTCGAATTACAGTTCGGATTTTCCTTCGACTAAAACGATTTTTCCCAACCTCTTAATGTCAGTTCCCTAATATTGCTTTTAAAACCGAAGTGGTTTCCCCACCTTCATAAAACACATACAGAAGCAGGTAGACAGCAACTCCAGTAATTGCAGTGAAAAACCATATGATACTAGTGATCGGGCCAAGCTTGCGATGCCTTGCCAGTTTCTCTTTATAGCCCGTCCATAAACTCATTAAACCAAACACTGCCCCCGTTGTCGCAAGAGTGATATGGAAAATCAAAAATATCGTGTAATAAATCTTAATATCTTCCGGACCACCGAAGGAAGTATTGCCGATGAAAATCGTTCTGCTAGCATAAATGATAAAGAAAATCAGTGCAAAAATCCCAGCCAAGGTCATCGTACCCTGATGCTGTTCAATTTTTCTTTGTTTGATTTGCCACCAGCCGATTGCAACAGTGATTGCACTTAAGACAATGAAGCTGGTACTGATGGTTGGTAAAATTGGTAGACCCATAAATAGTCCTCACTTTTCTCTAGTTATTCTATGTACGGCAGGAACAGCGGCAAGCTATCCCTGCATAATGTCTAATCAGTCTGTCGGAGCAGGATCGGCAATTGGTTCATATGATTGGCTTTCCTGCCTTTCCATATCCTTTCTATACCATTGAAAGAAAAGATTAAATAGCATAACACCGAAAACAATCTCCTGGATGATTTTCATGATTACTCCGCCCAGCTGCTGATCGTTCACTGTTGACATCGATGTAAATAATTCCGGACCTGTCAGGGTCAAGCCTTGTAAAGTATCAACAGGAACACATAAAGCCAATGCTTTCATGAACTCCTCAGGATCATAATAAGGTGCATACAGAGGATTTTCCGCAAAGATAATCAAGCCGCATGCCGGTGTTAACAACACGGCACTTCCCAATATATATCCAATTCTTTTTAAACCGCTTAAATCAATATCTTCATCAGCGGGATTTAAAAGCGGCCACCACATGAATACCGACAATAAGAATAAAATGACTGTTGCCAATCCATGCATCGTTACATCCGTTCTCACATGATCAAAAACAAGCGGAATATGATAGATGGAAAAAACAATATTAAATGCTATTAATGCAATTAAAGACTTCGTCATAAATTTAAACAACGGTTTCACTACAGGAAGGTTGATTGCAGCCTTCCATACCCAATTGGGAATCCCCATAATGATGAGAGGTGTAACAACTAAATAAAGAAGAGCCATCTGCGTCATATGAGCAGAGAATAAAATTGTGCTCAGTACTTCAACAGGTGAACCTTTGATTGCATATAAGAGAATCATCGCTAATATAAAATAAGCTGCTTCTTTAAAACTCAGCGGAGCACTTTCCTTGAAGCTGCTTCTCCACTTTACCGTAACCAAAAAATAAACAACCGTGACAAATACCAATGCCAATATAAAAAACGGGCTCCATAAAGCCATAAACCCAAATATACCTAATGGCATTTCCTCACCTCATTTCACTTTTAAACCTATACCACCATTATACTGTCAACCTCCCCCCACTTCAATCCAAGGTAATGACAAGTTCTTGAACAATTAGAAAAGCGGAAGGGCTTTGTTCAGAGGCGGGTGGCATAAGACGAACCGGACTGGAAGGCGCTCTTTGCCTTCTTGGCCGGTTTGGCTTATGACATGTGCCTCTAAGCCCTGCAGC
>NZ_JBBYAF010000085.1:0-2450 GCF_038405515.1 Rossellomorea oryzaecorticis | reverse complement strand
CCCTCCGCTTTTCTTCCCGCAGGCTTGCCGAGGAGGCTCACGGGCTACCCGCGGAAAGCGAAGTCTTGCACGGAAATCATTAGCGGTATTAAGAGCCTGTACTGAGATTGTTCGTCTTTATGTGATGATTTTTAGTTTTCTCCCAGCCTCTTTTCATGTTGAATCCCCTCAACTACTATCCGCTATTAGAAAATCAGTAAATGAATCTCCCAAATCACCATACTAATTCCGTATTTCACTGCTATAATTAATACATGTAATATATTTCCTTTTACAATAGGAGCTGATAGATACCATGTATAAAAAGATCCTCTTCGGTCTCGTGTTTCTTATATTGATCTCAGCAGTCGGAATGGTCATTGGACGAACGTCCATGCTGGTAGCGGATAAGGTGAAATCCTTCTACAAAGAGGACGAGGGAGAAAAGCTTGGCGATCTGACAGAAGTGAAAGTGATTGATTATATACCAAGGTGGAGAGAGTTGGATGAAGATACCCGGGATGATGGTAGGAGACAGGAAGTCATCGTGTTGAAATGGGGAAAGGAAATCATCAAGGATAACATGACCCTGGTGGAATTCTTGAAAAAGTCCGCAAAGACCCCGCTCCCATATATCCTGCTTTTACTGTCATTCCTATTGTTCAGGTTTTATAAAAATAGAAAGAAAAAGAATACCAAACAAATAGACCGTTTTTTACTGAGTAAAGAGGGAAGGACCGGGAAATCTGTAAACGCAACCTCTGATGTAGAGCAAACGTTGTCATTGGAAGAGCTTCATCAGGTCAGGAAAGTGGTAAGGAAATGGGAAAGCGGGCTGCCCTTTTATCATAAAAAAAGACCCCATGAGACGCTTCATGAATGGTTCAGAAGAATTGACGGACCCCATGAAATCATTTCAATTTATGAAAAGGTAAGGTATGGAGGTCAGGAGTCTTCAGAACAAGAATTGCTTTTACTGAAATCGACCTTATCCAAGCGTGTTTAAAAAGCAGCAATTTTATGCTGTATTGCGAATGATTGATTTTTGAGAGGGGAGTGATAATGATGGAACTCTTTTTGTTCATGCTTTCAATTGTTATTGTCATCATACTATACCGTAATTCAGACCAAGAAGAGTCCTACCTATTCATGAAGCTTTTGGGGTATACCATCCTTGGAGCTTTCATGCTGGAAATAAACAGGGTGAAGCTGCCCCTGGGTTTCGTGGTGTTCCTTTTGTTTTTTCGTGACATACCAATCAATACCTGGGGTAAAAAGCGGGCGGCATACCTGGGACTTACTATCTTTCTGTTGTCGGTGATCATACCGTTCGTTGAGAAGGAATGGTATGAGCGGCCGAGAACCGTGACGCTGCAGGAGACCAACTTTTACGAAGGCAGCCTGTTGGAAGAATGGAATAATATCAAGAGGGAACTGGATGTAGATAATGAATATAGCGTTAAGTTAACGGATTTTAGAATGGTCATCGATAAACATGGGGAGTATGAACGATTAGATTTATCGATGGTCGATGAATCTCATCCTTATACAATTTTTTATAGGATAACGCTTTCCGGGGACGGGGAAGCGGTGAGAGTGAACAGAAGCAGATATGAAACGGAACAACGGGGAACATCTCCTTATACGGAAGCTGATTTTGTCCTGACGCAATTTGACCTTGTGACAAAATCAATGCTGAAAGATGACGGTATGAACTACTATGAGCTAAAGTCGGATGGACAGCGGATGGGCTATGCAGTAAGGGACCAGAAGAAATTCCGTGTGGACACCGCAGGGAAAAAAGAATTCCAAGACAGTGAGCTTCCGGTCGATGCCATCGTAGTCGATGTGTGCGGTACGGAGGGGACCATCGATGAACATGGGACGCTCTTCGAGTGTGATACGTATGAGCATTATCTTTTCGATGTACTGGAAAGGGAATTGGAGTTGAATTCAGGGACCGTTCTTGAAGTTGCAAGGAAAATCTCCCCTCAAATCGATCAGTGGCTGACGGAACACATCGGAGAGTATATCGGAAGCGAAAAAGATGGAGAGTTCATCCTAAAAAAAGACGGTGTAGAGAAGTCAGTATCGGAGCAAGAATATATAAAAGCGTTGAAAGAAACACCAGTGGTCGAAATCCATGAAGAAGGTCAAGACAAATGGGAAGTGAAGGTAGAAAACCCTTATGGGAAGGCACCTCATATCATGGAATTTGAAATGACAGGTAAGGGTCCGGAAATTTCAAAACTTCATTTCAGATAGATCCTCAAATTTAGGTAGAACGTTGATGTGGAAATCTCCGAACTGGAGATTTTTTAAAATTAATTTTCTCTTAATCAATGTTTAAATATGTTGTTGTATTTAGCTGGTTCCAGCTGTTGATTGGAGTGCAAGACGAAGACTCCTGCGGGAAAAGCGAGACAGGTGAGACTTGTCCAGCTCTGGCGGCTAGCCCCTCGAGGTCATAA
>NZ_JBBYAF010000084.1:0-2549 GCF_038405515.1 Rossellomorea oryzaecorticis | reverse complement strand
CGACCAAGAAGGCTAAGAACGCCTTCGTGGTCGATTCGCCTTATGTCACCCGCCTCTAATCAAAGCCCCTCCGCTTTTCGGCCCGCAGGCGAAGCTGAGGAGGCTCACGGGTCACCCGCGGAAAGCGAAGTCTTGCACGGAAATCAATAGCGGTGTTTAAATGGGGATCTATAAAGCATATTTTAGTTTGGGCGAAGGAGAAAGATTGACAAATGGCACTCCTGATTAGTACACTATTTATAAAGATTATAAAATAATAATTCTTATGAAAAGAGGTGCATGGCGATGTCAGAAGAAGGACAATTGAAAGAAGCGATTTCAACATTGAAAGAAACTGGAGTCCGTATCACGCCTCAACGTCATGCGATTTTAGAGTATCTAATCGATTCAATGGCTCATCCAACAGCTGATGACATATATAAAGCACTTGAGGGGAAATTTCCGAATATGAGTGTGGCTACTGTATACAACAACCTACGAGTCTTCCGTGAAGTCGGCCTTGTAAAAGAACTGACTTACGGTGATGCTTCTAGTCGCTTTGACTTTGTAACGACCGACCACTATCATGTCATTTGTGATGGATGCGGTAAAATCGTTGACTTCCATTATCCCGGGCTGGATGAAGTAGAACAGCTTGCCTCGCACGTAACGGGATTTAAAGTGAACAATCACCGTATGGAAATCTACGGTACCTGCTCGGATTGCTCAACAAAAGAAACTCATTAAAAAGAATGGTTCTCATGCAGAACCATTCTTTTTCTTGTGCCTCTTTGATGATGTTGACTCATAAAAAGTAAAACAAAAAGACCTCCATCCGGCAGGTCTTTGTTTGATCATTATTTCTTTTTATTATACTCTTCATTGAATTCTTCGCCCTCTAAATCGGGATCCATAGTGAGCGGTTCATTACAGTACATGCACATATCTACACGGCCAAGAACCTTTGTGACCTTGCCGCAATTGGGACATGTAACCTGGACTGCCTTCGTCGATAACATCCCGATCCAAAAGTAGACTACCGTACTGCCGATGATTGCCAGGAAACCGAGCAGCATGAAAATAGTCATTACCCAAGGGTGCTCTTTAAAGTATATACCTACATACATAATGATAAATCCGATGAAAATCAAGCTTAAAGCAAATGTGCGGATTTTATTGATCTTACTGGAATAACTCTTTGCCATGATTGTCCCTCCTAGAAAAATACTATACCATATTTGAGGGAGTTTAGTGGATAGGAAAACCATTTGTCGAAAAATGACTATAATAAGAGAAGGAAATCCAGTTTCGATGTCGAAATAGTTACCAACCAATGATTGATGTGGAGGAGTTTTTAATGGAAGACATTTTACGCCCGATTTACCAGGAACGTACCAGCCACCCAAACACTTTAGGTGTCTTATTAATAGAACAAAGCAAGAAGTCCAGTCCGGTAACAGATACATTTGATATTGTATTATTTCTGATTGTAAAAGAAGCGGAAGAACCGGTATTTGTTAAACACTATACTTATCAAGAGCACAAGGCTGCTTTACATATCGTCACGGAGGAAAAGTTGAAAGAGTGGATCCTGCTCGGATCTAATCGGAAAGTGATTGACTGGCTTTTCAATGGAAAGATCTTATTCGATCGCAATGAATATGTACAAAGCCTCAAAACCGAACTGAGGGATTTCCCGTTTTACGGAAGAAAAATCAAAATGGGGATGGAATTCGGAAAGTTGATCCGCCGATATATGGATGGGAAAGTGTTCTTTGAAGCAAAGCACTACCTGGACGCTTATAATCATATCGTTCATTCTCTTCACCATTTGGCAAGGCTTGCAGTAATCGAAAATGGATTTCATCCGGAAGTGACTGTGTGGAATCAGGTAAAGCAGATCGAACCCGAAATTTATAAATTATATGAAGAACTTGTAACCAGTGAAGAGGAAATTGATAAAAGGCTAGAGTTATTATTTTTAGCCAGCGAGTTTCTGATTCACTCCAGAACTAAGGTGGCATCGGAGCACCTGATCAATATCCTCGAACAGAAAGATCAATGGAGCTTTCAGGAGCTGCTGAATCATGAAGAAGCAAAACACTATTCCGTGGACCTCGGTATGCTGATCGAATATTTAACGGATAAAGGGTTCGTTGAAATAGTAGACGTAGAAACAAAAGGAAAAGGCGTTTATCATCGATATTATCGTGCTCCAAAAAAACTATAGTAAAATATCATTTTTTTATTGACTTCAATTCAGAACCTTGATATATTAGTACATGTCGCTGCTGAACGACAAACGAGTCCGGTCAGTGGCGACATGAAAATCTTAAAAAAGTTATTGACAACAAGTTGATAACTTGATAAGATGAAAAGGTCGCTTCAAACGGAGCGTATAACAAATTGAACCTTGAAAACTGAACAAAACAAGACAATACGTCAACGTTAATTCTAGATTTACCGCAACGATTCAATCGTTGCAAAAAGAGCTATTCAAACTTTTATCGGAGAGTTTGATCCTGGCTCAGGACGAACGCTGGCGGCGTGCCTAATACATGCAAGTCGAG
>NZ_JBBYAF010000083.1:0-4418 GCF_038405515.1 Rossellomorea oryzaecorticis | reverse complement strand
GGTAAAAGTGAAGAAGGAAATGATGAAAAATGAAAAACTAAGAATCGTTTAGTTTTTTAAAGAATTCGTCAGGAATTAGGGGGTCAAACCGAAATCGATAATAAATATTTGGGCATGTGTAACCGGGTGGTAGATTTTGTTTGATTTGGTATGGATGGGGACAATTTTCCCGTTAAATTGCCTTGATGGGCAGCTGAGAACCCAAGTATTTTTGATATTGAGGGCATTTGAGGTGTTTTATTGAGTTTTTCCTTGAATAATAGGCGTTTTTGAAGAATGTGGTTATGCCCCCTGCAGACTAATTTGTTCGGACACCGGGGGCTGGCCCAGAATTCAGTTTCTATTTAGCATAAAATCTATAAACTTTTGAAAGGTTGTCCCTGATTCCATTTACACCTTTCCATTTTTTATACTCGGGAGGGGTTTCGAACTCAGAAGTGAATGATTCTAACGAGACCTTATTTTCCACTGCTTCTTTTGATTTTTCTATTAAAAAAGCTACATATCCAGCTATTTTTTCCAACAGTTCTTCATTGCCGACATTCCCATGACCCGGAACAAAGAGTTCAATCTCCATTTCCTTTACTTCCTTCAATATGTAACTAAAATCCTCAGGGTGATAAATGGGTACATGCAGATCTTGCGTAACTAAATCGCCCATGAAGGCAATTTTATCTTCTGGTAAATACATAAATGTATCACTGGGAGTATGTCCTCCACCGAGACAGTGCAATTCTACTTTTCTTTTTGAACCTTCGATGATCAGCTTCTCTTCAAAGATAACGGCAGGCAGAACGATTTGCATATCGGGCAGGTCTTCCAGCACTTTTGACATTTCATTATACTGATTCATCAGACTGGCTTTGATGATCGGATTTTGAATGAGATTTATTTGATTTTGCAAGTTGTTCAGATATTCTTTCGTTTCTTTTATCTCTATCTCAACATCATCCAGCTTGTTTTTTTCTTTGCACCATTCCCTAGTCAAAGACGTGGAAAGAATGGAGACATCATAAAATGCCTGGTTACCGAATACGTGGTCCCCGTGGTAGTGGCTGTTGATCAGATACTTTACTTTTTTTCCTGTAAGAAGTTCCGCTTGTCTTCTTAACTCACGGCCGGCGGAAGGGGTGGTGAATGAATCGAAAACCAACAATTCGTCACCCAAATCAACGATTCCCGCATTACTCCAGGCACCTCTCCCTGGGATTGAAATCGCGGCATAAACTCCGTCACTTAAAGTGTATAAATTAAAGAACTCAGTCTCTTTTATAAGTGTAGTCAATCTTGCTCCCCCTATAACGATTAAGTTCTCTATACTATTTACCATCAAGTAGATGTATTCCTGCATGGATTATAGAGTATTCAGGTACGGAAGTTCAATTTGGGTTTGATCGCATGTAATCTAAAGCTTTATGTAACGTGGCCAGCCCTAAATCAACAGCAATACAATAGACAATATATGTAAATCATTTATAATAAAAGAAGTTTTTAAAAATTATGAATGCAAGTATGGCGGGCTAATGCCCGGGGGTCTGGTCAAAAGCTGAGTGTTTGTGCAGACCAGAAGACCAACCGACCAGTAAGGATGTGAGTATATGAAGGTTCTCTGGATTGGCACGAATTTATTGATGCCAGTATTGATTTTGTTCATGGCTTTTGCGACGTGGATCGGCTATATTGCAGAAGATATCAGAGATTCCTACGATTTGAAGTGGGCAGCCCTTGGTCTCGTGACGGCGGGGTATATGATTCATTTTTCTAAGAAGACGATTGGATTGGTGATGATCGGGGCAGGAATCGTTATTTGGGTGTTGTTGTAGGTGGATGTTAAGCGTGGAACAATGGGTATAGGTTGGAGACAAGGCAAAGCCAATTTCCTGTTAGCCGTCCCATATCAGAAAGGTTCGTCTGCCATTTTTAGACGAACCTTTTTGTATTCTACGGAAAGAATGTAAAATCATGTTAAAATACTTGCTAAAGAGAAATAGGGGGAGAGAGTATGAAATTTGTTCTTGTTTTTGGGCCGCAGGCGGTTGGGAAGATGACAGTGGGGCAGGAGTTAGCAAAAATAACAGATTTGAAGCTTTTTCATAATCATATGACGATTGATTTGGTCAGTCATTTCTTTGACTATGGTACAAAAGAAGGGAAAAGGCTGGTTCGTCTGTTTCGTCAGGAGATATTTGAAGAGATATCCAAGAGCGACCTGCCAGGGATAATTTTTACATATGTCTGGGCGTTTAATATGCAGGAAGACTGGGATTATGTTCACGAGGTCACTGAGTTGTTCGAGTCCAAGGGCGGTACTGTTTATTTAGTAGAGCTTGAGGCAGATGTGGAAGAGAGGCTTGAGCGGAATAAAAGTTCGAATCGACTTGAACATAAGCCGACAAAAAGGGATATCGATTGGTCTGAAAGTGAATTGAAAAATTCATTGAAGCAATACAGATTGAATTCTTTGGAAGGTGAAATTAAACACTCAAACTATATAAAAATAAACAATACAAACTTGAGTGCGGAAGAAGTGGCGGAGATCATTAAGGGGAAATTTCAATTATAGGGTAAAAAAATGGCCTGATTCCCGGTTCACTATTGTGATAGTGCGCCGGGAGTCAGGCCATTTAATTGAATCTGTTATGCTTTGTCTGTTGATCTGGAACCCGCAAGAAACCAGATCATCACTGGAATGAGTATGAGTGAAACGACCCCTCCGCCTATTGAGAGGGCCGGATAGCTGGAGAACGCTACGATGATTCCTGACAGCACGCCGCCGGAAGCCCCGGCCAATGCGACGAATACGTCCACCGATCCTTGGGTTTTCGCCCGGGTTGCTGGGTCTGTCGAGTCGACAAGGATCGCCGTTCCGCTGATCAATCCAAAGTTCCAGCCGAGTCCTAAAAGCGCGAGCGCTATCGCAAGGCCGGCGATCGAGTCTGTTGGTGCCATCGCTGCGAGTATTCCAGCAGCGAGAAGCGTAACGGCAGATGCGAGGACCATGGGCATCCGCCCGATTTTATCAACCAGGATCCCGGTGACAAGTGACGGCAGGTACATTGCACCGATGTGAATGCCGATGATGAGACCGATGGCCGTCAATCCGTGACCGTGATGCCCCATATGGACAGGCGTCATCGTCATGACGGCAACCATGACGATTTGAGTTAAAATCATCACTGTCGAGCCCAGGAAAACGCCCCGTTTGTTTCTTTGGGAAGCAGTGATTGCTTCGCTGGAACTTGCGTCATCCACTGCTTTCAGTGGAACAGAAAGAGCTTTTGCCACGACATATGGGTCTGGGCGCATAAAGATATAGATGACAATCCCGGCCAGGGTGTAGGCAGCAAATGCCAGGATGAATGGTCCGCCGAGGGGCGGGATGCCGATTGATTCTGCAAATCGACCCATCACGTCAACCAGGTTTGGACCGGCCACTGCCCCGAACGTGGTCGATACCATGGCAAAACTGACCGCAGTCGCTCTTTGAGAAGGT
Source organism: Rossellomorea oryzaecorticis (assembly GCF_038405515.1). Classification (GTDB taxonomy): domain Bacteria; phylum Bacillota; class Bacilli; order Bacillales; family Bacillaceae_B; genus Rossellomorea; species Rossellomorea oryzaecorticis_A. The sequence continues at coordinate 925 of NZ_JBBYAF010000083.1, read as the reverse complement.
TTTGCCAAGTCTGTCCCTGCATAGCGCGTCTGCAAGTTCGTAGCTGTACCCGCACCATAAATCAGGAGTGATATGAAAAGCAGGGTGATGGAATTGGTGACGGCCGCCGCGACGGCTCCGATTGCCCCGATTCCTCCTATGATGAAACCGATGGAAAGGCCGATCCGTCTTCCATGTTTTTGGGACAGCCGCCCGACAAAGAGTGCGGCCCCGGCTGAACCGAGAGTGAACAGGGCGACCGGCACACCGGAGAAACTGTCCGTCCCGAGCATATCCTGAGCGAGAAGCGCCCCTACCGTAATACCGGCAGCAAGCCCTGCTCCCCCAAAGACCTGTGCGATCATGATGATGATCAATGTTTTTTTATAAAGAGCCTGTTGGTGTTCGGAGGAGTCCCGGCACCTTGTGATTGCTTCTTCATTCGTTGCAAAATTAGCATTTGTCTTCATCTGTTATTCATCCTATTCCAGGTATTTTAGTGAGAGGTTATTAAAATTCAACATATCAATCTATTAATCTCTAATGAATTTATGAAAGTTTATTCAATTATATACCTAAGCAGGTATAGAGGAAAGGCATGAATTTGGAGACTGGTTTCATGTGCAGGAAGGGAGGTGGGGATGGGCATCGTGGGTTAGTGAAACATGGGGACACGGGGTGGGAACTAACTGGCATCGTGGATGAGTGCGGGACCATGGGGACAGGTCCCGTGGTCCGTTTTTCTAGATGGATCAGTGGGACAGATTAACTTGCCCGTTTTCCAGAAGTGATCCGGTGCCTAGCCAGTTTAGAATAATTATCATAAGATCATAAAATTCGATTCAGGATCGTATCTATTTAGCCCCTTTACTCTTTTGGACACCTACTTCTAAAGATATTAAGATAGAAGTATCAAAGGAGGAGCCAAAATGAGTAAACGAAATGG
>NZ_JBBYAF010000082.1:0-4488 GCF_038405515.1 Rossellomorea oryzaecorticis | reverse complement strand
TTTGACTTATGACATGTGCCTCTAAGCCCCAGAGCTAGACACGTCTCACATTGGCCACTTCTCCCGCAGGAGTCTTCGTCTTGCACTCCAATCAAAAGCTGGAACCGGTTAATAACATCAATAAGTTTCTTATTTTTTATAAATGAATGCCCCCGCTCATGTTGTGTGAGCGGGGGCAATAAATTAGCCTTTATAATTGTGCAAATGCTTTGTCGACTGCTTCTAATGTTACTTTGATATCTTCTTCTGTATGTTCTGTCGTTAGGAACCATGCTTCGTATTTGGATGGTGCAAGGTTGATTCCCTGGTTTAGCATGAGTTTGAAGAATTTGGCGAACATTTCACCGTCTGTTGCTTCGGCTTGCTCGTAGTTTTCAACTTTCTCTTTAGTGAAGTAAAGGGTGAGCGCACCTTTCAAACGGTTGACTGAAATTGGGGTATTGTGTTTTTCAGCCGCAGCGAGGATGCCTTCTTCAAGCATTTGACCGAGTTCATCCAATTTCTCATAGACGCCATCTTGTTTAAGGACTTCCAGACAGGCGATTCCTGAAAGGATGGAAGCGGGGTTTCCTGCCATCGTTCCCGCTTGGTATGCAGGGCCGAGCGGTGCTACCTGTTCCATGATTTCCAGCTTACCGCCGTAAGCACCGATGGGAAGTCCTCCTCCAATGATCTTGCCAAGCGCGGTCAGGTCAGGCTTTACCTTTAACATATCCTGTGCCCCGCCGTACATGAAGCGGAAGGCGGTGATCACTTCATCATAAATCACAAGGCTTCCGGCATTGTGGGCGATGTCATTCACCTGCGCAAGGAAGCCTTCTTTCGGTTCGACGATTCCGAAATTCCCTACGATCGGCTCAACGAGTACCCCGGCAATTTGATCTCCCCATTTTTCCATTGCTTCTTTAAACGGTTCGATGTCATTGAAAGGAACCGTGATCACTTCCTGTGCGATGCTCTTTGGTACCCCCGCGGAATCTGGTGTTCCGAGGGTGGAGGGGCCGGAACCTGCTGCCACTAGCACTAGGTCTGAGTGACCGTGATAACATCCTGCGAATTTGATGATTTTATCTTTTCCTGTGTATGCGCGGGCTACACGGATTGTCGTCATGACGGCTTCTGTTCCTGAATTGACGAAACGGACCTTATCCATATAAGGCATCGCTTCTTTAATCATCTTTGCAAACTTGACCTCGTGACGGGTAGGGGTTCCGTAAAGCACCCCGTTTTCAGCGGCCTTTTTAATCGCTTCTGTAATATGAGGGTGGGCGTGCCCTGTGATGATCGGACCGTATGCCGCCAGATAGTCGATGTATTTATTTCCATCGATGTCCCAGAAATAAGCACCTTGTCCCCTCTCCATCGCCACAGGAGAGCCGCCTCCAACTGCTTTATACGAGCGGGATGGGCTGTTTACCCCGCCGACGATATGTTCCAAAGCTTCTTTATGTAAGGATTCTGATTGAGTGAAATTCATCGGGTTACCTCCTGGATTATTCCTATATGTTTGCTTACCTTTTCTATTGTAGTATGCCTGAGAGCTTTTTAGCAAATGGATACAAGCATTGAAAAATGAATGAAGATGGCGGAATGAATCTTAATAGGAACGCGTACATATACAAAGACAGGCTTGAAAAGAGGGAATGAACATGATTTATATAATCGTTAGTATGATCCTTGTCTGTATGGTCATGAGTTTGAAATCCTTATTCTATCCGTCTAAATGGAAGGTTCAATATGTATCTTTTCATCACTTCTTCTTTTTGGGGATGTGTTATGTAACCATTATGCTCGGGTTCGGTCTCTTGTTTACTCTATTGGAGCTTGAAGGCATACAAATACTTGTGGAAAACGGACACCCTGTTTCAGGCGATTTTTTTGATCACCTTTTTACAACGATGTATTTCAGCGGCATTACCTTGTTTTCTGTCGGATATGGAGATGTGACTCCTATCGGCATTGGCAGGGGGGTTGCGCTTATTGAATCATGGCTTGGTTATACAATTCCGGCTGCGTTTGTCGTGAAATCGTTTATGAATTATGACAAATGAACAGCTTATGATTTGAGTTTTTCCTTCCTATTGGGTACGCTAACGTTAGAAACGAGCAAATTGGAGGGATTAGGAAATGACGGTAGAAACAGGTCAGAAAGCGCCGGAATTTGAATTGACGGCAAGTAATGGATCGAAGGTCAAATTGTCTGATTACAGAGGCAAACATGTTGTGCTTTATTTTTATCCGAAAGATATGACCCCGGGTTGTACGACTGAGGCATGCGATTTCAGAGATCAGCATGAAAACTTTGAAAAACTTGACGCGGTTATTCTCGGAGTGAGTCCGGATCCTGTCGAGAAACATGAAAAGTTCGTGGACAAGCATGGACTGCCATTTCTATTATTGGTGGATGAAAACCATAAAGTTGCTGAGGAATATGGAGTTTGGAAGCTAAAGAAAAACTTTGGAAAAGAATATATGGGGATTGAGCGTTCCACTTTCATTATTGATAAAGATGGTAACCTGGTCAAAGAGTGGAGGAAGGTCCGCGTGAAGGGTCATGTCGAGTCAGCTCTTAATTATATAGAAGAGAACTTTTCGTAAGCAGCCTATTTTAAAGCCTATTTTACAAAGGATGAGGCTATTGTCCATTCACATCATCGAAAAGGACATATAGTAAGAGTAGGGCAACCTCCTCAAATAAGTCAGTCTCATCCGTGTGAAGGATCGATTTCTATCGGTCCTCTTTTTTTATGGTGGAAGCGAATTGTGATAAACTATTTTCATCAGGGATGGGAGGAATAGTGATGAAGGTGGTTGTTACATTTCAGCCTAAGGAAGAGTTCGTAACCGACTTGCGACAGGACTTTCCCGAAGTTGATTTTTCGTTTTTTAAAAAGATAAATGATGCAGAACACGCATTACACGAAGCGGAGATCATTGTCACGATGGGGGAGGACTTGACCGACCGGCATATAGAACTTTCACAGCGCCTAAAGTGGATCATGGTGACATCTGCGGGACTAGAAAAAATGCCATTTGGAGCAATCAGGAAGAAAGGGATCCTGGTCACCAACGCAAGGGGTATACATAAAATTCCGATGGCAGAGTTCACTTTGGGATTAATGCTTCAGCATGCTAAACAGTTTCAATCTGTTCTGAAGCAAGAGGAAGAAGGGGTATGGAGCAGGAGACTTCCAACCTCCGAGCTTAACGATGCCTCTCTGCTCGTATTGGGAGCGGGTGCAATCGGCAGTGAAATCGCGCGTTTAGGAAAAGCTTTTCATATGAAGACGGCTGGAGTGAATTCAACAGGTGAAGAAGTAAATCACTTTGATCAGATGTACACTCTCCTGAATTTTGAAGAATTCCTGCCGGATGCGGACTATATTGTTGCTGTACTCCCCAGTACTGAGAATACAAAATATATTCTTCAGACGGAGCATTTTGAAAAGATGAAGGATTCTGCTGTATTCATCAACATCGGCCGCGGAGATCTAATAGAAGAATCAATCCTTCTTGATGCTGCAAGGACAAATAAGATAGGGCATATTTTTCTGGACGTGTTCGGAGAGGAACCTTTGCCTTCCACACATTCATTCTGGGAGGAAAAAGGAATTACGGTAACACCGCATTTATCGAGTATCACAAAAATGTATATGCCGAGAGCACTCAATATTTTTAAAAAGAATCTAAAAGCATATAGTAAAAAGAGTGATGAGTTAATAAATGTAATCGACGCAGAGAGGGGATATTAATATGAAGATCTATACGAAATCAGGAGATAAAGGAACAACCTCACTTGTATACGGCTCACGAGTATCAAAAAAAGATCAGCGGGTCGAAGCATACGGAACTTGTGATGAAGCGAATTCAATGATCGGGCTCGGGTTAAGCTATTTAAAAGCAGAGTACTTTGACGGGAAAGAAAAGTTTGAAGGATTCTTTCATAAAATCCAGACCGTCCTGTTTCATGCGGGGGCGGAACTTGCTACACCGCCTGGAAAAGAAGTGAAGTGGAAGCTTGAAGATTCGAATATTAAAGAACTAGAGGAACAAATCGACTTTTTGGATGGAACCTTGACTCCTCTTAGCAATTTCATCCTGCCTGGCGGCCATCCTGCAGGCGCCGCGCTTCACACTGCAAGAACCATTGTGAGAAGAGCAGAGCGGGAGGCGGTTGGAATTGGAGAAGAAGTGAATCCGTTAGTCCTGTCATACCTGAATCGATTGTCTGACTTTCTATTCGTTGCAGCAAGATATATCAATCAACAGCTTGGGGAAGAAGAAAAGAACTTACATCAGTAAACAGCGAGCCCGGATATTAGAACTTAGCATGATGGTGTACTTAATAAATTCTCTATTAAATGTGTGGCTGGATAATAGTTAGCTCTAGCGGTTGATTGGAGTGCAAGACGAAGACTCCTGCGGGAGAAGTGGCCAATGTGAGACGTGTCTAGCTCTGGGGCTTAGAGGCACATGTCATAAGTCAAA
>NZ_JBBYAF010000081.1:0-5630 GCF_038405515.1 Rossellomorea oryzaecorticis | reverse complement strand
GGCTAGCCCCTCGAGGTCATAAGCTAAATGTGCCAAGAAGGCAAAAAACGCCTTCCCGGCCCATTCATCTTATGCTTGTCGGGGCTGAGCGAGCCACCTCCGCTTTTCTTGCCACAGGCGGCACGCCGAGGAGGCTCGACTTCCTCCCCGGGGAATCTTGTGCCTGCAGCGGAAAGGAACGGGCTCATGTTACTTACATTAAGAAAGGACTGACCAATAAGGCCAGTCCTTTTATCTGTTTGCACGGGGCAAAAGATATTATTTGTTAAGTTGAGCTTTAGCTGCTTCAGCTAATTGGTTGAATGCTTTTTCGTCAGCAATCGCAAGCTCAGCAAGCATTTTGCGGTTAACTTCGATACCAGCAAGCTTCAAACCGTGCATTAAACGGCTGTAAGAAAGACCGTTCATACGAGCTGCCGCGTTGATACGAGTGATCCATAATTTACGGAAATCACGTTTCTTTTGGCGACGGTCACGATAAGCATACATGTATGATTTCATGACTTGTTGATTTGCTACTTTATATAAAGTATGTTTTGAACCGAAATAACCTTTGGCTAACTTAAGAACTTTTTTACGACGTCTGCGTGTTACTGTTCCGCCTTTTACGCGTGGCATAATAATTCCCTCCTGTTTCTATTACTTCTTATTTTAGGTTGTCAAGCATATGACGAATGCGTTTGAAATCTCCTTTAGAGACAACAGCTGCTTTACGTAGCTTACGTTTTGCTTTTGTAGATTTATTTGCGAATAAGTGGCTTGTGTAAGCGTGAGAACGTTTAAGTTTACCAGAACCTGTTTTCTTGAAACGCTTAGCTGAGCCGCGGTGAGTTTTCATTTTTGGCATGTGCTTTTCCTCCTCGGGTCCTTTATTTTTCGTTGACTGGTGCAAGCACCAAGAACATGCTGCGACCATCCATTTTCGGCTTGGATTCAACAGTTGCAAGATCTTTACACTCATCTGAGAAACGATCTAATACCCGTTGACCAATTTCTTTGTGCGTAATTGCACGGCCTTTAAAGCGGATTGACGCTTTAACTTTGTCTCCTTTTTCAAGGAACTTGCGAGCGTTGCGAAGCTTAGTATTGAAATCATGCTCATCAATCGTAGGGCTTAAGCGCACTTCTTTAAGATTGATGATTTTCTGATTTTTACGTGCTTCTTTTTCTTTCTTTTGTTGTTCAAACTTAAACTTTCCGTAGTCCATGATACGGGCAACGGGTGGTTTTGCATTTGGAGCAACTAGAACAAGATCAAGATTTACACGTTCAGCAATTTCAAGGGCTTCATTCTTGGATTTAATCCCAAGCTGCTCACCATTTTGATCGATAAGACGTACTTCACGGGCACGAATAGTTTCGTTTAAGATCATGTCTTTGCTAATAATTAGCCACCTCCAAGGTTTATTAAAAGAATACACGGCTTTGGTCTCAGCACCCGCCCAATTTTTGTGGTTTTTCACACAAAAAAAGATGCAGGTGTCGAAACACCCGCATCTGATTATAAAAGCATCTATAAAAAGCTTTAATAGTCAATATCATACCTGGCAACTGCTCTTATTGAGCGTCATTCAGGTGAGAAGCGGGTAGCTTCTTCTTGTACCAAACTGTATTCAATTCACCTTAGATACTATATCACATGACATATTGGATGTCAAACAATCGTTCTAATGTCACAACGTTTCTTATAATATCAGACATTGATGTGGAGTGCAACAATTTTTTTATGATTTGACACTTTTCAACACCGCCGCCTGATTTCCGTCCAAGACTTCGCTTTCCGCGGGCGGGTGTGGAGCCTCCTCGTCGCGCCTTAAGGTGGACTTAACTGTCCAGCTGCAGCCGCTAAAATACATTCAATAAACAATCTTTTTTATAACATTATAAAGACGGACCCATATCCAGGTCCGTCCCTCACAATCTATTAACGTTTTGCTTCTTTCGCAATCTCTTCCACGAATTGATCCAATGAGATTGTTTCAGACTTCTGCTCCCCGTATTTACGAACGTTCACTGCACGTTCTGAAATCTCATTATCACCAAGTACAAGCATATATGGAACTTTGCTCATTTGAGCTTCACGGATTTTATACCCCATTTTTTCGTTGCGGTCATCGATTTCAACGCGAAGGCCTTCTGCTTGCAGCTTCTCCTTCACTTCTCTTGCATAGTCAAAGTGGACATCAGGTGAAACAGGGATCAGCTGAACCTGAACAGGTGCAAGCCAAGTCGGGAAAGCGCCTTTGTATTCTTCGATCAGGAAAGCAACAAAGCGTTCCATTGTCGATACGACACCACGGTGGATAACGACCGGGCGATGCTGTTTACCATCTTCACCGACATAAGATAAGTCAAAACGCTCCGGAAGAAGGAAGTCAAGTTGAACAGTGGATAACGTCTCTTCTTTTCCAAGAGCCGTCTTCACTTGAACGTCCAGCTTAGGTCCGTAGAATGCAGCTTCCCCTTCTGCTTCGAAGTAATCAACATCAAGCTCATCCATCGCTTCCTTGATCATGCCTTGTGCACGATTCCACATTTCATCGTCATCGAAGTACTTTTCAGTATCTTCAGGATCCCGGTACGATAAACGGAATAAATAGTCATTGAGATCAAAGTCTTTGTATACTTCCTGTACCAAACGAACCACACGCTTGAATTCTTCTTTAATCTGGTCTGGACGCACGAAGATGTGAGCATCGTTCAGTGTCATCCCGCGTACACGCTGAAGGCCGGAAAGCGCTCCGGACATTTCGTAGCGGTGCATCATGCCAAGCTCTGCGATACGGATCGGAAGTTCGCGGTAGCTGTGAATGCCGTTTTTGTAAATCATCATGTGATGAGGGCAGTTCATTGGACGAAGGACAAGGTCTTCATTGTCCATTTCCATCACCGGGAACATATTTTCCTGATAGTGATCCCAGTGTCCGCTTGTCTTGTAAAGCTCTACACTTCCCATTACCGGAGTGTACACATGGTCGTAACCAAGGCGTTCTTCTTTATCAACGATATAACGCTCGATGATGCGGCGGATTGTCGCTCCTTTTGGAAGCCACATCGGAAGGCCCTGACCTACTTTTTGGGAATTCATGAAAAGGTTCAGTTCTTTACCGATTTTACGGTGATCACGTTCTTTCGCTTCTTCCAACAAGCGAAGGTGCTCGTCCAGGTCGGCCTTTTTGAAGAATGCTGTTCCGTAAATACGCTGCAGCATTTTGTTGTCGCTGTTTCCGCGCCAGTAGGCACCCGCAATGCTTAGCAGCTTGAACTCTTTTATTTTATTTGTAGAAGGAATATGAATCCCGCGGCAAAGATCAAAGAACTCACCCTGCTCATAAATGGAAACCTGTTCGCCTTCAGGGATTGCTTCAAGAAGCTCAAGCTTGTATTCATCGCCGACTTCTTCATAAATCTTCTTCGCTTCATCCCGGCTTACTTCTTTCCTGATTACTTCAAGGTTTTCACCTGTCAGTTTCTTCATTTCTTTTTCAATAAGGGGAAGATCCTCAGGAGTAAATGTATGTTCAGAATCAATATCATAGTAGAATCCGCCCTCAATGACAGGACCGATTCCAAGCTTTGTTTCCGGGTACAGGCGTTTGATTGCCTGGGCCATTAAGTGAGCCGTACTGTGGCGGATGATTTCTAACGCCTCCGCATTGTCAGGCATGATGATTTCAATTTTCCCGTCTTCCATGATTCCCGTACGGAGATCAATCAATTCGTCATTTATCTTACCGGCGATCGCCTTTTTCTTCAAGCCCGGGCTGATCGATGCAGCTATGTCCTCAGTACTTGTCCCTTTGGGAAACTCCTTCACATTTCCGTCCGGGAACGTAATTTTAATCTGTTCAGACATTTGTGTTCACTCCTTTGAATTTTTTCATGTATTTTTTATAAGGGTGTGGGTTATACATGCATTCAATAGAACCAGTTAGTATAGTATTGAGTTGGCTCCAGCTGTTGATTGGAGTGCAAGACGAAGACTCCTATCAGAAAAGCGGAAGGGCTTTGCTCAGAGGCGGGTGGAATAAGACGAATCGGCCATGAAGGCGTTCTTTGCCTTCTTGGTCGGTTTGGCTTATGACATGTGCCTCTAAGCCCTGCAGCTGGACAGTTAAGTCCACCTTAAGGCGCGACGAGGAGGCTCACGGGTCACCCGCGGAAAGCGAAGTCTTGCACGGAAATCAACAGCGGTGTTTAGAGCCAAAAACAAAAAACCCCGCCCCTTCATAATTGAAGGGACGAGGTTAATAGATAAACTCGTGGTTCCACCCAACTTCTCATCCGCTGCAAAAAAATGCAAAGAATGACTTCATTGAAAACGAATAACGACATTTAGCCGTCAATCCTTACTAAGGTCTTGAACCATTTCCGGATTGAGGTTCGGAGGCGGTAAATATTACTGTCGAATTAGGAAGCTTGCAGCCCTGGCTTCCCTCTCTGTGAATCGAATAGGAATATTGTTGTCCTCTTCATAACCTTTTACTTATAGACTTATTATGTAGGTATTATAATCGGTTATGCTGTCAAAAGCAAGGGCTGAAGGCAAAATTAGACTTCCTATTCATTAGCAATATCAACAGAAGGATAAAGAAGGGTTTCAGGGAAATAATGGAGTGGCAGAAGATCGATCCGCTCCTCAAAAATATTTTGCAATGTTCTTACCAGATTATGCTCCCCGCTCCCGTAGACATATATTTTTTCGGGAGCAATAGACAGCAGCGGCGCGATCGTATAAGAATCCACATAAAGAGGATGATTGCTCAAAAGCCGCTTATCAATGAACTTTGTGAGCTCTTCCCTTGATACTTCCTTCATGTTTTCATCAAAAAAGCGAAATTCGAATCCAGTGGAGTAAAGATGAATCGTATCAAGCTTCTTCTCTCTTGAAGCCAAGTACTCCCTCAGCATATGGATGAACATTTGATATTCCTGTTCCATTTTATATTCGTCAATCGCAAGTTCCACCATGGCGGAAATCCTGAGCTGCAGCTTTTTCAGCCTGAACGTACTGTAAGAATCAAATGATACAGGTGTATAGCCGTCCAGTAATAACTCAAGGCTTTCCCTGACAAATAAGGGTTCATCCCACTTTTCCAGCAGCTGGTCCAATTCTGGACGCTCCCCCATTCTCATGTCAGAAACAATTTCTAAAATCTGTTCAATTTCATGGATATCCTCATAATAAAATTGGTTCCGCAGCATATCTTCGGCCCAATCGATACATTTGTCACCCAGGATGAATTCTGTTGTTCCTTTCATCAGCCGTTCTTTTCCGTTATGTGGATTTGAAACATCTATAGTAAGGTTATAATGGGTTTTATGTTGAAAAAGCGTTTCATGAAACCAGGATTGCAGATCATACTTGGTCAGGCACTGTTGAAGCTTTAATGCATCATTTTTCTGTTTGAAAATGAATTCAATCAAACTTTCTCCCCTCCTTAAAGCCGGAATCCCTGCTTTATATATATGGGGGGCTTGTATGAATTAGAAGTTTGTTTGTGAAATTAATTGCATTAGTGTTGTTCTTTTATCACCGCTGTTGATTTCCGTGCAAGACTTCGCTTTCCGCGGGCGGCCGGTGAGCCTCCTCGTCGCTGCGCTCCTGTGGGGTCTCACCTGTCTCGCTT
>NZ_JBBYAF010000080.1:0-5848 GCF_038405515.1 Rossellomorea oryzaecorticis | reverse complement strand
GACTCCTGCGGGAAGAGTAGCTAATGTGAGACGTGTCCAGCTCTGGGGCTTAGAGGCACATGTCATAAGTCAACTCGTCCAAGAAGGCAAAGAACGCCTTCGTGGCCGATTTACCTTATGCCACCCGCCTCTGTGCAAAGCCCCTTCGCTTTTCTTGCCGCAGGGTGGTACGACCGAGGAGGCTCACGGGCTACCCGCGGAAAGCGAAGTCTTGCACGGAAATCAACAGCGGCATTTAGAAGATCGAATTGATTTAAATTAACTTTTGATTATTTGTTTTATTTATCATAAACTTGATAAGTGTATATTTGAGAACCTATAGAGCAAGGTGGAGTGCTTTATGCGAAAGCATAGTAGAAACAAAGGAATAACCAAACAAAAAAACGATATGAAATTCAAAAAATTTCAGGAAGAAATCGGATTGAAATTTCAAGATGAAAAACTTCTTAAACAAGCTTTCACTCATTCATCCTATGTGAATGAGCATCGCAGAAAACCTTATGAAGACAACGAACGCCTTGAATTTCTTGGAGATGCGGTACTCGAATTAACCGTTTCCCAATTTCTCTATAAAAAATACCCGATGATGAGCGAGGGGGAACTGACCAAGCTGAGAGCGGCAATTGTATGCGAACCATCATTGGTTAAATTCTCAACAGAGATGAACTTTGGGGAATTGATCCTTTTGGGTAAAGGAGAGGAAATGACTGGCGGCAGGGAAAGACCGGCTCTATTGGCTGATGTCTTTGAGGCATTTATCGGAGCGGTATATCTTGATCAGGGCCTGGATCCCGTGATCGGTATTCTTGAAAAAGTTGTCTATCCTAAAATAAATATCGGTGCTTTTTCTCATGTGATGGATTATAAAAGTCAATTGCAGGAGTTCGTTCAAAGAGGGAATGCTGGTACGATTGAATACGGAATACTTGAAGAAAGCGGGCCTGCCCACAATCGTCAGTTCATTTCTCGTGTCTGTCTGAATGACGAGGAACTTGGTATCGGAAAAGGCCGCTCGAAAAAGGAAGCGGAGCAGCAGGCCGCGCAAAGAGCACTTGAAAAGCTAAAACAAAAGTTAGACGTTAATTAGGGGGAAAGAAGATGTTCCTCAAACAACTGGAAGTAATGGGGTTTAAGTCTTTTGCAGAAAGAATATCGGTAGAATTCGTGCCGGGTGTCACGGCCGTTGTAGGACCGAACGGCAGTGGGAAAAGTAATATCATCGATGCAATTCGCTGGGTTTTAGGTGAACAATCCGCCAAAAGTCTTCGCGGTTCTAAGATGGAAGATGTCATTTTTGCCGGGAGTGATTCGAGAAAAGCTCTAAATATAGCGGAAGTCACGCTGGTGCTTGATAATGAAGACGGTGCCCTGCCTATTGATTACAGTGAAATAAGTGTAACCAGAAGGGTGTTCCGTTCGGGGGACAGCGAGTATCTCTTGAATAAGCAGCCTTGCAGACTGAAAGATATTATCGAGTTATTTATGGACTCAGGGCTTGGGAAAGAAGCTTTTTCTATTATCAGTCAGGGGAAAGTGGAAGAAATATTAAACAGCAAGCCCGAAGAAAGAAGAACCATCTTTGAAGAAGCGGCTGGTGTGTTGAAATATAAATCAAGAAAAAAGAAAGCCGAATCCAAGCTGTTTGAAACTCAGGAAAACTTGAATCGTGTAAATGATATTCTGCATGAATTGGAAGGTCAGGTAGAGCCGCTCAAAATCCAGGCTTCGATGGCAAAGGATTATCTTGAGAAAAAGGAAGAACTTGAGAAGTTCGAAGTAGCTCTTACCGTCTATGACATTGAGGATCTACATAAACAATGGGAAAGCGTAAGTGTCGATTTCGAAAAACATGGAAGAGAGGAAGTTGCTCTTTCTTCACGTGTTCAAAAGAAAGAAGCGGTTCTTGCTCAAACCCGTGATAAAATTGCGGCTCTGGATGAATCGATTACTAATCTTCAAGAAATTTTGCTTTCTACAAGTGAAGAGCTCGAAAAATTGGAAGGTAGAAAGCAGGTACTCATCGAACGGAAGAAAAACTCATCTACCAATGAAACACAATTAAAACAGTCAATTGATGAGGCTGAGACGCGTTTAGCTCAATTATCTTCAGAGAAAAATAGTCTCCAGGAGACCTTTAAAGCTATTGAAGCAGAAGTGAGTGAACTTAAACTCGAACTGTCAACGAAACAGAGTCAGTTCAAGCACTATAGTGAAAATATCGAAGAAATCATTGAATCATATAAGAGTGATTATATTGAAAAGCTGAATCAGCAGGCCGCTGCTAAAAATGAAATCCAATACTTGCAGCAGCAGCTTGAACAGCAGTCGAGCAGAAGCGGGCGCTTGGAAGCTGAAAATGAAAAATATGTTCATCAGAGGGATGAACTGCAGAAAAATCATAAAGTACATTCCAAGGAATTGCAGCAGCAAAAAGAAAAGATAGAAGAGCATATCTTCTTATACAGAGAAGAGCAAAAAAAGCTGGAATCTGTGAGAACAAAGTATGAAAAACAAGAAAAAACCCTTTATCAGGCTTATCAATACTTACAACAGGCGAAGTCCCGTAAAGAGATGCTGGAAGAGATGGAGGACGATTACTCCGGCTTCTTTCAGGGTGTTAAAGAAGTGTTGAAAGCAAGGGATGGTGCTCTGTCCGGGATTGAAGGAGCGGTAGCTGAACTGATCCAGGTTCCGAAACAATATGAAACGGCAATGGAGACAGCACTGGCTGCATCCATGCAGCATATCGTTACAGCAACCGAAGAAGACGGCCGTAAAGCGATCAGTTACTTAAAAAAGAATCAATATGGGCGTGCTACATTCCTGCCGATGAATATCATCAAAGGGAAATCCATTTCAGAAAGTCAACTCAATATGTTAAAAGGGCATCCTTCATTCATTGGGGTCGGGTCACAATTGATCAATTATGACTCGCGGTACCAAATGATCATGTCCAATTTGCTTGGAAATGTGCTGATCACCCAGGACCTTAAAGGAGCGGGTGAAATCGCCAAACTTATCCAATACCGATACCGATTGGTGACATTGGATGGGGATGTTGTCAATCCTGGCGGTTCAATGAGTGGTGGTACGATTAAGCAGAAAAAAAATTCACTTCTATCAAGAAAAGGCGAGCTGGAAGAAATGAAAGAAAAACTTTCAGCAATGGAAACTCAGACGGAGCAGCTTCAGGTCCAGGTGAAGTCTCTTAAAGAAGAGAGTGCTTTCAGAGAAAAAAAACTTGAAGAAATGAGAATATCCGGTGAGCGCCAACGATTGAAAGAACAGGAACTATTATCTCAGTTGCGGGAAAATGAATTATCTCAGCAAAACTTGGATGAGAGGCTTTCTCTTTACGACCTTGAGAAGAAGGACTATACATCCATTAAAGAAAAACATGATTCAAGAACGAATGAACTGAGCAAATTGCTGGATGACATCCAACAGGAAATAAAAGAACTGGATAAGAAAATTGAAGAATTAACCTTTCAAAAGAATTCTGAGCGTACCTCGAAAGATGCTTTATCGGATGAAATAAGCGATATGAAAGCGAATTTGGCCGCCCGGAATGAGCAGCTGGCAGGTACGGGAAATCAATTAGAACGAGTGAAAGAAAACAAGGCAGAAACAGAAAAAAGGTTAAAAACTTTAAAAGAAGATCTTCAATGGCTGCAAACAGAGATGAAGGATAACTTCTCCGGTGAGAAACAGCTAATAGAAAAAGCAGAAAAATGTGCCGGTCAAAAGTCAGAGACGACAGAGCTTATTTCCATCCGCCGTGATGAGCGGCTTAAGCTGCAGCAAACAGTTGAAGACGAAGAACTTGAACTGAAAGAATTGAAGCGTCAGCACAAAGGGCTTGTGACTGCTTTGAAAGATGAAGAGGTAAAGATCAATCGTCTGGATGTCGAGCTTGAGAACCGTCTCGATCACCTAAGAGAGGAATACATGCTTTCTTTTGAAGCTGCAAAAAGTGACTATCCCCTTACCATTGAAGTGGAGGAAGCGCGGCGGAAGGTAAAGCTTGTTAAGTTAGCCCTTGAAGAACTTGGGACGGTAAATATAGGAGCAATCGAAGAGTATGAGCGTGTGAAAGAGAGATATGAATTTCTGTTGGAACAAAAAGAAGACCTCACAGAAGCGAAAGATACACTGTATAGAGTCATCAATGAAATGGATACAGAAATGATCAGGCGCTTCGATCAGACATTTTCAGCGATTCAGGTTGAATTTGAAGGCGTCTTTAAAGCTCTATTTGGCGGCGGGCGTGCTGAACTAAAACTCACTAATCCTTCAGATCTCCTGCACACAGGGGTCGATATAGTGGCACAGCCGCCGGGCAAAAAGCTTCAAAATCTTGGTCTGATGTCCGGTGGAGAACGAGCGTTGACGGCAATAGCACTCTTGTTCTCGATCTTAAAAATACGTCCAGTTCCGTTCTGTATCCTGGATGAAGTGGAAGCGGCGCTCGATGAAGCGAATGTACAGCGGTTCAGTCAATATTTAAAGAGATTCAGCGACGATACCCAATTCATCGTCATCACCCATCGTAAGGGAACGATGGAAGAGGCGCATGTACTATACGGGGTTACGATGCAGGAGTCCGGAGTGTCCAAGCTTGTTTCTGTAAGGCTCCAGGAGACTCATGAATTACTTGAAACTTAATAGGTGGTGTTAAGAAGATGAGCTTTTTTAAAAAACTTAAAAATAAATTTACCGAATCCAGTGACAATGTAACCGAAAAATTTAAAGATGGGTTGAGTAAAACCCGAAACAACTTCACTACCAGAGTGAACGACCTCGTTGCACGTTATCGTAAAGTGGATGAAGATTTCTTCGAAGAGCTCGAAGAAATACTCATCGGAGCAGATGTCGGTTTCGATACAGTGATGGAATTGATCGATGAATTGAAAATGGAAGTGAAACGACGCAACATTCAGGACACTGAAGAGATCCAGCCAGTTATTTCAGAAAAGCTGGTTGAGATCTATCAGGGAGAGAGAGATGATGACAGCTCATTGAACATCAAGGAAGATGAGCTGACCGTCATTCTTTTTGTGGGAGTGAACGGAGTCGGCAAAACCACTACAATCGGGAAGATGGCTCACATGTTTAAGGAAGAAGGAAAGAATGTCGTGCTTGCAGCAGGTGACACATTCCGTGCCGGAGCAATCGAACAATTGGAAGTCTGGGGAGAAAGAGTCGGAGTGCCGGTCATCAAACAGGCTGCTGGCAGTGACCCTGCAGCGGTAATGTTTGATGCTGTTCAATCGGCGAAAGCAAAAAAAGCGGATATCCTGATCTGTGACACAGCAGGACGCCTTCAAAACAAAGTCAATCTGATGAAAGAACTCGAGAAAGTGAAACGGGTCATTGAAAGGGAAATTCCAGGAGCACCTCATGAAGTATTGCTTGTACTGGATGCTACTACTGGTCAGAATGCAATGATTCAAGCGAAGACCTTCAAGGAAGCTACAAATGTCTCTGGAATCGTCCTGACAAAACTTGACGGCACTGCCAAAGGCGGAATCGTACTTGCCATCCGAAATGAGCTTCAAGTGCCGGTGAAATATGTCGGTCTTGGAGAGAAGATGGATGATCTGCAACCATTCGATGCAGAAAAATACGTCTACGGACTGTTTTCCAACCTGGTGGACAACGAAGAAGAATAATATCGAGAGAAAAGCAGCAGTGAATATTGCTGCTTTTCTATGTGTTTGCCTTAAATACGATTCTTAAATTGTTAAATCCGTTCCAGCGGTTGATTGGAGTGCAAGACGAAGACTCCTGCGGGAAGAGTAGCTAATGTGAGACGTGTCCAGCTCTGGGGCTTAGAGGCACATGTCAT
>NZ_JBBYAF010000079.1:0-6021 GCF_038405515.1 Rossellomorea oryzaecorticis | reverse complement strand
AACGAGCCGCCTCCGCTTTTCTGACCCACAGGAGCGCAGCGACGAGGAGGCTCACCGGCCGCCCGCGGAAAGCGAAGTCTTGCACGGAAATCAACAGCGGTGTAGAAAACCGAATATGTAATCAACCTGCCTTTAATATGAAAGAATTTTGGTAAAAAAGACATGAAATCAAGGTATGATAGAGTAAAAGATGAATTAAAGTGCAGAAAGTGATAAATTTAAAGGAAGAATCCTATACTAAGCAAAACTTCAAGACCGAATTTAATTGTCAAAGGAGATCAATTGATATGGATAAAAAGATTCTAGTTGTTGACGATGAAAAGCCGATTGCAGATATTTTACAGTTTAATTTAAAGAAGGAAGGCTATGAAGTGCATTGTGCTTACGATGGCGATGAAGCTGTGAAGATGGCCGAGGAAGTGAAGCCGGATTTGGTTCTACTTGATATTATGCTTCCGAATCGTGACGGAATGGAAGTATGCCGGGAGATCCGCAAGAAGTATGAGATGCCGATCATCATGTTGACGGCCAAAGACTCGGAAATTGATAAGGTGTTAGGCCTCGAGCTTGGTGCTGATGACTATGTGACAAAACCGTTCAGTACACGTGAATTGATCGCGAGGGTGAAAGCGAACCTGAGGCGTCATCAGGCCGGTGCTGCGCAGGCGAACGCAGAGGATGAAAATAACGAGATTGCGGTTGGTTCTCTTACCATCCATCCTGATGCTTATGTGGTGTCGAAGCGCGGGGAAACGATTGAACTGACTCACCGTGAGTTTGAGCTTCTTCATTATCTGGCGAAGCATATTGGACAGGTCATGACCCGTGAGCACCTTCTTCAAACGGTGTGGGGATATGATTATTACGGGGATGTGCGTACGGTGGACGTAACCGTGAGACGTTTGCGTGAGAAGATTGAGGATAATCCCAGCCACCCTACTTGGATCGTAACACGTAGAGGAGTCGGTTATTACTTGCGAAATCCTGAACAGGAGTAAGGTTGAATGAAGAAAGTTGGTTTAACGCGTTCGATCCATCTTAAATTTGTCATGATTTATGTGCTCCTGATTCTCTTGGCGATGCAGATCATCGGGGTTTATTTCGTCAGGGAATTGGAGCATAAGCTGGTTGATAACTTTCAAACCAGCATAAAGAGCAGGGTTGATCTACTCGAGTATTCGGTCCGTGAAGAGATGGTCAAGGATCGTGCCGAGGATGATCCCACGAAAGAAAGTGAAATTAAGAATCTATTAGAAGACAGTGATGAGCCAACATCCGATATTTATGAAATTCGCGTAGTGGATGATCGGAGCAGGATCGTAGGCACCTCTGACGAAAACAACCAGGCGCTGGTTGGGCGCCCGACGAATGAGATTTCGGTCAAACGGGTACTCGCCGGCGGAGGCACTTATGATAACATTTTTATTGATGAGAAAACCGGAGACCGGGTCTGGGTCCTGACTTCGCCTATTATGACGTCTGAAGAAGTAATCGGTGCCATCTATCTGGTCGCTAAGATTGAAAATGTATATGACCAGATGAATGAAATCAATAAGATCTTTACGAATGGGACGCTGATTGCGCTCGCCATTACAGCCATATTGGGAGTCCTGCTGGCTCAGACCATCACACGCCCGATTTCGGATATGAGAAAACAGGCACTTGCGATGGCAAAAGGTAATTTCTCACGGAAAGTAAAGGTCTACGGCTATGATGAAATCGGTCAGCTGGCCATGACCTTCAACAACCTGACAAAACGCCTGCAGGAAGCCCAGGCAACAACAGAAGGAGAAAGAAGAAAACTTTCTTCCGTTCTTTCCTATATGACGGATGGGGTTATCGCTACGGATCGAAAAGGCAGAGTGATCCTGATTAACGATCCTGCTGTCGAAATGCTGAATGTTTCACGTGAAACAGTGCTGTCCCAGCCGATCGTAGCACTACTTGGCCTGGATGAAGAGTATACGTTTGAAGACCTTTCGAATGAGCAAGACTCGCTCATTTTGGATTACAGCACGAAGGATAAACCATATATTTTAAGGGCCAATTTCTCGATCATTCAAAAAGAAACCGGCTTTGTTAACGGGTTGATCACGGTGCTCCATGATATTACAGAGCAGGAAAAGATCGACTTGGAGAGACGGGAATTTGTTGCGAATGTGTCCCATGAATTACGTACCCCTTTGACAACGATGCGAAGCTATTTAGAGGCATTAGCCGAAGGGGCATGGCAAGATGAAGAAATTGCGCCGCAATTTTTAAATGTCACGCAGACCGAGACGGAACGGATGATCCGCCTCGTTAACGATCTCCTTCAATTATCTAAGATGGATAGCAAGGACTACCGCTTTAATAAAGATTGGGTAGACTTCATCCTATTCTTCCATCGAATCATTGACCGTTTTGAAATGACGAAGAATCTGAATGTCACGTTTGAACGCTACTTACCCGATGAGGCGATGTTTGTAGAGATTGATCAGGATAAGATTACTCAGGTATTGGATAATATCATTTCCAATGCGTTGAAGTATTCTCCTGAAGGCGGGACGATTACGTTCCATGTGAAAGAAAACAATGGGTTCATTGAAATCAGTGTATCGGATCAGGGACTCGGCATTCCGAAAGAGAACCTGGAGAAGATCTTTGAACGATTCTACCGCGTGGATAAGGCCCGTTCCAGACAGATGGGCGGTACTGGGCTGGGGCTTGCGATCGCGAAGGAAATGATATCAGCACACGGTGGTGGTGTGTGGGCAACAAGTGTAGATGGCAAAGGAACAACGATCACGTTTACACTTCCATACGATTCCGCACAAGAGGATGATTGGTCATGAATTACGAAAAAATAAAATCCATTGTATTAACGCTGCTTGTGGCCATGAGTATTTTTTTGACGTGGAATCTATGGACCTATCAACCTGAATACGATGTGATTGAAAGTACCGAGGCATTTGATGTATCCGTCGGAGACGAAAGAAAAGTGCTGGAGTTGCTCCAGCCTTATAAAGTCTTCTATTATCATGATGATCAAATTTCGGGCACCCCGAATGAAAGTGAAATCGACAAAGTATTGGAGCAGATGAGCAGCTGGCGGTTGACCGATGCAAAGGACGTCAGCAACCAATTCTCTCAAAGTGAACTTGATAACCTGGTCCATCGACCGGGAATCATAGACTTGGTATTTCCGGACAGCCTTCCTCTGACCGTCTACAATCAAGTCATTAAATTTGATGATCAGAACCTGCCGAAGACTTCTTTTAACCGCATCCTTTTTGATATCAATACCAAAAAGGGAGACAAGGGGATTGTCTATTTCGTCTTATACGGGGATGACGACCGGGAATACGTGGTCGAGACCAAGGTCGATGGTGAGAAGATGGACTCCCTTAAAGATGCGTTCGTACAAAGAGCGCTGTACAATGATAACTTCCGGAAATACTATACGTTCAAAGTGAATGCCCGTAAAACCATCCTTCTTCCCATCAAGGAAGAAGAGTATTACGGATATAAGTATTCGACTGAGCAGTTAGAGGCAGAAGATTTCATGAAGGCGTTATTTAATGATCCGAACAATGTCAGCCGCAATTCGACCGATTCAGAAGAAATCTACCGGGATTCCTCCAGTTTGATGAAAGTGAACACGAATGTGAACTCTCTTTCTTTCGTCAATCCGGGAGTCGATCCGGATCCGGGTATCACGGAGGAACTATTGGTCCACAACAGTGTTGAGTTTGTAAATGAACACGGAGGCTGGACGGATCAGTTCAAACTATTTTCGGTCAGTCCTGAAGAAAGTAAGATTGAATACCGGATGTTTCTATTAAACTTCCCAGTATTCAGTGATATTGCAGGGACGACAGAAATTTCCCAGGCTTGGGGAATGGACACGATTCACAAGTATCAGCGTCCATTCTTTCAAATAGGGGATGACTATTCCATGTTATCGGAACCTGTTAAAGTTCAACTCCCATCCGGATTTACCGTTCAGCAGACGCTGGAGGAAAACAAGATGATCAACCTGGAATTTGTCGAGGATATAGCGATCGGATACAAATTGACGAGGGATATGAACTTCCCCGATATGCTTTTATACGACTTAACACCTTCGTGGTATTATAAATATAGCGGCAATTGGCTGCGCCTGCCTCTTGAAGAAATGGGGGCGATATAAATGGATTGGAGCAAAACGAAGACGATCTTCATCGTGGTTTTTCTGATTCTGAATATCTTTCTATTAACCATTTTCATAAAAAAAATCTCGGAACCCGAGGTGTTGGCTGATACGAGTACCCAGCAGTCGCTGGAGTCCGTCAACATCACGTATCCCGATGACCTGACAGCCCCTAAGGAAGGCATGAATGAAACGGATATCAGCGCTACATCCAAGAAGTTCACAGATGGGGTAAAAGAGAGTCTTAAGAACCAAGAGGTCAGCGTCCTGAATGATAATACTCTATACTCGACTCTTGATGAGCCATACGCTTTGGGTGATAAGCTATCAGAGGATGAGTTGAAGGAAAAACTGAGAGCATTCCTGGAAGAGTATACGATTGACGGTGATCAATATACTTTCAGGGAGTATAACAAAGAAAATCTGACAGTCAGTTATAACCAGACATACAACGGAAAACCATTATTCCACAATGCCAGTGCAGAAATTGTGTTAGAGCTAAACAACGAGAATGAGATTGTTTCTTACAAGCAAACGATGATGGAAGATATTCAAGCGTTTGGTAAAGTTAGCAGGGTCATCAATCCGCTTGAGTCCCTTCAGATTCTTGCTGACAGCGGTAAAATTGAACCGGATAGTAAAGTGACAAGTTTCGAGCAAGGATATTCCACCGAGGTTCCGATCTCGGATTCACAGGTACTGACACCAACGTGGCACTATGTCGTGGAAAAAAATGAAAAAAAACAGGATCTTTACTTTACTGCATTTGAAGGAGAAGTCATCGAGTTTTCAAAAAAAGAGAAAGAACTACTGGAGTGAGAGGTATGACCATGCATTTTAGTGTACTCGCGAGCGGCAGTACAGGGAATGCGATATTTGTTGAAACAGAAGAGCACTCCTTCCTGGTGGATGCGGGCCTTAGCGGCAAGGCGATGGAAGGGCTGTTCAGTCAGATTGATCGTAAAATTGAAGATCTCTCGGGCATTCTAGTCACTCATGAGCACAGTGACCATATCAAAGGGCTTGGCGTTCTTGCAAGAAAGTACAAGCTCCCGGTCTATGCGAATGAGAAGACATGGAATGCCATGGAAGGTCTAGTGGGGAAAATCGATACGGAACAGAAGTTCACATTCGATATGGAAACGGCCAAGCATTTTGGCGGGATGAGCATCGAGTCGTTCGGTGTTTCCCATGATGCAGCAGAACCGATGTTTTATGTATTTCATCAAGGTGAAAGGAAGCTGGTCCTCGTGACCGATACAGGCTATGTCAGCGACCGGATGAAAGGCATCATTTCAAATGCCGATGCCTACGTGTTCGAGAGCAATCACGATGTGGGCATGCTCCGCATGTGCCGGTACCCGTGGAATATCAAGCGGCGTATCCTGAGTGATGTCGGACACGTTTCAAATGAAGACGCGGCCGTTGCGATGAGTGAAGTCATCGGTGACAGGACAAAAGGCATCTATCTTGCTCACCTGAGTCTTGATAACAACATGAAAGACCTGGCACGCATGAGTGTGACACAGACACTTGAATCAAAAGGAGTAGGCGTCGGCGAACAAATCGATTTGTTTGATACAGACCCCAAAGTCCCAACTCCATTAGTAGCCATATGACCCATTTATGTGTTTAAATGGTTAATTTTAGAGGAACATAAAAAGGTGAAGGCTGCTAATGGCTTTTGCCTTTTTATTTTGGAGTCTCCATGAAGACGAGAGGTTCTTTTTAAAAAATAGGGTGTTAAACACCGCAGTTGATTTCCGTGCAAGACTTCGCTTTCCGCGGGCGGCCGGTGAGCCTCCTCGTCGCTGCGCTCCTGTGGGTCAGAAAAGCGGAGGCGGCTCGTT
>NZ_JBBYAF010000078.1:0-6035 GCF_038405515.1 Rossellomorea oryzaecorticis | reverse complement strand
CGGGAAAAGTAGCTAATGTGAGACCCCGCAGGAGCGAACGCGACGAGGAGGCTCACGGGCTACCCGCGGAAAGCGAAGTCTTGCACGGAAATCAATAGCGGTAATCAACATTGTCAATTTCAATAGAAGATTTTAAAAGAATGTTAAGAAACACAGCTTGATAGAAAGAAGGTATCCAATGGAATCAATACTAAATCTCCTATACATATATATCCTGGTAATCAATATCATCGGATTCGTTCTGATGGGAAGGGATAAGAAGAAGGCGCAGCGGAATGAGTACAGGATCAGTGAGCGGACATTATGGACCGTCGCAGTGATCGGGGGAAGCATCGGGTCTTATATCGCCATGAAGGTCTACAGACATAAAACGAAGCACAGATTATTTGCGATGGGCTTTCCGTTCCTTGTCATCGTTCACAGCGTATTGTTTATATGGATCAATCAAGGGATTTGATGGCGGGGTGAATTTGATTTCCTTCTGTATCTTTCCTGAGCTGGACAATCTCCAGTCTGCCATAAATATTCTGCTTTTGTCATACAGTGTAGACAGAATGTATAAACTGTAGAGAATAGAGGTAACAGAAGGAGGTCTGCATTAGCTATGGACGACCGATTAGTAGCAGCATTCGCCATCATGGAAGCTAGTGGGTATATCGCTCCTGTTCTGTTTATATTGTTTCATGTATTGAGGCAGTTTCTTTTCATTCCTGTCGCCCTGGTGTGTATGGCTGGAGGTATCCTTTTCGGCAGCATTCTCGGTACGGTGTATTCGCTGATTGGATTAACGCTCTTATCCATCATTTTTTACTTTGCTATCAAAAGTTTCACGTCGTTTTATGAACGCCTGCTGAGATTAAAAGAAAAATGGTTCGGGAAAAGCGCCGACCTGACGACCGGGCAAATTGCTGTATTACGGCTGATCCCTTTTCTTCACTACCAATTACTTAATCTCTGTTTGATGCAAAAGAATCCGCAATTCAAGCCTTTCGTACGTGCCACCGTCATTTCCAATATTCCTCTCGCGTTTTTCTACACGGTATTCGGCCAATATATCAAGCAATTTTCCCCTCCTATCCTTATCATGATTCTGCTGGCTTTGATTGTACTCTTTTATCTGTTAAGAGAGAAAGTGAGGGTCATTGGGTGGAATGAGTTTTTTCCTGAAAGAAGCCGCATGTAGTCAATATCGCTGAGTATCCTGCAAGAATGCAAAAGAGGGAACCTCTCGGGGTTCCCTTTTAACGTGTGCGTCTTTATCGGTAATTGCAGCGGCCATATCTGCTTAACTCATTTATTGGATTTTCTCATGAACTCGTGAATCGGGCTCTTCCAGTCGATTTTTGCGTTCGGATAGCGTTCTTTAATTTCATTCTGGACGTACTGAAAATCCTCATACCCGACCCCTTTCAAAGACGAAATATTATTGGCCCATACGAAAATCGATACCACTTCAAAGGACTTCTCGGTTGTTCCCAGATATTTTTCTCCTTCAAATAATACACCCTTATACGTTATATAAAAATTCTTCCTGACATTTTCCTGGTCATCAAGGAAATAGAAACGCTTCTGTTCCTGAGCAAGCTCCAGCTTCCGTTTTGGATCGATGATATACTTAATACTGCGGTAAAAAAGGTAGATGATAAGAGCAAGAATGAATAAGCGAATGAGCCATAGCATGTAAATTACCTCCATAGGCATAGATCTTCTATTATTATTTACGGCATAAAAATAAAAAGGTTTCGTTTTTATTTAAAAAATGTGAAAAAGTTTGTCATACTAAACTAAGAAGGCAGAAACGAAAGGAAGAGGAGATCATCATGAATATTGAAAAGCTGTTACATATGCAAAAGAAGCTGGATCAACACATCGAAAGTGAGAATGGGCTTGAAAATGAGGATTTAGTCGATAAAAAGATATTGGCTTTATTGGTGGAAACAGGGGAGCTTGCAAATGAGACGAGAAGCTTCAAGTTCTGGAGTAAGAAGTCACCTTCTGAAAAGGATGTCATTCTGGAAGAATACGTTGATGGTATCCACTTCATCCTGTCCCTGGGTCTTGAAATGGGTCTGAAGGAGATTGACCTGGAAGACAATCATACTCCAAGTAGGGACTTGAATGAGCAGTTTCTTCAGGTGTACAAAGCGATCATCGATTTGAGGGAAGAACGCTCGGTCCGGCACTTTTTTACGTTATTTAATCAGTATTTATCTCTCGGGGAAATTATGGGCTTTTCCAGCGGCGACGTATTTGATGCTTACGTGGAAAAGAACAACGTGAATTACGAGCGTCAAAAAGAAGGATATTAAGATTGATTTTGAAGTATTGGCAAAATTTTAGTATAATGGGAATTGTTTAAACATTTAGGGGGGCGAAAGAATGACAAAATTAGACGAAACATTAACCATGCTAAAAGATCTGACAGATGCAAAAGGTGTTCCTGGTAATGAAAAAGAAGCAAGGGACGTAATGAAACGATACATAGAACCGTTTGCAGATGAAATTACGACTGATAACTTAGGCAGTCTTATCGCGAAAAAAGTGGGAGATGAAAACGGTCCGAAAATCATGGTGGCAGGCCATCTTGATGAAGTCGGCTTCATGATCACACAAATTGACAATAAAGGCTTCCTGCGTTTCCAGACCGTCGGCGGCTGGTGGTCACAGGTCATGCTGGCACAGCGTGTGACAATCGTGACAAGTAAAGGGGATGTAACCGGTATAATCGGTTCTAAACCTCCTCATATTTTACCTGCTGAAGCACGCAAAAAACCTGTGGATATTAAGGATATGTTCATTGATATCGGGGCATCAAGCAGAGAAGAAGCCCAGGAGTGGGGCGTGAAGCCGGGGGATATGGTCGTTCCATATTTCGAATTCACAGTGATGAACAACGAAAAAATGCTCCTTGCCAAAGCATGGGATAACCGCATCGGATGTGCGATTGCGATCGACGTCCTGAAAAACCTTAAAAATGAACAGCATCCAAACGTCGTATATGGCGTGGGTACAGTTCAGGAAGAGGTTGGCCTCCGCGGAGCAAGAACGTCTGCAGCCAAAATCCAGCCTGATATCGCATTCGGCGTGGATGTGGGAATCGCAGGGGATACACCTGGAATCTCAGAAAAAGAAGCCCAAAGTAAAATGGGTGAAGGCCCGCAGATCATCCTTTATGATGCTTCCATGGTTTCACATAAAGGACTTCGTGATTTTGTGACGGGTACGGCGGACGAGCACAATATCCCTTATCAATTCGATGCGATTGCAGGCGGCGGAACGGATTCAGGTGCCATCCATTTAACAGCGAACGGTGTACCTGCCTTGTCAATCACCATCGCCACTCGCTACATTCATTCACACGCTGCGATGCTTCATCGCGATGATTACGAAAATGCAGTTAAATTGATTACAGAAGTGATTAAAAAGTTGGATAAAGACACTGTTGCTAAAATCACTTTTGATTAATGATATGAAAAGACCCTGTTTCCATGCAGGGTCTTTTCCGTTCTATTTAAATTCTACCTCAGCTGATTCGGACATATCTGCATCGATCGTTTTATTGATGATATGAATGGCGCTGTCATTATCCTCTTTGCGTTCGGAGGCGATACAGTCACGCGGGATGCTCACCCCGTATTCTCTCATATAGGCATCGTTAGCCGTGAACAGTACGCAGATATCACCCGCGATTCCAGTTAAAATCAAATGGTTTACATCGAGCTGATGAAGGAGGATCTCAAGCTGGGTACCGAAGAAGCAGGAATGCTTCGGTTTTACAATAAAATAATCATCCTCATCGGGATGAATCTTTTCAATGATGGATTTACCTTTGCCTTCTTTACACACCTCGATGATATCATTCATATTATCCTGCCATAGGCCGTAATTGTCATTTACATAAATGACGGGTATATCTGCTTGTTTCGCCTTCTTTTTTAATTCTTTGATGTTGTCGACGATGTCTTCTGTATTTGAAAGTAATTCGTCTCCACCGTCGAAATCAAATGTATTGATCATATCTATTATTAATAATGCCTTTTTGTTCTTCAATGAAGGAATCTCCTTTCTTTAGTGAAATCAGACTTGATAGGTGTTGGTGCCGGTGCGGAAAATGGAGAAGTTTGTCTAATTGTCGGCAAATCCCATATAATTGTCCGTATTTTTGATTTTTTGTCCGCATGAAGAGAAAAATTACGGAAAATCCAATTTTTAGTAAAAAATGTCCGATTCCCGTTTTTCTGAGGTTATCCTTCTCTTTACCACATAATCACGCGAAGTAAAACAACAATAAAGAAAAACGGGCAACCCTGTTGGGTCACCCGCTTCGTTATTGCTGTTGTTGTTGTTGCTGTAATGATTCTTCTAACGTTTCAAGCAGCATTTGCTGTTCCTGGGGGTCGGCATTTTGCCAGAAGACTTCAAGCAGTACGCCTAAGCCTGGAAGTGTTTTTTCTTCTCCGCCTTGGATGGCGTCGACGATTGTATCCTTTATCTCTTCCTGGCTGTTTCCAGAAACGTTGTGTATAATGGCTTTTCTCAAGTTGAGGTTCATTACGCATTACTCCTTTTGCTTTAGGATGAGGAATTCATAGTTATCATCTCTCAAATTGAATTTATTATGTATTGAAGTTAGGGTATAATGGATTCTTGAAATGTAAAATGAAGGAGCGGGTACGATTGAAGTATATTCAATCCTCTAAAAACCCTGTCGTGAAACAGTGGAAGAAATTATTAACAAAAAAGGGCAGGGAACAGTCCCTTACTTATATAGTGGAAGGCTTTCACTTGGTTGAAGAAGCCTTGAAGCAGGATGATACAGTGATTGAGCTGATTCTTGTTGAAGGCGTGGAAATGCCGAATAAATGGAATTCAGATGGTATCGAGATGATTCAGGTATCAGAGGAAGTCGGCAAAGCGCTGGCTGATACTGAAACAACTCAGGGAGTGTTTGCTGTATGCAGGCAGAAAGATTCGGAAGCGATCAACGAGAGCAAGACATTCTTGCTTCTTGATGGTCTCCAGGATCCAGGAAATATCGGGACAATCATCCGTACGGCAGAAGCATCCGGAATCGATGCCATCGTCCTTGGAAAAGGGACGGTCGATCTCTATAACCCTAAAGTGCTTCGTTCGGCGCAGGGAAGTCATTTTCACTTGCCGATCATCAAGGGTGATCTTTCCGAGATCATTCCTGTCCTTAAAGAAAAAGGCATTCCTGTTTATGGTACCGCTCTTGAGAACGGAAAAGAATATACGACCGTCAAGCCTCAGGATTCCTACGCCCTGATCGTAGGAAATGAAGGCAGCGGCGTGAGCGGCGAAATCCTTTCACTGACAGATCAGATCCTGTATATTACGATTTACGGCAAGAGTGAATCATTGAATGTCGCCATTGCGGCAGGCATCTTGTTATATTATTTTAAAAATGGGCAATAATTTTTCTTAAATGGTTTGAATTATCGGCAATAATTCACTATAATTATGCACATATACTTTAAAAAATGAAGACAGAGGAAAGTAACGCATGATGATTCTTCAAGGGAGAGAATGCCATTAGACTGGAAGCATTCTTAAGAAAAACATGACGTGAACATTTCACCTCTCGAGTTGGCATCGGGACCATTCTGAAAAGGGAATGTAAAGATGCACCGGCAAAGCCGTTATCCGAATCAAGTGAGCGTATTATTTATTGATATGCTTATAAGGGTGGTACCGCGATCACAACCTCGTCCCTTTCCAGGGATGGGGTTTTTTGTTTTTTATGGCCTGTTAAGTATTAATCAATTCCAGCGGTTGATTGGAGTGCAAGACGAAAACTCCTGCGGGAAGAGTAGCTTATGTGAGACGTGTCTAGCTCTGGGGCTTAGAGGCACATGTCATAAGTCAAACCGTCCAAGAAGGCAAAGAACGCCTTCGTGGCCGCTTCGCCTTATGCCACCCGCCTCTAAACAAAGCCCCTCCGCTTTTCTTCCCGCAGGCTTGCCGAGGAGGCTCACGGGCTACCCGCGGAAAGCGAAGTCTTGCACGGAAATCAT
>NZ_JBBYAF010000077.1:0-6252 GCF_038405515.1 Rossellomorea oryzaecorticis | reverse complement strand
GCGGGTAGCCCGTGAGCCTCCTCGGTCGTACCTCCCTGTGGGGTCTCACATTAGCTACTTTTCCCGCAGGAGTCTTCGTCTTCCACTCCAATCAAACGCTGGAACGCGACGAAAACTAAACACGTATTATTAAAACTAATAACAAAAACCTGCCAAGAACGACCGAAAGCAGAGTTTAAAGTTAATTGAGCAGTTTGCACCCACGAATCAAGTGGCCATTTAATATCGAGTAGTAAGAATCTTTCGGTTTGGCACAGTAATCTTTGAGTTTGGGACGATAATATTTCGATTTTGACCATTAATCTTTCCATTTTTCCGCTTTTATCTTTCGATTCCACCAATAATTCCGTCACATGGAAAAATAAGGAATATCTTAGCGTTTTATAACTTCCTCCAAATTAAAAAAGCACTTCCCCGGAGGAAAGTGCTTTTGATATTAGTCTACCATATGGTCGCTTCCGAAGAAGTTTTTGAACATTTGGAATGATGTTTCGCGGTTTAGGGCTGCGATGGATGTTGTCAAAGGAATTCCTTTAGGACAAGATTGTACGCAGTTTTGTGAGTTACCGCAGTTTGCAAGGCCGCCGTCTCCCATGATTGATTCCAGGCGTTCGTCTTTGTTCATGGCACCAGTTGGATGCGCATTGAAAAGACGTACTTGGGAAAGCGGTGCAGGACCGATGAAATCGGATTTGCTATTTACGTTAGGGCAAGCCTCTAAACATACACCGCACGTCATGCATTTGGATAATTCATATGCCCATTGACGTTTTTTCTCCGGCATACGCGGACCAGGTCCAAGATCATATGTCCCATCGATCGGGATCCATGCCTTGACTTTTTTCAGGCTGTCAAACATACGGCTGCGGTCGACTTGCAGGTCACGTACAACCGGGAATGTCTTCATCGGTGCCAGATGGATCGGCTGTTCAAGCTGATCGACAAGAGCGGTACAAGATTGTCTCGGCTTCCCGTTGATCACCATTGAACAGGCACCGCAGACTTCCTCGAGACAGTTCATGTCCCAGTTGATTGGTGTTGTTGCTTCCCCTTTTACATTGACCGGGTTACGGCGGATTTCCATAAGCGCGGAAATCACGTTCATATTCGGCCGATAAGCTAATTCGAACTCTTCTTGGTAAGGGGCTGTTTCAGGGCTGTCTTGACGAGTAATGATAAAACGGACGTTTTTGTTTTCACTCATCATTTACTTCCCCCTTTACTCTTAGAATAGTCACGCTTACGAGGTGCGATCAAGGATGTATCTACTTCTTCATAATGGAATTCAGGTGAATTCGTTGCAGCGTTGTATTTCGCCATTGTTGTCTTGAGGAACTCCTCGTCGTTACGATCAGGGAATTCCGGCTTATAATGTGCGCCGCGGCTTTCGTTACGGTTAAGTGCCCCAATCGTGATTACACGTGCAAGCTGAAGCATATTCCACAGCTGACGAGTAAACATAGCCCCTTGGTTGCTCCATTTAGCCGTATCATTGATATTGATATTTTTGTATCGTTCCATAAGTTCTAAAATCTTCGCATCTGTTTCTTTCAGCTTGTCATTATGACGTACAACCGTAACGTTGTCCGTCATCCATTCGCCAAGCTCTTTATGGATCACATATGCGTTTTCTGTTCCATTCATGGACATGATTTCGTTCCATTTTTCCTCTTCTTGCTTCACATAGCGGTCGAATACGGAAGAAGGTACAGATTCACTTGTTTTTTCCAATCCACTGATATATTTAATGGCATTGGGACCTGCTACCATTCCGCCGTAAATAGCTGATAGCAGAGAGTTTGCTCCCAATCTGTTTCCGCCGTGCTGGGAATAATCACATTCACCGGCTGCAAACAGACCAGGGATATTCGTCATTTGGTCATAATCTACCCATAGGCCGCCCATTGAATAGTGAACCGCAGGGAATATCTTCATCGGTACTTTACGAGGGTCATCGCCCATGAATTTTTCATAGATTTCAATGATTCCTCCAAGTTTGATGTCAAGCTCCTTGGAATCTTTATGAGATAAATCAAGGTAGACCATGTTTTCCCCGTTGATACCAAGCTTCTGATTCACGCAGACGTCGAAAATTTCACGTGTTGCGATATCACGAGGTACCAGGTTTCCGTATGCAGGATACTTTTCTTCAAGGAAGTACCATGGCTTACCGTCTTTATACGTCCATACTCGTCCACCTTCACCACGTGCAGATTCACTCATCAGACGCAGCTTGTCGTCCCCAGGGATCGCAGTAGGATGAATTTGGATGAACTCACCGTTTGAATAATACGCACCTTGCTGATAAACGATGGATGCCGCAGAGCCAGTATTGATAACAGAGTTTGTAGACTTACCGAAGATAATTCCAGGTCCCCCTGTAGCCATGATCACTGCGTCTGCTGCAAATGATTGTATTTCCATTGTTTGAAGGTTTTGGGCAACGATTCCTCGCGCCACTCCCTCGTCATCAACGACCACTCCGAGGAATTCCCATCCTTCAAATTTGTTAACCAGACCCGCCACTTCATGACGGCGGACTTGCTCGTCCAATGCATAAAGAAGCTGCTGCCCTGTTGTTGCACCAGCAAATGCAGTACGGTGATGCTGTGTTCCGCCAAAGCGGCGGAAATCGAGAAGGCCTTCAGGTGTACGGTTGAACATGACTCCCATACGATCCAGTAAGTGAATGATACCCGGTGCTGCTTCTGTCATCGCTTTAACCGGAGGCTGATTTGCTAAGAAATCCCCTCCATATACAGTATCATCGAAATGTTCCCAAGGAGAATCCCCTTCTCCTTTTGTGTTTACGGCTCCATTTATACCACCTTGAGCACATACAGAGTGAGAACGTTTAACGGGTACAAGTGAGAATAAATCCACTTCCGCTCCAACTTCTGCTGCTTTGATTGTGGCCATCAATCCGGCTAATCCGCCGCCGACTACAATGATTTTGCCTTTACTCATCGTGACTCACTCCTTTTCCTACCAAAGTTGCCAGCTGATTTCTATCAGACTTCTATATTTGCTTCTCTTATACGAATGCGAAGATTGCGCGCATCCCAACTACCGATAACGCTACAAAAATCCCGATCGTTACATATGTAGCTATTAATTGAGAACGTGGTGAAACCGTAATTCCCCAGCTTACACAGAATGACCATAAGCCATTAGCAAAGTGGAAAATCGTTGATAGTACACCAATTACATAAAACGCAAGCATCAATGGATTAGATAAAATGTTCTCCATCATTTGAAAATTAACTTCCGCGCCAAAAGCGGCAGCTACTCTTGTTTCCCACACATGCCATGTAACAAAGATAAAGGTGATTACCCCTGAAACACGCTGAAGCAGGAACATCCAGTTACGGAAATAGCCGTATTTTGTGGCATTATTCTTAGAAGTGAACGCAATGTAAATTCCATAGATTGCATGGAAATACAATGGAAGGAAGATAATAAAAATTTCAAGGAAATAACGGAAAGGCAGACTTTCCATAAAATGTGCCGCTTGATTAAATGATTCTTCCCCGCCTGTGGCAAAATGGTTCACGACTAAATGTTGAGTTAAAAATAATCCAACTGGAATAACACCTAGTAATGAATGAAGCCTACGATAATTAAATTCTCGATTTCCAGCCATGATTTACCCCCCTTAATCATAAAATATGAGGTCGTTTTCTAATCATCATCCTCATTAGACTGCGATACATATTTTATGTTGTAACAATTATGTGACAAGTTTCATTTTACTCCCATAGAGTGTAAGCGTCAAGAAAACGGATACATAAAAATCGACAATATCGCTAAAATTTTTTTAATATAAAGACAACGTATAAATCGGTCTATATCCGCGTTTAATAATTAGAAAATTCTAATAAATAAACAAAAAAGTTATACCGCCAAAATATCCCATCTTTCTTTTCCCATGTTTGGGATGATAAATCTTCCTTTCATGTATATAATAGTTTTATAGAAAGAGGGGATTTACTTGGAACAGAAAAAAGAAGAAATCTATGAACCAACCGTTCCAATTTTCGGTTATGAAATGATAAGGGACATTCTGCTTCCGGATATTTTAGGAAAGCACACTCCCGAGATTTTATATTGGGGAGGCAAGCAGCTCTCCAGAAAATTCCCCCTTCAATCAATAGATGAATGTTCATCTTTTTTTGATGAAGCAGGATGGGGAACGCTGTCGGTTATAGAACAAAAGAAAAACGAAATTACCTTTGAATTGCGCGGATCGTTTATCGAAAGACGATTATCACTGAAATCAGACGTTACATTTAAATTGGAAGCAGGTTTTCTTGCTGAGCAAATCCAGCTCCAAAAGAAATGCACGACCGAAGCAGCAGACGAGATACATAAACGTAATCAATCCGTGAAGATCACCGCTCGCTGGGATGAAAAGGATAAAGTTGAATAGCTCGCGCACGAACGAAATAGATGAATGGGAAAAGGGTTGACTCCAGATGAGGAGTCAACCCTTTGTTGTTTAAAGCGTCACTTCTTCAACTTGCACGGCATCCAATTTGAAAGCCGTATGTAAGACTCCGGCAGCTTTTTGCATATTCTCCTGATCGACCACAGCCGACACTTTGATTTCAGACGTACTGACCATTTTGACGACAATGTCATTTTGAGCCAGGACTTCGAACATTTCTGCAGCCACTCCCGGATTGGAAATCATCCCTGACCCGACAATGGATACCTTGGCAAGGTCTCGTTCATGTTCGATATGAGTGAATCCCAGTTCTCGCTGATTTTTTTCCAATACAGCCAAGGCTTCATCCAAGTCATGTTCCTTGATTGAAAACGATAGATTTGTTGTATTGCGGTCTGTCTGGCTCTGGATGATGATGTCTACGTTCAAATGATTCTTAGCAAGTGTGGTGAATACTGAAGACAAGCCTGTCAGGGCATTTCCGAGTCCAAACACAGTCACCCGTACAATTTCGTCTTCGAATGCGACACCTCTTACCACTAAATTCTGTTCCATGCTTGCTTCCTCCTCAATATACGTACCTTCCACTTTTTCAAGACTCGATCTGACTTCTAGTGGGATTTGATAATTTTTCGCAAATTCAACCGCCCGGGGATGAAGGACCCCTGCACCTAAGTTGGCAAGTTCGAGCATTTCATCATACGAGATGGAAGGCAGTTTTCGTGCGCCTTCAATATAACGCGGGTCAGACGTATAGACGCCGTCGACGTCCGTATAAATATCACAGCGGTCGGCTTTCAACGCAGCAGCGATGGCCACAGCTGTCGTATCGGATCCCCCGCGCCCGAGTGTGGTGATTTCTCCGGATGGCGTCATTCCCTGGAATCCTGCTACAATTACGACTTTTCCGCTTTGAAGCTGTGTCGTCATTTTCTCGGTATGGATATTGGTGATTCGTGCATTGCTGTGAACGGATTCTGTCTCGATCCCCGCCTGCCAGCCCGTATACGAAATGGCTTCATGGCCAGCCTGGAGCAATGCCATCGTCAAAAGAGAAATGGTCACTTGTTCGCCCGTGGATAAAAGCATATCCATCTCTCGTTTACTTGGGTGAGAAGTGATTTCCCTTGCTAAACCGACTAATGTATCAGTTGTTTTCCCCATAGCGGACACGACAACCACAACATCATTTCCCCGGTTCTTCTCCTCCAAAATCCTTGACGCAACATTTTGAATTTTTTCAACAGAACCTACTGACGTTCCACCGAATTTTTGAACGATAATACTCACAGCTTCTCCTTCTTTCTCTTTGAGTGTAGAAATGGAATCTTTTTTCTGAAGAGAATCATCTGACTACTGCATAAATCCCTGCTGCATGACGGATGTCAATCATCCTTATGCAGTCCCATGCCTGATAATAAAAAAAGCAATGAGACGGATATCTCATTGCTTTATGAACTTAGAGTAAAAAATACTGAGTCGTTCATCGGCATTGTGAGATAGCTCTCCAAGATTGATTCATCTTGACAATCCTGCATTTCTTAAACGCAGGACCAGCGGGATTAGTATGAGTCTAAAACCACTTCGGCGAATCTCCCCTTTTCAGACATTTCAACGGAGCCCATACTCCTCTTTGTCTGTACTCTTGAAGTTCGCACCTCTATCACCACTATTAAAAGTGATAATGTTTTAAATTATCGATAATTATAGCACACGTAAAAAATGGAAGCAATGAGTTTTTTCAGAATTTTCCCCTTTAATTTTTTGCTCATTTCCCAAAAAAAGAAGAGAGGCGGAACCAAGCG
>NZ_JBBYAF010000076.1:0-6814 GCF_038405515.1 Rossellomorea oryzaecorticis | reverse complement strand
ACCTTGGTAAAAGTGAAGAAGGAAATGATGAAAATGAAAAACTAAGAATCGTTTAGTTTTTTAAAGAATTCGTCAGGAATTAGGGGGTCAAACCGTAATCATCTTTATAAAAGGTGAGAGAGATCAAAAAAGGAAAATATACTTGGATTTCTTACATAAAATGAATTTTCTTCAACATTAATCAGAAATTGATTAGTAAAAGTCTGCAATCATCCTACAGCCAAAACAACGACTGAGAAGATGAACCTGAAGACTTTCAATATTCATAAAAAATCCAGAAAGCCATCAAAATTCCCCATCTCCTTAAAATGAAAACTGAAAAGCCCCATACTTTCCACTATCAGCCGATCAAAAATACCAATCACTACGACTACCCACCCCTCTTATGATAAAATGAAAAACAAACCAAAAGAAGTTCATCACTATTAAAGAGGGTGAATACGGATGATTTATATAGGAGTCACCGGTTGGGGAGATCATGATACTCTTTATGAGAACGTTTCTCCGCGGGACAAGCTGAAGGAATATGGGGCTCATTTTCCTGTTGTGGAAGTGGATGCGAGCTTTTATGCTGTCCAGCCGATTCGGAATGCCGAAAAGTGGGTAAAGGATACGCCAAAAGATTTTAAATTCATTGTAAAGGCCTATCAGGGAATGACAGGCCACCAGCGCGGGGATATTCCTTTTGAGACGAAAGAGGAAATGTTTCATGCATTCAAGACCTCTCTTTCTCCATATCTGCAGGCTGGAAAGCTCTCGATGGTTCTTTTGCAGTTTCCGCCTTGGTTTGATTGCACGCGTGACAATGTAGCCTATATCAGATACTGTAAGGAACAGTTAAATGATTTGCCGTTGGCGCTTGAGTTCCGCAATCAAAGTTGGTACTCTCCTCAGTTTAGAGATAAGACACTCACTTTCATGAAAGAACAGGGGTGGATCCATAGTATTTGTGATGAACCCCAGGCCGGGGAAGGATCGGTACCGAGAGTATTGGAGTCCACCCATGAAGAGGCGACGCTGATCCGATTCCATGGCCGTAATGTTCATGGCTGGAACAAAACCGGCAGCGGGGATGAATGGCGGGAGGTCAGGTATTTATACCGTTATAATGAAGCAGAATTAAAAGAGTGGATTCCTCATATTCATAAGCTTCATGAAGCATCAGAGGATGTTTATATCCTTTTTAATAACAACTCGGGTGGAGACGCTGCGGATAATGCGAAGCAGCTGATTGACATGCTTGGGATTGAATATGAATGTCTTGCACCGAAGCAGCTGGATTTATTCCAGGAATAAAATGATATAAGTATTGACTCTGACATGGCGAGGATTTTCTAAAGAAGAACTGGAGATGAAAGTTAGTGGAATGGATCGTATTGATTTGCATTGGATTATTTGCAGGGACAGTCGGCTCTCTTGTCGGCCTCGGCGGCGGAGTCATCGTTGTTCCCGCACTGATTTATTTTGGTACATATACAGGCTGGCTTGAAAACATCACACCTCAAACGGCTGTCGGCACTTCGTTGATGGTCATGATATTCACAGGACTGTCGTCGACACTCTCTTATTTAAAGCATAAGACAGTCGATTATAAGAGCGGGTTGATTTTCTTTGCCGGCGCCGGGCCGGGATCGATCATTGGTGCCTGGGTAAATAAATATTTAAATATGGAAGACTTCAATCTTTATTTTGGTATTTTTATGATCATCATGGCGATCATCCTGATGGTACGGAATAAGCTGAAACCTATTGAAAAGTTCAAGACGGCATCCTTTCAAAGGGAATTCACCGATCCGAGTGGAGAAACCTTTCAATATGGCTATCCGCCTCTTATAGGTGCATTGATTGCTCTTGTGGTAGGGTTCACTTCGGGATTGTTTGGTATCGGCGGGGGATCACTGATGGTGCCGGCGATGATTCTGATCTTCCTGTTTCCCCCTCATGTAGCCGTGGCGACTTCCATGTTTATGGTCTTTCTATCCGCACTGGTGAGTTCCGGGACACATGTGGCATTAGGGAACGTAAAGTGGCTGTATGCATTGGCTCTCATTCCCGGAGCATGGTTCGGGGCGAAATTGGGATCATTTTTAAATACAAAACTGGAATCAAAAGCATTGGTGAGCGTACTGCGCATTATACTGATATTAATAGGAATACGATTGATTTATCAAAGCATAACTGGATAACCTCCATTGGGAGAGTGAAAGAAAGATGAAAGAAATCATTCATATCTATCATACAAATGACCTTCACAGTCATTTTGAGCATTGGTCGAGAATACGGGATTTTCTTAAAAAAAGAAAAGAATGGCATGTGAGTGAGGGAGAGGACGTATTTCTCTTTGATATCGGGGATCACGTCGATCGCTGGCATCCATATACAGAAGCTACATTAGGCAAGGGGAATGTCGGTCTTCTTAATGAAGCGGGGTATGATGCCGTCACAATCGGAAATAACGAGGGCATCACCCTTGATTATGAGGATTTAAATAGGTTGTATCAAGATGCTGAATTCCAAGTGATTGTCGGTAATCTCTTTAGCAGGGAAAAGAAGGTTCCGGATTGGATCAAGACTCATACCATCTATGAAACAAAATCGGGGCTGAAAGTTGCGGTTCTCGGTCTGACCGCGTATTTCTTCCCTTTTTACAGAGCGCTTGGCTGGAATATCACCTCGCCCCTGGATGAACTGAAGAAGCTGGTTGAACAGCTGAAAAATGAAGTGGATGTATTAGTACTGCTGTCTCATCTTGGCCTCAGAGATGATGAACTCATTGCCGAATCTTTCCCTGAAATAGATGTGATTCTGGGTGCTCATACGCATCATATTTTGCATGAGGGAAAAGAAATAAATGGCGTCATGCTGGGGGCTGCGGGAAAGTTCGGAAACTTTGTCGGTCATATGATGATTGAAGTGGATGCGGTTAAGAAGAACGTACTGTCCAAGAAAGCCCAGCTCTATGCACATGACCATCTGCCAAAGTCGGAGCATGAAGATGGAGAAAGGCAGCATTGGTATAGGGAGGGAGAAAGCCTGCTGGGTACCGAGGTTGCAAATCTGGAGGAATCCTTGCCTGCAGAATGGTTCAAGAAGTCACCGCTCCCGCAGCTTTTGAGTGATGCTTTGAAAGAATGGTGCAAGGCAGATTGTTCTTTCCTGAATGCGGGGCTTCTTATGGAAGGGTTGAATGAAGGTCCGGTAACCAAACAAGATCTCCACCGTATCCTGCCGCACCCGATTAACCCTTGTCTGATTGAGCTTTCAGGTGCGGAGCTGAAGGAAATCATCAAACAGACATTCAATGAAGAATGGCCCCATCTTCAACTGAAAGGGCTTGGCTTCAGGGGGAAGATCATGGGTGAATTTGTGTATACCGATATTGCTTTCGAAGAAGATAAACAAAGAATCTATATCGAAGGGGAACAGGTACAGCCTAAAAAAACCTATAAGCTTGCTATTCCTGATATGTTTACATTCGGACACTTCTTCCCAGATCTCCAGAGGCTGGAGAAGAAGTACTTCATGCCAGAATTCCTGAGGGATATCCTTGCCTGGAAATTGGGTCAGTAAATGTTTCACCGTTCTTCCGCTCTTCTCATACATATGAGTTGAGAGGAGTGATGCAGAATGATGAATCTTTCTCCGATTACCATTCAAGGACATACCTTTTTAGCTATTTCCGTTGCGTTACCGAAAACCAACCTGCTGGTCGTGACGAGCGATAAGGGATATATCATGTGCGGTGCCCTCGATGTTGCTTTGCTCAATGAGAAATTAAGTGACAGAGGAATCATTGCAGGCAGGGCAGTCGGTGTCAAAACGATCGACCAGCTGCTGGATGCTCCCCTGGAATCGGTGACGATCGAAGCGGAAAACCGTGGAATCAATCCGGGTATGATTGGCCGCGATGCATTATTGAAAATGCTCTGAACCTTGATAGATTGCTTCTATGCTGCGTGCATGGAAGCCTTTTTTGGATGCAGATATGCTGAATGGAACCATTTTGCGTTCAGAGAGTATGAAGAAAGTATTAGAAATAATAAATTTGCGAAAAAAATTTCAAAATTTTATGGGTGAATGTTATTTTTCTCATTCTAGCTGTTGGTTGTGGCAGGAAGTTAGATTGTAATGGGGGTATTACTGGGGCGGAGATAATTTTATTATCAAAAAAAGCCAACTTTTTATCAAAAATTAGGATATATTATCAAAAAACCATTTTTATTATCAAAAATAGAAATATATTATCAAAACCTGAAAATTGTCGTTTGTAATACCTGTCGTTGTATTTTTCGGCATTAGAAAGATTGTCAACAAAATAAATTCAGTAGAACGTCAAAAAACTTGAAAGGTCCACACCACTCACTTAGACATGCTCCCACCTTTACATCCCCTTAATATTCTTTCATGAATATTTACCATGTTTTGCTTAAATACAGCTTGCAACGCACTTTTTATCTATTATAATGGAGATACTAGTAAAATATGTCGAAAAATGAAAGAATTACATAGGAGAATTCTATGAGGCTGATATCAACTAGGGCTTTGAGGCCGGGAATGGTTATGGCGACAACAGTAAATAATGTAAGGGGTCAAGCGCTGATCCAGCAAAACGTAGCGATTACGGAACGGATGATTTACCGTCTGCGAGAGCTTAATATTCAGTATGTCTATATTGAAGATGCCCTGTCTAACGGTATAAAAGTGACTCAGTCGGTACCGAGTAAAGTAAGGCAGGAAGCGGTTGCGGGTATAGAAGGTGTGTTTAGCCGGATTAATGAAGCTAAGATGCCTCAAAATTTAGTTGTACTTGAGGACAGCGCCAAACAACTGAAACAAATTATTAATGTCGTCTTGAGAGAAGTAAAGGAAAATGACGAGTTACTTACCGTTCTCACCGACGTCTTTACTTATGATTCTTACGTATTCCATCATTCCTTCAATGTGACTTTATATACTCTATCGATCGGGATTGAACTGAATCTTTCCTCAAAACAGCTGGAGGATCTTGGAATCGGTGCGATTCTCCATGATGTGGGGAAAATGCTGATTGCTGAAGAAATCCTTATGAAACCGGGAAAACTGACTGAAGAGGAATTCGTGGAAGTAAAAAGACATACAGAGCACGGTTTTGACATACTTAGAAAATTGCAGTCTGTGTCCCTGATGGTGGCTCACTGTGCCTATCAGCATCATGAAAGACTCGACGGCTCCGGCTATCCGCGCGGCCTGAAAGGGGAAGATATTCATCCTTTTGCTAAAATTATTGCAGTGGCCGATGTCTTTGATGCGATGACGTCCAATCGGGTGTACCGGAAAGCAATGCTTCCACATGAAGCGCTGGAAATCCTTTATGCGGGATCGGGGTCATTGTTTGATAAGAATGTGATTGAAGCCTTCCGTAGATCCGTTGCGATTTATCCGAACGGGATGGTTGTTGAATTAAACGACGGAATAAAAGGGATTGTCACCGGTCAGAATAAAGGTCTGACAGACAGGCCTGTCATTCGGGTCATCGAAGAAAAGGGGAAAGAGCTTTATTCTCCTTATGAATTGGACTTGCGAACAGAGCTTGATAGAGTCATCATCGGTTTTGATGCAGATTATGAACCGGAATCCAGTAAAATAAAATAAATTTTTGCGTTAAACCCTCCTTAAAGAGCATAAGAATAGCTTGTAAGGGGGGATTTTTTTGTCAAAGTTCAAATCACACAAACCCCGAGGCGGAGGACCGCTGCCTTTTCGCCATGTAATGATCATCACCATCGTTTTCTTTATTTTTTCAACAGGGGCAGGTTTATGGATCATCAACCTGGGCTTGAAGCCAACCCTCCTTGCTTACGCTGAAACGCAAACGAGCAGAATCGGTACGATGGTCATCAATAAAGCGATCAACAAAAAGGTAGCAGGATCCATCGAGTTAGAGGAGATAACGGAAGAAGTGAAAAACGAAGAAGGGGAGGTGGTCTCTCTCAGTTTCAATACACAAAATATCAACCGGGTTCAGGGAGAAATCACTAATTTAGTACAATTATATTTAAAGGAAGCTGAAAAAGGGAATATTGAAAACCTTGAATACATCACGGACATTGATATCGACGAAGAAGGGACTAAAGCCGATGAAGGGATTGTATATTCTGTCCCTCTTGGTCAGGCGACAAACAATGCATTACTCGGGAACTTGGGACCAAAAGTTCCAATCAGATTCCACTCAATCGGAGACGTTCGTTCGGACATTAAGCACACTGTAGAAGAATTCGGGATAAACAATGCCCTCGTCAAGGTCTATGTAACCCTTACAGTTAATGTCCAAATCATCATCCCATTTGCAACCAAAACAGAAACGATCAAACAGGATGTTTTAATCGCAATGGATACCGTGCACCTGGACGTACCTCAATTCTTCAACAACAGCGGCGACGGCACCTCTCCATCGATCGAAATACCGACGAACTGATTTAGGAAGTCCTTCTGAGATAACTATTTACTAGGAGTATTATTTATCTTAAGAAAACTTGTTGAAAGGCTATACAAAAGATTTCAGCTAGTTCCAGCAATTGATTGGAGTGCAAGACGAAGACTCCTGCGGGAGAAGTGGCCAATGTGAGACCTGTCCAGCTCCAGGGCTTAGAGGCACATGTCATAAGTCAACTCGTCCAAGAAGGCAAAGAACGTCTTCGTGGCCGATTCGCCTTATGCCATACGCCTCTGAACAAAGCCCTTCCGCTTTTCTATTTGTCCAGCTCCAGGGCTTAGAGGCACATGTCATAAGTCAACTCGTCCAAGAAGGCAAAGAACGCCTTCGTGGCCGATTCGC
>NZ_JBBYAF010000075.1:0-7056 GCF_038405515.1 Rossellomorea oryzaecorticis | reverse complement strand
CTTATGACATGTGCCTCTAAGCCCTGGAGCTGGACAGGTCTCACATAAGCTACTCTTCCCGCAGGAGTCTTCGTCTTGCACTCCAATCAACCGCTAGAAACGGTCAAACTACATTATGCTTTAACAAAGTCATTTATTTAGAACTCTGTGATTATTAATAAAAGGATTTTATTGCGGACCATGCCTTGTCTTTTCCGAGGCCCGTTTCGGAGGAGAATAGTACTAATTCGTCCTCTTGATCCATTTGTAGTGTATCTTTTGTTACTTTGAGGTGCTTTTGCCATTTCCCTTTTGGGATTTTATCAGCTTTTGTGGCGATCACGATACAAGGAATGCCATAATGCTTAAGAAACTCATACATGACAACATCATCGTTGGTCGGCGGGTGGCGGAGATCGACGATGAGGATGACCGCTTTCAGCTGATCGCGGGAAGTGATATACGTTTCGATCATCTTCCCCCATGCTTCACGTTCTTTCTTGGATACTTTTGCATAGCCGTATCCAGGAACATCCACATAGTAAAGAGTTTCTTCTATTTTATAAAAATTGAGCGTCTGTGTCTTACCGGGCTTGGATGAGATCCTTGCCATACTGTTCCGGCCGATCATTTTATTGATGAAGGATGACTTCCCTACATTGGATCGCCCCGCAAGTGCAAACTCCGGCAGGTCCCCTTCCGGATATTGTTCCGGTCTGACGGCACTGATTACTAATTCAACTTGATTTACTTTCACTTCTCTTCACCTACTAATGCTTTCTCTAAGACTTCATCTATGTGGGATACAAGAATGAAAGTTAAATCTTCCCTTACACTTTCAGGAATATCATCAATGTCCTTCTCATTATCCTTCGGCAGGATAATGGTTTTGATACCAGCACGATGAGCGCTTAATGATTTTTCTTTTAAACCTCCGATTGGAAGGACCCTTCCGCGGAGGGTGATTTCACCTGTCATACCCACTTCTCTGTTTACAAATTTGCCTGTAAGGGCAGAAACGAGGGCAGTAGTGATCGTGATCCCTGCTGACGGTCCATCCTTTGGCACTGCTCCTTCAGGAACATGGATGTGAATATCCCATTTTTCATGGAATTCTTCATCAATTCCGAGATCTTTTGCTTTGGAGCGTACATAACTGAAGGCAGTCTGAGCAGATTCCTTCATGACATCCCCAAGCTTCCCTGTAAGGACAAGCTTTCCTTTTCCGGGAGCGAGCGAAACTTCAATCTGAAGCGTATCTCCTCCCACGGAAGTATAAGCAAGGCCGGTCGAAACCCCTACCTGATTTTCCACTTCCGCCTGTCCGTAACGGAATTTTTTCTTCCCTAAGAAATCTTCAATATTGCTGCTTGTGATCACGACGCGCTTCTTCTCGCCAGATACAATGATTTTTGCCGTTTTTCTGCATAGGGAGGCAAGTTGACGCTCCAGGCTTCTTACTCCTGCTTCCCGCGTATAGTAACGGACGATATCTACAAGAGCTTCATCCCTTACCTGCAGTTGATTTTTAGTCAGTCCGTGTTCTTTGATCTGCTTGGTCAATAAGTGATGCTTTGCAATATTCATTTTCTCAAGCTCTGTATAGCCTGCTATCGTGATGATTTCCATACGGTCGCGGAGCGGTCCTGGAATCGTGGAGAGATCATTTGCCGTCGCAATGAACATGACTTTGGATAAATCATATGTCTCTTCGATGTAATGATCACTGAAATTGGAGTTCTGTTCCGGGTCAAGCACTTCGAGCATCGCCGAAGATGGATCACCCCTGAAATCACTGGACATCTTATCGATTTCATCCAAGAGGAAGACCGGGTTGACCGTCCCTGCCTTTTTCATTCCCTGAATGATTCTTCCCGGCATCGCCCCTACGTATGTACGGCGGTGTCCCCTGATTTCAGATTCGTCCCTGACTCCGCCGAGGGAGATACGTACAAAGTTTCTTCCGAGTGACTCCGCTACAGAGCGAGCCAGACTGGTTTTCCCTACTCCGGGAGGTCCTGCAAGGCAGAGGATCGGGCCTTTTAACGATTTCGTCAACTGCTGCACAGCCAGATACTCCAATACTCTCTCTTTCACTTTCTCAAGCCCATAATGATCACGATCTAAGATTACTTCTGAACGTTTGATGTCCAGCTGATCTTTCGTCTCTGTTGACCATGGCAATGAAACAAGCCACTCGATGTAGTTTCTGATAACAGAACTCTCGGCTGAACTTGAAGGAACTTTTTCATAACGAGCCAGTTCTTTAAGCGCTGTTTTTTCCACTTCTTCAGGCATGTCGGCCTGCTCGATTTTCGAAGTTAAATCTTCAATTTCACCGGTTTTTCCTTCTTTATCTCCAAGCTCTTTTTGGATCGCTTTCATTTGCTCTCGAAGATAATACTCTTTTTGAGTACGTTCCATT
Source organism: Rossellomorea oryzaecorticis (assembly GCF_038405515.1). GTDB lineage: Bacteria > Bacillota > Bacilli > Bacillales > Bacillaceae_B > Rossellomorea > Rossellomorea oryzaecorticis_A. The sequence continues at coordinate 4,652 of NZ_JBBYAF010000075.1, read as the reverse complement.
GAACGCTTTACCCGCTGGCCAATCTTCTTTTCAAGGCTTAATACTTCTTTTTCATTATTAATGGTTTCGATCACCATTTGCAGGCGCTTCTTGATATCAAGCGTTTCAAGCACCGTTTGCTTCTCCTTCATTTTTAAAGGCAGATGCGATGCGACGATATCGGCGAGTCTCCCTGGTTCATCTATATCAGAGACGGTCGAATATGTTTCAGCTGATACTTTCTTGGATAGCTTTATGTATTGCTCAAAATAATTCAACAGTGTTCTCATCAATGCATCTGTTTCGGATTCTTTGTCAGGCGAATCATGCAGCTCTTCCACTTCTACTTCATAGTACTCTTCTTCTTCGGTAAAAGCGGCTATCGAGGCACGGTTTAATCCTTCCACGAGGACCCTGATCGTTCCGTTAGGCAATTTAAGCATCTGCTTTACCTTGGTCAACGTTCCCATTTCATAAAAATCTTCTTGTTCAGGCTCATCTATATTCATATCTTTTTGTGTCGTTAAGAAAATCAAATGATTATCCATCATGGCTTTTTCCAATGCCTGTACGGAGCGCTCACGTCCTACATCTAAATGCAAGACCATTGTCGGATAAACGAGTAAGCCTCTTAATGGAAGGAGGGGAACCGTAATTTTATTTTGTTTTGCCAAATCTAACACCTCCAAAATTAGGCTCTTAGCCTTTGTACAATTCTAACTTATTTACTAGGTAGTGTCTATTAATTAGAAAAGCGTAAGCGCCTTGAACAGCCCCGACAACGCTCTTGGGCCGGCCGGTGAAGTCGCTCTTTGACTTCATTGGGCGGACCGAAACGTCTCGAGGGGCTAGGCGCTTGAGCTGGACAATTTTCTAGAAGACATTACTCTCTCATATTTAAAGATAAGCCGATTCGGATAGACCCGAATCGGCCATAGTCTATACACTTTTCTTATTTGATTCGTTTAGCAGTGAAGTATCGCTTAATTGGTCTTTCACTAAAGCCAGGTCCAGTACTTCTTTTAGATGTTTGACCGGGATGACTTCAATTCCTTCGATTTCAGACATCATTGATTGCTGATTTTCATGAGGAATGATCGCAATCCCTGCACCTGCTAATTTTGCCGCTTTCACTTTCGGGTAAACGCCTCCGACTGGTTTAACGAATCCATGAATACTGATTTCTCCAGTTAAAGCGAGATTATGCTTGATCGGTAACCGGTAAATGGCCGAGTAAATGCCGAGTGCCATCGCGATGCCAGCTGAAGGTCCATCCACCGGGATCCCACCGGGAAAGTTAACGTGTATATCGTATTGATCGGCCGGTACGCCCATGGAACGGAGGACTGTGATGACATTTTCAATCGATCCCTTAGCCATGCTTTTGCGGCGGATCGATTTACTGCGATCACCGATGCTTTCTTCTTCGACGATTCCTGTTACATTGATTTGTCCTTTGTCCCCTGCAGGAATGACGGTCACTTCGATTTCAAGCAGCGAACCTGTATTCGGACCCGTTACAGCCAGCCCATTCACAACGCCGATCGTTGCTTCTTCATTATTGATTTTCTTTTGGTAGCGCGGTGTTAACTGACTGGATTGAATGATCCATTCCAACTCATGGTCGTAGATTTCATTTCTGTTTTCATTGATTGCTACTCCGGCTGCAATCTGGACCATATTGACTGCTTCACGTCCGTTACGGGAATACGAAGCAAGTGTCTCAAGACCTTTTTCACTGATTTTCATATTAATTTTATCAACGGCACGTGCTGCCACTCTCTTCACTTCATCCTGTTCGAGCTCTCTGAAAAACACTTCCATGCAGCGGGAACGAATCGCAGGGGGAATCTCATTCGGTGTACGAGTTGTGGCTCCGATTAATCTGAAGTCTGCTGGAAGGCCGTTTTTAAAGATATCATGTATGTGGGTGGGGATCTGATGATTTTCTTCATTATAATAGGCACTTTCCAGGAAAACTTTTCGATCTTCAAGTACTTTTAACAGTTTATTCATTTGTATAGGGTGCAATTCTCCTATTTCATCAATAAATAACACACCACCATGGGCATTTGTAACTGCTCCTTGCTTCGGCTGCGGAATTCCCGCCTGTCCCATGGCACCTGCACCTTGATAAATGGGATCATGTACAGAACCGATTAAAGGATCGGCAATCCCTCTTTCATCAAATCTGGCAGTGGTGGCATCCAATTCCACGAATACTGCACTAGATTTGAAAGGTGATTTGAAATTCTTTTTTGCTTCTTCCAAAACAAGCCGGGCAGCTGCCGTTTTACCCACTCCAGGCGGTCCATAGATGATCACATGCTGAGGATTAGGACTGCACAGGGCTGCTTTTAATGCTTTGATTCCATCTTCCTGACCGATGATATCATCGAAACTCGATGGCCTTACCTTTTCTGCAAGCGGCTCTGTCAAAGAAATCGACCGCATCTTTCTCAGCTCTTCCATTTCCTTTTTGGATTCACGGTCAATCGTCACTTTTTGATTTCGTTGATTTTTAAGAAGGTTCCAGAAATACAATCCAATGATGATTCCGAAGAACAATTGGATAAATAAAGCGATGCTAGTAAAGCTCATTCTTCTCCCTCCAAGTAGATACATGTTGTTACGGGTTAGTATCTCCTTGAGGTTGTGGGAATAAACAAAAAAATTTCGGCCTTTAGAACGGGGCAAATTCAGTTTAGGATCTACATAGTCCGTGGATTTCCGCTGCAGGTGCTCGCTTTCCGCGGGGCGGGCGGTGAGCCTCCTCGTCGCTGCGCTCCTGCGGGGTCTCACCTGTCCCGCATATCCCGCAGGAGTCGAGCACCTTCCGCTTCAATCCACTATGTACTGTTATTTTTGCATCCATCTTAAATATTTATTTTTTGTAATTCTTATTTATTAAAAATTAAAGATTAAATGAAACAAAGCCCGGAATGATAAATCATTCCGGACTTTGAAAATTTTGTTATGCTGATGTTTTTTCTTCGTTTGGATCGATGACTGTACCGTCTTCGAGAACAAGCTGCGGTGATGCATCTTCAAGAATCGTTTCTTTCGTGATGATACATTTTTTAATATCGTCACGGGAAGGAAGATCGAACATCACATCGAGCATCATCGTTTCAATGATGGAACGAAGACCGCGGGCACCCGTTTTGCGCTCAATTGCCTTTTTGGAGATTTCAAGAAGGGCATCCTCAGTGAATTCCAATTCCACATCATCAAGTTCAAGCATTTTTTGATATTGTTTCACCAATGCATTCTTAGGTTTCGTCAGAATTTCAACCAATGCTTCTTCATCAAGCGGCTCGAGACTTGAAATGACTGGAAGACGCCCGATGAATTCAGGAATCAGACCGAATTTCAATAAGTCTTCAGGTACCACTTTTGATAGAAGAGACTTTTCTTCTTTTACTTCAGCATTCTTAGGATCTGAACCGAACCCGATGACCTTTTGGCCAAGGCGGCGTTTGATGATTTGTTCGATGCCATCAAATGCTCCACCGCAAATGAATAGGACATTCGACGTATCGATCTGGATGAATTCCTGATGAGGATGCTTACGGCCGCCTTGTGGAGGCACGCTTGCCACCGTTCCTTCAAGAATTTTCAACAGCGCCTGCTGTACACCTTCACCGGATACATCTCTAGTGATGGATGGGTTTTCTGATTTTCTTGCCACTTTATCGATTTCATCAATGTAGATAATGCCTTTTTCAGCTTTTTCCACATCGTAATCTGCAGCTTGAATCAGCTTCAACAAAATGTTCTCAACGTCTTCACCTACATAACCAGCTTCTGTAAGAGATGTCGCATCCGCGATTGCGAAAGGCACATTCAGAATGCGGGCCAGTGTTTGGGCTAGTAATGTTTTACCGCTCCCTGTAGGTCCGATCATTGCAATATTACTTTTAGACAGTTCAACATCATCTACTTTGCTGCTTGAGTTAATACGTTTATAGTGATTGTACACTGCCACAGCAAGTGACTTTTTAGCCTGATCCTGACCGATGACATATTCGTCGAGAATTTCACGGATTTCCTTCGGCTTCGGAACATCCTTAAACTCAACTTCTTCTTCGGTGCCCAGCTCTTCTTCTACGATTTCCGTACAAAGTTCGATACACTCATCGCATATATAAACACCTGGACCTGCTACTAATTTACGTACTTGATCTTGCGTTTTGCCGCAAAAAGAACATTTTAGCTGTCCTTTTTCATCATTAAACTTAAACAATGTATTTCACCCCTTCATAAATACTGTTTCAATCAATCATATATTTGATATGAACGACCGAATGCCTGCTATCTTCCAACCACTGAATTATGTATTGCATTTTAGCATAGTATATGTTCGTAGAAAAATTATACGATTCTTAAGAATCATCTTATTATGTATCGGACATTTTAGCAAATATTTTACTTATGTTTTATGTATTCATTATGGAAGAAGACCGCAAGCATGATTTCAAAAATAATCCCTGCTTATTAAGGTTTATCCAAAAATGCAGGTTATTATTCTTTTTGCTGAAACTCCAAAAAAATTATTTTGTCGTTCTAATACCGCTTTTGATTTCCGTGCAAGACTTCGCTTTCCGCGGGTGACCCGTGAGCCTCCTCGGCTTCGCCTGCGGGGTCTCACATTGGCCACTTCTCCCGCAGGA
>NZ_JBBYAF010000074.1:0-7167 GCF_038405515.1 Rossellomorea oryzaecorticis | reverse complement strand
ACTCGTTGCGGTAAATCTAGAATTAACGTTGACGTATTGTCTTGTTTTGTTCAGTTTTCAAGGTTCAATTTGTTGTGTGCTCCGTTTGAAGCGACCCTTTAAATACTACAGCATCAACACCGTGGTGTCAATAACTTTTTTAAAAAGTTTTTTGTGATGTTTGCCGTGTTTTGCGGCAACAGATAATAATATACCACCATATAAACATTGGCGCAAGAGTTTTTTTCATCTTTTTTTACTTTTTATATTCAAAGTATAATTCTACATTTCTTATATGTTATTCCACCTTTGTACTATATTAAACTGGCTTAGCAGAACTTATTAAATTAATGACCTGTAATAAATCATACCTTCCATAATGAAGAAAAAACAGCGGCCATCTTAAGCCGCTGCTTTCTATAATAAACGATATTAATCACGATGACGCATTAACGGGAACAGTAATACATCACGAATGGACGGGGAGTTGGTCAACAACATAACCAGTCTGTCGATCCCGATTCCAAGACCACCTGTTGGAGGCATACCGTATTCCAATGCTTCAATGAAGTCATCATCCATCATGTGCGCTTCATCGTTACCTTCTTCTCTTTCTTTCAGCTGAGCTTCAAAACGTTCTCTTTGATCGATCGGATCGTTAAGCTCTGTAAACGCGTTTGCATGCTCACGGCCTACAATGAACAATTCGAAACGATCAGTGAAGCGAGGGTCATCATCATTTTTCTTCGCAAGTGGAGAGATTTCCACTGGGTGGCCGTAGATAAATGTAGGCTGAATAAGCTTGTCTTCTACTTTTTGTTCAAAGAATTCATTTACGACATGGCCATATTGCATATTGTCTTTAATTTCAATGCCATGTTCTTTAGCAAGTGCACGTGCCTCTTCATCGGACATTTCTTTCCAGAAGTCTACTCCTGTATGTTCTTTTACGGCGTCTACCATATGAAGGCGGGTCCACTCAGGCTCAAGGTTCACTTCATAATCCCCGTATTGAACTGTTGTAGAACCGAATACCTCTTTGGCGATATGGGCAACAAGGTTTTCAGTGAGTGCCATGATATCGCGGTAATCTGCATATGCTTCATAAAGCTCGATCATTGTAAATTCAGGGTTGTGTCTTGTAGACACCCCTTCATTACGGAATACGCGGCCGATTTCATATACTTTTTCAAGGCCTCCGACGATCAGGCGCTTCAAGTGAAGTTCAATTGCGATACGCATATACAGCGGCATATCAAGTGCATTGTGATGTGTCGTGAACGGACGTGCAGATGCCCCTCCCGCGATGGAATGCATCATTGGTGTTTCTACTTCAAGGTATCCGTTGTTATCTAAGTATCTTCTCATCGATTGAATGATCCGGCTGCGGGCGATGAACGTCTCTTTGCTTTCCTGGCTTGTGATCAGGTCCAGGTAGCGCTGACGGTAGCGTTGTTCTACGTCTTTCAGTCCGTGGAACTTCTCGGGTAGAGGACGCAGCGCTTTTGTCAGCAGGGTGAATTCTTTCGCTTTAACTGAAAGCTCTCCTACTTTGGTTTTGAAAACTGTCCCTGTAATACCGACGATATCACCAAGGTCTGCTGTATTGAAGTACTCATAGGCTTCTTCGCCTACTGCATCTTTACGCACATAGATTTGGACTTGTCCTTCTAAATCTTGCAGATGAGCAAATCCAGCTTTTCCTTTTCCGCGCTTTGTCATGATACGGCCGGCGATCGTTACCGTAATCTCTTTTTCTTCTAACTCTTCTTTTGAAAACTCATCGTATTGTTCCTTGATCTCTAATGAGCTGTGTGTGCGGTCAAAACGTTTACCGAACGGATCCATTCCTTTTTCGCGGATAGACTCCATTTTTTCACGCCTTACGCGAAACTGGTCATTTATTTCTTCGTGACTCATGTATTTTCACTCCTATTCTATCTGCTTTCCTGCTTTACTAGACTGATACGAATATATACCATACTATTTTACACAATATCCGCGTTTGTAACACCCCTAAAGTTCCAGTTCTTTATGAAAACTGTCCCGCGTGTGCCAAAGGAGGCCCACCGATATCGTGATAAAGTTCATCTAAAAAAGGCCGCTCCGTCCATGATGGGAATCATGAATGGAATCCAGCCTTTTCAGAATAACAGATTTCAATCTATTTATCACGTGACGGATTATTCACTACGTTCCAACTCACCCTGAGGATCCAGGTCCTCAATCGCAATACCAAGAACTTCTGCCACCTTCACAAGGAAGTCTTCTTTAGGGATGCGGCTCCCTCTCTCCACTTCCCCGAGCACGGAGACAGAGATACCCAGTTCCTTAGCAAGTCCTTCCTGCGTGAAACCTTTTAGTTTTCTGAATGCACGTACGCGTCTTCCCCATTTATCTGTTTCCATAACCGAACTCCTTCTTTGTCAGGTATTTCGTCCAGAAAGTGATTGAACGGGGTTCCAAGTACTGGATGCCCGATAGACGGTTCAAGCTCTAAAAGCGGTATGAGGACAAAAGCTCTCTCTTGCATCCTTGGATGAGGGACGAGAAGACTCTCCGATTCAATCTTTTCATGATTATAAAGCAGAATGTCAAGGTCTATTATTCTCGGTCCCCATTTGAATTCCCTTTTTCTCCCAAGGTCATATTCCACCTGCAAGCATTGCTGCAACAGTATTTCTGGACTTAAATCCGTACGAATTTCAATCACCATATTCAAAAATGTACCTTGTTCAGTAAAACCTACTGGATCCGTCTCATAAATTGACGATTTTCTTAATACATCTATTTTACCATGACTGTGGAGGATATTAATGGCTTTTTCCAAATAAGTCTCCCGCTCACCCATATTGGATCCGAGAGAAATATATGCGATGTTTTTCATGTTATCGACTCCTCGTGATTTCCACCGCCACTGACCGGTAATGACCGGGAATGGGTGGATCAGGCTTGATCAATGTGATCTTGCAGCTTTCAACGACAGAAAATGTGCGCAGTATTTCAAAGGAGATCCTTTCAGCCACCGCTTCCACGAGATTAAGGGGTTCACCTTCAACCACTGACTTTGAGATAGAATATACATCCGCATAGTTGACGGAATCCTCAAGGTCGTCACTTTGTCCCGATTTTCTTAAGTCGAGATGCAGTTCCACGCTGACACGGAATCGCTGACCCAGCTTATTTTCTTCCGGAAAAACCCCGTGATATCCGTAAAACTCCATTTCATTCAATATGATTTTATCCATTGTGCCTCTCCTTTCCCATCAACGCATCCATCATCTTCGCCATTCGCGCCATTTCTTTGACATCATGGACACGTACGAGCTGGCAGCCTTTCTGGATACCCCAGCATACAGTCGCTCCTGTTCCTTCCACACGTTCCTCAACCGGCAGATCCAGCACATGGCCGATGACTCTTTTACGCGAGGTGGCATATAGGACCGGATAACCAAGGGAAACGAGCACATCAACGCGCCTCATCATTTCAAGATTCTGCTCGAATGTTTTGGCAAAACCGATACCTGGGTCGAGAATGATCTGATCATCCTTGACCCCTGCCTTTTTCACGAGGGCGATACTTTCCTGCAGGTCTTGAATCGCGTCCCTCATGAAATTCCCGTACTCGTTATCCATTCGATTGTGCATAAGGATGATGGGCACTCCCTTTTCAGCCGCGACTTCTGCCATGAACGGGTCCTTCTTTGCCCCCCATACATCATTGATGATATGGGCACCCGCTTCGATCGCTTTTCTGGCCGTCTCCGCTTTATACGTATCGATAGAGATCGGAACGTCCACTTCTTTGACAAGAGCTTCTATGATCGGGACAACCCTCGCGATTTCTTCATCAGCAGAAACAGGGGTATGCCCCGGACGTGTCGATTCACCCCCGACATCAATGATGTGAGCCCCTTCTTCGACCATTACCCTGGCACGCTCCACCGCCTTCTGGACAGAGTCATATGAACCTCCGTCAGAAAAAGAATCCGGTGTGACGTTGAGGATGCCCATGATGAGGGTTTTGCTGTAGTAATCCAATTCATACTTTCCGCATTTAATCGTTTGTGGCATGATGATTCCCTTCTTTCATGTCTTCAATGGAATGTAAATACCTCACGTATTTCCGGTAATGTTCATGCAGCATGTTGACATACTTTCCGTTACGCCCTGCAAACCTTATATTCCCGGCCTTGTGTACCGGTACAATTTCTTGTACGGAATTCGTAAAGAATACTTCGTCTGCAGATTCAAGATCACTTTCACGATACAGCCCCTCACGGACAGGTATGTGCAGTTGATGTGCCAGGGCCATAATGAACCGTCTTGTAATCCCGTTCAACAAACCCGTTTCAATGGAAGGAGTATGAATCACTCCTTCTTTGACCCAGAAGATATTCGAGGTGATGCCTTCGCATACATAACCCTCGTCTGTAAGGAAAATTCCTTCCTTGTCCGGGGAAGGGCCGATTTCCCTTTTGGCAGCGAGATTGTTGAGATAATGATGAGACTTCAATCTTTCATCTATTTCAGGAGTACTTCTTCTCAACTGGAGGAACACACCTTCCTTTTCATGAAGCGGCATTGAAGGCGGTAACTCTTTTTGGAAAAGAATGATGGTGGCATCTTCGTAAGGGGCAGTCTGCAGCCCTATTTCACCCGGTCCGCCTGACACATTCAACCGGCAGTAAGCATCTTCCCAGCCATTTTTCCTTAAAAGTGTGCCTACAACCTGCTTTACCTCTTCTTCCTGTATGTCTGCTTCAATATTAAGGGCTTCAAGTCCGCTCCTTAGTCTGGCCAGATGATCTCCCAGCAGAAATGGGTGGCCGCCATACGTCCGGAATGTTTCAAAAACACCCAAACCGTACAAGTAACCATGATCAAAAGGCGAGATGGACGCTTCTGACTGATGAACGACGTTCCCATTCAAAAAGATATACATTATCCCAGCAGCTCGGCTTTCTTATAGGTCTCAAGGAAGTTCTTCAAGAGTTTCTTCCCCTCCTGAGTAATGATCGATTCGGGGTGGAACTGCACGCCTTCGATCGCGAGTTCCTTATGGCGAATGCCCATGATTTCGCCTTGGGAGGTTTCTGCTGTGATGTCAAAACAGTCCGGAAGGGTTTCCCGTTTTACAATCAGGGAATGATACCTTGTCGCTTCGAAAGGATTCGGCATTCCATGAAAAATCGATTTACCGTCATGGTGCATGTCCGATACCTTCCCGTGCATAAGCCGCTCGGCACGGATGACGTCCCCCCCGAATACCTGGGCAATCGATTGATGTCCGAGACATACGCCGAAGATCGGGATTTTACCGGCAAAGTGCGTAATGGCTTCAAGACTGATCCCCGCTTCATTCGGACTGCAGGGCCCGGGGGAAATCATCAAGTAATCGGGGGACATCACTTCTATTTCCGTAATTGTAATCTCGTCATTCCGCCTGACGACCAGCTCTTCGCCCAGCTCCCCTAGAAACTGAACAAGATTATAAGTGAATGAATCATAGTTATCGATCATGAGTATCATGGGCGTTCCCCTTTTCCTTCCGCCATGGCTTTTGCTACCCAAAGAGCCTTGGCTTTCTTCAGCGATTCTTTGTATTCATATTTCGGATTCGAGTCGATGACGACACCTGCACCCGCCTGGATATATGCCTCATTCTCTTTCACGAGCATCGTGCGGATGACAATGTTTAGTTCCATGTCGCCATTCACACCGATCCAGCCGATTGAACCCGTGTAAATGCCTCTTCTCACAGGTTCGAGTTCTTCAATGATTTCCATCGTCCTTATTTTAGGCGCACCTGTAATCGTACCTCCCGGAAAAACGGAACGGATGACATCGGCCCCTGTTTTTTGTTCATCTAGTGTTCCTCTAACATTTGAAACGATGTGCATCACATGCGAATACTTTTCAATGACCATGAATTCATTGACTTCCACCGTTCCGTACTTGCACACTTTTCCCAAGTCATTCCGTTCAAGGTCGACCAGCATGACATGCTCTGCACGTTCTTTTTCATTGTCAATGAGTTCACGTGCCAATGCTTCATCTTCAGCGGCGTCTTTTCCTCGGGAACGCGTACCGGCAATCGGCCTTGTGCTCACTTCCATCCCCTTTTTCTTCACCAACAGCTCGGGTGACCCTGAAACAATCTGGAATTCCGGAGTGTGGATGTAGCTCATGTAAGGAGAGGGGTTCAGCTCCCGAAGTTTCTTATAAACGGAGAATGGCTCTGCGCCCAGCTCCTGGGACTGTCTCACCGATAAATTGACTTGAAACACATCTCCCTGTGAGATATAGTCTTGAATTCTCTTTACGGCTTTTGAAAATTGTTCTTCGTCCATAGAGACTTCAAGATCAGAGACAATGTTGTTTGTCAGCGCTGTCTCTTCCGCTTTTTTCTCTGCTAGATGCCCTTCCCATAATGAAGTCCATTTTTCAAGCTGTTCTTGTGGAGCGTTCTCGTCATCAGGTGAAAGGATCATCGTCCATAGCATTTCTTCCTTATGGTCGTATACAACCCACTGCTCCAGATAAAAGAAATACACCTCGGGAATATGGAGGTCATCTTTACTCAGAACAGGGAGGTTCTCGATTCGCCTTGCGTAATCATAGCTTAAAAAACCGATGACTCCTCCCTGAAAATCAGGAAGGCACGGCTCTCTCTCCGCTTTCAACGGCTGGAGCCACCTTTCCAATTCGATCAACGGGTCCCCTGGTCTTATTTCACATTCTTTCTCACCTTGAATCTTAAGTCCTTCATTAACACTTTCCAATACCGCTTTAGGCTGAAGTCCGGCAACACTATATCGTCCACCTCGACCGCTTTCCAGCAAAACATGATGTGAGTGATGCTTGCTAAGCTGTTCATATGCTGAAAAAAATTGTTCTTTCGTTGTACGGTTTTTTTGAAAATATAGGTGCTGCACTTCCTTCACACTCCTACTAGTTTATCTATTTTCATGATACATGAAGTTGGGGAAGGTTTCACTGTTGAAAGTTTGGAAGCGGGCGTTTTGTCGTGTTAAAGAAACGTACCCTAAAATGCCGCTGTTGATTTCCGTGGAAGACTTCGCTTTCCGCGGGCGGGTGGCATAAGGCGAATCGACCACGAAGGCGTTCTTTGCCTTCTTGGTCGGTTTGACTTATGACATGTGCCTCTAAGCCCCAGAGCTAGAC
>NZ_JBBYAF010000073.1:0-7515 GCF_038405515.1 Rossellomorea oryzaecorticis | reverse complement strand
GACTTCGCTTTCCGCGGGTGACCCGTGAGCCTCCTCGGTCGTACCTCCCTGCGGGGTCTCACATTGGCCACTTCTCCCGCAGGAGTCTTCGTCTTCCACTCCAATCAACAGCTGGAGATAGTAAAAAATACTATTTAGCTTTACCTAACAAATAGTATAAAGTCAAAATCTCAGTAAAAACTAACAAAAGCTTGTATTTCACGGTTGTTACAAAGTGATTAAATCAGACAAAAAGGTTTATTTTTTTTTATTAATCATATAAAATGCGCATTAAGTGATTTTTTAATAGGCAGTTTTCGTATTGATTGTTGATACAAACAACATTGATATTACAGAGTGGATTGTAGCGGAAGGCACTTGACTCCGACGGGATATAGAGGAAAAGTCGAGACCCCGCAGGCGGAACGCCGAGGAGGCTCGACTTCCTCCCCGCGGAAAGCAAGTGCCTGCAGCGGAAAGGAGCGGTCATCGTTTACTTACCCGAATAACAATCTTTTAGAAAACAGCCTTATTATATCACCTCTTTGAAAGGAGAAATTGATAAATGAAAAAATTAATGAGTGCTTTACTGATTACAATAATGGCGATTGCATTAGCCGCTTGCGGTAATGGAGAAGAGGCCAAAAAGCAATCTGATGATAAACCTAAAACAGAAGAAAAAAGTAAAGAACAACAAGACCAGGCAAAACAAATGGAAGAAATGCAAAAGAAAATGGACAAACAAAAAGTGGACAAAGATAAAGTTGTCGCAGTAGTCAATGACGAGAAGCTGAAGGGTGAAGATTATAACAACATGCTTACTACTTCCCAAATGCAGTATCAGCAAATGGGACAAGACCCTACAAGCAAAAAAGTCGCTGAACAAATCAAAAAACAAACGATCGATAGTCTCGTAGGACAAACTCTTCTTATGCAGCAAGCAGACAAGAAAGGCTATAAGGCCAGTGACGAAGAAATTAACAAACAACTTGAAGAAGTTAAAAAGCAATATAAAACCGAGAAAGAATTCGAAAAGGCAATGAAAGATGCCGGATTCTCGATGGATGAATTAAAAACACAAGTTGCAGAAAACATTAAATACACAAATTACGTTGAAAAAGAAATAAAAGTGGATGAAGTAACAGAAGATGAAATGAAAAAATTCTATGATCAATTTGCCAGCCAGCAAGGTCAGGATAAGAAAGCGCCCAAATTTGAAGAAGTCAAACCTCAAATCAAGACTCAATTAGAGCAGCAGAAGAAACAAGAAAAGCTTGTACAGCACGTTGAAGAATTAAAGAAAAACGCTAAAGTGGATGTAAAAATATAATTCACAAAAAAGAACAAACCCCCTGCCGGGTTTGTTCTTTTTTGTGTGTGAATGTTTTTTCTTGAAGAAAAAGGGTACAGTCTACCATACCATTACTTTAATAGGCTTAGTTAAAGCTATACCGGTTCTAGCAGTTGATTGGAGTGCAAGACGAAGACTCCTGCGGGAAAAGCGTGTTAGGTGAGACGTGTCTAGCTACGGGGAGGCTCACCGGCCGCCCGCGGAAAGCGAAGTCTTGCACGGAAATCAACTGCGGAATTTAAAACAAATCACTAGTAAATAAGGAGATGAGATACATGAACAAGCGTTCAAACGATAACCCCGAGCAAGTAAATAAGGACCATGAAGGAATCCTGGATAAACACGAAAGTGAACAAAACGTAGACCCGATCCCATTAGAAGACTTAAAGAAAGAACAACGTGAAGAAAAGAAGAAACATCACACCAAAGATGATTCTTCGAGTGAAGAATAAATGGACCAAAAAGCCCCTGACGTTTACGTCCAGGGGCTTTCTTAATCATCTGTTTATTTATTTATCCACTCTGTATGGAATGTCCCCTCTTTATCCTTCCGCTGATAAGTGTGAGCTCCAAAATAATCACGCTGAGCCTGAAGGAGGTTTGCAGGAAGTGATTCCGAACGATAACTGTCATAATAAGCAAGCGCACTTGCAAGCCCCGGGACAGGTATTCCCAATTTGATGGCCGTTGCCACTACTTCACGGGCCTCGTCCTGATAATTCTCCACAATCTCTTTAAAGTAAGGATCCAGAAGTAAATTCGTTAATTTCTCATCACGATCATAAGCTTTCTTGATTTCTTGAAGGAATCCTGCACGGATGATGCATCCCCCTCTGAAAATCATGGCAATCTCACCGGGCTTCAGATTCCAATCATATTCCTTGGATGCTGATTGTAATTGGGCAAACCCTTGAGCATAGGAACAGATTTTGCTTAAATACAGAGCTTTGCGTATCATTTCAACAAACTCTTCCTTATTGCCGGTGAATTCACTGTTCTTAGGTCCTCTTAGAATCTTGCTTGCCTTCACCCGTTCCTCTTTCATAGCAGAAATAAAGCGGGCAAAAACAGATTCTGTGATAATCGACAGTGGCACGCCAAGCTCCAGTGCCGAAATGCTTGTCCATTTACCTGTACCCTTCTGGCCAGCCGTATCAAGGATCACTTCTACAAGAGGTTTACCTGTTTCTTCATCGACTTTCGTGAAGATATCAGCCGTAATTTCGATCAAGTAGCTGTCAAGCTCCCCTTCATTCCATTCTTTGAAGATTTCATGAAGCTCCTGTGCCTCTATTCCCAGGACATTTTTCATTAAGTAATACGCTTCACAGATCAGTTGCATATCACTGTATTCAATTCCATTATGGACCATCTTCACATAATGGCCAGAACCATCAGGTCCGATATATGTACTGCATGCATCATCATTTACTTTTGCAGCGATAGCTGTCAAAAACGGTTCGATAAGATCATAGGCTTCTTTTTGGCCGCTTGGCATAATGGCAGGCCCGTATAAGGCACCCTCTTCTCCACCGGATACACCCGCACCAATAAAATTGATCCCTTGTTCCTCTAAAGCTTTATTCCGTCGGATCGTGTCCTCAAAAAAAGCATTTCCCCCATCAATCAGGATGTCGCCTTTATTTAAGTGAGGCACCAGGGAATCGATCGCTTTATCTGTGATTTCACCTGCAGGTACCATCATCAGGATCTTTCTTGGTGCTTCCAATGAATCTATGAATGACTCCACACTGCTCGTTCCTGTTAACTGCTTATCGCTGTGTTCTGTTAATATTTCATTCACTTTTTCCTCGGTAACGTCATAGATGGCAACAGAGTACCCTCTGCTTTCAAAGTTGAGTGCAAGGCTTTTCCCCATTACTCCAACTCCAACAACACCAATTTGTTGTTTCGTCATACTATCCTTCCTTTCCTTGCTTAAAACATTCACACCGTATATATTATAATACGAAATAAATTTTCATGCTGAACTTTCACGGAAAAACTTTTTTCTAAGTGTGATTTTTATGGGGTGCTATGTTAAACACGCTTTTGATTTCCGTGCAAGACTTCGCTTTCCGCGGGCGGGTGGTGAGCCTCCTCGTCGCTTTGCTCCTGCGGGTGGGAAAAGCGGAGGGGTGCAGCGACGAGGCGGGTGGCATTAGGCGAATCGGCCACGAAGGCGTTCTTTGCCTTCTTGGACGAGTTGACTTATGACATGTGCCTCTAAGCCCCGTAGCTGGACAATAGAAAAGCGGAGGCGGCTCGCCCAGAGGCGACAAGCATAAGGCGAGCAAGACGGAAAGGCGCTTTTTGCCTTTTTGGCTTGATTGACTTATGACCTCGAGCCTCTAAGCCCCGTAGCTAGACACGTCTCACCTAACACGCTTCTCCCGCAGGATTCTTCGTCTTGCACTCCAATCAAAAGCTAGAGCAGGTGTAAAAACATGCTTAATGATAGTATCATTCTTTCCTTTTGGATATTATTCAATTCAAATTACTGAGCACAGCCAATTGAAAAGGACGGATCTGAAATAGATCCGCCCTTTAGATAGATAAGTAAACTATGATTCCAATCGTTCAATGATCGTGGCATTGGCCATTCCATGACCTTCGCACATCGTCTGCAGTCCGAAACGGCCACCTGTCCGTTCAAGTTCATGCATCATCGTTACCATAATGCGTGCGCCGCTGGCACCTAAAGGATGCCCAAGGGCAATCGCCCCTCCATTTGGATTTAATTTGGATGGGTCGGCTCCCAGCTCTTTCAACCATGCCATGGCTACTGGCGCAAACGCTTCATTCACTTCGAAGACATCGATGTCTTCCAAAGATAAACCTGATTTTTTCAGAGCCTTCTTAGTAGCCGGGATAGGCCCGGTTAACATTAAAGTCGGGTCGGAGCCTGTAACCACCCGAGTGTGAACTTTGAATCTTGCCTTTAAACCAAGTTCATCGGCTTTATCGCGTGTCATGAGAAGGAGTGCAGCTGCTCCATCACTAATTTGGCTGGAGTTGCCGGCATGTATGATTCCATTTTCTTTAAATGCAGGCTTCAATGTTGAAAGCACATCAACCGTCGTACCTTGCCTTGGTCCTTCATCTTTTTTGAAGGTGAACGTACCACCCTCTTCAGCACGAACATCAATCGGATAAATTTCTCTATCAAAATGCTGTTCCTTCTGTGCATTCAATGCTTTTTGATGACTTTCATAAGCAAATTGATCGAGTTCTTCCCGACAAAGTCCATATTTTTCAGCGATTCGTTCTGCTGATAATCCCTGATGGATGATTTCGTGCTGCTCCCTGAGTTTTTCGCTGAATCCCGCTTTTCCATAATTAGACGCGATAGGTACCCTTGACATATTCTCCACTCCGCCTGCAACGACAATGTCCATATCTCCAGAGAGAATTGCTTGTGCAGCAAAATGAACTGCCTGCTGGCCCGATCCGCATTGACGATCAATGGTCGTTCCAGGTACTTCAACCGGGAACCCTGCAATCAATGCAGCTACCCTGGCGATATCGCCTGCCTGCTCTCCTGATTGAGTTACGCAACCAAGAATGACATCATCCACACATCCGGGATCGACCCCTGTTTTCTCCATCAGCCCTTTAAGAATTTCACCAGCCAAATCATCCGGCCTCATATCTTTCAATATACCGTTCCTTCTACCGACTGCAGACCTTATCCCTTCCACTATGACTACTTCTCTCATAACCTTCCTCCTCTATAGACCCAAATTCTTTGCAATGATCACTTTCATAATTTCATTTGTACCTGCATAAATACTTGCGACCGGCACATCTCTATACCTCCTGGCAATTTCA
Source organism: Rossellomorea oryzaecorticis (assembly GCF_038405515.1). Lineage (GTDB taxonomy): Bacteria > Bacillota > Bacilli > Bacillales > Bacillaceae_B > Rossellomorea > Rossellomorea oryzaecorticis_A. Next base: position 2,354 of record NZ_JBBYAF010000073.1, on the reverse strand, counting down.
TACTCCTCCATATATCCATATCCTCCATGAAGCTGCATACATTCCGTCGCGATTCTTCTGGACATTTCAGTAAGTTTGAATTTCGCCATGGACACTTTGGTAACCACATCTCTTCCATTTATGTGCTCGGCAATCAACCCGTCAAGAAAAGCTCTCCCCATCTCAATATCCGTTGCCATTTCCGCCATTTTAAATTGTACATGTTGAAATTGACTGATCGTTTTCCCAAAAGCTTCGCGGGCTTTTATATAGTCCATGGTAAGCGAAAACATATGTTCAGAGGAGACCTGTGCCGCAATGGCAACAACCAGCCGTTCCTGCTGGAGCTTTTTCATAAGGTATTGAAACCCTTTACCTTCCTCACCGATTAGATTCTGTTTAGGCACTTTACAATCTTCAAAAATAAGTTCAGCCGTGTCCTGGCAGTGAAGGCCGACCTTTTCAAGCTTTCTTCCCCTCGAGAACCCCTCTGCGCCTCTTTCGATAGCCAGGAGGCTGATTCCTTTGTGAGGGGGAACTGCCCCCGTATCCGTTTTACATGCCACTATAACCAAGTCAGAATGAATACCATTGGTGATAAATGTCTTTTGGCCATTCACGATGTAATGGTCACCATTTAGTTTGGCAGTCGTTTTGATCCCGGCCAAGTCAGATCCCGTACCTGGTTCAGTCATTGCAATGGCTGTTATCATATCACCACTTGTACACGAGGGCAGCCAGCGTTTCTTTTGTTCTTCAGTTCCATACTCGCTTATATAAGGTACGACAATATCATTGTGCAAGCCAATCCCGATTAAACTTGACCCAACACGTTCCAGTTCTTCGTTAATGATGACAGAGAAACCCCAATCAACACCGCTTCCTCCGTATTGTTCATCAATGTCCGGGCACAGAAAGCCCTGATTACCCATCTTCTTCCAAAAAGATCTCGGCACAATCCTGTCCTTTTCCCACTGTTCATAATTAGGACCGGCCTCATTCTGCAGAAATTTTCGAAGAGAGCTTCTAAATATTTCATGATCTTCTGTTAAGTAAGGGTGGTTCACATCATTCTCCCCTTTCTAAAATAGTTGAGTAGATAAGATAATGAATGATTATCCATTCATTTTTAATGTGGTTTGCTCTTATTTCGGCTGCATACGAATAGCTCCATCCAGTCTGATCGTCTCGCCATTTAGCATGGGATTCTCTACAATTGCCTCTACGAGCTGTGCATATTCAGAAGGGTAGCCAAGTCTTTTTGGAAATGGGACTGTCATACCCAATGAAGTACGTGCCTCTTCAGGTAATGAGTCGAACATCGGTGTATGAAATAAACCGGGGGCAATTGTCATCACCCTAATTCCATCCCTTGCAAACTCTCTTGCAATCGGAAGCGTCATTCCTGCAACCCCTGCCTTGGAAGCACTATAGGCCGCCTGTCCGATTTGCCCATCAAATGCAGCCACGGAAGCTGTATTAATAATAACTCCTCTCTCACCGTATTCATTTTCTTTGTTGCTCTGCATTTTTTGTGAAGCTAAACGTATGACATTAAATGTACCGATTAAATTGATTTCAATCACCTTAGAAAACTGTTCAAGAGAGTGAACACCCTTCCTGCCGACCACTTTGGATGGGGGAGCAATCCCTGCACAATTTACAACCGTATTGACGCTTCCAAACGAATCAACAGCATTCATTATTGCCGCTTCTACGTCTTCCTCTCTGGTCACATCCGTATAATGAAATCCCACTCTGCCGCCTAATTCTCTTTGTAACTCCCTTCCCTTCTTCTCATCGATATCCAATATAAAAGCTTTTCCCCCTTTTTCGACGAGATTCCGGACAGTGGCTTCACCTAATCCTGAGGCACCTCCAGAAACAATTGCCATACAATCTTTGATTTTCATTTAGACAGCCTCCAATAATTGTTATACCTATATTTTATCTTTGAATGAATGAAAAAGAAATAATTTTAGGAAGATTCTGTTTATTTATTCTTCATCATATTCATCAATCTTCTTGAACAAAATAAGAATGGACTTTAAATTATTGCTTGGAGGGATAATCAATGACTAATAAAAACGATAACCGCGAACGCAAAAATAAATATCCTAATAATAAGAAAACAGATACTGAGTTCTCGAAGGAAACCGGCATCCGAAGTGAAATAACAAAAAAAGACCTAAAAAAATAATATCCATGCAACCAAAAGAGGCTGGGACAAAACAAAAAAACACCACATAAAGATGAACAATTTTAGGTTAGTCTGTTAATGCCGCTAATGATTTCCGTGCAAGACTTCGCTTTCCGCGGGTAGCCCGTGAGCCTCCTCGGCAAGCCTGCGGGAAGAAAAGCGGAGGGGCTTTGTT
>NZ_JBBYAF010000072.1:0-8304 GCF_038405515.1 Rossellomorea oryzaecorticis | reverse complement strand
GGTCACCTGTCCAGCTACAGGGCTTAGAGGCACATGTCATAAGCCAAACCGGCCAAGAAGGCAAAAAGCGCCTTCGTGCCCGATTCGTCTTATGCGACCCGCCTCTGGGCAAAGCCCTTCCGCTTTTCTGATAGGAGTCTTCGTCTTGCACTCCAATCAACCGCTGTAACAAGCTAAAAACAAAACGAAAACTTGAACAAAACCAACAAAAACCCGAACCAATTTGAATCTTAGAATTCAATTGGTTCGGGTTTTACTTAGACTAAAACACTTTTGTCCCAGACTCTTTATATATATACTTATCCTTCTGCACGGAGGCTTCTGTTTGGTAATCTCCATTTATACAAGTAAGATAGGACCCGCAGTGAAGTCGTCAGGATGAATAAGGTATAAAGTTCAAATGCCGAATTTGTAATATCAAGCCCGACTGCCGCTCCGCACATAACTGCCCAGACAGCATATATTTCAGAGCGGAGAACAAGAGGTTTTCTTCCTGCCAGGAGATCCCTGATCATTCCTCCCCCGCTTCCGGTCAGCACGGCAGCGACAATGACTGCCGAAAGCGGATGCCCCATTTCCGAAGCATATAAAGCGCCTTGTATCGCAAATGCGGAAAGACCTACAGCATCAAAGAAATTTCCCCAGCGTCTCCAATGTTTTAATAAGTTATTGGGAAACATAAAAACAGCAGTGATGGCCAGAAGAGCAATTTGAAACAGCATCCCCTGTTCCCATAAAGCGGAGACAGGTACACCGATGAGTAAATTTCTGATCGCTCCTCCTCCAAAGGCGGTGACGATCCCTAATATATATACACCAAGAATATCATATTCTTCTTCCATGGCTATAATGGCACCAGATACAGCAAATGCGATGGTTCCGATGATGCTTAATACTTCCCAAGTCATACCTATGCCTCCTATCCCTATCAGCTATTCTATGTATATTGATTACTATTGTCTTTTAATCAAACATACTGATTTTATCATGTAATAATTCAATTGCAACCATTTTTCATTACTTTAATCGTAGAGATTGTGAATTAATTTTGATAAGATGAAATTTATACGAGATCCCATTAGAGAGAAGGGCGCCTATTGAAAAAAGAAATTAATGAAAAAATCCTGTTAGTCGGTTGTCAGTTAGATGAAGATGATCTGCGTTTTCAATATAGTATGAAAGAACTCGAAGAATTGTCCGAGACAGCTCAAGGTGAAGTGGCGGCAATTTTATCTCAAAAGAGGGACCGTATTCACCCGAGTACATATATAGGGAAAGGGAAGGTCGAAGAACTTGCTGCCTTAGAAGAGGAGTTTGAACCTGACATCATCATATTCAACGATGAACTTTCCCCAAGCCAGATACGAAATTTATCAAAAGAATTGAATGCAAGAGTCATTGACCGGACTCAGCTTATTTTGGATATTTTCGCTCAAAGGGCGCGGTCTCGTGAAGGGAAACTGCAAGTGGAATTAGCGCAGCTGCAGTATCTTCTGCCCCGTTTAATCGGACAAGGTACATCCTTGTCGAGGTTAGGCGGCGGAATAGGAACAAGAGGACCTGGTGAAACAAAGCTTGAAAGCGACAGAAGACATATCCATCGCAGAATTGATGACATCAAGAAGCAGCTACAGACGATTGTGGAGCACCGGGAAAGATACCGTGAAAGAAGAAAGAAGAATAAAACCTTTCAGGTGGCACTTGTCGGATATACAAACGCAGGGAAATCAACCTTATTCAACAGGCTCTCCATAGCTGAGTCGTATGAAGAAAATCAGCTTTTTGCCACATTGGATCCGATGACAAGAAAGATGGTTTTACCCAGCGGCTATTTTACCTTGCTGACGGATACTGTTGGATTCATACAAGATCTGCCTACCTCTCTTATAGCGGCCTTTCGCTCAACGCTTGAAGAAGTGAAGGAGGCGGATCTCCTTTTACATGTAGTTGATAGTTCGAATCCGGATTATCACCAGCATGAAGAAACCGTTGAATCGCTGCTTAATGACTTGGGGATGGATGGTTTGCCCGTGTTGACGGTTTACAATAAGCGTGATATACGTCATCCGGATTTTGTCCCGGCAGGCGGCGCTGATCAAGTCCTGGTCAGTGCCATTGACAGTGATGACCGTAAACGTCTCCTGTTAAAGGTTGAGGATATAGTCATAAAGCAAATGGATCCATATCATGTCCTGGTACCAGCAAGTGAAGGAAAGCTCCTCTCACAGCTCAAAAATGAAACCATATTAAAAAAACTCGAATTCTTGGAGGACTCCCAAGCATACGAAGTAATCGGGTATCACCTTGAAGATCATCAAATCAGAGGAAGCATCAAGAAATTTCAAAAGTAGAAGGGAAGCAAGTAATGTTTGAACAATTAGTGCATGGAGAGGTTCTCAAACCTCTGGTAAATAAAGTGGAAAACTCGATTCAATCAATCCATAAAGAGATTGATGAACGAGCTGAAAACAACCAGTTTAAAGTCCTCAGATCGTTCCAGAAGCATAAAGTGAGTGACTCGCACTTCATTCCGACTACCGGATATGGATACGACGATATTGGCCGCGACACGCTAGAAAGTATATACGCAGATGTATTTGGCGGAGAAGCCGGCTTGGTAAGGCCTCAGATCATTTCAGGAACCCACGCCATTTCTATAGCGTTATTCGGAGTGTTAAGGCCGGGTGATGAACTGGTTTATATGACTGGTAAACCGTATGATACCCTCGAAGAGATTGTAGGTATCAGGGGAGAAGGGACCGGTTCACTGAAAGATTTCAACATCTCTTATCAATGTGTGGATCTGGACGAGTCGGGAAAAGTCGATTTTGCAAAAGTGAAAAGAACCATTTCAACAAAAACGAAGATGGTCGGGATACAGCGTTCGAAAGGGTATGCCAGCCGTCCGTCTTTTACAATAGAAGAGATACAAAATATGATTCGCTTTGTCAAAGATATCAATCCGGAGATTGTGGTGTTTGTAGATAATTGTTATGGTGAATTTGTGGATGAACTTGAACCGTGCCATGTCGGGGCAGATCTGATGGCAGGGTCGCTCATTAAAAATCCGGGAGGGGGCCTTGCTAAAACAGGTGGTTATATTGTGGGTAAAAAAGATGTAGTGGAAGCATGTTCATACAGAATGACATCTCCTGGGATCGGAGCAGAAGCAGGTGCTTCCCTCTATAGTCTACAGGAAATGTATCAAGGATTTTTCCTTGCGCCTCATGTTGTGGCACAGTCGTTGAAAGGTGCTGTATTCACCTCTGCAGTGTTAACGGAATTAGGAATGAATACAAATCCCGCTCCTTATGACAAACGAACAGATTTAATCCAATCTGTTCAGTTTGACGACAAGGATAAGATGATTGCATTTTGTCAGGCCATTCAGTTTGCCTCACCAATCAATTCTCATTTTACACCTTATCCTAATTACATGCCGGGATACGAAGATGATGTCATTATGGCTGCAGGTACTTTCATTCAAGGTTCAAGTATCGAATTATCGGCAGACGGACCGATCCGGCCGCCATATACCGCCTATGTACAGGGTGGATTAACGTATTCACATGTTAAAATCGCAGTGTGCTCTGCAATAGATAAATTAATTGAAAAAGGTTTAATCAGCGTTAAAAGTGGATAATAGAAGAGTAATTGGATAGTCTAAAACCGACTATCCTTTTCTTTTGAAATTTCATGTAAGTTTTTCTAACATTTGATTGACAGAACTTCTAACATTACATATAATGAAATCAGGAAGTAAAAGAAAAGGAGGAATCGGGATGAGTGGAAGTGAAATTCGTCGAACGATGGCACTATTTCCTATAAGTATTGTCATGCAGCTCACGGACTTAACGGCTCGTCAGATTCGATACTATGAAGAGCATGATTTGATTACCCCTGCACGGACTGAAGGGAACCGCAGGCTCTTTTCCTTGAATGACATTGATAAGTTATTAGAAGTCAAAGATTTGTTAGATCAAGGTGTAAACATGGCAGGTATAAAGAAGATATTCTCTGTCGCTGCTGTGGACGACAAGAAAGTAGTATCTGATGCAAGTAAACAAGAGGAAGAAAAGGCACGACAGGATCTTACTGACGAACAGCTGAGGAAATTACTCCGAAATGAATTGATGCATTCCGGAAAATTCAATCGCGCTTCCTTGCGTCAGGGGGATATGTCCCGCTTTTTTCATTAATAAATAACATTTAATTAAATCTGAGGAGGAATTACGTAAATGGCAAAGTATACTCGTGAAGATGTGGTTAGATTAGCAAATGAAGAGGGTGTTAAATTCATTCGTTTGCAATTCACTGATATTTTAGGGACGATTAAAAATGTGGAAATCCCTTTCAGTCAGTTAGAAAAAGCTTTAGATAATAAAATGATGTTTGATGGTTCTTCGATTGAAGGATTTGTGCGAATCGAAGAATCTGATATGTATTTATTCCCGGATCTTGACACTTGGCTTGTATTCCCTTGGACAGCTGAAAAAGGGAAAGTAGCACGTCTGATCTGTGACATCTACAACCCGGACGGTACACCTTTTGAAGGAGATCCGCGTAACAACCTTAAGCGAGTATTGAAAGAAATGGAAGAGTTAGGATTCTCTGATTTCAATCTTGGGCCAGAACCGGAATTCTTCCTTTTCAAGCTGGATGTAAATGGTGAACCGACTCTTGAATTAAACGACAATGGAGGTTACTTTGACCTTGCACCTACAGACTTAGGTGAAAACTGCCGTCGTGATATCGCTCTTGAGTTGGAAGAGATGGGCTTTGAAATTGAAGCTTCCCACCATGAGGTTGCTCCTGGACAGCATGAAATCGACTTTAAATATGCAAGTGCATTGAGAGCTTGTGACGACATCCAGACGTTCAAACTTGTTGTAAAAACAATTGCCCGCAAACATGGTCTTCATGCAACATTCATGCCTAAACCACTATTCGGAGTGAATGGTTCAGGAATGCACTGTAACATGTCGCTATTCAAAGATGGTAAAAATTCTTTCTTCGACGAAAAAGGAGATTTACAATTAAGTGATACTGCACGTCAGTTCCTTGCTGGAACAATTAAGCATGCAACTGCTTTCACTGCAATCACGAACCCTACAGTCAATTCTTATAAACGGCTGGTACCGGGATATGAGGCTCCTTGTTACGTTGCGTGGTCTGCTCAAAACCGCAGTCCATTAATCCGTATTCCTGCATCCCGTGGAATCAGTACGCGTGTAGAAGTACGAAGTGTTGACCCTGCAGCCAATCCTTACCTGGCCATGTCCGTACTTCTAGCGGCTGGACTTGACGGAATCAAGAACAATCTTGAAGCGCCAAAACCGATCGACCGAAACATCTATGTTATGGATAAAAAAGAACGTGAAGAAGCGGGTATCATTGATTTACCGGCAACTTTATACGCTGCATTAGAAGAACTGAAAAAAGATGAAGTAATCATTAAATCCCTTGGCGGTCATATCTTTGAACATTTCGTGGAAGCGAAAGAAATTGAATGGGATATGTTCCGTACTCAAGTACATCCTTGGGAAAGAGAACAATATATCCAAATGTACTAAGAACCGCTATAAAAGAACGACAGAGAAAGCCAGCGCTGATACAGCGCTGGCCTTCTTACGTAGAAGGGAAACAATGAGCCTGGGACAAAATTTTAAAACCACAATCCAAAGACGAACTATTTTTAGTGCAGGCTCCCATTACCGCTAATGATTTACAGGCAAAACTTCGCTTTCCGCGGGCGGTTGGTGATCATCCTAAATACCGCTGGGACTAGCTGAAAACAATACGCATATTTAAATAAAACCAATAAAAACCCGGATTAATTGAAATAGAATTTCAATTAATCCGGGTTTACTAAGACTAAAACACTTCTGTTCAGGCCTCTATTAAATATTAATGAACTTGGCGATAGACACCGATGACTTTACCTAAAATAGATACATTTCGTAAAATGATTGGACTCATTGACGAGTTTTCAGGCTGTAATCTTACAAAGTCCTTTTCTTTGAAAAAACGCTTGACCGTAGCTTCATCTTCTTCCGTCATGGCTACTACAATGTCACCGTTGTTAGCTGTCTGCTGTTGTCTTACAATGACAAAGTCTCCATCAAGAATACCGGCTTCAATCATACTGTCTCCCATGATCTCAAGCATGAAGACCTGTTCATCTGAAGGAGCCAGTCGTTCAGGCAGCGGGAAGAATTCTTCGACATTTTCCACAGCGGTAATGGGCTGCCCTGCCGTTACTTTACCAATCAGCGGCACATTTACAACCTTTTGACGGGGGATCGAGTCTTCCTCTAAATCGAGAATCTCAATTGCTCTAGGCTTGGTTGGATCGCGGCGGATAAGTCCTTTGCTTTCCAGTCTGGCAAGATGGCCATGAACCGTCGAACTTGAGGCCAAACCGACAGCTTCACCAATTTCACGAACGGACGGGGGATACCCTTTTTCTTTCACTGACATTTTAATATACTGCAGTATGTCTTGCTGTCTCTTTGACAATTTAGTCATGTTCACGCACCTCTATTTATCGATCTTATGTTCCCATTATAGCATGTCTTTCCAATTGATACAAACATAAGTTCGAATTTTTGGTTGACACCAAACGGATGTTCGTATTACAATCGAGTTACAAAGAACAGAACAAACATTCGTATGGAGGTAATTTCAATTATGCTAACACAAATTTGGAATCGTTGCTCTTATATAATCATTCTTTTCGTATTATCGTTCTTATCAGCAGGCTATCTATTTTTAACGACAGGAAGCGAACCTTCCTATGAAACCGTTAAGGTAAGTAAGGGTGATACTCTATGGACGCTTGCAGAAAAATTTGAAGGAGAATATTCTATGACTAGGGAAGAGTTTATAAAATGGGTGGGGGATGAAAATAATCTTATTTCTTTCTCCATTGAACCAGGTATGTCCCTTGTGGTGCCGGTAGAATCGGCCACTTATTCTACCCACTCCGATATACAACTTGCCATGAATAACAAATAGAGGGTGAGAGTCAATGAAAGCAGCGATTTACTGCAGGGTGAGTACAAAGAAAGACACGCAGGAAACTTCCTTGGAAAGACAGGAAGCAGAATTGGTGAAGCTTGCCGAAGAGCATCAGTTTGAAGTAGAAGCGATCATCAAGGATCAGGCAAGCGGGTTTGAACTGGACCGTCCCGGGGTCCTAGTATTGCTAGATTTAATAAAGGATCAGTCCATTGATGCAGTTTTGATACAGGATGAAACAAGAATAGGAAGAGGAAATGCAAAAATTGCATTAATACATTGCATTTTAAAAGAAAATGTAAAAATAATAAGTCAGACTCATAGCGGTGAGCTGCATTTATCAGAGTCAGACTCTATGGTCATCAATATTGTGAGCATGGTAGAGGAATATCAAAGGAAGCTCCATAATCTGAAGATTAAACGTGGAATGAGGAGAGCGGTTGAAAATGGCTTCCGGCCCCATAAGAACTTAAAGAACAAAGGAAATTCGGAAGGCAGGGAACGGATTGAAGTACCGGTTGAAGAGATTGTACGACTGAGAAAGAATGAGCTGACATTTGCCGAAATTGCTGCGACTTTGAGAGGGTTTGGCTACAACATATCAAAAGCTACCGTACATAGAAGATATAAAGAGTATAGTGAGGCCGATCAAGAAACATAATCCTTGTCATAAAAGCTATTATCTAGTAACATATCGGTATATTTCAAAGTGTTGCACGTATATGGATAATAGCTATAAAGGAGTTTTTATATATGCTTTCTAAGAACAAGATGAATAGAATAAATGAACTAGCCAAAAAGTCAAAAGCAGATGGATTAACTGAAAGCGAAGCGAAGGAACAAACAAAATTAAGAAAAGAATACCTCGAGACATTCCGCCAATCAATGAAAGGTACCATTGAAAACACACGCGTATTTGACTCCGAGGGCAATGAAGTAACACCAAAGAAAGTAAAAGACATACAAAACAAACGTAAAATGCATTAATAAATTATAAACGAGGCTGGGACAAAAGTGTTTTAGTCTAAGTAAAACCCGAACTAATTTGAATTCTAGTATTCAAATTAGTTCGGGTTTTTTAGATTTGTTCAAGTGTGCGTGAAGTTGTTAGCTTGTTACAGCGGTTGATTGGAGTGCAAGACGAAGACTCCTATCAGAAAAGCGGAAGGGCTTTGCCCAGAGGCGGGTGGCATAAGACGAATCGGGCACGAAGGCGCTTTTTGCCTTCTTGGCCGGTTTGGCTTATGACATGTGCCTCTAAGCCCTGTAGCTGGACAGGTGACC
>NZ_JBBYAF010000071.1:0-8661 GCF_038405515.1 Rossellomorea oryzaecorticis | reverse complement strand
AACCTTCATATCTTCACTCATTCCATTCATAATAATCAACTTTTTTCCTTTTAAGCCCTTTAATTTGTAATTTTTTAATAAAAACCTTCCTTCTTGATAAAAATGCAGGACATGTTTCTCTTAAAACATGTCCATTTCAATCAAAAACCTCCCAAAATCATCACCAAATCTAAGCTACCAACCAATTTATTATCGAAAATTAACTTTTTATTATCGAAAACAAAGAATGTAATATCGAAAATCCGACTTCTATTATCGAAACAGAAAATTCTTTTTTCAAAGACGACAGGATATTATCAGAATCATTTCCTTATTCTCGCAAACCAGCAATTATTATCAAAACTCAACCATATAGCCAGTAACTCCACCACATACCAGTAACTCAATACCAACTGAAGGCTTAATAATTCCCACTCATCTTATCTATCCTCCAAACTCGAAGCACCTCAAAATTGCTAACCCTCATCCCCTTGAAGTATCATTTACATAAGAACGAAAACAAAGGGGGAATAAATGTGACGTCCATCTATGAATTTACGGTTGCTAAATCGAACGGCGAAGAGTCCTCATTAGAGGAGTATAGAGGGAAGGTATTGCTGATTGTAAACACAGCGAGCAAGTGCGGCTTTACTCCTCAATTTGAAGAACTGCAGGGTATGTATGAGGAGTATCAGGAGGATGGGCTGGTGGTACTCGGGTTTCCAAGCGATCAGTTCATGAACCAGGAATTTGGGGAGCAGGAGAAGATCATAGAGTTCTGTCAAACGAATTATGGAGTATCGTTTCCGATGTTTAAGAAAACGGATGTGAAAGGGAAAGATGCTCATCCGTTATTTAAGTTTTTAACGAAAGAAAAGAAGGGGCTATTGCTTTCGGATATCAAATGGAACTTTACTAAGTTCCTCGTCGATAAAAACGGTGAGGTGTATGAGCGATATTCGCCACAGACCAGTCCCAGGAAAATTGAAGGTGACATCAAGTTGTTATTGGAACGTTGATGGATGGAAAGAGGAAGATGGTGAAGATTCCTTCCTCCTTCCTCTACATTTTTTGTTTAAGTAAATCCAGCAATAAATAAGGTCCTTTCTGGGTCGTAACGGTTAGGAAGGAACGTATAATCGGATAATCTTCGTTTGTGCGGTTCTTCAACAGTTCGATCCACCATTCTGTTTCGTATCGGGCAATCATGCTTAGGTTGTATAGGACGGCGTAATGGATCAGGATTTCTGGAATTAAGTTTGACTCATTCCGGCTGATTGGCAGGGCAAGCCGGTTTTTGCTTAAATGCCACCTTAGTGGCAGCTGCTCACTTAATTCAGGCACATGAAGGGTATGTTCCTTTGTCCACTTATATGTCCCTGTGAGCTTTTCATTCAGATAATGCTTAAATAAATCCTTTGACATATTAAATTTGTTAAGTACTTCTTCATCGATAATGAGTTCACTTTCGTAATTAAACCAGATCATTGTCTGCCTTTTCAGCAGGACTTGAAAAACTTCTTCCAATTCTGGTAATTGAACGAGTAAATCCTCCATCTTCAGTTTTTCACCAACGATATGTTTCACGTGGAACGCCAAAGTAGAGAAATGTGAAAACAATCCATTCTTTTGCACCTTCACTTCGTCCTGAAGAAAATGATAATGCTGCTTCTTTCTTTTTCGGGACGTGACCCCATGAGCGAGTACCTGGGTTGTTTCAGGATACAGTGGGTCCTCAGTCAACACGACCGCTTTAATAAAATGGATGTATCCGTAAAATAATAAAATTGGCTGCAGTGATATAGGAGATTGCAGGGCTTGTTTATAATAAAGTTCTCCTTGTTCCAAGTAGTACATGAAGGAATAGCAGTTGTCATAGCTCTTCGTTTCTGCCTGCGTGAAACCGATTTGTTCATAGCATTTTTTTAGAAACTTCTGGGAGTATTCAGCAGACTGGAAGTAGTGAATGAAGTCCCAATGTCGATGTATGCTTTCCAATTTGTCACCCTCTAACTATTCTGAAAAATTAAACTAATCCATATGTTCTTGACAGTATTTTAACCAATTGATAACCTACTAATAATATTTTGGGACTAGGGAGGCCGAAAAATATGTGGGAATCTAAATTTGCTAAAGAAGGTTTAACGTTTGATGATGTTTTACTAGTACCTGCAAAGTCTGAGGTATTACCAAAAGATGTAAATATTTCAGTTGAGTTAACGGACTCGATCAAGCTTAATGTACCAGTAATCAGTGCCGGGATGGATACGGTAACAGAGGCTGAAATGGCCATTGCAATGGCAAGGCAGGGTGGACTTGGTATCATCCACAAGAACATGAGCATCGAACAGCAGGCAGAGCAGGTTGATAAAGTAAAGCGTTCCGAAAGCGGAGTTATATCTGATCCATTCTTCTTAACTCCTGAGCATCAAGTATTTGCTGCTGAACACTTGATGGGCAAATATAGAATCTCTGGTGTTCCGATTGTGAACAATGAAGAGGAGCAAAAGCTGGTCGGGATCTTAACGAACCGTGACCTTCGTTTCATCCAGGATTTCTCGATCCTGATTTCAGATGTCATGACGAAAGAAAACCTGGTGACTGCTCCGGTTGGCACTACCCTAGATGAAGCGGAAAAAATCCTTCAGCAGCATAAGATTGAAAAGCTGCCGCTTATCGATCAAGAAGGCGTTCTAAAAGGATTAATCACCATTAAAGATATTGAAAAAGTAATCGAGTTCCCTAACTCTGCCAAAGACAGTCAAGGACGCTTATTGGCAGGTGCAGCAGTCGGGATTTCAAAAGATACTCTTACACGCGTGGAACAGCTGGTAAAAGCACATGTTGATGCGATCGTCATCGATACAGCCCATGGGCATTCAGCCGGTGTATTATCTATTGTGAGTGAAATTCGTGCAGCATATCCAGATTTGAATATTGTTGCAGGTAACGTTGCGACAGCTGAAGCGACAAGAGAGCTGATTGAAGCAGGAGCCGATGTGGTAAAAGTCGGGATTGGTCCTGGATCCATCTGTACAACGCGTGTCGTTGCAGGTGTGGGTGTACCGCAGATCACAGCGGTATATGATTGTGCAACTGAAGCAAGGAAACACGGCAAAGCCATCATTGCCGATGGGGGCATCAAGTTCTCGGGTGACATCGTGAAGGCACTCGCTTCAGGCGGACATGCAGTCATGCTAGGAAGCCTGCTTGCAGGTACATCTGAAAGCCCTGGCGAAACAGAAATCTTCCAAGGGCGACGCTTCAAAGTGTACCGTGGAATGGGCTCATTGAGCTCTATGGAAAAAGGATCAAAGGACCGCTACTTCCAGGAAGAAGCGAAGAAATTTGTTCCTGAAGGCATCGAAGGCCGTATCCCTTATAAAGGGCCGCTGGCGGATACATTGTATCAGCTGATCGGCGGACTGCGTTCCGGAATGGGCTACTGCGGCACGAAGAATCTATACGAGCTGCGTGAACACGCTCAGTTCATCCGTATGACGGGTGCAGGTCTGCGTGAGAGCCATCCGCATGATGTCCAAATCACGAAGGAAGCACCAAACTATTCATTATCTTAAGCTTACATTGCAAGCCGTCCTGTTTAATGGGCGGCTTTTTTGTATGGGAAAAACAGCTAAATGAAGAGGTCGCAAGTCCCTTGTCCTATGTTAAAACTAGGAATATTCTCTGTCTATTCTTACCTTTCGAACTATGATAAAATAACGAAGGTGTACATAAAAACTTGGAGGGCTAAAAGTGAAAAGAAGTTGGGTTCAAAAATCTTTTGTTTGTTTCTTGGTATTTTTGATGGCAATGAGCATGGTGCAAAAACCGGCAAGTGCTCAAGGGGATTTAGATGTTAACGCAAATGCTGCGATTTTAGTAGAAGCAAGTACTGGTAAAGTCTTATATGAAAAGAATTCAGAGACGGCTCTTGGAATTGCAAGTATGACGAAAATGATGACGGAATATCTTCTGCTTGAAGCGATTGAAGAAGGTAAAGTGAAATGGGATCAGAAGTATAAGGTTCCTACGAATGTATCGAAAATGTCTCATAACACTTCGTTAAGCAACGTTTCTTTACGTGAAGAAGGAACGTACACGATTAAAGACTTGTATGAATCCATGGCTATTTATTCAGCAAATGCTTCATCCATGGCAATAGCAGAAACGATTGCCGGGTCCGAAGCTAATTTTGCGAAATTGATGAATAAAAAAGCTGAAGAACTCGGCTTGGAAAATTATAAATTTGTAAACTCATCAGGATTGAATAATAAAGACTTGGCTCCTTATGTCGATCAAGTTGTCGGCGGAGCTGAGGAAGAGAATGTGATGTCAGCTAAGGATACTGCTACGCTGGCATACCGACTTATTAATGATTTTCCTGAAGTATTGGAGACATCTTCTATAGCGAAGAAGATGTTTGCTGAAGGGACCGAAGATCAGTTCAACATGCCTAACTGGAACTGGATGCTTCCGGGATTGATTCGTGAGTACGAAGGCATGGACGGACTTAAAACAGGTACTACCGACTTCGCGGGCGCTTGTTTCACAGGGACCGCAGAGCGTGACGGAATGAGATTCATTACTGTTGTGATGGATGTGCAGGTTGAACCTGGTGAAAATTCATACGATGCCCGTTTTGCGGAAACTAGAAAAATGCTTGATTATGCTTTCAACAACTACACGATACAAGAACTTCTTCCTGCAGATTACAAGATCAAAGACCAAAAGACCCTTCCGGTAGTTAAAGGGAAAGAAAAAGAAGTTGGAATCAAATCTGAATCTGCTCTGAACATGGTCGTGAGAAACGGTGAAGAAGATCAGTACAAGCCTAAGTTTGTAGTCGACAAGAAGAAGCTTAATGAAGATGGTAAGCTGACGGCGCCTATCAAAGAGGGCGAAAAAGTCGGTTACGTTACATTAGAGTCTAAGGACAAAAATGATTTAGGTTACCTGACAGATAAAGGTGCAAATGCTGCAAAATCACCTGTTGTTACAGTTGAAGGAATCGAAAAAGCAAACTGGTTTGTCCTTTCGATAAGAGCTGTAGGCGGATTCTTCGGGGATATTTGGGGATCTGTGACATCCACTGTAAAAGGCTGGTTCTAATCTAATTTAATGACTCCAGGTTATCATAAAGCCTGGGGTTATTTTTATAACTAAATGGTCAAGATAAGCAGGGCTGGCTTCCATTAAATACATATAGCTCATAAGTTAACCGACTCCTTATTTCGTCTTGACATAACCGTATTTTTGTTGTTTATTTAGCAGTAGGGCAATATCATCATTCCGATTGTTTTAGTCACTTTTTCCTGTTGTTTCTATCTGAAATAAAAAGAAAAAATGGACGGGCATAGGATAAATATAAGGGGGATACATAAATGAATACTGGTACAGATCGTGTTAAAAGAGGTATGGCTGAAATGCAAAAAGGCGGCGTCATCATGGACGTTATCAATGCAGAGCAGGCTAAAATTGCTGAAGCTGCAGGTGCAGTGGCGGTAATGGCTTTAGAACGAGTTCCAGCTGACATCCGAGCTGCTGGCGGTGTAGCAAGAATGGCAGACCCTCGTATTGTAGAAGAAGTAATGGGAGCTGTGACGATTCCGGTAATGGCGAAAGCGCGTATCGGTCATATCGTTGAAGCGAGAGTACTTGAATCAATGGGTGTTGACTATCTTGATGAAAGTGAAGTATTAACTCCTGCTGATGAAGAGTACCACTTAAATAAAAGAGATTTCACCGTTCCATTCGTATGCGGATGCCGTGACTTAGGCGAAGCAGCACGCCGTATCGGTGAAGGTGCATCGATGCTTCGTACAAAAGGTGAACCGGGAACTGGAAACATCGTTGAAGCGGTTCGTCACATGCGAAAAGTGAATGCACAGGTGCGTAAGCTTGTACACATGAATACAGATGAAATCATGACGGAAGCGAAGCTGTTGGGAGCTCCGTATGAGTTATTATTAGAAATTAAAGAAAATGGCCGTTTACCGGTTGTTAACTTCGCTGCAGGCGGTATTGCGACTCCTGCTGATGCGGCTCTTATGATGGAACTTGGTGCAGACGGTGTATTCGTAGGTTCCGGTATTTTCAAATCTGAAAATCCTGAGAAGTTTGCAAGAGCGATCGTTGAAGCAACTACTCACTATCAGGACTACAAGTTGATCGCTGAACTCTCCAAAGAACTTGGAGTTGCGATGAAGGGTGTAGAAATTTCTTCTATCCTTCCTGAACAGCGCATGCAAGATCGAGGCTGGTAAGTCTATGATGAAAATAGGTGTATTAGGACTTCAAGGGGCTGTCAGAGAGCATGTACGATCCATCGAGGCATGTGATGCCGAAGCAGTGGTCGTAAAGCGTACAGAGCAGCTGGATGAACTTGACGGCTTGATCATGCCCGGTGGTGAAAGTACGACGATGAGACGTCTTATTGACCGCTATGGATTTTTAGAGCCATTGAAAGTGTTTGCTGACAGCGGAAAACCGATCTTCGGTACGTGTGCCGGCCTCATTCTATTGGCAAATAAGATCGTGGGTTATGATGAACCGCATCTTGGTGTGATGGATGTAATGGTTGAGCGTAATTCCTTTGGCCGACAAAAGGAGAGCTTCGAAGCCGACTTGAACATTGCACATGTGGGAAATCATTTTAATGCCGTATTCATCCGTGCGCCTCATATCGTAGAAGCGGGGGAAGATGTCGAAATCCTTGCCAAGCACAATGACCGCATCGTACTTGCACGCCACGGCCAGTTCCTGGGATGTTCATTTCACCCGGAACTGACAGATGACCATCGATTGACGGCATACTTCGTCGAAATGGTGAAAGAGTCAAAAGAAAAAACATTGGCATAAACCTATTGCAAAATGGAAAAGATTGTAGTAGATTATGAAATAACCAATATGAGTTTAAAACGTTGACAGGAACCAGTAGTGAAGAATTCTTGCCCAAAGAGAGCCGGTGGTTGGTGCAAACCGGTGCAGAATCTTTATGAATCCATCCTTGAGTGAAATACTGAACCATTCAGTAGGTATTTTCGGTGATTCCGTTACCATCTCTAAGAGGAGGGCGATTTATGCCTTCAATTAGGGTGGCAACGCGGAAACCTCCGTCCCTTTTACCAGGGACGGGGGTTTTTTATATTCCCCGAATCCTTCCATCGTCATGACTGCAAACACATATCTATTTAAAGGAGGAATAAGCATGTTAGATATTAAGTACTTACGTGCCAATTTTGAAGATGTAAAAAACCGCCTTCAGCATCGCGGTGAAGACCTTGAAGACTTTGATAAGTTCGAGGAACTAGATAAGAGAAGAAGAGAGCTTTTGGTGGAAAGTGAAAACTTGAAGAGCAAGCGGAATGAAGTATCACAAAAAATCGCTCAGATGAAAAAGGACAAACAGGATGCCCAGGACATGATCGTAGAAATGCGTGAAGTCGGCGGCATGGTCAAGAAGCTTGATGATGAGCTTAGAGGTATCGAGGAAGAGCTGGAACGGATCCTTCTATCTATCCCGAATATCCCTCATGAATCTGTTCCTGTCGGCGAAACAGAGGACGACAACGTGGAAGCCCGCAAATGGGGGGAAATCCGCGAGTTCGATTTCGAAGCAAAGCCGCACTGGGATATTGCGACTGGTCTTGATATCCTCGATTTTGAACGTGCAGGAAAAGTAACGGGAAGCCGTTTCGTGTTCTACAAAGGGCTGGGTGCAAGACTGGAGCGTGCGTTATTGAACTTCATGATGGACCTGCACATGGATGAGCACGGATATACAGAAATGATCCCTCCATTCCTTGTGAACCGCGCAAGCATGACTGGAACGGGTCAGCTGCCGAAATTTGAAGAAGATGCTTTCCGGATTGAAAGTGAAGATTACTTCTTGGTTCCGACAGCAGAAGTGCCTGTAACGAATTATCACCGCGATGAAATCATCAAAGGGGAAGAACTGCCGATCGGCTATGTAGCTTACAGTGCCAACTTCCGTTCAGAAGCGGGATCTGCCGGACGGGACACAAGAGGGTTGATCCGTCAGCATCAATTCAACAAAGTAGAGCTTGTCCGCTTTGTGAAGCCAGAAGATTCTTATGATGAACTTGAAAAATTGACTGGCCATGCGGAAAAAGTACTTCAGCTTCTAGGCCTGCCATACCGTGTTTTATCAATGTGTACCGCAGATCTTGGCTTCACGGCCGCGAAGAAATATGATATCGAGGTTTGGATCCCGAGCTACGGTACTTACCGTGAGATTTCTTCTTGCAGTAACTTCGAAGGCTTCCAGGCGAGACGCGCGAATATCCGTTTCAGAAGGGAAGCAAACGCGAAGCCTGAACATGTACACACATTGAATGGTTCTGGATTGGCGATCGGCCGTACAGTTGCGGCTCTACTCGAAAACTATCAGCAGGAAGATGGATCTGTCATCGTACCTGACGTTCTTCGTCCATACATGGGTGGGGCAGAAGTGATCAAGTAACAGCGTATTTTAAGGGTATCCGGCATATTGCCAGGTACCCTTGAAATTTTTTAGAAAAATGCTTGACTCTATTTTATCACCATGGTATTATAATTCTTGTCGATACGGAGGAATACCCAAGTCCGGCTGAAGGGATCGGTCTTGAAAACCGACAGGGGTGTTAAAGCCCGCGGGGGTTCGAATCCCTCTTCCTCCGC
>NZ_JBBYAF010000070.1:0-8932 GCF_038405515.1 Rossellomorea oryzaecorticis | reverse complement strand
GCTCTGGGGCTTAGAGGCACATGTCATAAGTCAAACCGACCAAGAAGGCAAAGAACGCCTTCGTGGTCGATTCGCCTTATGCCACCCGCCTCTGAGCAAAGCCCCTCCGCTTTTCGCCCCGCATGAGCTTTAGCGACGAGGAGGCCCACGGGTCACCCGCGGAAAGCGAAGTCTTGCACGGAAATCAACAGCGGTGTATAAAAGAGTCTAATAAAAAAGACAATCCCGGAGCAGATAGCTCCGGGATTGTCTCTACGATTTATTAAAGGGGGGTAAATCATGAACCATTCTCCAATATAAAAAGAAAGAGGGGGAAACTCTTGCGTTTTCATTGAGAATGATTTTCAATATCATTGTAATTCTTATATCTGTGTTTGTCAACAAAAAATCAACGAAATTTTTAAGAGTGATTTACTTCTTTAGTTATAAGCCTTGAAATTTCTTGAGTCCTTCTTTTCTCAGCACAAGCATAAATGATTGAATGAGAAATATATTTTCGGGACATTTTTTGTAAGGAAATATTTGGTGTCAAGTTGATGGAATTGTGGTAAAATTCTAAATTGAAATCAAAAAATAGATATAAAGATTGAGGGGGATTTTGGTGAAAGAAAGACTAAAGTCATTCGGTATACCTTTGATGATCATCCTGCTGCTTATGGGCGCACTGGTCATCCACCAGCTATTAGAAGTAAAGAAACAGCCTCAGCCTGATTGGAGCCGTTCAGTCCCATTGGGGTTCACCTCTGAAGAACGTCCTCAGATGTTCTTCAACAATGGCAGCCTTTTCTTGACGGATAATGGAAAAGTGCGACAATTGGCATTCGATGATCAATTTAATATTACCGAAGATTCCGTAAAGAATACTAAGGTAACTCGAGGATTCCCTTTCTGGACGGATGGATCGGTCTTTATTCAAATGAAATCAGGCCAATTGATTGCTACGAAAAACAGTAAAGAGGTCGTCATTTCAGAAGAAGCAACAGGTTTGAGTACTTCCGGAGAAAAAATATTTTACTGGGTTGAAAACGACCTCTTTACAGTAAATCCTGCTGATTTGTCGAGCAAAAACATTCATACATTCTCTAAAAACATTATGGAAGTGTATCAAGGGGATAACGGCAGTGCAATCGTTCAAGAGCAGCAAAATAATGCTTCAGCTGTTCTACATTATATGGATGAGAATGAGAAACTGGCAGGCGGTCCTTTTGCAACAGTCAAAATCTCCACGAGCCATCATATTGATGGACTGACATATGAAGTAGAAAACAATAAGCTGACAGTCCTTTATAATGAAGAGCTGAGAGCACAAGGAGTATTAAGCTATAAGATTGTGAAGTTGCAATCTTCTTTGGACGAATTAGGAACCGGCACCCTGAAACCTGAAAATCTTAAGTTTCTTAATGTGGATTCAGGTGAAAATCTTCAGGGGCCCCGTTCTGCAAAACTAGTGACAGTAGATGGGAAGAAATCTATTTTGTTCACGTCTGAAGGCCATAAACTCAGTGACCATAACGCAGTCAGCGTATACTTAGCTCCTTTAGAAGATACGGTCTCTTTGTTGCAAGCCGAAGCCATAGGGACAACCAAGCATTACTCATATCTTCCTTTCCAGTTGAGCGAAAACAGTTTCGCATGGCTTGATTATGGCGGAGATACGTATGAATTGTTCGGTGCTTCACAGGATCCGGAGGTCATTGCCTCAAGTGTTGAACTAAACAAACGCAATGTCAAAGAAGCCGTCAACAACAGTATAATGATGTTATTCAGCAGTGTGATCACCATTCTAATATCCTTCTATTGGGTGCTGCCTTCACTATTGCTATTGATCCTTCTGTATATGTTCAGACCTAATATTTTCGAAAAAGACGGCATTAACTGGGTTGAATACGCTTCTATACTCATCTTCCTGTTCATGCCTTTTACATTCATGAATAAATCCATGAATGGATATTTTTACTTTGCAGCCCCTGATTACCTCACCTTTACAGGAGGCGGGTATGTAGGAATCCTGATAATCACTCTGGTGACCGGGCTGATATGGAAATTCGGACGAAATCCTGATTGGGGAACTTTTGGGGGAGTATTTTATTTTATGGGTGTGTACATCCTTATCTATGTTTCTTCATTTGGCCCATATATCTTTAATTTATTCTAAGAAAATGCTTACTCATATTTCATGGAAAAACAAAAGACCTGAAACGGGATGACCCGCTTCAGGTTTCTTCATTCATCGACATATTTCCAATCACTGCGTTCATAAAAATACGTATATACTGCAATGCAGAGCGTCAGCCAACCGCCGCCGGCTGAAAATCCTCCTACAATATCACTCGGATAGTGTACGCCTAAATATACCCTGCTGATGCCAATGCACAATATGAGTATCGATAAGCCGATTATACTCAACACCTTATATATGCTCCTGTCAAAGGCACGAAACAACATAAACGCCAGTGCTCCATAAAATATGAACGAGCCCATGGTATGACCGCTTGGAAAGCTGTAACCCCCTTGCTCGATCAGAGCTTCAATATCAGGCCTGTCCCGTTTGAAGATCCACTTCAACAACCAATTAAAACCAGCTCCAAGGCCTACCGTCAAAGCTGCGAATACAGCTAGAGGATATTTCTTCATAAACAATAATATGATGATAACCCCTATCGTGCATATACTCAGCCACTTCACACCACCCAAGAAGGTGATGGAAGTCATCAAGGTTGTCAGCTTAGGTGAGATAAAAGCATGGACAACATTGAAGACTCCATTATCAAAATCTGCAATTTCATTTTCCTTCCATTCATCTACGATTGAGACAAATCCCCATGTAAACAATCCTAAACAGATTAATGAAACAATGAAAAATGTTACTTTCTTTAACTGTCTCTCCTCCAACGTGTTTCTCCTTCCCCGCTCATTCGATTTATTGCGCTTTCTTCTTTGTAGTCGTTTTCTTTTTAGCCGGCTTCTTTTTGGCGGTTTTCTTCTTTTCCGTACTTGTTGAATCAATTGAAGCTTGCAGTGCCGCCATTAAATCAGTCACATTTTCTTTCGGAGCTTTTTCTTTAACAGTAACGATCTTCTCACCGGTTTGCTTGGATTCAATCAACTGACTCAGCCGCTCACGGTATTCATCATGATAATTTTCCGGCTGGAATTCTGAGGTCAATTGTTCAATCAGCATCGTTGCCGTTTCCAACTCCTTTTCGGAAATTTCATCGTTTTCAGGTACATTGGGTACATCTTTAGAAGTCCTGACCTCATCCGGGTAGTGAATGGTTTCCATCACTAATGTATTCTCATAAACCCTTACGACAGACAATTGTTCTTTCGATCTCATCGTTATTTTAGCGATACCCACTTTTCCGGAAGTTACTAAAGCTTTCCGCAATAGAGTATAAGCTTTCTTCCCTCCATCATTCGGTGAAACAAAATAGCTCCTGTCATAAAAGATCGGGTCGATTTCATCGATTTTTATAAAGTCCAAAATTTCTACCGTTTTCTCTGCATTTACCTCTTTTATTTCATTCAGTTCATCTTCTTCTAAAACTACAAATTTCCCTTTTGTCACCTCGTAGCCTTTTACGATGTCTTTATGATCGATTTCTTTCTCGCAGACGGGACAAACTTTTTCATATTTGATGGGTGTATGACACTCTTTGTGAAGAGAACGAAGCTTTATATCACGATCTTCGGTAGCAGAATGCAGTTTGATTGGAATGTTTACCAAACCGAAACTTATTGAACCCTTCCATATGGTATGCATTACAATACCCTCCTTTTTTTATACTAAATCCTATTATCTTTATCTTTTAGTTACTTAATGTGCTTCATTCCCATAAACATTTGGAAATAATCGATCATGAATGAGGCCACACTATAATAAAAACGGTCAAGGGTGATGTGAATTGAAGCCGATGCTGCCTACTTTAACTGGAGAACCTCCCCTTAAGGGAGAATGGAATTATGAGGTGAAGTATGATGGTTTCAGGGGAATTCTAAAGGTTGATAAGTCTAAAAAAATTTCACTCAAAAGCAGAAATAACAAAAATCTTCTACCCTATTTCCCTGAAATAGAAGAATACATAAACGAACTGATTGGCGAATCTTCCTTTACGCTGCCGATTGTGCTGGATGGAGAAATTGTCGTTCTGCGTTCACCATCGAGCAGTGAGTTTTTCGAGCTTCAAATCCGGGGAAGAATGAAAAACAAACAAAAAATCAGCGAATCCGCATCGCTGAGACCAGTGAAATTTTTGGCTTTCGACCTCATTCAAAGCGGAAACGACCTGTGGTTCAGCCAGCCATATACCAAACGCAAAAGAGAGTTAAAAAAGCTGTGTTCCTCACTTGAAATCCCACTGAAACCAGACCCGTCCAATCCGGGTGTCCTTCAAATGGTTCCTTACTTTACAGACTGGAAAAGGGTATGGAGTGAGGTGACAGATGAGGAAGGAGAAGGTGTAGTCGCCAAGCTCTCAGACAGTAAGTGGGAAGAAGGAAAACGGAGTAACTCATGGCTGAAGATAAAAAACTGGAAAAAATGCCTATGCTTCATCACTTCCGTGGATGTTAGCAACGATTATTTCCACATAGGTGTCTTTGATCATGACATCGTTAAACAAATTGGATTATTTCACTTTGGAATTTCATCGAATGATAAAAAAACCTTAAAAGAAATCATTAAAAAAAATCATTCGCGAAAAGAAGGCAGTCATTATTTTATAGAACCAGCGATTTGTGTGGAAGTTCATTACTTGAATTGGTATGAACATACATTAAGGGAGCCACATTTTCACCAATTTATGTTCTCTTCAAATCCTGAAGATTGCACGATGGATCAATTTCTTCAGAAGGAAGCCAGTCTGCCTCAAAATGTGGAAATCACTCATCCCGACAAACCATTATGGGAGGCACCACCCATTACGAAACTTGATTATATCCGGTACCTTCGCAGAATATCTGTTGTTATGCTTCCCTTTCTGCGTAATCGGCCCTTAACCTGTATTCGTTTTCCACATGGTCTGTTCGGGGAATCTTTTTACCAGAAGAATGTGCCTGATTATGCACCCGATTTTGTTGAAACGCATGTCCAGGATGGAATCGAATACATTATATGCAATGAATTGGAGAGTCTCATGTGGCTGGGAAACCAATTGGCACTTGAATTCCACATACCTTTCCAAAAAGCGGATCAACAGGACGTCAATGAAATCGTATTTGATTTGGACCCTCCCGGCAGGCAGCAGTTTTCGCTGGCGGTCAAGGCAGCTCTTATCATGAAGGAATTATTTGAAGGGATGCACTTACAGAGCTTCGTTAAAACATCGGGAAACAAGGGGCTCCAAGTATATATTCCGCTGCCATCCGGATACTCATGGAAAGATACAGGCTTATTTACCGAATTCATTGCTCATTACCTTGTATCCAATTATCCCGATGATTTTACGATTGAGCGAATGAAGAAAAATAGAAAGGGCCGTCTTTATGTCGATTACATACAGCACGGAGAAGGTAAGACGATCATTGCCCCTTATTCATTAAGAGGAAACGACAAAGCCCTCGTCGCTGCCCCGCTTTGGTGGCATGAAG
Organism: Rossellomorea oryzaecorticis; assembly: GCF_038405515.1. Lineage (GTDB taxonomy): Bacteria > Bacillota > Bacilli > Bacillales > Bacillaceae_B > Rossellomorea > Rossellomorea oryzaecorticis_A. The sequence continues at coordinate 3,343 of NZ_JBBYAF010000070.1, read as the reverse complement.
TAAAAGAAGAACTAACTCCCGAACAATTTACGATGGAAGAAGTATTAAGCCGTTTTAAACGATTAGGTTGTCCATTCAGTCAGTTTGATCGGGTAAAGGATGATCAGCCATTTCAGGAAGTGATCAGCTTTCTTAAAGGAAATAAATAAGCCTGGACGGCCACCGTCCAGGCTTATTATTCCTTTATACTTTTGTAAACACCTTACTGTCTACAACCTTTTTGGCATGCTTCTGAAGCAGTCCGTATGCAGCTTCTTCGTTAAATTCCGTGTGGGATAGTACTTCAAATAATTCAGGCTGAGACAATGATAACTCAAATTCAGCCTCAAACATATAAGTAGCGTTCCCGATCAATTCCATATAGTAATGACCGGCCGACCCCTGTCTAACCACTACTCGTACCTTTCCTCCATTGTTGTAGACTTCGATTTCCTCATCCAATCGGTTATGGCCAAGGAGACAAGTCACCAGACTGGAAGCTGACATCGCAGTTCCACACGCATTAGTGAATCCGACACCTCGTTCGAATGTACGCACATAAATTGCGCCTTCTCCCAATCTATGCACAAAGCTCACATTCACTCCATCCGGAAACAGGTTATTCGGACCATTAACGGTTTCGGAGATCATCTTCTGTTCGTTTGAAATGATGGTTTCAGCATTCACGATACTAATCAAATGAGGGTTAGGAACCGCTAATACCGTAAACTGCAAACGATTGGATATCTCAGGAATTTTTTGATTTATCACTTGAGTATGATCCATATTCATCGGAACTTGGTCAAGATCAAAATATACTGGAGAAATTTCCACATTATAAGTAGGGATATCATCAAAGATGGCAGGGGCTGAAGCAACTTTCAAATCTGCTTTCATCGTTTCAATGATGATATTTTCTTTATCAAATAATTCACACACATACCGTCCGACACATCTGAGACCATTTCCACACATGGATGCTTCAGAACCATCTGCGTTAAAAACCCTCATTTTTGCATCACAGTGTCGACTGTCCATGACAAACAGTATACCATCCGCTCCTATACCTGTTTGTCTGTCGCATAACGATAATGAAAGGTTTTGCCTCTCTTCTTCTGTAAAAGTATAATGATTGGATACTTCATCAATCAGTAAAAAATCATTTCCAGAACCGTGACATTTAATAAAATTCAGTTTCATAGTGAAGCCCTCCGATACGATCAATCTGTCAGACCTTTATTTTAAAGTTTCAGGCAATGTGTTGTAAAGACTCTCTATCAGTTTACTACATTGTATCCCGAATGTGTTCTCCGACGCATATTTTTACTGAAACTCCCTGTAAAAACAGTTACAATTTAAATATAATCTTTTGTCGAAAAAGGGTCGTTCTTTTATTAAGCAATCTTTTAGAAATTAAGAGTGAGGTGATATCCATGGACGAATTACTATTCCGTTTTCAAGTGAAAGAAGTAAATGAAGCTGGGGATGACTATAGCTCACGCGATGTGCTTGTCCTCTGCAAAATATTGGACTCCAAAAAAGACCTGCTTCAAGAAGGCCTTTTCAGAGTTCGATTCAATTCAGTCGGCATTTATCCCTTTCCTGCTGATATTGCGAGGCAGGTTACATCAAGGAAAATACAGCGTCTCTTGCTGATGGAGTTAAAACGATATATCAAACCTCAGAGGAAATTCTTAAAGCCAGGTTCTTATAAACCGGTATGGTAATCCGCTCAATGGATAAGCTCCTGTGTGAGCAGCTCTTCTGCCCACTGACAGGCTTGCTGATAACTTTCTGAAATGTTCTGCTCTGAGAGATTTAATGAACGCATTTTCTTTTCAAGATCGATCCAGTCACCCTTCTCGGCCGAAATGACCAATTCCAGCATATCCTTTAACTCATTGGATTTACCAGTCAATGCATCACATATTTCGTCATTCAACGGTAAATCATCAAGTATCTTCATCATGGGAACCGATAAGATTGTATCCATCAGAGAAAACATACCGGTAAGAAAATAGCTGGATGTATTTTTGGTACCTTTTATCTTTTCCGCCGTAAGCTCGCACATTTTGGCCCTCGTGAGGCATAATGTGATTACTTCATTTTCCAGCTTTTCCCTGTAAGCTACCTGCTCCCTTACCGCCAGCACGTAGATCCATCTTTTGATTTCCATTAACCCGAGTAATACGATTGCCTGCCGGATGGAATGGATTTTATGCTTTGGCCTGTATGCCGGTGAATTAATGAGCTTTAATAGTTTATAAGAAAGCGAAAGATCCTGCTGGATCAAACCGCTGATTACATCGATGCTGGGCTCTGACATTTCCAGGCTTTGAATGATTGAATAATAAGAATGAAAATAAACCGGTACATCATGAGATGCAATTATCTTGGGCTTACTGAAAAAGTAGCCTTGAAAAAAATGATATCCCTTATGCCTTGCTTCCTGATACTCCAGCTCCGTTTCGACTTTTTCCGCGATCAGTTTGTACCCTAATAAATTTGATAAAACTTCTATCCTGCTTCTCATCTCCTCGGTTGTAGACTGGAAATCAACCTTAACAAAATCTGCTGCTTTCATAAGCTCTTTACAAAATGGATTCGATTCATTAAAGATAAAATCATCCAATGCTATCTTGTACCCGAGCTTCTTCAGTTCCAGGCAGATGTCCACCACACCCTTGCTCGGCTCCACCGATTCCAAAACCTCTACTACAATTTCTCTTGGGTTAAAATAAGTGGGAACCCTTAATTTTAGAAGATTTTCTGTAAAATTAATAAAACAAGGTTTTCCTGAGGATAAGGCATCTATCCCGATATTTAGAAAACTATTAATTATGACATCTGCCGTTGCTGTGTCTCCATCAATATTCGGAAACATATTCAATTGGTTATGTCTGTATAGAAGCTCGTAGGCTGCCTTTTCCTCATTCACATCAAAGATTGGCTGCCTTGCCACAAATACTTCCATCATTTCCACCCCTGACTAAATCCCATACGAAACCAATTTTTGTATGTAACATAGTTATTTCGATTCATTTTTTTCTTAATAATATCAAGAAATTTCCTGGCAGTCTATAAAATTTGTATATTAAGGGTGGTATTACCAGAATTCCGTCATCTTCTGAAACATTCAGATCAGGATAAAAAAGAGACTGGTACAAAACTAAAATCCCACCACCTAATGACGAACATTTTCAGTAAAGTCTCTTATTACCGCTAATGATTTCCGTGCAAGACTTCGCTTTCCGCGGGTAGCCCGTGACCCTCCTCGGCAAGCCTGCGGGAAGAAAAGCGGAGGGGCTTTGTTCAGAGGCGGGTGACATAAGGCGAATCGGCCACGAAGGCGTTCTTTGCCTTC
>NZ_JBBYAF010000069.1:0-8939 GCF_038405515.1 Rossellomorea oryzaecorticis | reverse complement strand
GGTGGCATAAGACGAATCGGCCTGGAAGGCGCTCTTTGCCTTCTTGGTCGGTTTGGCTTATGACATGTGCCTCTAAGCCCTGCAGCTAGACAAGTTAGACCCCGCAGGAGCTTAAGCGACGAGGAGGCTCACGGGTCACCCGCGGAAAGCGAAGTCTTGCACGGAAATCAAAAGCGGTATTTACAGAACTAACAGAACAAACTAAAAAGACAGGCATTTAAAACTGCCTGTCTGCTCATTGCATTAGTCAGTGAAACCTAGTACTACGAAATAACCTAATAGAAGTAAGTATCCAATATTAATCATAATTCCAGTATCCATTTAGTTATCCTCCTTACGAAATATCCTCATTAATATACTACCACATAAATATTTTTATATCCTACAAAAAAATGAAACCTTTTTCACTTTTTGCACGTAATAAATAGTATAATAATAGAAGCAATACATAGGAAAGGACGTTATTTATGTCAATTTGGCTGAAAAAGTCGTTTTTTGTACTTATATCGATCCTTACATTCGGACTGGTAACTCCGTCGCAAGCCTTCCTGAATGAAGAAGGACATGCACTGGCGAAAAGCAATAGTAAGGCTTCTTCCATTGAACGTGCCGAAGAGGATGTGCTGCAGGAAGACCCCGTTTTTTCAAGGGAGGATTTTCTGGAAAATATGATGGAGCAGGCCGAACAAAATGCCTATATGAAATTTGGTGCGAAAATTAAGCCTGCAATAGAAGACGAATTCCGAAGCGTAATTCTTCCCAAGATGGAACATGCAATAGAACAAACGGCACGACAGTATGGTGATGAGGATTTATCCTTACTCGTCATATCAGAAGTTCCTTCCTATGCAAAAACCGAAAAGATCTTTCATATCTATGATAAGAAATCCGGGGAAGATGTGATCCGTTTTCATGTAAGGAAGGATCACCCTCCGAAAGAAGGATATTATTTTAACTTTCATTATCACACAGTCCATGATGATTTCCAGACCCATCATGATCTTGGAAGCATCTACTGGGATAAAAATACTCCCCCGCAATGGATGAGCGTATCCTAAACGTCTATATACATACAACAAGCACACTCTATGCTGTGCTTGTTTTTTTATAGTCAGAATGCCAGCATTCAAAGTTCATCACGAATTGGAAGGAATCGCTCCTAAAAAGCAAGTTGATATTATGGTAGAATAGTAGTTACCTAAGTACTTCTTGTTTACGGAGGTTCTTTTATATGAAACGTGCAGCCATACTCCTCTTCATAATTACCGCTTCCTTCATCATATGGAAACAAACACAGGCAAACTACAGCGGTATTCTATTAAAACATTCTTCCATTCAATCCAGCCTGCAATTACAATCACAAGATCAGTTGGACAACATCGTCCTGCTGCCGGAGACGGACTTCGACAGGGCTGAAGCGAAAGGAATCATCGAAAGGCTTGATCATATTCCAGGTCATTTACTGAGTGCGGTTGAAAAACAGGAAATAAAGGTACGCTTATTTGAAAAGAAGTTAACCGACTTTTCTTCTACCAGTCACTTAAAAGGTGTGACTCCAAGAGGATACACGAATAAAAGGACGACTTGGGATGATGTCCCTGGAATCGGGGGTTCAAAGCTGGTTCTTATTAAGATCGGCCATAGCGAGAAGGGAATGGGCCATGATTCCATTAACTTGGAATTGCATGAACTTGCCCACAGCATTGACAGATATGTCGTCAATGATCCTTATTCTGAAATGGCTTTTTTGCAGGTTTGGAAGCGGGAGGCCCCTCTTTTATTCCCTGATCGTTCATACTTTATGGATTATCAGGAAGAATATTTCGCAGAAACATTTGCCATGTATTTTTTCAGTCGGGACTCACGTAATCTACTAAAAAGAAAAGCTCCGTCCACATATCAATACTTCAAGACACTGAACTGAAGGGTGACATATATTTTTTTGAAGCAGAAGGTATTTCCTTCTGCTGAATTTTTTTAGTGATAGTGGCGTTGGAGGGTATCGGAGTCACGATGATTTTTTGTTCATGGAAGTCAACCCTATTTAATTTCAACCACATGGCTTAAAATAAAGAAGATACATATTGAAGAATTTGATTACAACGAAGGAGCGATAAAGATGACACATGGAGAAAATGCTTATCTGGATATGTGCCGGCATGTCCTGGACAATGGCTTTAAAAAAGAGGATCGAACAGGGACAGGCACTCTGTCGGTCTTCGGTTATCAAATGAGATTTGACTTAAGTAAAGGATTTCCGCTGCTGACAACCAAACGGGTACCTTTCAGGCTTGTCGCAAGTGAACTATTATGGTTCATTAAAGGTGATACAAATATACGTTATTTACTTCAGCACAACAACAATATCTGGAATGAATGGGCGTTTAAGAACTGGGTGGAAAGCGAAGAATATTCAGGACCTGATATGAAGGATTTTGGACTCAGAAGCCAGCAGGATGAAGAATTTAACAAGCAGTATCAAAACGAAATGGAACAATTTAAAGAACGTATCCTAAACGATGAAGGGTTTGCCGCAAAGTACGGGGAATTAGGGCCGGTATATGGAAAACAATGGAGAGAATGGGAAACCACCACAGGTGGGTCAATCGATCAGTTAAAAGACCTGATTGAACAGATAAAGGTCAACCCTGACTCAAGAAGGTTGATTTTATCTAGCTGGTCACCTGAATTTATACCTATGATGGGGTTGCCGCCTTGTCATACATTGTTTCAATTTTATGTGGCGGATGGAAAGCTGAGCTGTCAGTTATACCAGCGCAGCGGAGATATTTTCCTTGGCATTCCATTTAATATAGCAAGCTATGCTCTTTTGACTCACTTAATTGCGCATGAGTGCGGGCTTGAAGCAGGCGATTTCGTCCATACGATAGGCGATGCACATATTTATACTAATCACATTGAACAAATTACAACCCAGCTTGACCGTGAACCTAGAGCGCTTCCTCAATTGAAATTGAACAGCGAAGTGAAGTCGGTTTTTGATTTTGAAATGAAAGACATTGAATTGACAGGATACGACCCACATCCGTCCATCAAAGCACCTGTGGCTGTATAATAGTAGATGGGTGGGCATTGTCTTGAGAATAAGGATGATTACATGATTGTTTGAAAGGGGAAGAGGAAGGTATGATCTCTTTTATCGTAGCAATGGATACAAAATCGGCGATTGGAAAAAACAACGAGCTTCCTTGGCATCTGCCTGCTGACTTAGCATTCTTTAAAAAAGTCACGATGGGGAATCCGATTGTGATGGGAAGAAAAACGTTTGAGTCAATCGGGAAAGCCCTGCCGGGAAGAGAAAATATCGTAGTCACAAGAGATAGGCATTACAAAGCAGAAGACTGTACCATTATCCACTCGGTTGATAAGATTTCTGAAATTGAAAGGAATTCAAATGAAGAAGTATTTGTGATCGGAGGAGCGGAAATTTTTAAAGAAACGTTTTCGTTTGCCGACCGCCTTTATATTACTATGATCGAGGAAGAATTCGATGGGGACACATTTTTCCCCCCATTCAATCTTGAAGAGTGGGAACTGAAAAGCAGGAAAAAGGGTCCGAAGGATGATAAAAATCCATACGATTATTACTTCTTGACTTATGACCGAAAGCATAATTGAAATCGAAAAAGGTACTGTCCACGGACAGTACCTTTTTTTAGAAGTGTTATACATATAACAATATACAAAAATACATACAGCCGCTGCCTGCCAATACAAATAAATGCCAGATTGCATGATTGTAGGGAAGCTTATTCCAGACATAAAAGATGGCTCCGATTGAATACATGATACCGCCCGCTAATAAAAGAGAGAACCCTGCCCCTGTCAGGCTGAAATAAAGCGGCTTAATCGCAATGATGACAAGCCAGCCCATGACAAGGTAGAAAAGAGTCGATACAATCTGGAAGCGCTGTACGAAATAACATTTGAATACAATTCCGATGACAGCAAGCCCCCACACAATTCCAAAAAGGGTCCAGCCTAATGCGCTTCGTACACTCACCAGCATAAATGGGGTATAGGTACCTGCAATCAGAATATAGATAGCGGAATGATCAAGGATGGCGAATAGGTTCTTAATCTTTGACGGTTTAAAGCTGTGCAGCAAAGTCGAAAACAAATAAAGAAGGATCATCGATGCCCCAAATATGGAAAAACTGACGATATGCCAAGGGGATCCCCTATCGACGGAGAAAATGATCAACATGACCAAAGCAGGGATGCTTAAGATCAAGCCGATACCATGAGTGATGGCATTGGCAATTTCTTCCTTCCAATTGGAATAATCAAAGTCATATGTCACGTATACGCACCTCTTTCAGTTGAACAGTTAATATTGAATGTGTATTTATCGTAATCCTCTTTACCAAATTCTGCAACCATTTTGCAGTGGTTCTTGTTTTTATGGGTATTTTAGGTTACCCTCTTTGTAAGAAACGCACTGCTGAGTTGATCGTTGAATTTATCAGCAGATTTGTTTAACAGACTCCAAGGAAAAATATATGATTTAGAGAGGTGTTTCTATGTGCGGAAGATTTTCTCTTACGACCCCCCTGGAAGAATTAATTAGTCAATTTTCAATAGATGAATACATTGAAGAATCTTCTCCCAGATATAATATTGCCCCTTCACAAAAGGTACTTTCACTTATTTCTAACAATGGTAAAAGAAAAGCGGGGGAAACCCTTTGGGGCCTTGTACCAGGATGGGCAAATACGAATAAGTGGAAGCCGCTGATCAATGCAAGAAGTGAGACATTGTTAGAAAAACCAAGCTTTCGCTCATTGGTTCACAAGAAAAGGATGGTCATATTCTCAGATGGATTTTATGAATGGAAGCAAGAGGAAGAGGGGAAAGTCCCTGTTCGCTTTCAGCTAAAAAGTGAACAACCATTTGTTTTTGCTGCGCTTTGGGACAGAAGCAGCGATGGACAGGTAACATCCACGATCATAACGACAGAAGCCAACGACCTGGTACAACCAGTCCATAATAGAATGCCTGTAATGCTGAGTGATAATGAAGAAATAGAAAGATGGCTGAACACCGACAAATACTCATTCGAGGAAGCGTCCAAAATACTGACCCCATTTCCTGAGGAAGATATGAAGAGTTTCCAGGTTTCCCAACTGGTGAATTCACCTAAAAATGATGTAGAAGAATGTATTAATCCTGCTTAATTCAGGACCGTTTGTTCTGAGGGCATTGCTTTTCCGGATACCAGTACCCCTTTTTAGTATTTTGAATTAGTTCATTATTACTGAAAAATTCAATTAATTTTGCAGGATTAGACATATTACGCACCTTAAATAAGGTATAATAGGGATATAAACGGGTATAAAAGAGGATGGATACTTTGCTGACAAAAACCATTGAGTTCAAATCAAAGTATGGAATGAAAGTCAAAATCTTAGAAGTCCCTGTATTGAAGGAAGACAGCCCGCTCTATTTTAGAGTAAATTTGAAACTGAATGCTTTCATTTCCAAAGTCATGAAAGAACATGCTCAAAAAACAACGTACAGTTTTAGAGAATACCTAAAGAAAACAATGAAATGGTCAGATTATGAATTAATCTATTACTCTGAAGAATTAAAAAACAATGCTTGAGCATTAGGGGTGAATCTAAAGTTTAGCCAAACTTTAGATTCAGCTTTTTTTCTTATAGGAAGCTTTTATTAAAGCTTGTTGTTAGCTGTTTCTAGCTGTTGATTGGAGTGCAAGACGAAGACTCCTGCGGGAGAAGTGGCCAATTAGAAAAGCGGAAGGGCTTTGCTCAGAGGCGGGTGGCATAAGACGAATTGGCCTGGAAGGCGCTCTTTGCCTTCTTGGTCGGTTTGGCTTATGACATGTGCCTCTAAGCCCTGCAGCTAGACAAGTGAGACGCAGGAGGCTCACAGGTCACCCGCGGAAAGCGAAGTCTTGCACGGAAATCAACAGCGGTGTTTAACAGAGCATTTTCCAAGGGCTCTCTGATAACGGAAAAATTTTTGGAGAACAGCCTTCAAAAAAGAGAGGCACGGCAGCAATTGATAATATCTATTTAAATCCTGACTTTTTAACGTTATAATACAAGGGATATGGTAGAAGGATGTGGCAAAGTTGACCAAAATTAAAATAGTGACAGATTCAACAGTAGATTTAACAGAGAAGGAAATAAGCGACCTGGACATACATGTTGTTCCTCTATCCGTTACAATCGATGGAAAAACATACTTAGATAGAATTGATCTGACTCCCTCAAGCTTTTTGGAGAAAATGAAAACATCAAAGGAATTACCCAAAAGTTCACAGCCTCCGGCAGGTTCTTTTCTTGAATTGTATGATGAGCTGGGTAAAGATGGATCGGTCATTCTTTCAATCCACATGACGGGTAATATGAGCGGTACGGTGCGTTCGGCACAATCAGCAGCAGAAATGTCGTCATCACAAGTAACAGTTGTAGACTCTAGATTCATTTCAAGAGCACTGGCTTTTCAGGTAATCGAAGCCGCCAAGCTTGCTAAGGAAGAAAAATCCCTTAAGGAAATCATGGATTCCATTGAAAATATCCGCAAGAATACGAATTTGTTCGTAGTCGTGGATACTCTTGAAAACCTGGTGAAAGGAGGGAGGATCGGCAAGGGCAGGGCTATGATCGGCTCCCTGCTGAACATCAAGCCGATTGCTTCCCTGGCAGGAGGGGAGTATACCCCTGTAGCAAAGGTGCGGAGCCATTCCCAGGTGGTCAAATATTTATCTTCGCAATTCGTTGAGGACGTTAAAGGAAAGACGATTCGCGGTGTCGGGCTGGTTGAGATAGACGGTCTGAAGCTGGCTCAGAATCTCAAGAACAAGATTAAAGAAAAAACGGGATATGAAGATTATGAAATACTGCAGACCACACCGATCATCAGTACCCATACCGGAATTGGTGCAATTGGATTCATGTACTATACAGACTAATAGAAAACGGCGGGGGGGCTGGCCCTTCGCCGTTTTGAACTTTTCATTTTACTATAACCCGATACTCCTTAATATGATTCAAATTTTCATTTATTTACATATACTAAAGTAAGTAAATATGCGGCTGTCTTCCCAAAGATGTACTGATGGGCAAAATACCTGCAGTTTACAATTAGTTTATGTATCATTAACAAAGGTTTTACGAATACGTGGACGTGATATAATAAGTTTATAGTTTATGCGAGGTGAAGCAAATGAAAAGGATCGGATTCTTCATGCTTGCTTTTGTTCTTCTCTTGTCTGGCTGTTCAATTGAAGAAGCAGCGGAACATGTAACCAGGGAAGTTTCCTTGTGGGATAAAGATAATCCAAATGAAAACTTCATACCGAAAAATTTAAAAATCGTTTCTATCGGTGATTCTCTCACTCAAGGTGTAGGGGATAGTACGAAAAAGGGAGGATATGTTCCTTACCTGGAAAATCATCTTGAATCCATGGATGGGATAAACAATGCACAATTCCATAACTATGGTGTAAGAGGTAACCGTACTGATCAGCTGCTCAAACGGTTGAAAGAAGCCAAAGTGAAAAAGTCGATTGAAGAAGCTGATGTGGTGATGATCACGATTGGTGGGAACGATGTGATGAAAATCTTCAGGGAAAATCTGTCCCACTTAAGTTTAGAAGTATTCCAAGAAGAAAAACGTTTGTATCAAAAAAGGCTAAATGAGATCATGGAAACGATCAAAAGCTATAATTCTGATGCAGGGATTGTTCTTGTGGGACTTTATAATCCTTTCAATACCTGGTTTTCCGATATTGATGAAGTGAATCAGATCATCAGTAACTGGAACAGTTCGAGTGAGCAAGTATTGAGCAACTATGATAAAACGCTGTTTATAAAGATTGATGATTTATTCATCGACAGTGGAGATACCTTGTTATATGAAGATTATTTCCATCCAAACGATGAAGGGTATAAATTAATCGCAGATCGGATGTTTATGAGTCTTTCACAAGGGGAAACAATTGCAAGACTGACCAATTAACCATATTTAGTTAGAAGAGGAGAGCCGTCATGAAGAATAAGTGGAAGGTAGCTTTTTTTGCCTTATTAGGAGCCTTGATTGCAGGATTTGTCATTATTCTACTAATGGTTTTTGCTCCTGCTGAGGACGATGAACTGCCTGAAAATAAAGCAAATAATAATAAGGAAGTTGGATTTGACGTACGCTCAAACAAAGAAGACCTTAACCTTATCATCGAACACTATATCGAAGAAGAAGGCCTTAAAGGTCCGGTTGAATATGATGTTAAGTTAAAGGATGATGTGGAATTACATGGGTCTGTCCCAGTCTTCACGTCCGACATTGATTTTGAACTGAAATTTGAACCAAAGGCATTGAAAAATGGCGATATCCTTCTAAAACAGAAGTCGATCTCAGTAGGCGCCCTTAATTTACCCGTATCTTATGTGTTGAAAGTCATCAGGGATTCATACAATTTTCCAGAATGGGTGAAGATACAGCCAAATGACGAATTGATATATGTTTCGCTCCGGGATATGAAACTGAAAAGTGATATTAAAGTGAGAGCGAAGGAATTTGATTTGGAAGAAGACAACATCATGTTCCGTCTATTAGTGCCAGTCGATCAGGCGCAATAAGAAAAGTGGAGGCTCGCCCTGGGACTTATAACCTCCGAGCTGGACAATAATTTAAGAGACTGGGACAAAAGTATTTTACTCTGAGTAAAACCCGAACTAATTCGCCTTCAGAGAGGAAAATTAGTTCGGGTTTTTTATAGTTCTGCACAAACGTGCGTTAAGTTTTAGCTTGTTCCAGCGGTTGATTGGAGTGCAAGACGAAGACTCCTGCGGGAATAGTAGCTTATGTGAGACCCCGCAGGAGCGAACGCGACGAGGAGGCTCACGGGCTACCCGCGGAAAGCGAAGTCTTGCACGGAAATCAATAGCGGT
>NZ_JBBYAF010000068.1:0-9174 GCF_038405515.1 Rossellomorea oryzaecorticis | reverse complement strand
TTTGACTTATGACCTCGAGGGACTAGCCGCCGCAGCTGGACAATAAAAAGCGAAGGCGGCTTGCTCAGGCCCGACAAGCATAAGGTGAACATACCTCTGCCAAGGTACCGAAAGGAATGAAGAAGTTGAAGCTTCAACAATTTACGGAACATTGCTTTGCATTCACAGGTGCAGTAAACATCGGATATTGTAAGAAAGATGGTAAAGGGCTGCTTGTCGATACCGGAATTGATGAGTCATCAATAAAAAAGGTATTGAAAATCATAAAACAAAATGCTTTGCCTTTGGATTATTGCATTATAACCCATGCCCATGCAGATCATTTCGGAGGCGCAGCCTATTTGAAAAAAAACACGCACATCCCTTTATATGCAACTGCCCTTGAATCAGCTATAATGGAGAACCCGATTTTAGAACCGATTTATCTTTTTAATGGGGCGAGTCCGATTGAGGAATTAAGAAATAAGTTTCTGGAAGGACCGAAAGTTTTGGTTGAACATGATCTGAAGATAGGGGAGAATACCATCGGTCCGTTTGAGATGGAAGCACTGGATTTATCAGGACACTCTTATGCACAGACAGGTTTGCTCATTGAAGATATCTTATATGCTGCAGACGGTTACTTTGGACGTGAAGCCCTGAATAAGCACGTCATCCCTTTTATCATTGATGCCGACAAAACTTTATCCTCATTGGAAAAACTCCTTCACATACAATGTAAAGGAGCAGTTCCGGGACATGGACCATTTGAAGAAAATTTTCAAGCTTCGGTACGCGAAAATAAAAAGGTCCACATGGAAAATCTACATTCTCTTTATCAACTGATCGGAAGTAAAGAGAACGGTGAAACGGTAGAAACACTTACGAAAGAAATGTTGACATTACATAACCTGGAAGTACAAACCTTAGGTCAGTGGCTGTTGTTTCGCACATCTATCACAGCTTATTTAGCAAGCCTTCAGCGTGAAAAACGGATAAGGTTCATTGTCAGGGATAATGAGCCGAGGGTGGTGGCTGACTAATAGCCTTGAATCAACAGACTTTCTCCTTCTTTCCATTCGGCATAAAGAACATCTTTGGCTGATTGAAAGCCCTGCTTATTAAGTTCACTCATCAGCCAATCTTCTTTCTGATGTACGATTTTTAGATTATCATAAACAATTTCACCATCTACAACCAATGAGAGGGGAAGACTTATATGAACAGGCTGGATATTTAAGTCGGCCCGCTGAACGTTTTCATACATCGGCTTTTTTAGAACGCTTAATGTACCATTGGATTCAAGGAGGGCATATTCACATTCGCGTACGGAAAAAATGTCCTTTGCCCTTAGTAAATGCTGAAGCTGATTTAAATCTAGATGATTCTTCTTTAATTGTTGGAAGTCGATCTTTCCTTTATTGATCACTATAGCAGGAGTACCTTCCATGATATGTCGGAATCTTCTCGACTTTTGGGTGAAGTATTCCGTAGTGAATATTAAAGAACCCCAAATAAAGATGGCTGCTAGGATGGGCCACACACTGATATCTTTATCATAAAGGGAATTCCCTACCAGCTCCCCTAATATTAACGCAGAGATGAAATCAAAGGCGGATATTTGGGTTATTTGCGTTTTTCCCAATATTTTCGTTAGAATTAAAAGGGCAAAATATCCAACGACGAGTTCTACTGCTATTGATATAAACTCCATAGAAATCCCCCTCCCCATATATTTCCTCATTATCGTCCAGTTAATAGGGGTTTATACTTCTGAGTACATGATTCACCTTGGTAAATAAAAAAGATCAATCACCCGCCAAAAGCGGAGATTGATCTTTTTTTATGCCATTAAATGATTGTCTTTACCATAGTCTTATGGGGGATTCCCGCATCCATAAATTCCTCTGAGACAATTTCAAAACCTAATCCTTCATAAAATGGAATGGCATATGTTTGAGCATTGAGCTTAAGTTTGGGTATGGACTTATCTTTGGCGTATTGTTCCATGGCAAGCATGATTTCTCTCCCGGCGCCTTTACTGCGTAAATTCTTAAGTACACAGATTCTTTCAATCTTGCCAATTCCGCCATCCACTATTCGGAAGCGCCCTGCACCGGCAGCGAGATCTCCATCATATAAAACAAAGTGGGTGGATCCATTTTCAAATTCATCAATTTCTTCTGCTAATGGCACATGTTGTTCATTCACAAATACTGTTTTCCGTATTTGAAAAACTTCTTCAAGCTGTGATTCTGAATTTGCGATTTCAACTCTCAAGTGGTCACGATTCCTTTCCTAAACGGAATGTTTCATATACAGTCCAGGAACCATTCTCTAATTGGTACAATAGGTGGAAGCGGTCGATTGTTTCTTCATGATCTACACCAAGCATGCTGAGTGAACCATATATATCCGAATGTTCATCGTTCGAAAGCTTTTGTGCAATAGTGATATGCGGGACAAACGCGAATTCGGGCTCATCGTTTAAGATATTCTTTTTATGCATATCGTGATGGAGGCCTTCTAATTCAGGAGTAGGTTCAACCTTGAAATAAATTACATTATTTACAGGCTGAAACGAACTGACTTTATAAGCCTTTAGGTTAAACGGATCATAATTTTTTGCGATACTTCTCAGGTTATCAGCGATATCTTTAATTTGATCATCATCAGCCGAGAACACATTTTTCAAGGTTAAATGTGGTGGAATCAAGGCGTAATGAGGATCGTAACGTTTACGATAAGAGTTTGCTAAATCTTGAAGATTTTTTGATGGGAATATGACAACACCATAATTCATTTTCTTCAATCCTCCTCTAGATACTATCACTTGCAAAAACTTTTAATATATTATAGTATAGCAAATTTTTCAAAAATTTAATATAGGACGAACGGAAGGAACTTTTTCCTTAAAGAACACTTTTAAATGCCGCTTTTGATTTCCGTGGAAGACTTCGCTTTTCCCGCAGGGGTCTTCGTCTTCCACTACAATCAAAAGCTGGAACGAGCTAATACGATTAACAGAAACTTACTTTATCGAATGCCTTGTTACATATAGTTTTTGAAGATTTGAATTACCAAAATACAGTAATAGTTGTTTCTAAAATAGAATTAACCAAACATCATGGGTAATGCACGTTTTAGGTCCGGCTGCCAGTGTTTCCAGGTATGATCTCCATCAAACTCATCATAGAAAGCAGAGAATTTTTTTTTGGTGAATAACTCATGCAGTTGACGGTTAGGAGTAAGGAAGTCTTTCACTGTTCCGTCGGTTGTTTTTACTTCTGTTTCTTTCTTACCGATTATATGATAGATATTCAGTAAGTGAGGCTGCGGGAAGTTTTTGACTTCATTCAATACTTTATCATTGACCAATGGCGATTGAAGAATTACTTTTCCAAAGGTGTTGGGATACTTCAAGGCAGTCATCAGTGAAACAGTCGCCCCGAGTGAATCTCCAATAAGCGCCCTGCCCATGCCCATGTGATAAGTTGGATAATGCTCATCCAAATAGGGTACGAGTTCATGAGCCAGAAAGCGGATGTAAGCATCGTTTTCTTCGCCGTGAGGATGATATTTCCTTCGTCTGTCTTCTACATTTTTATAAGGTACACCTACGATGATCATATTCTCTATCTCTTTGTTACTCAGTAATTCATCGGCCAAGCGGGGAATTCTTCCAAGTTGAAAATAATCCTTTCCATCTTGGGCAATCAATAATGAATATTTATAAAGAGGAGAAAAAGTGGCAGGGAGATAGACCAGCATCTTGATTTCCTCATTTAATTCCTTACTATAGAGGTTTAATTCGTTAACGGTGCCCCTATTTACAGTCATACAAAACCCTCCTGATTCTTTCGATAACGTTTACAAAAAGATTGTATCACAATCATCAATGTAAATCCCTTAAGCAGATTGGAATACGAATATTCGAAAAAATGATATAATTTCACTAAAGAGGTTAAGTCAGAAAGGAGTACATATAATGCATAAGCCGATTCACTCAAAGGAAGTTACAAAAGCTGCCCTACAGAAACTTCAGGATAGAGGGGTCACAATAGAAGATATTGCAGAAATCGTCTTTGAAATGCAATTTCCCTACCATAATGAATTAGAAATGGATGATTGTATTGAAAGTGTAAAGAAAGTGCTGCTAAAAAGAGAAATACAACATGCTATATTAGTAGGAGTGGAACTGGATCAGCTGGCTGAAAAGAGAATGCTTTCTGAACCGCTGCAATCAATCGTTGAAACCGACGAAGGTCTCTTCGGGGTAGATGAGACCATTGCACTTGGTGCTGCCCTGGGATATGGAAGTATAGCTGTTACTACTTTCGGTCATTTAGACAAAAATAAGATTGGGATCATTCATGATCTCGATACAAAAAGGGGCAAGGGGATTCATACTTTCCTCGATGATATCGTTGCAAGTATTGCAGCAAACGCTTCTTCAAGAATTGCACACAGCTTAAGGGATAAGGAAGAAAATATTACAAGTGAAGAGAAGAAGCAATTTGAAGATGAAGAATTAATTGGCTAGTTTTCGACTGATATATAACAGATTGACTGAAGGAACGTTTTGTTCCTTCAGTCTTTTTTATGTGGACATTCATCTATTTGGGAGGAATAAAAATGGGAGGCGGCGAAAGCGCTTTATTCATTCCCCATGCATTTTACAATTTCTTGACATGATGAAATCATGCGGTAAATAAGATGTTTTATAGGTTTGTTGTATGACGGTAAGTTTTTTTTATGAAAAAATTTATAAGTTTATGTATCCCGTTTGACAAGAATGTTACAGTTTGTGATACAATTGATTACGGGAAAGTAGAAAATTTAATAGGGGGATTAGACTATGAAAAAACGCAGCTTATTTTTAAGCACTGCCCTTCTTCTCATTCTATCTGCTGTTCTGGCAGCTTGCGGAGGCGGAGCTGGCGGCGGAAGTTCTGATGGGGACGAAAAAGTCGACTTTATCGGAATCGCTACTGGTGGAACGGGTGGTACATATTACCCGCTTGGTGGTACCTTTGCCAAGATCATTGAAGATGAGACTGGAATTAAAGCCTCAGCTTCAACATCTGGTGCATCAGCTGAAAACATGGCATCAATCAAAGACGGAAAAACTGAAATCGCATTTACACAAACAGATATAGCATCTTATGCTTCTGAAGGTTCTCAAATGTTCTCCGACAATAAAGTTGAAAACGCTCGCGGAATTGCCTCTTTATACCCTGAGACGATTCAAATCGTGACCACAAAGGATTCCGGAATCAAATCGGTTGAAGATTTGAAAGGGAAAGTTGTATCCGTTGGTGAAGCTGGTTCAGGTACTTTGCTAAACGCAGAACAAATTCTTGAAATTCACGGGATGAAACTTGAAGACCTTGAAGCACGTAACTTATCATTCGATGATTCTACTACAGGAATCCAGGATGGTACAATTGATGCAGCATTCATCACTTCAGGTACCCCAACAGGTGCCGTAGAAGGATTGGCAGCAACTGAAGATATTACAATCGTACCGGTTGAATCTGCTAAAATTTCTGAACTCATCGAAAAGTATCCTTACTATGCTGAAGATGAAATTCCAGCTGGTACGTATAGTAAAGTAGATGAAGCAGTGAAAACTGTAGCAGTCCGTGCAATGTTAGTAACAAACGCTGATATCTCAGAAGATGTCATTTATGATGTAACAAAAGCAATTTTCGAAAACACAGACAAGATTACTCATGCAAAAGGAAAACTTATCAAAGCTGAAAATGGCTTAAAAGGCATGGGAATCGAATTGCATCCGGGTGCTAAAAAATACTTCGATGAAAAAGGTATTTCAGCAGAATAATTCACCCCGAGATGAACAAAGGATAGGCCGCTTATCACGGTCTATTCTTTTGTTTTGAAGAAAGGGAAAAGGGGGAGAGCTTCATGAAAAAGAAATACATATTATGGTCCAGCCTCCCTGTATTCATTCTCTTATCATTCATCTTTCTTCCATTACAAACATTCCTGGTGATAGAACCGAGAAATGATGGGAAACCAGCTTATTTCTCAAGCAGCAGCAATACAACCTTCTCTATTCGCTATACTCATTCCATTCACCTTTCAGAGGTAGAGGAGTTCTATCGCCAAACATCTTCTAATAAAATTCAGCAAACCAAACTATTGTATGAAGATACCGCAATTGGAATGCCTTCAAATGCAGAAGACGAAGAAGTATTCGAAAGGACTAAAGATGGCAGGTATCAGATTTCGAATATGAACAGAAGATTTACGTACATCGATATTCGCATTGGACAAGTGGTTGCGAATCACCGGATTGTGTATGAAGACAACGTATATCCATTTAAAGACTACTTTAAAGAAGGATCTGTCGTTAGAGTACAATATAAAAAAGTATCACTATTCAATCAATGGAGAGGAGTGATTGTTGTTGGTAAAAGATAAAAAGTTTGAATCACTGACTGCAGAACAACAACAAGAATTATTAGAAAAATACGACCCTGAATCTTCAACGAGAAAATTGGAACATGGCATGTTTAAATGGATCATATTCTTTGGTCTTTTAGCTTTTTCATTATTTCAATTAACAGCATCCATTTTTCAATTCATACCGAGGCAATTATTACTATCTATACATTTAGGGTTTGCACTATCCCTTGTATTTCTTCTTTTCCCTGCAAGGAAAAAGAATTTGAAATTGAACAAGCTGGCTTGGTATGACATCGTACTGGCGGCAATATCTGTAGGGATCGGTGCCTACTGGCCGATTATGCAGGATGATATCGTCAGCAGAGTCGGACTTATGACAAGCCTCGATTTTTACGTAGGATTAGCGGCCATTCTTTTAGTATTGGAAGCAACAAGACGTGCCGTAGGATTGCCGATTACGATTATCTCTTCGGCTTTCCTTCTGTATATGTATTATGGAAGACAGATGCCGGGATTCCTTGCGCATCGCGGATATGATTTAGATGACATCGTCAAGACGATGTTCTTTACTTCTGAAGGGATACTGGGTACGCCATTATATGTTTCAGCTACGTTTATCTTCTTATTCCTGTTATTCGGTGCATTTCTGGTGAAGACAGGTGTAGGTCAATACTTTAATGATTTAGCCGTTTCTATTGCAGGTAAGCGTACTGGTGGACCTGCAAAGGTTGCTATCTTCTCGAGTGCATTGCAGGGAACAATCAGTGGAAGTTCTGTAGCCAACGTTGTAACATCAGGTTCGTTCACGATACCAATGATGAAAAAACTTGGATACCGTAAGGAGTTTGCGGGAGGAGTAGAGGCTGCAGCTTCAACAGGCGGTCAGCTCATGCCGCCGATCATGGGGGCTGCTGCTTTTCTGATGGTGGAGTTCATTGGCGGGATTTCTTATTGGGATATTGCCAAAGCTGCGGCTATTCCAGCCGTTCTGTATTTCACAGGAATCTGGATCATGACTCACTTTGAAGCAAAACGATTAGGATTACGGGGGCTTTCTGATGAAGAAATGCCAAACCGTAAAGAAGTATTGAAGAAGATTTATTTGCTCCTTCCTATATTGACAGTCATCATTCTTCTTGTAAGTGGAATGAGTGTCATGAGAGCGGCACTTTGGTCAATCGTGGCAACCATCGCAATCAGTGCAATCCGTAAAGAGACAAGAATCGGGTTCAAAGATGCTGTCGATGCATTAGTTGATGGTGCTAGAACTGCCCTTTCCGTAGCAGTTGCAACAGCAGCTGCTGGTATCATTGTCGGGGTGGTAACAAAGACTGGATTAGGTTTGACATTAGCGAATGGACTGGTTGATTTAGCGGCTGATTTAACAAGTTCAGCTCAAGGAAAACTTCTCCTTACTTTATTCTTTACTATGATCGCATCGATTGTGTTGGGAATGGGGTCACCTACTACAGCCAACTATGTCATTACGTCAACAATTGCGGCTCCAGCTATTATTTTGCTTGGAGCACCTGAGCTGTCAGCTCACTTATTTGTTTTCTATTTTGGAATTATTGCAGATATCACGCCGCCTGTGGCTCTGGCAGCCTTCGCGGCAGCCGGGGTCTCAGGGGGAGAACCGATACGGACAGGGGTCAATTCAGCGAAGCTGGCAATCGCTGCATTCATCATCCCGTATATGTTCGTACTGTCACCAGAATTGCTTATGATCGATACAACCATACCTCAGTTGTTATGGGTTGTATTCACAGCGGTAACTGGTATGATCGCCATCGGAGCAGGCATGATTGGTTACTGGTTCCGCAGATTATATGTAATCGAGCGTTTCCTATGTGTAGCGGCCGGTCTGATGCTGATCTATCCGGAAGGAATGTCGGACACTATCGGACTGATTTCATTTGCAGTTTTATTGGCCATTCAGTTCTTTATAAAAAGAGAAGACAAACAGCCAAAAGAAGCGACTGCATAATCAATAGTTCCAATCATAGAGAGGATGACCTCGGCAGGTCGTCCTCTTTTGAAATTATGCGATGAGATATCAATTTGTATGTGATGAATGTCTTTCATAGAAGCCTTTTACAGGAAATACTGCTAAGATATGTTCGATTCGAAAAGTCCGGAACTGTTTACGGAGAAAACAATAGGCTACAATGCTATCTAAGTTCATTTTCTTGACGATGATTTTTCTTTTGGTGGATTGATTATGTTGTGCCATATAAATGATTTCAATCGGTAATTGTTCAGTTAACGAGAGGAAAAAAAGTTTGTTCACCGAGTTCATCCTTTCAGGCGAGGTAATAACAGTATATACGAACGTTCGTTCTCTTATGCAATTACTTTATAAAATTTTCGACTGAAATTCCATAAGAATTTATTGACATTTCAGCTATCCAAGCTATAATAAATTATGTAGTTTAAATCGACCTGTTAGCTCAGTGGGAGAGCACTTCCTTGACAGGGAAGGGGTCGGGGGTTCAAGTCCCTCACAGGTCATAAATAAAAAAGCGGCTGGAACAAAAGTGTTTTAGTCTAAGTAAAAACCCTAACTAATTTGCCTTTCAGCAGGAAAATTAGTTAGGGTTTTTAGTTTACTTATAATTTATAATTTTAGTTTACTTATAATCACAATGAGATTTTAGGACTTCCAGCGGTTGATTGGAGTGCAAGACGAAGACTCCTGCGGGAAGAGTAGCTGATGTGAGACCTGTCCAGCTCCAGGGCTTAGAGGCACATGTCATAAGTCAA
>NZ_JBBYAF010000067.1:0-9687 GCF_038405515.1 Rossellomorea oryzaecorticis | reverse complement strand
CGAACACGGAAGTTAAGCTCTTCAGCGCCGATGGTAGTTGGGGGATCTCCCCCTGTGAGAGTAGGACGTCGCCAGGCAAATATGAAAAGCAGCTCTTTAGGGGGCTGTTTTTTTGTCGTGGAGGAAAAGTAAAGGAAGGATGTTGACATCCATTTCATTAATAATAATCAACTTTTTCCCTTTTAAGCCCTTTAATTTGTCATTTTTCAATATAAACCTTCCTTCTTGATAAAAATGCAGGACATGTTTCTCTTAAAACATGTCCATTTCAATCAAAAACCTCCCAAAATCATCACCAAGCCTAAGCTACCAACCAATTTATTATCGAAAATTAACTTTTTATTATCGAAAACAAAGAATGTAATATCGAAAATCTAACTTTTATTATCGAAACCGAAAAATCAATTTTCAAAAACACCCTGATATTATCGAAATTGTCACCTTCTTATCCAAATAGGTGATTTATTATCGATTCTCAACCAATTAACTTAATATCAAAATACGAACCCCGACAGTTCCACTCACCCATCGATACCAATCTGCCATTAACCTACCCAGCCCACCGAACATACAATACTCTAGGCTGAACAATCCACTGAAGAACTGTTCTGAATAAACTCCTTTTGATACGTTTAAAAGTTTCCCAAAACAGGAAAACTTCTAAGGGTTACTTCATAATTGCAAAGTTCAATGCCCGATTGTATAATTATAGTCAAATATAGTCAAAGTCAAAATGAGGAGGAGGTTTGATGAGGAACATTTCCGACATCATTGAAAGTTATTTAAAGAATGTTTTGGAGCTTAGTGAAAGTGAAATAGTAGAGATAAAAAGAAGCGAGATCGCGGATAAGTTTCAATGTGTTCCTTCTCAAATTAATTATGTGATTAATACCCGTTTTACGATAGAGAGAGGGTATGTAGTTGAAAGTAAACGAGGCGGCGGGGGCTATATCCGGATTATGAAGGTGAAAGCCCATGACCAGGTCCATCTTATAGATCAGCTCGTATCTCTGGTGAGGAATGCCATCAGCCAAGGTACGGCTGCAGATATTATTTTCAGGTTAGTGGAAGAAGATATTATCTCGGAACGGGAAGCGAAGATTATGTTGAGCGTCATGGATCGTTCGGTGATCATGGTGGAACTGCCGGAACGGGATATACTTCGGGGAAGAATGTTAAAAGCTATGCTGGATAGCTTGAAGTATGAGTAAGGGTTAAAGAGGTGAGTTGGATGATTTGTCAAGAGTGTAATGAGAGACCTGCTACTCTTCATTTCACAAAGGTAGTGAACGGGGAGAAGACAGAAGTACATTTATGTGAGCACTGTGCCCAGGATAAGGGGGATAAGTTTATGTTTGATTCTTCACCTGGATTTTCTGTTAACAATTTATTGGCAGGCCTTCTTAATATTTCTCCTGCATTCAAGCAGGCGAAAACTTCAGAAATTCCTCAGCAAGAGATTTTGCAGTGTGAAAAATGCAAAATGACTTTTCAGCGGTTCATCAATGTGGGACGGTTTGGATGTTCTCATTGTTACGAGACCTTTGAATCACACCTGGATCCTATTTTAAAACGAGTTCACAGCGGCAATGTCGAGCATCACGGGAAAGTTCCGGAGCGTATGGGCGGAGCGATCCACTTAAAGAAAAAAATCCTCCAATTGAGGACAGATTTAAAAACATCGATTGAAAATGAAGAGTTTGAGAAAGCAGCCGAAATCAGAGATGAAATTCGCTCCCTGGAAAAAGAGGTTAAGAAAGAGGGAGGAGATGCTGAATGAGCCTTGAAAAATTTTTAAGTAATGCCGTCAGCTCCTGGATGAATGAAGAAGGTCCGAATTCGGATATTGTACTGAGCTCGCGGGTACGGCTGGCACGTAACTTCACAGAATTCAGGTATTCCACTCTTTATTCAGCGGATGAAGCGAAAGAAATCGTCAGCAGGGTTAAAGAGAAGGTTGATCTATTTCCGGAAGATTTAGGGGAATTGGAATTTCTGGCCACGAATGAGATTCAACCGCTTCAAAAGAGGGTATTGATGGAGAAACACCTAATCAGTCCTAATTTAGCAGAGAGTGAGAAAGACGGGGCTGTGCTTTTATCAAATGAAGAAAATGTCAGCATTATGATAAACGAAGAAGACCATATTCGAATACAGTGTTTATACCCGGGCCTGCAGTTGAGTGAGGCTTTGAACCGGGCCAATGATATTGATGATTGGTTTGAAAGTGAGTTTGATTATGCGTTTGATGAGAAACGCGGATACTTAACGACCTGTCCGACAAATGTGGGAACAGGATTAAGGGCTTCAGTCATGATGCACCTTCCCGGACTTGTGCTGACTCAGCAGCTGAACCGGATCATCCCTGCAATCAATCAGCTTGGGCTGGTGGTAAGAGGGATTTACGGAGAAGGCAGTGAAGCACAGGGGAATATTTTTCAAATATCAAATCAGATCACTTTAGGTAAATCTGAAGATGATATTGTGGAAGATCTATTAAGTGTCGTGAAGCAAATCATCGACAAAGAAGTGTCTGCCAGGGAAGCATTAGTCAAGACTTCAAACATACAATTAGAAGACAGGGTGTTCCGCTCACTGGGAGTACTTGAACACAGCCGCATCATCGAATCCAAGGAAGCAGCGAAGTGTTTATCGGATGTCAGGCTTGGAATCGATTTAGGATACATCAAAAACATATCCAAGAATATATTGAATGAACTAATGATTTTGACTCAGCCGGGGTTCCTGCAGCAATACTCAGGGGGACCGCTTAAACCGAATGAAAGAGATACAAGAAGGTCTTCTTTAATACGAGAGCGAATTAAGTTAGACAAAGATGCATGTGAGGAGGAAGAATAATATGATGTTTGGTCGATTTACAGAAAGAGCACAAAAGGTATTGGCATTAGCCCAAGAAGAAGCAATCCGCTTGGCGCACAGTAATATTGGCACTGAACATATTTTATTGGGACTTGTCCGTGAAGGAGAAGGTATTGCGGCAAAAGCATTGACTGCGCTGGGGTTAAGCCCGGAGAAGATTCAGAAGGAAGTAGAAGGGCTGATCGGTAAGGGCACAGAGAAATCCCAAACCATTCATTATACACCTAGAGCAAAGAAGGTCATCGAGCTTTCGATGGATGAGGCACGTAAGCTGGGTCACTCATATGTGGGTACTGAACATATCTTGCTCGGATTGATTCGTGAAGGAGAAGGAGTGGCTGCAAGAGTGCTTGGAAACCTTGGTGTCAGCTTGAATAAAGCGAGACAGCAGGTTCTGCAGCTTCTTGGCAGCAATGATTCCAACAACCATCAAGGCGGAGGAAACGCAAATGCGAATACTCCTACACTTGATAGCCTGGCACGTGACTTGACTGCGATCGCACGTGAAGGCAGTCTTGATCCTGTAATCGGAAGAAGCAAGGAAATTCAACGTGTCATCGAGGTGTTAAGCCGTCGTACGAAAAATAACCCGGTGTTGATCGGAGAACCTGGTGTAGGTAAAACCGCAATTGCTGAAGGACTCGCGCAGCAAATCATTGCCAACGAAGTACCGGAAATTCTACGTGACAAGCGTGTGATGACACTTGATATGGGTACAGTGGTTGCAGGTACAAAATACCGCGGTGAATTTGAAGACCGCCTCAAGAAAGTGATGGATGAAATTCGTCAGGCAGGAAATATCATTCTATTTATCGATGAGCTTCATACCTTGATCGGTGCAGGTGGTGCTGAAGGAGCGATTGACGCTTCCAATATCCTTAAACCGTCTCTTGCACGCGGAGAACTTCAATGTATCGGTGCGACTACGCTGGATGAGTACCGTAAATATATCGAAAAGGATGCCGCGCTCGAACGCCGCTTCCAGCCTATTCAAGTAAATGAGCCGACTGCTGAAGAGTCCATTCAGATTCTGAAAGGGCTTCGCGATCGTTATGAAGCACACCACCGTGTGTCCATTACGGACGATGCAATCGATGCGGCGGTCAAGTTATCCGATCGTTATATCTCTGACAGGTTCCTGCCGGATAAAGCGATTGACTTAATTGATGAAGCAGGTTCCAAGGTCCGTCTGCGTTCCTATACGACTCCACCGAACCTCAAAGAGCTTGAATCGAGGCTTGAGGAGATCCGAAAAGAGAAAGATGCAGCTGTTCAAAGTCAGGAATTTGAAAAAGCCGCATCGTTACGTGATACAGAACAGAAGCTTCGCGAAGAGTTAGAAGAAACGAAGAACACTTGGAAAGAAAAGCAGGGACAGGAAAATACAGAAGTAACCGTCGAAGATATCGCGACAGTCGTTTCCAACTGGACGGGAGTACCTGTATCCAAACTTGCCCAAACAGAAACGGACCGCCTGCTGAAGCTGGAAGAAATCCTTCATTCCCGGGTAATCGGTCAGTCTGAAGCAGTAGTGGCAGTTTCCAAGGCAGTGCGGCGTGCCCGTGCAGGACTGAAGGATCCAAAACGTCCAATCGGTTCCTTTATCTTCTTAGGGCCGACTGGGGTAGGTAAGACAGAACTTGCCCGGGCATTAGCTGAATCGATGTTCGGTGATGAGGAAGCGATGATCCGGATTGATATGTCCGAGTACATGGAAAAGCACTCCACTTCAAGACTAGTCGGATCGCCTCCAGGATATGTAGGTTATGATGAAGGCGGACAGCTGACGGAAAAAGTTCGACGCAAGCCTTACTCAGTTATCTTGCTGGATGAGATCGAGAAAGCTCACCCTGACGTCTTCAATATCCTGCTGCAGGTGCTTGAAGATGGACGATTGACTGATTCGAAAGGCAGAACAGTAGACTTCAGGAATACTGTACTGATCATGACATCGAATGTCGGTGCACAGTCCCTCAAGAGCAATAAATATGTCGGATTCAATATTCAGGATGGAAAACAGGATTACAAAGATATGAAAGGGAAGGTTATGGAAGAGCTTAAGCGAGCATTCCGTCCAGAGTTCCTGAACCGTATCGATGAAATCATTGTGTTCCACTCTCTAGAAAAAGAACACTTAAAAGAGATTGTCACGCTTATGTCTGATCAGCTTACGAAACGCTTGAAAGAGCAGGATATCCACATCGAGCTCTCAGGTGCTGCGAAAGAAAAGATCGCCGATGAAGGATTCGATCCTGAATACGGGGCACGTCCGCTCCGCCGTGCAATTCAAAAGCACGTGGAAGATAAGCTCTCAGAAGAGCTGCTTCGAGGAAAAGTCCTGACTGGTCAAAGCATTGAAATCGATGTCGAGGACAATGAGTTCACAGTAAAGGTCAAAGAGGAAGCTAATTCTACCACCTAAGATCATCTAATCAAAAGAGGTACACGTTTTCGTAAGGCGTGTACCTCTTTTTTTAATCTTGATGTACATTCTGTTAAAGCGAAAGTGTTGAAATAATCCGTCTCCGGCTGTCGAATGGGTGTAAGGCGAAGGAAAAGTGAAGCGGTAAGTTACCATACATAGAAGCGAAGGGCTTTTCATTGAAAGGCATACACAAAATCGTTACAATCAATCCAATAAGGTTTGGTATGAAACAACGATAGGGAAAATAGATTAGAAGAGGAGAAGAACTGATTTGGCTAAGAAAAAAACGAAATTTGTATGTTCATCGTGTGGTTACGAATCAGCGAAATGGATGGGGAAATGTCCAGGATGCGGTGAATGGAACACAATGGTAGAGGAAGTTGCGATTACGGGGAAACAGCCCCGTGCTTCGTTTATGCATAGTGAGAAAACAGGTCCTTCCAAGGCAGAAAAACTTTCAGCCATTGAAACCAGGCAGGAACCGCGGGTTTTAACCGATTCCAAAGAATTGAACAGGGTCCTTGGCGGGGGGGTTGTTCCCGGCTCGCTGGTTTTAATAGGGGGAGATCCGGGTATAGGGAAATCTACTTTACTGCTTCAGGTTTCCTCGCAGCTTGCCCAGCAAAATCAGAAGGTTTTATATATTTCCGGGGAAGAATCGATAAAACAGACAAAATTACGATCTGATCGTTTAAATATAAAAGGCGATGAATTATATATCTATGCAGAAACCAATTTAGAGTCCATACATCAAACAATCGAGCATCTGTCTCCAGACTTCGTGATTATTGACTCGATACAGACGATTTATCACCCTGAAGTGACGTCTGCTCCGGGGAGTGTTTCCCAGGTACGGGAATGTACGGCGGAGTTAATGAGAATCGGAAAAACGAAAGGCATTGCCATCTTCATTGTAGGGCATGTTACTAAGGAAGGTTCGATTGCAGGTCCGAGGCTGCTCGAACACATGGTGGACACCGTTTTGTATTTTGAAGGGGAGCGCCATCATTCTTATCGGATTTTACGGGCAGTGAAGAATAGGTTTGGTTCTACGAATGAAATGGGAATCTTTGAAATGAAAGAGCTTGGATTAGAAGAGGTAGCTAATCCATCAGAGATTTTCCTAGAGGAGCGATCGGAAGGGGCAACAGGCTCTACCGTTGTAGCCTCGATGGAAGGTACCCGGCCGGTACTGGTGGAGATACAAGCTCTGGTCACGCCGACAAGCTTCAATAATCCGCGCCGTATGGCGACCGGGATAGATCATAGCCGGGTTTCGCTGATTATGGCCGTATTGGAGAAGCGGGTGGGAATGCTTCTGCAGCAGCAGGATGCCTATCTTAAGGTGGCCGGAGGAGTAAAGCTTGATGAGCCGGCGATTGATTTGGCGGTTGCCACGAGTATTGCTTCCAGTTTCCGTGACAAGGCCCCTAACCCTCATGACTGTATCATCGGGGAAGTCGGATTGACCGGAGAGATCAGAAGAGTATCGAGAATCGAACAAAGGGTCCAGGAAGCAGCCAAGCTGGGCTTCAAGCGTGTGATTGTTCCTCAAAATAATCTGAGCGGCTGGCATCCGCCTTCTGATATTAACGTAGTGGGGGTAGCCACGATAAATGAAGCATTGGCTCTTATTTTAAATTCTTAGAGTGTATTTTTATTTGAGAATTGTCCAGCTCCAGCGCCTAGCCCCTCGAGACGTTTCGGTCCGTCCACTGAAGTCAAAGACCGACTTCACCGGTCGGCCCAGAAGCCCTTGTCGGGGCTGACCAAGGCGCTTGCGCTTTTCTTAGGAGGATAAGGTATGGAAGAGAAAAAAACGGATAAGTCGATATCGGATATTTTACAATTTGTTGCTCCCGGTGCCCCGATCAGAGAAGGTATCGACAATGTGTTACGGGCAAAAACGGGAGGGCTGATCGTAGTCGGCTACAATGATAAAGTGAGATCGGTCGTGGATGGCGGGTTTCATATCAATTGCTCTTTTTCCCCGAGCTATCTGTATGAGCTTGCGAAGATGGACGGAGCCATCATCTTAAATGAAGCCGGCACGAAGATTCTTTATGCAAATGCGCAATTGGCTCCCGACGTTTATGTGCCTTCCACAGAAACCGGAATGAGGCACCGAACAGCAGAAAGGGTAGCCAGACAAACGAATGCTCTTGTCATTGCGATCTCACAAAGGCGAAATGTCATCACTCTTTATCAGGGGAACTTCCGTTATGCTCTGAAGGATATTTCCGTTATTTTAACAAAGGCGAATCAAGCCATTCAGACATTGGAAA
Source organism: Rossellomorea oryzaecorticis (assembly GCF_038405515.1). Classification (GTDB taxonomy): domain Bacteria; phylum Bacillota; class Bacilli; order Bacillales; family Bacillaceae_B; genus Rossellomorea; species Rossellomorea oryzaecorticis_A. Next base: position 2,097 of record NZ_JBBYAF010000067.1, on the reverse strand, counting down.
AATACAAGGTGGTGCTGGACCAGAGTATTTCCAATCTCTCTGTCCTTGAATTTGAGGAGCTTGTTACGCACAGTGACCTTCTTCAGGTCCTTCATCGTTTTGAGATGGTCCTTCGCATTAAAAATGAACTCTTGACGTATCTGAGTGAGCTGGGAACGGAAGGCAGGCTCATCCGCTTGCAGATGAATGAGCTGCTCGCGGATATTGAAGAGGAAGCGATGCTCATTATCCGGGATTATGCACAGAATAGAGACATCAAGCCGTTTGAGGTGCTCTACAAATTCCAGGAACTTGTCCATTCAGAGGTGCTCGATGATAATGTCCTGTTGAAGCTGCTTGGCTATCATGGATATGTGCATCACGATGATGCTATTTTCCCCCGTGGCTACCGTGTGTTGAATAAGATACCGCGTCTGCCGGTCGTGATCATTGAAAACCTGGTCACTGAATTCGAAACTTTGCCGAAGGTGTGCAGTGCATCTGTCAGTGAATTGGATGAAGTAGAGGGAATCGGTGAAGTAAGGGCAAGAAAGATTAAAGAGGGTCTCAAACTCATTAAGGAACAGACGTTTGCAGACCGTCAATTATAGAGGCTAGTCAAAAAGGCCCTGTTATGATACAATGGAATCTTTTTCAAAAAATTGACAGTTCGTTTCGGACATGTTAGCCTTTTTTTAAGACCATTAGTAAAATTGGGCTTACTGTATTAAAATTATTTCTTTTCGTTTAAATTCATCAAGTTTTCCAGATTCAGACGTTTTAAAAATAGTAAATTGTTTATAATGAATAGGAGGAGGTGAGGGAATGTTAAAGAATATTGTTAAAGCGTGCTTCCTTATAGTAGGCGGGACACTTGGGATCTTTCTGCTTCCCGAATTGTTAACCGTCATAAATTTATCTGACATTCCTTTGATTAATAACCCTTATATGACTGCCATATTTGGTGCCATTATCTTTTATATTCTTACGTTTTGGGCAGTCGAGTACGTAGTCAATTTCGTTAAGTGGTTTGAAGATAGTCTCGTGAAGGCGCCGGTAACAGATCTATTGTTTGGCAGTTTAGGTTTAATTATTGGCCTTTTTGTTGCCTATTTATTTGGGATTCCTTTTAACCAGATGGAAATTCCGATCGTTAATACGGTTGTTCCTATTCTATTAACATTGATTCTTGGTTATTTAGGATTTCAGGTTGGTTTTAAAAAGAGAGATGAACTGATGAACCTTTTTCCTTCTGCAGGAAAAGGAAAGAAAAAGGGTACAGATGATGACCTTGATGAAAATGCAGTAAAAACACTTAAGATTTTAGATACAAGCGTGATCATTGACGGCCGTATCGCTGATATTTGTCAGACCGGTTTCCTTGAGGGAATCGTGGTCATCCCTCAATTCGTTTTAGAGGAGCTTCAGCATATTGCTGATTCATCAGATGTTTTAAAACGCAACCGCGGGCGAAGAGGTCTTGATATTTTAAACCGGATTCAAAAAGAGCTGCCTGTCGAGGTTCAGATTTACGAAGGAGACTTCGAAGAAATTCAGGAAGTCGATTCCAAGCTTGTGAAACTGGCAAAGCTGACGAATGGAATTGTCGTAACGAATGATTTCAACCTGAATAAAGTCTGCGATCTTCAAAGTGTACAAGTATTGAATATCAACGACCTGGCAAACGCAGTCAAGCCGGTGGTCCTTCCCGGGGAAGAATTGAAGGTGCAAGTGATCAAGGACGGTAAAGAACATAACCAAGGCATTGCGTACTTAGATGATGGAACCATGATCGTCGTCGAAGAAGGCCGCAACTACATCGGCAAATACATCGATGTACTCGTCACAAGCGTCCTCCAAACATCCGCAGGCCGCATGATCTTCGCCAAACCAAAACAACTCGAAAAAGCACTTTAAACAGCTATAACTAAGTCAGTCTGAAAGGTATCAAATCTTTTAGGCTGGCTTAAATTATGTCTATTGATAGAAAGTCGCAGCTAAATGCCGCATTTGATTTCCGTGCAAGACTTCGCTTTCCGCGGGTGACCCGTGAGCCTCCTCGGTCGTACCTCCCTGCGGGGTCTCACATTGGCCACTTCTCCCGCAGGAGTCTTCGTC
>NZ_JBBYAF010000066.1:0-9949 GCF_038405515.1 Rossellomorea oryzaecorticis | reverse complement strand
AGTGGAAGACGAAGACTCCTGCGGGAAAAGTAGCTAATGTGAGACCCCACAGGGAGGTACGACCGAGGAGGCTCACGGGCTACCCGCGGAAAGCGAAGTCTTCCACGGAAATCAATAAGCGGTATTAAGAGGTCCCGCCTATTAAAGTTTTTGAAGCTTAACGGTTCCTATATGTAAGAAAAAAGATTATAATGAACAAAAAAGAATGAATATTCATTCATTTCCAAATTGCAAAGAAGGAGGAGCCATTTTGAAACATATTACATACATTAAGGATATAGACACATGGCAAAAAGAATTTCATTTCTCCATAGAAGTAAAGGTTCGTTTTTCCGAAACGGATATGTTTGGACATTTGAACAACACGATTCCATTTACATATTTTGAGGAAGCGAGAACCGACTTTTTTAAATACAATGGATTTATGCAGGATTGGGTAAAGCCCGATCATGATACGATTCCGGTTGTAGCAGATCTTCAGTGTGACTTCTTGAAACAAGTATACTTTGGCGAACGATTGAATGTTTTTGTCAAAGCAGCGAGTGTAGGCAATTCTTCCGTCGATCTGCATTATATGGGTGTGAATGAAAAGCAAGATGTCTGCTTCGTTGGCAGAGGAACGATGGTACAGATTTCACGTAAGACGGGGAAGGGTGTTCCGTGGACAGAAGAGATGAGAAAGAAATTTGGCTGTCCTTCAGTCATGCCCCAATCATCATAAATCATGTGTGAATGAATCACTGCCTATTTTTTATTTTACGCCCTCTCTATGTCACTCCAAACCGTACCTTCACATATGATATTCTGACGACCAACAATACCCATCCCCGCGGTTTAAAGCTGGCGAAGGCAAGGAGGGTTACCATAATTGAAGGACAATGATTTTACACACAAACCGTTGCTCACAAAGAGAGAAAAAGAAGTATTCGAGCTGTTAGTCCAAGATAAAACTACAAAGGAAATAGCTAGTGATTTATTCATCAGCGAAAAGACAGTTCGAAATCATATTTCCAACGCCATGCAAAAGCTTGGAGTGAAGGGGCGATCTCAAGCTGTTGTAGAGCTTCTTCGCATGGGGGAACTCAAGCTTTAAAGTAAGGGACTGATTCTTATGAACAATTACCCGGTTACATATAAACCGATTATTGTGTAAATAAGAGTCAGTCTCTTTTAGTTTGAAGGGTATATTTCCCTTATCTCAGACTTTTCTTGAAATTTCCCTGAAAAAAGGAGAAAATGCTAGTAGGTCAATTTAAATGATATGTGTAACAGATAACGATCACGATCACTTCATGAAAAAAGTGATGATACTAAATAAGTACTAGTCAGTCAAAGGAGAATTATTGTATGAATAAAGAAGAAGTCCAGCTGAAGGCCGACGGTCAGGTTGTTGCGGATATAGAAAAAGACTTGCGATACATATCTTCCATCATTAAACAAAAGGGACGCGAGATTTTAAGTCAATACACGCTTACTCCCCCTCAGTTCATTGCTCTTCAATGGTTATTTGAATACGGCGACATGACGATCGGCGACCTTTCAAATAAGATGTATCTTGCATGCAGCACGACGACGGACCTTGTAGACCGCATGGAGAAAAATGAATTGGTTGAAAGGGTCAAAGATGAAAATGACAGACGGGTCGTCCGCATTCATATGTTAAAAGAGGGCGAAAGAATTATTGAAGAAGTCATTGAAAAAAGACAAAATTACTTACAGAGTGTACTCGAAGATTTTTCAGAAGAAGAAGTACTCGGCTTGAAAAGAAATTTAGCTAAACTTCATCAAGAAATGAAACCAGAGTGAGGGAATAAAGTGATTCAACCAATCGGCATCATCGATTCAGGCGTTGGCGGACTGACGGTGGCAAAAGAAGTCATGCGCCAATTACCAAAAGAAACGATCTATTATCTTGGCGATACAGCCAGATGTCCATACGGCCCGCGTTCGTCACGGGAAGTGAAGAAATTCACATGGCAGATGACAGAATATCTTTTACAATATGATATGAAAATGCTCATTATTGCCTGTAACACTGCCACTGCAGTCGTACTGGATGAAATCCAGACCCAATTGGATATCCCGGTCATCGGAGTCATCCATCCTGGAGCAAGGGCAGCGATCAAGCATACGTATAATAAAAAAATCGGCGTCCTCGGAACCATCGGGACGATAAACAGCGGGGCATATGAAGAAGCGCTTCACTCGTTACATGGAAGCCTTGAAGTAAGCCCTCTGGCCTGCCCTAAATTTGTTCCTTTAGTAGAAAGCGGAGAATATAACAGTGCAACGGCTGATTCGATCGTGAAAGAAACACTGGCTTCGATGAAAAATACTGACATCGACACCTTAATCCTTGGCTGTACCCATTATCCTCTCCTGCAATCGAAAATTCAGGAGTATATGGGGGATAAAATAAGTGTCATCAGCTCCGGCGATGAGACTGCCAGGGAAATCAGTACGATATTGGACTACTATAATCTTTTATACCGGGGAGTCAGAGTGCCCGGGCACCGCTTCTTCACAACAGGTTCTTCCTACTTGTTTTCACAAATCGCCTCTGATTGGCTGAATATAGGGAAAGTACATGCAGAAACCATCCGGCTTCAAGACTGAGTGTCTTGGCTGGGTGGTTTTTCTTTTCTCCTGAAAAAAGTTTGTCTGCTTTTCTTAAAAAGATTCGGTCTATTTCATTACGAAGGCTCGTATACATGTAGTACAAACTGTCTTTTAGGAGGTTTCGCGATGTCAAAAAAAGCGAAAGTATCAATTGCTGTAACGGTGTTAGCATCTTCAGTATATCTTTCAGGCTGCGGACTGTTGAGTTTTGGGGAGAAGGAAAAAATTGATCCGCCGCAGGAAGTATCACACTTAAAAGAAGGTGAACAACTGGATACGGCAAAGAATGAAGAAGGTAAAGAGACGGCAGGCAACGATGAAGCTGTGGAGAAAACAGTAATGACAGAGCTTTATTTGATCGACAAGAATGGATATGTGGTTTCCCAGTCGTTACCTCTTCCGAATAATGAAAGTGTCGCCAAACAGGCGCTTGAGTATCTTGTGGTGAACGGCCCTGTGCAGAATGTCCTTCCGAATGGATTCCGGGCGGTATTGCCGGCGGATACTCAGATCACAGTCAACATCAAAGATGGGAAGGCAGTTGCAGACTTTTCACCGGAATTCAATAATTACCAGCCCGAAGATGAACAGAAAATCCTTCAATCAGTAACATGGACGCTGACTCAATTTGATTCAGTTGAAAAAGTCGAGCTCCGTGTAAACGGCTATCCGTTAACGGAAATGCCTGTTAATGGCACACCGATCGACGAATCCGGTTTATCAAGAAAAATGGGGATCAATGTTGATACAAGCGGAGTTGCAGATCCTACAAGCACGAAGCCGGTAACCGTCTATTATGTCTCACAGACAGATTCCCAGACGTACTACGTCCCTGTTACAAAACGGGTAAGTTCAAACGAAGCGGATGAAGTGAAAGCGGTCGTACAGGAACTCATTGAAGGACCTGGATATGGTTCGTATCTGGCCAGTGACTTTACGGGAGCGGAACTCTTGGATGATCCTTCTCTTAAAGACGGTACGGTAACCCTGAATTTCAATGAAGCAGTGTATGGAAGCCTGGAAGAAAAAATGGTTTCCGAGCATATGCTGAATTCACTTGTTCTTTCCCTGACGGAACAAAAAGGGATCAAAAGCGTATCCGTACTGGTCAATGGTGAAGCGACCACAGTAAGCAAAGACGGCGAACCGGTCACCGAACCAGTCACCCGTCCGGAAAATGTAAATGCAATTAGTTTTTAAATGATCATTTTTTGATATACTATTATAGAATCATGAAAAAAGAGGTTGGCTGATGCCGCCTCTTCTCTTTTTGAAATGGACGATTTACATACGATGAAAATGAGTATGACAGGAGGATATAATATGAGAGCTGATGGAAGAGAAAAAAATCAACTGCGTGAAGTGAAAATCGAAACAGGATATGTGATGCATCCGGAAGGGTCTGTATTAATTACGGTAGGCAATACAAAAGTGATTTGTAATGCAAGTATCGAAGACCGCGTGCCTCCTTTTATGAGAAACAGCGGCAAAGGGTGGATCACCGCAGAGTATTCAATGCTGCCTAGAGCGACGGAAACGCGAAATATCCGTGAATCGTCGAAAGGGAAGATTTCAGGTAGAACGATGGAAATCCAGCGCCTGATCGGACGTGCTTTAAGAGCGGTTGTGAATCTGGATGCCCTTGGTGAGCGCACGATCTGGATCGATTGTGATGTCATCCAGGCGGACGGCGGTACAAGAACGGCTTCGATCACAGGAGCTTTCGTGGCGATGGCTCTGGCACTAGGGAAATTACAGGATAATAAAAAGATCTCCTCATTTCCTCTAAAAAGCTATTTAGCTGCAACAAGTGTAGGTATTGTCGAGGAACATGGCTCGGTGCTCGATCTTAATTATATTGAAGACAGCAAAGCCCTGGTTGATATGAATATCATCATGACCGGTGAAGGAGAGTTCGTAGAGCTTCAAGGTACTGGGGAAGAAGCTACTTTCACAATGAACCAGCTGCATGAAATGCTGGAGCTGGGTCAAATTGGAATCCAGGAGCTATTCGAAATGCAAAAAAGTGCACTGGGAGAATTCGCGCAAAGAATTAAATAAAAGGGATGACACAGATATGACGAAACGTGTAATAATCGCGACAAAAAACAGGGGAAAAGCAAAGGAATTTCAAAATATGTTTGCACCTTACGGATATGAGGTACAAACATTACTAGACTTGCCTCATATCGAGGATGTGGAAGAAACAGGAACGACATTTGAGGAAAATGCAATTTTGAAAGCTGAGACGGTAGCGGAAGAATTGGATGCACTTGTGATTGCTGACGATTCCGGGCTGGCAATTGATGCATTGGATGGTCGTCCGGGAGTCTATTCCGCGCGTTATGCCGGGGAAGAAAAGAGCGATGAAAATAACATGGACAAGGTCCTGGAGGAATTGAAAGATGTACCTAACGGTGACCGGAATGCAAGGTTTCATTGTGTGCTGGCCATTGCCGGACCTGAGATTGAAACACATACGGTAACGGGCACCTGCGAAGGACAGATCCTTCAGGAAAGACGGGGAACAAACGGATTTGGCTATGATCCAATCTTCTTTGTCCCTTCTCTGGAAAAATCGATGGCAGAAATGACACCGGAAGAAAAAAGCAGCATTAGCCACCGCGGAAATGCTTTGGAGAAATTAAGATCATTGATCACAGATTTAGTCTAAAAGGGTGAGGAAAGGATGAAGCTTTTAGTTGTAAGTGACAGCCACGGTTCGAAAAAGGAGATTAAAGAACTGGCTGAGAAATATAAAGGGAAAGTAAACGCGATGATTCACTGCGGCGATTCAGAACTAAGCGCCGATGATGAAGCATTAACCGCTTACTTGGCGGTCCGGGGAAACTGTGATATGGATGGGCGCCTCCCTGATGATTTGGCAGAAGAGATAAATGGGAATACGATTCTCGTGACCCACGGACATTTGTATGGCATCAAGATGTCCTTGATGAAGCTTCGCTATAGAGCAGAGGAATCCGGTGCGAAATTTGTCTTCTTCGGACATTCCCATACGCTGGGAGCCGAAATGGTTAATGGGACGCTGTATCTGAATCCCGGAAGCATCCTGCTGCCCCGTGGGAGACAAGAGCGGACGTATGCGTTGGTGGAAGCTTCCGAAGACATGGTCAAAGTGGAGTTTTTGACTCATGATCATGAAGTGGTTGAAGAACAGGAGTTCAGTCTTTAAAAAGAGATTGTAGATACTTATGAAAGAACCTTCTTTTCAGAGGGTTCTTTTGCTTTTCAAACGGGTGGAGAAAGGATATAATAAATTGGTAATTGAAGTTAACATTCAAATGAAAAGTATTTCAGAAAACTTTTTTTGAAAATGTATTGACTTCTATATGCTATGTGAATATAATAAATATTGTCCTTAACAAAACATGTCCCAGTAGCTCAGCAGGATAGAGCAACGGCCTTCAAGTATAGGAGCCTCTATTAGGGAAACAGAAACCTATAGAGTGGACGACACTATATCGGTGAAGCCTTAACAGGTAATGCTGATGGTAATACCGAGGAAACTCACGACCAATTGGTGAAAGAATTTCGAATGGTGAAACGGTAGAAATTCTGTATTATGCTCTAAGCATCGTGAGGTTCCGTAGAGACTACACGTGTCGCACCTGAAACGGTGAAGATATAGTCCAGACCACAAACAGCGACTCCAAGCTGGTGCCGAAAGTCATAGTGGTAAGCTAAGCCGTCGGTCGGGAGTTCGAATCTCTCCTGGGACGCCACTATCATTACATACATACCTTGTACAGGGTTTTGAACAGATAAGGGATACTGACACAGATAAAAAGATCGTGTCGGTATTCTTTTTTTATCCTTTAACTAACACTGCAATATATCCTGCAATCCTTTTTTCACTAAAGAATGGACGCCACTAACTGGTAATACTTAAGGCGATAACAAGGAAACTTACGATCTCCTGTGAGGTGATTAATGATGAACCATCACACAAAGCACAAAGGGGACTTAGGGATATTAAAGGCACAAGTTGACTTATATCAAAAAGGATATATGATACTTAATCCCGCAACTGAACATGCCCCTTTCGACATAGTTATCTATAAAGATGGGATGTTTAAAAGGGTTCAAGTGAAATATAGAGAACTTAATAGTAAGGGTGCACTGGAAGTGAGATTTCGCTCCAATTATTCAACTTCTAAAGGGGTTATAACCAAAGAAGTTAATAAAAATGAAATTGATATCTATTGTGTTTATTGTCCACAAACGGATGAATGCTATTACTTTAATCCAAAATCCTTTTTGAAATCATTGACTTTAAGGGTAAATGTCCCGAAAAATAATCAAAAAGAACATATTCGTTATGCTTTTGATTATCGTGAGATTCCTTAGAGACTATAAGTGACTTACCTGTAACGAATTCACAATTGTCCCAGTAGCTCAGCAGGATAGAGCAACAGTTTCCTAAACTGTAGGTCGGGAGTTCGAATCTCTCCTGGGACGCCATTAAACCTACATACATCAAAGTCTGCCAATCGGCAGGCTTTTTTTCTTATTTACATTTGTTTATGTATAGGGTGACTCCTTGTAATCTTTGTTTTCTCCACCCTCTCATGCTACACTATTACCATCTTTAATACGTATAGGCGGGTACAAAACATGACAAAGAAAAACAATGAGGAAAAAGGAAAGGTCCTGCAATTTCCCGGATTGAAGGAGAGGCTCCTTGAAAAAGGGGTCCAGGCACTGGAGAACGGGGATATTCAGGAATCGGCCGACCTTTTGACCCAGGCATATGAAATGGAGCCGGAGAATCCCGATATCAATACCGCATTGGTTCTGGCCCTGTATGAAAATAAACAATATGATGAGGCAAAAGTGATCTGCAAGGAAATGCTTCTGGAAGGGATCGGTGAATATTTCGAAGTGGTCGATATGTACCTGATGATCCTCATCCAGCTTCATCAGCATCAAGATGTGATCGATACGATCAACGCTCTTTTTGAGGAAAAAGAAGTGCCCTTTGAAAAAGAGGAACATTTCAAGAAGCTGCTGCATTTCAGTGAGAAAGTATTGGATGGGAAAGAGCCCGGTACAGAGATGAAGGAAGAACCAGAAATCCCGGAGACGGCCATCCTGAAAGATAAAAGTCTTGAAGAACAGACGCTGATTGCTGCACAACTCGTTCATCAAAATATCCGTCCATATCTGTCTGAGCTGCTATCTTATTTAAGTGAAGAAACCTCTCACCCTTTTCTACAGTCAATGATCGTGAATGTTTTACGGGAACATGGATATGATAAAGAAATTTCAATCAACAAGCTGAATAAAGAAGTGAAAGTTACGCCATCCATGCTTCAAGATGTATTTGAAACGGATTCTTTCATGAAAGTGTCTGAAGAACTGGATGAGCTGCTGTCCCAGCGGAATCCTTCATTATTTCAGCATGCACTGGAATTGGTAAAGAGGCATTCTTTTCTTATGTACCCTTTTGAGTTCCAGGCTGACTCTGAGAACACAGCGATTGTTTACGGTAGTTATGCAGCGGATATGTTTGCCGATGCCATTCTGGGGGAAGAACTGAAGGGGAAAATGGAAGAATGTGAGGAATGCGCAATTCTGCTTGAGCAGCTGAATGAGCTGGAGGAAATTTCTTCACCGATAATTTAAATGCTCTCTGTTGAAAGAATGAGGCTGTATGTTATAATGTAATGGTTGCAATAGAATAGATTTTTATATATTTACGATGATAGTGCTAGATTCATACTCGGGACTATCTACTACTATGCGTAAAAAATTAGAATCAAATATAGATTGTTGGAGGGAACAGTATGTCTGCAAAATGGGAAAAGCAAGAAGGTAACCAAGGAGTACTTACAATTGAAGTTGAAGCTGCGAAAGTAAACGAAGGTTTAGACGCTGCTTTCAAAAAAGTTGTGAAGCAAGTAAATGTACCAGGATTCCGTAAAGGGAAAATGCCTCGCGGTATGTTCGAAAAGCGTTTCGGTGTAGAATCACTTTACCAGGATGCATTAGACTTCATCTTACCTGAAGCTTATGCAAAAGCAATCGAAGAAACTGGCATCGACCCAATCGACCGTCCGGAAATCGATGTTGAGCAAATGGAAAAAGGCAAAGACCTTATCTTCACTGCAAAAGTGCAAGTGAAGCCTGAAGTGAAACTTGGAGACTACAAAGGTCTTGAAGTAGAAAAAGTGGATGCCGAAGTAAAAGCTGAAGACGTTGAAGCTGAACTTACTTCACTTCAAGAAAAACAAGCTGAGCTTGTTGTGAAAGAAGAAGGTAAAGCTGAAGAAGGCGACACAGTAACAATGGATTTCGAAGGATTCGTTGACGGTGAAGCATTCGAAGGCGGGCAAGCTGAAAACTATTCTCTAGAACTCGGTTCTGGACAATTCATTCCTGGATTCGAAGAGCAATTAATCGGAGCGGCTGCGGGTGAAGAGAAGGAAGTAGAAGTTACATTCCCTGAAGAATACCATGCTGCTGAACTTGCAGGAAAAGCTGCAACATTCAAAGTGAAACTCCACGAAATTAAAACAAAAGAACTTCCAGCGTTAGACGATGAATTTGCGAAAGATGCTGATGAAGAAGTTGAAACATTGGCAGAACTTAAAGAAAAAATCGAAAAGCGCCTGCAAGAATCTAAAAAGAACGAAGCTGAAACAGCAGTTCGTGAAACGCTTGTAGAAAAAGCTTCTGAAAATGCAGAAGTTGAAATCCCAGAAGTAATGGTAAACAGTGAAGTAGACCGCATGATGCAGGAATTTGGTCAACGTCTAGAAATGCAAGGTATGAACCTTGACCTTTACTTCCAATTCTCTGGTCAAACAGAAGAAGATCTTCGCGGTCAAATGACAGAAGATGCAGGCAAGCGTGTACGCACTAACCTTACGTTAGAAGCAATCGCTGCCGCTGAAAATCTTGAAGTGACTGATGAAGAAGCAGAAGAAGAAGTAAATAAAATGGCTGAGCAGTACAACATGTCTGCCGACAACATCAAGCAGGCACTTGGCGGCCTTGACACGCTTAAAGCGGACCTTAAAGTTCGTAAAGCAGTAGAATTCCTTGTTGATAACAGCAAAGAAGCATAATAATAACATATAAGAACAAGGCGCGATTCGCGCCTTGTTTTGTACAATAAAAAGAAATTACCTTAGCAAGAATGTAATAAAAGCATTAGGTAAATTTCATATACATAATAGATATTGTTAATAGGCGGTTCCAGCTTTTGATTGGAGTGCAAGACGAAGACTCCTGCGGGAGAAGTGGCCAATGTGAGACCCCGCAGGCGAAGCCGAGGAGGCTCACGGGTCACCCGCGGAAAGCGAAG
>NZ_JBBYAF010000065.1:0-9999 GCF_038405515.1 Rossellomorea oryzaecorticis | reverse complement strand
ACTTGTCTAGCTGCAGGGCTTAGAGGCACATGTCATAAGCCAAACCGACCAAGAAGGCAAAGAGCGCCTTCCAGGCCGATTCGTCTTATGCCACCTGCCTCTAAACAAAGCCCTTCCGCTTTTCTAATTGGCCACTTCTCCCGCAGGAGTCTTCGTCTTGCACTCCAATCAAAAGCTGGAACGCTATAGGCACTCGCTCTCCCCTAAGACGAGTGCCCTCCACCGCAATCAACTTAGGTGAAGATGAATAAAAAGTTTAACTCAGAACCAGTTCTTCCCTTCGTAGGAAGGAGTGAGTTCTTTTTATTGCTCCTTACAACCTAATAACACCAAAGTGAAATTTGGCTGAGGGTCTTTTTATCACTTCAAAGCCGTGTTCTTCAAAAAGGGGCGATTGATAGTGATTTTTCATGACGACCTTATTTCTGGCCACCCGTTTTGCCTCGGTAATCACTTCTTTTGTCAGCGGCGTATAGGAAGCCCAGTTTCTGATTGGATTTATGCCTGTTGAATCAGTCAGCCCTTCCTCAAACATCGGGTCGAAATAGACGACATCCACTGATTTATCGGCACATTCCTTTAATCTATCTTCAAAATTCCCTTGCCATACCTCTACTCTTTTCATGGCTTCGTTTAACTCTGTAAGGGGCGAGGACCAATTCTTCAAACCTTCTGCAATGATAGAGGCAATATACTTATTTGCTTCCATTCCTTTAACTGTTCCTTCAGATCCGACAACGTGACTGGCGATAATGCTGTCCGAAGCAAGGCCAAGTGTACAATCAAGGAAGCTCATTCCTGGTTGAAGCCCTCCTGCTTCCACCATGGGATCTTTTTCTCCGCGCATTAATCTTTTGATGCGGAATGAGGCTGAGTTCGGATGAAAGAAAAAAGGTTCTTCACCCTTTTTTCTCTTATGAAGCTCCAGCCGCTCTTTACCGACCATAACGCAATTTTGATCTTGATTTTCCATATGATAAATGAGTGATTTTTTTCCTCTTTCGATATAGGGAATGTTCAGTTCAGAAGCGATTCTCATTGCCTCTTTGATCACATTCTCGTTTGCTCTCCCGCATGTCGTTACAAACACAATTATTGTCTCCTTTTTCTGCTCATTCTACCATCATACCATAGAAATAGGGAACCCATTAAGAGTTCCCTAAGATGATTGTTTTATTTATTAGCAATGTTCGTTAAATGAAGAAGTCAAATTTGATATGATAGCTGAAATATCATGATCCTCTATTTCTTCTCTTGGAATGAAATGAACCACTTTATTTCCTTTTAACAATGCCATTGAAGGGGATGATGGTTCATAACCTTCAAAGTACTCTCTCATTTTCATAGTGGCTTCCTTATCCTGCCCTGCAAATACAGTCACCAGCTGGTCGGGAGTCTTGTCATTATTTAATATGGATTGAGTAGCAGCCGGTCGTGCAAGCCCTGCTGCACAACCGCAGACAGAATTCACGACTACCAGGGTCGTTCCTTCTGCACTTTCCATAAACTGCTCCACTTCTTCTGCGGTGGCCAGTTCCTTAAAGCCTGCTTGAGCAAGTTCCTGTCTCATAGGTTTCACCAATTGTCTCATATATTCTTCATAAGCCATTGACATCATACATTCCCCCTATAGAATTTAGTATATTTCATCTTCATGTTAATCCTGCAAACGTGCTTCAGTCATTTGTTTCCAAACGGATCCTTTGGCCTCTTCTCCGCCTTCTATACGTTCAATAGCCATTTTCACTTGTAATTTGACTTCGAATTCCAGATCATTTTCTGCAGCTTTCAAACCTGGAAGAGCCGTATCATCGCCTTCTTCATATAAGAACATTGCTGCCCGCCATCTCACCAATTTACTCTTATCTTTCAGTGCTTCGACCATTTGGGGCATCGCTTGCTTGAATCCGAGATCGGATAAGCAATCACCGGCTGTGCGGCGTACCGACACAGATTTATCTTCAAGCCCTTTATATAAAAGAGGCAATACACGCTCGTCTTCAATCATGCCCAGATATACCACGGCTAAACGCCTGATCGAGACTTTTTCATCCTGAAGTGCTTTTTCAAGCAGTGGAAGATCTTCTAAATTCGGATCATCCATTGCTTCCAGCTTCTGATATCTGGTTTGCCAGTCTGGTGCATCGAAATCATCGATCGTGATTTTTTGCTTCATACGTTGGACAGGTTGTGCTTCAGTACGGTTTTCCAAGGCCTGTTGAGCCAAACTTTCCAGTCTTGAAGGCGGATAGGCTGCAGTTAATTCTTCCACAACATCATTGCCGATATCATCGAGGTCGCCATATCTTACTCCATGGTCCTTCCACTTACGAAGCAGGACGACATTGTCTCCGTCCTGTTGGGCATTTGATAATGCCTTCATAAACGGATCAGGCAAAGAAAAACGCTTCTCTTCTTCTCCATCTGTTACCTTCACCTGCATTGGGATTCCTTTAAACATCTGGATCGAGACATTCACTTCACCGAAATGCTCTTCCATTTGGGATTCACTTGATTCTTGCTCGGCTTCTTCTCCAAATGCTTTTCTGACTTGAGGAAGAAGTTCCTGCCAATCAAACTTCGCATTCCGTTCAACAGCAAGGAAGTCTGCCACATGATAGACCCCTTTAATTCCTTCTATAAGAAGAATATCTTTAATGACTGAAGGTGCACCTTCCGACTGATCTTTTTTATAGTTATTACTCTTCCCAGCTTCAAGCTCCCTATCTAAGAGAACTTTCATCGTATTAGGGCTGGGGGTAGGTTCAATCGATACGATTCTCACAATTAATCCCCTTTCTGCCACCACTTGTTCTTTTCATCATAACATAGTTAATCTTAGGCAAAAAAACAAACTGCCTTATTCAGCATATTCAGAGAGATAACTCCATCTTTCAATCAAATGTTCTAGCTTCTCGTTTAACTGCTGGCTTTCATTCATCAATTCTTGCGCCCGTTCAAAATTACTTCCCACCGATTGAAGTTCTTCCTGGACTTTTTCCAGTTTATCTTCTATTTCAGCGATATTGCCTTCAATTTCATCCCACTCACGCTTTTCCATGTAAGATAGTCTTTTTTTCTCTTTTTCAGGTTGTTGTGAAAGCTGCTTAGAATCTGTATCCTTCTTTGCTGCCGCCTGGTTTTTCGTTACTGTTTCGGCTTCCTCCAGGTATTCTGTATATTCTCCGAAATATAAACCAATATCGCCATCACCCTTAAACACGAGCAATTGCCGGGCAGTCTTATCTAAGAAATACCGATCATGTGAAACTGTCACTACTACTCCGGAAAATTCGTTGATATAATCTTCAAGGACCGTGAGCGTTTCAGTATCCAAGTCGTTTGTAGGCTCGTCAAGCAAGAGGACATTCGGTTTTCCCATTAACAACTTCAGTAGAAACAGTCTCCTCTTCTCTCCTCCCGAAAGTTTTCGAATGAGCGTGCCGTGCGTACTCATCGGGAAAAGAAACCGTTCCAACATGGAAGTGACCGATATACGCTCGCCCTTTTCAGTGGTGATAAATTCACCGGCTTCCCTTATATATTCAATCATTCGCATATTTTCATTCAATTCTTCATGCCCTTGTGTATAATACGCGATTTTCACGGTCAACCCTTTGATCAATTCTCCTGAATCCAGCTCATCTTTTTCTCCAAGGAGATTAAGAAAAGTGGATTTTCCACTTCCATTTTTACCGACAACACCAATTCGGTCCCCCGGCTTGATCAAGTAATTGAAGTCTTTTAATATAATCTTGCCATCAAAGGATTTTGAAGCATCCTTCAATTCAAATACCTGTTTTCCAAGCCTGTCCCCACCGATTGCCATTTCGACTTGGGCATTATTCGGTCCGGAACTCATATTATCTTCCAGATTTTCAAAGCGCTGTATCCTTGCTTTCTGCTTTGTAGTCCTCGCTTTGGCACCTCTTCTCATCCATTGAAGCTCTCGTCGATAAAGGTTCTGCTGTTTCTCGGATACAAGGCGTTCGTTTTCCTCTCTCGTCGCTTTTGCCTCAATGAAAGAAGCATAATTCCCTCTGTAGGAATAAAGTTTTCCTCCATCCAGTTCGAACGTGCGATTCGTTACACTGTCCAAAAAATATCTGTCATGGGTAACGAGCAGCACTGAACCGTTATATTTGGCCAGGAAGTCTTCAAGCCATTTTATGGATTGATAATCCAAGTGGTTGGTCGGTTCGTCGAGTATGAGCAGATCTGGGGTTTCAATGAGCACCCCGGCCAGTGCCACCCTTTTCTTTTGCCCCCCGGATAATTCCTTCATTTTCTTTGAGAATTCATTGATACCCAGTTTTGTAAGGATCGCTTTGGCATTTGCATTCGCTTCCCATGCATGCAGGGTGTCCATCTGCTTCTGCGCCTCAAATAATCTCTCTTGAGAAGTGCTGCTTTTAGGATCTCTTTCCATTTCCATTAAAGCTGTTTCATATTCACGCATGGCTTTGATGATTTTTGCTTCTCCCCGATAAACTTGCCCGATGACGCTCAATTCCTCATTGATCTCGGGTTCCTGGGGCAGATAGGAAATGTGATAATCACCGGGAGCCATGATTTCACCACTATCATATTCTTCAATACCGGCGATCAGCTTTAACAGACTTGATTTTCCTGTTCCATTGACCCCGATCAATCCTACCCTTTCCTTTTCGTTGATGGAAAAAGAGATTCCACCAAATAAGGTCTTTTCCCCATAAGATTTTGATAAATTCTCTGCTGTTAACATTCTCATTCTTGACCATTCCATTCTTTGTTGAATTGCTTTAGGAACCCTAACATATATTCATGCCGTTCTTCTGCAAGAAGCTTCCCGGTTTCCGTGCACATCAAGCCTTTCAATTTCAATAATTTCTCATGAAAATGATGGATGCTCGAACTTTTTCCAGTTCTATACTCAGTAAGAGTCATTTCAGACCTAATCTCTATATCAGGGTCATATAGCACTTGACCTTTCTTACCTCCATAAGCGAACGTTCTCGCGATCCCGATGGCCCCGATTGCGTCCAGTCTGTCTGCATCCCTCACAATCATCGCTTTATCTGAGGTTAAAGACACCTCGTTTCCGCCTTTATACGAGATTGAATAGATGATGCCATATAGTTCTTCCTTTTCATCTTCGCTCAGTGAAAGTAAGGATATGTATTCTTCCAGTTTTCTTTTCCCTTCTGCCTCTGAAGAGTTAAGTTTTTCATCAGGTACATCATGCAGTAAAGCAGCTATCTCAATGATAAAAGTATCCGAAACATTTTCTTTCTCTGCAATTAAAAGAGCATTATTTCTTACACGCTCAAGGTGATGCCAGTCATGTCCTGTTGACTCATCATTAAATTCCCGTTTTAACGCGTTGATCAATCTTTCTATGTCTGTCCGCTTCAATTCCTCATCACCTTTCCCATCCATTGTATCAAAGAACGGACTAAAAGATTAAAGAGACGACATATAAGATTCTCACTTATACATCATCTCTCCACACTTATGCTTTTTCGTGCTCATCAGTCCAGCTGATCCCAATGGTGTTGGCACCTGCATGGACATCAATGACAGCTCCAAGGGGATAAGCTCCGAACTCAATATCCGGGTAGTTGATCTTTAATTCATTGATCCATTCGAGAGCCTCGTCGTGATTCAAGCCATGTAAGATCGAGACTTTTTTTATGACCTTCCTCTGTAATGCATCACCCAGCAGTTTACTCATGTTACTTAAACCTTTATTTATACTTCTAACTTTTTCTTTCACTTCCAATTTTCCGTCCTCTATAGAAAGAATCGGTTTTATATTCAAGACACTCCCAAGAAAGAATGATAGGCCGTTCATTCTTCCGCTCTTATGAAGCTGTTCCAGACTTCCTACCATTACATATAATTCCCTTGTCTTGATTTTCTCCTCTATTGATTCCTTTATTTCTTCAATCGACGCCCCCTTCTTATGAAGGGTTTGCCCATATTCAATAAGCTCAGTCAAGGGATATGTCAGCGTCTTGGAATCGATACAGGTTATGGAGGGCACTGTATCACTCAGAAGTTCCGCCGCCTGATATGCAGAAGACATGGTACCGCTGAAATGAGAGGAGACATGAATGGAAAAAATATGATCATAGCTCCCTCCAAGCTTTTCGTATAATTCCTTGAATGTACCGATCGAAGGCTGTGACGTTTTCACTTCAACTTTCTCTTCTTTCAATTTCTCGAAGAGGTCTTCTGGAGATAGATCTATTCCATCTTTATACTCCTTTTCCCCGAATAATATATTCATTGGTACCACAAACACATCATTTTCTTTACACACTGATAGATCTTCAATATATGCAGTACTATCAGTTACCCATGCAATCCTCATCCATTCCGCCCCCTTATTCATATAAACTCTTTAGTCCCATTCAGTCAATATATTCAAGGTTTCTATTGAAAAAGAAACCATCTGAAGGATATCATCCACCATCTCTTCTGTAATGACTCTATTAAAAGTCAGCATTCCTCTTACCTCCGGAGGATGAAGCGAAGAGTGCACCTTGATCCACTCCCAGCTCTTGTCCGTCCCCCATGCGCTTTCAAGCTTTTCTTTCACTTGATGTATTATTTCTTTCCCTTTGTACGTCAGTTGGATTTCAGCCCCTGCCTTATTCTTTTCTGAAACCCCCTTCTTTTCAGCCAGAAAATGGCCCATATCCGCTTTAAGTTGAAGAATGATCGAAGTGTTTTTTTCTGGCAGACAATATTCTATACGATACGTTCTTTCGTAATGAGCAAAGTCAAATAAATCTCTCCGGTCTAGTATGGAAATGTCTCCTGACAAATCTAAGTCATACACAGCTCCCTCAGCAACAACTTTTAAATTGTCGAAGGCCGTTGGATCAAACATCCGATATCCTCCTTTCATAAGGCCGTTTTCAAATAGTTTTGTTTTCCCGATATTGGACAACTAAAAACTCAACCGCCCTGGCTCAGAATAACCCGGTGGCTTTTCCGCTTGAATCCACATCCATGTTCAGGGCAGCAGGCTGTTTAGGGAGACCCGGCATCGTCATCACTTCCCCGGTCATGGCGACAATGAAACCGGCCCCGATTTTCGGCTTTAATTCCCTGATGGTGATGGTGAAATTCTTTGGTCTTCCCAGCTTCCCCGGGTCATCTGATAAAGAGTACTGGGTTTTCGCCATACATACAGGAAGGCCGCCCCACCCGTTTTCTTCAAATTCCTTCAACTGCTTCTTGGCCTTTACTGTAAAATCCACTTCACTGGCTCCGTATACCTGACTTGCAATGCATTCAATTTTTAATTGCAGCGAATCAGATAAGTCATACAGCGGAGTGAATGCCTTCTTATTTTCTTCGATTGTTTTTAATACCTTCTGTGCTAAATCCAACCCGCCTTTACCGCCTTCTGCCCATACATTTGTCAAAGAAACCGGGACTCCTTCTTCTTCGCACCATGCATTCAGAACGTTAATTTCCATTTCGGTATCCGATACAAAACGATTGATTGCAACCACATATGAAACATTGAATGCTTCAAGTGTTTCCATATGTTTCTTTAAATTGTCCAGCCCTCTTTTTAGTGCTTCCATATTTTCCTGCTGCAGGTTTCCTTTGCTTAGTCCCCCATGCATTTTCAATGCACGTATGGTTGCTACTAGTACAACTGCATCAGGAGATAAGCCGGCAGCACGGGTCTTGATATTCAGGAATTTTTCCGCGCCAAGATCCGCTCCGAATCCAGCTTCGGTAACAACGTAATCAGCAAGTTTCAAGGCGGTTTTGGTGGCGATGATACTATTGCATCCGTGAGCAATATTTGCAAATGGACCACCATGGATAAGCGCAGGTGTATGTTCGATTGTTTGCACCAAATTAGGTTTCAGGGCATCCTTAAGTAACAAAGTCAATGCTCCTTCCACCTGCAAGTCTTTGACGGTGACTGGCTGCTTTTTATAGTTGTAAGCGACCACGATCTGACCTAATCTCTTTTTTAAATCCTCGAGATCATTAGATAAACATAGAATGGCCATGATTTCTGACGCTACAGTGATATCAAATCCATCTTCTCTCGGAACACCTTGATAAGCTCCCCCAAGACCTATAACGATGTTCCTTAAAGCACGATCATTCATGTCGAGAGCTCGCTTCCATACGATTCTTCTGGGATCGATATTTAACTCATTACCATGATGAACATGGTTATCAATAATAGCAGCAAGTGCATTATTAGCGGTTGTAATGCTATGGATATCCCCTGTAAAGTGAAGGTTGATCTCATCCATTGGAAGAACTTGTGAGTTTCCGCCTCCCGTGGCTCCTCCCTTCATTCCCATGACAGGTCCCAAGGAAGGCTCCCTCATTGCAATCATTGCATTTTCATTCAACTGATTGAGCGCATCGCCAAGTCCCACCGTCACGGTTGATTTCCCTTCTCCAGCAGGAGTAGGATTGATGGATGTGACCAATATTAATTTTCCATCACTAAATTTATTTAGGTTATGTATCGCTTCGTAGGATATTTTCCCTTTATATTTTCCGTACAACTCAATATCATCTTCTGTCAGTCCGATATTTTGAGCAATTTCAAAGATTGGCAGGAGAGTTGACTCCTGTGCGATTTCGATATCTGTTTTCAATTTCTTTGTTGTCAATGTCATCGTATCCACCTTTTTAATATGTCATATCCATTTTATTCTCCTTTTATTTTACACCAATAGACAGTGAACCACTCTGTAAGAAGACCAAGTTTCTCTTATCGTTTGAACATAAATAGAGTCATGAATGTCAACGCCTGCTTTAATTCATTGGTAAGGCTGCCTGCAAGGGATGCATCAACACCTTTTTTATACACCCATTCTTCATCAATCTTCTTCCAGTCTTTTTCTTCGGCAAGCCTTTCTAATTCCCATGGCATCATCGTGTTGCAGATCGCTTCTTCCCCATGGAGACGAGGAAAGGAATTGTCCCTGGGGTGTGCCGTCGGACCAAGCAGTGCAATACAAATGTATCCTTCTTTCACTGTGACTCTTTCAAGTTCATTTAATGCTTCCAATGGTGATTCCGTCCATTCTATTGAATTGATGGCCATGACAGCATCAAACTCATTATCTTTGAAAGGAAGACGGATAAGATCTCCTTGAACGAATTGCAAATTTTCCCGTTCAAACCGATTTGCAATTTCAACCATTTTCTCTGAGAAATCCATTCCTGTCACTTTATATCCGTTTTGGTGGAGCAGATATGAGCCGTAGCCATCTCCACATCCCAAGTCTCCTACTTTTTCCCCTTTTTTAACAGTCTTAAGGAAAAATGGGATAATTGCTTTCCTGCTGCCTGTGGACCAGTTTTCAACGCTTCTTGAATGCCAATTATCTGCATTATGATCCCAGCGTGACCTGGCTTTTGTATGCCATTCAGATTTATTCATCATTACACCTCTGTAAGTTTATTCTCTTACTCTATTTCTTATTATAAAGGAAGAAATCCTTCTTTTTTCCCAATTTATTATTTGTAGACGCAACAAACCCATTTTCCTTATGAATCATGACATTTTCGACCATACTACTAATGAAATAATATTCGAAAGGGGGTTCAAATGATGGAGGAAATCACTAAAGTACAACGTAATTATCATGGGGACATCATCAGTTTTCAGACATCAGGCGGAAGAATCATATCTTATCGAAAAGCAGTGCTTGAAGCTTCAGAGGGCCTGCTTCAAGGTGTGGACCTTCAGGAAAATGAAATGGGAGACTATGAAATCTATTCTACCGGTTCAACCGATAAAGGATTCGACGATTTCCCAACCATATTTTAATGCTGCACAAATTGTAATATGAAAAAAGACTGCACCATATGCCGGGCAGTCCTTTTTCATTGAATAAAGATTATATAAATTTCACTTCGAGAATTGTCCAGCTCCAGCGCCTAGCCCCTCGAGACGTTTCGGTCCGCCCAATGAAGTCAAAGAGCGACTTCACCGGTCGGCCCTCCAACGCTTGTCGG
>NZ_JBBYAF010000064.1:0-12047 GCF_038405515.1 Rossellomorea oryzaecorticis | reverse complement strand
TTCCGCGGGTGACCCGTGAGCCTCCTCGGCTTCGCCTGCGGGGTCTCACATTGGCCACTTCTCCCGCAGGAGTCTTCGTCTTCCACTCCAATCAAAAGCTGGATAGAATTCCTACAAAGAAGCATTATTTCATGATTTTTAAAATCTTCCTTTCAAATATTATATTTATTTCATTGCTGGTATTGACAATTTCCCCGAACTCTTTTCTCATTAAAAAAGCCGACCTTCACATATAAAGGTCAGCTTTCTCATATCATCATTTCTTACTGATTTTCTCAAATGCTTTTTCTGCAGCTTCGATTGTCTTAGTGATATCTTCGTCGCTGTGGGCAGTGGATAGGAAGAGTCCTTCGAATTGGGAAGGCGGTAGGAATACTCCTTCGTTTGCCATTTCGCGGTAATAATCAGCGAACATTTCTAAATCAGAGGATTTTGCCCCTTCATAGTTCTTCACTTCTTCATTTGTGAAGAATAATCCGACCATCGAGCCTGCACGGTTGATCGTATGAGGGATTCCATATTTTTCAGCCGCATTCTTCAGGCCTTCTTCAAGAAGGTCCGCTTTGCGCCCGAATTCTTCGTAGCTTTCAGGTGTCAATTGAATGAGCGTTTCATAACCGGCCGTCATCGCCAACGGATTACCTGACAGTGTCCCCGCTTGATAGATCGGCCCGCTCGGTGCAATCTGTTCCATGATTTCGGCTTTTCCGCCATACGCTCCTACAGGCAGTCCTCCGCCGATCACTTTTCCTAGACAAGTCAAATCCGGAGTCACATTGAAGTACCCTTGAGCACAGCCATACCCTACACGGAAACCAGTCATGACTTCATCAAAGATCAATAGTGAACCGTGCTGTTCAGTAATCTCACGCAATCCTTCAAGGAAACCAGGTTGAGGAGGAACGACTCCCATATTCCCGGCAACCGGTTCTACGATCACTCCTGCAATATCGTCACCATATTGCTCGAATGCATAACGGATGCTTTCAAGATCATTATATGGGACGGTGATCGTATTTTTCGCGACTCCCTCAGGTACTCCCGGACTGTCAGGCAGACCAAGGGTTGCTACACCGGAACCGGCTTTGATCAGCAATGAATCGCCGTGGCCGTGATAGCAGCCTTCGAATTTGATGATTTTATTCCGGCCTGTATACCCGCGTGCAAGACGAAGTGCACTCATCGTTGCTTCCGTTCCAGAAGAAACCATGCGCACGATTTCGATGCTCGGGACACGGTCGATGACCAATTGAGCCAGTTTATTTTCGATTTCAGTCGGTGCACCAAAGCTTGTCCCGCTTTCTGCCACCTTCTTGATCGCTTCCACCACACGGTCATTGCTGTGACCGAGGATGAGAGGTCCCCACGAAAGTACATAATCGATGTATTCATTTCCGTCGATATCATAGATCTTGGATCCTTTTCCTCTTTCCATGAAAATGGGATCCATTTTGACTGATTTAAATGCACGAACCGGGCTGTTTACTCCGCCTGGCATTAACTTCTTTGCTTCTTGAAACGCTTCTTGTGATTTTTCAAATGAACGCAATTCGATTTCCTCCTTTAAAGATATTCAGGAATGTTGAACTGGTTATTAGGACAGCCAGCCTGCTACGTCTTTTGCGAAGTACGTGATAATCAGGTCTGCCCCTGCACGCTTCATGCTCGTCAGTTTCTCCATCACGATTTCCTGTTCGTTGATCCAACCGTTTTCTGCAGCAGCTTTGACCATGCTGTATTCCCCACTTACATTATAGGCAACAACAGGTGCGTTGAAACGGTCCTTCACTTCTCTCATGATATCCATGTATGAAAGAGCCGGTTTCACGATCAGGAAGTCTGCTCCTTCTTCGATATCGGATTGTGCTTCCCGCAAAGCTTCCAGTCGGTTTGCCGGATCCATTTGGTACGTTCTTCTATCACCGAATTGAGGTGTGGAATGAGCCGCATCACGGAATGGTCCGTAGAAGCTTGAAGAATACTTGACTGCATATGACATGATCGGCACTTCTGTAAACCCGGCTTCATCCAAACCGTGACGGATCGCAGAGACAAAGCCGTCCATCATATTCGAAGGGGCAATGATATCCGCTCCCGCTTCCGCTTGGCTGACTGCTGTTTTTGCAAGCAGGTCAAGGGTCGGGTCGTTCAGGATTTTTCCTTCTTTTACAATCCCGCAGTGACCATGGCTTGTATACTGACATAGACAAGTGTCTGCGATGACAACCATTTCAGGGTAGAGTTCTTTCACAAAGCGTGTCGCTCTTTGAACGATTCCATGCTCATGATAAGCCTGTTTTCCGAGCTCATCTTTTTCGGCAGGCACACCGAATAGGATGATCGATTTGATTCCCAATGAAACGATTTCATCCAATTCAGCTTTCAGGTTATCCATTGAAATGTGGAATACACCCGGCATCGAAGATACTGCATTCCGGATATTTTCTCCTTCTACAACGAATAAAGGATAGATCAAATCTTCTTTTCTAAGATGTGTTTCCCTTACCAATGAACGGATATTTTCTGACTGTCTTAAACGGCGATGGCGATTAAACGTTAAGTCTTTCATTTAAAAACCTCCAATAGATAGGTATGATCATGGTTTATCTTTGGCTGCAGCAGCATACTGTATGATTTCTGTGACCATTTCATCTACAGTATACGTGTTTGGACATATTTTTACATGTAATCCGTACTCTTCTGCCGTCTGTTTGGTGAGAGGGCCGATACACGCCGCCGGAAGGTTCCTGATGTTCCCGTGCAGGGAAAAACTGTCGATTACCTTCATAAAATGATGGACGGTCGAGGAACTGGTGAAGGTCAAGATATCGACTCTTCCTTCTGAAATTACTTCCTTGAGCTTTATGATGTTTTCAGGTGGTAAAACCGTTTCGTATACGATCCACTCATCACAGTTGACCTCAGCTTCGGTAAGTTCATTGGCAATGACATTCCGCGCCAGATTTCCTTTAGGAATCAAGACATTTCCTGCAGGCTTCTGTTCAGAAATGAACTGATGGACAAAATCATCACCCGTAAAATCATCAGGCACGAATGAAACGGGCAGACCATGCTTTTCACAGAACTTTTCTGTTTTTGTCCCGACTGCAGCATATTTGATGGCAGAGAGTGTTTCTGTTTTTATGTTGTGATCCTTTAATTTATCAAGAAAAAATGCAACACCATTTTTACTGGTGAAAACGATCCATTCATAATTATGTAATGATGATAAGAACGAGTTTTCGGATGGATCATCATATGATTTGAAGTCAAGAAGGGGAGTCACTATAGGAATCCCTCCCTTGCCTTCAATAAGGGAGCTCAATTCATTGGCTCCCTCTTTTCCCCTGGTGATGAGTACCTTTATTTGTTCTAAAGGCTTTTCACCGTTCATTATTGATCAAGCTCCTCTTTCACTCTGTCAATGAGAGCTTTGGCACCTTGCCCGGTAAGGCTTTCCGCCACTTTTTCACCGACATTCTGAGGATTCGACCCTGTCATATATTCTTTATAAATCGTGCGCCCGTCCGGAGATGCCACAAGACCTGTCAGCGCCACTTCACCATTGTCTTTAACCTCTGCATATCCTGCAATCGGCACCTGGCAGCCGCCTTCCATTTTATGCAGGAACGCTCTTTCTGCCGTCACCGTAAGCGTTGTTTCTTCATCAGAGAATTGATTCAATAACTCCAAAAGCTCTTCATCATCTTCACGGCACTCGATTGAAAGTGCTCCCTGACCGACTGCTGGAAGACAAAGATCCGGATCAAGAAATTCAGTCACGACGTCACTTGTCCAGCCCATGCGTGAAAGCCCTGCAGCAGCAAGGATGATGGCATCATAGTCTTCATTTTTAAGCTTTGAAAGACGTGTGTCGATATTGCCCCGGATCCATTTGATTTCGAGGTCGGGACGCACGGATAGAATTTGTGCACCTCTTCGCAAGCTGCTTGTACCGACAATCGCCCCGGAAGGAAGATCCTTCAGTGCAACATGATTTTTACTGATGAACGCATCACGGTGATCTTCACGTTCTGGTATACATCCGATCGTAAGCCCTTCTGGCAATACAGCCGGCATATCCTTCATGCTGTGGACAGCCATATCGATTTCTTTATCCAGCATGGCCTGCTCGATTTCTTTTACAAACAAGCCTTTTCCGCCTACCTTGGAAAGAGTGACATCCAGGATTTGGTCGCCTTTTGTCACGATTTCTTTTACTTCAAATTCGTAAGAGGGGTCGATTGCCTTCAGCTGATCGATCACCCAATTTGTTTGTGTAAGTGCTAATTTGCTGCGTCTAGATCCTACAATGATTTTTCTCATAATAACCTCCTGAAAGCTTATGAATACCAGAAATGAAAGGATGAAAGCCGGCTCCCCAAGAAGAAATTGATCAAGATGATCAAGAAAGCCGCTACATTAAGCATTGCTAACGATTTACCGAATACATTCTTCTTTATTCGCAGATATAAGTAAGTACTGTATAAAATTAATAGAATGAATGATCCTATAATTTTCGGGTCATACAAAATGAAGTTTGGTAATTTAATAAAGGCCCATTGCATCCCCAGAATCAGACTGAGAAGAAGCATCGCGACCCCAATCGAATTTAGGATATAGGAAATCTTCTCTAGTTTGGACAAGTCACTGATTCTCCACAGCCTCTGCCCCCACTTTTTCTCTTTCAGCAGTTTGAACTGCAGCAGATAGAGCAGAGAGAATACAAAGGACAACGAAAATGCGCCGTACGACAGTATCGCCATCGTGATATGGATCAGAAGGAGCTCTGATACCAATTGTTCCGCCATCGCCTGCGATTCCACCTGCACAGGTGCGAAGGTATGAATGGCCATGATGATGAATCCCAGTACATTGGTGAAAAAGACGGTAAAGTCCACCCGGAGCAGCCGGTTGATCACCAGCGACAGGGTAATCAATACCCAGGCATAAAAATAAAGCCCCTCAAAAATCGTGAGGACTGGGAACCTGCCGGTATTGATCATGTAAAGAAATAAAAAAATTGTTTGAAGGACCCAAACAATTGCAAGTAACCAGAAGGCAAACAGATTTGCCTTCCGGTTTTTGTTTAAGAAATCTATAAAGTAAAACAGAATACTAATAGCATACAGAACAATCATCAGTTCGTGCAGCCTAGTCATCGTTTGTTCAAACATAGACAATAACCTCACTTACGCATGAAAAGAAGGTTGTGGAGTGAAATTCTTTTGACTCTCACTCTTTTCATTGGCTGCTTTCAGTTGTGTCTGTTCCTGCACTTGTTGTTCGATGTTGAAGATGGAAATGAATAAATCCAATTTATCTTCTGCATCAGGCAGGGCAGCAAGTTCTTTTGCTTGTGAAATCGGGTCTTTCAGCAATTGATTGATGATGCTCTTCGTATGTTTGCTCAATACTTTCCGCTCTCTGTCAGTCAAGTTCGGCATTTTGCGCTCGATGCTTTCCATCGTGTCAGCCTGAATTGATAATGCTTTTTGTCTCAGCGCCGAGATGACAGGAACAACCCCAAGCATATTCAACCAGTCTTTAAACGCAACAATCTCAGCTTCAATCATCAGTTCAATCTGTTCTGCTGCTTTTTTACGCTCAGCAAGATTGGCTTGGACGATTCCTTCCAAGTCATCGATGTCATAGAGGAAAACACTCTCTAATTCGCCGATGGAAGGGTCAAGGTCGCGGGGAACGGCAATATCAACCATGAAGAGCGGGCGCCCTTTACGCATGCGTTCCACGAAAGACATCGTCTCTTTCGAAATGACAAAGTCCTTTGCACCGGTGGAACTGATCAGGATATCCGCTTCCACGAGTGCACATTGCAGTTCCTGAAGGGTCTTTGCCTTTCCTTCGAACCGGTCGGCCAGGGTCTGCGCTTTCTCAAACGTACGGTTGATGACGGTTACCTTCGTTGCACCGCTGCCATGTAAGTTCTTGATCGCGAGCTCACCCATTTTACCTGCACCAAGAATCAGTACATGCTTGTTTTCAAGGCTGCCAAATACCTTTTTGGCAAGTTCGACCGCTGCATAGCTGACAGATACGGCATTTGAACCGATTTCCGTTTCCGAATGAGCTTTTTTCGCCACAGTCACAGCCTGCTTGAACAAATGATTGAATACCGTTCCTGTTGTTCCAGCTTCCTGTGCAGTGAGAAAACTTGTGCGGATCTGGCCGAGTATCTGCGTTTCACCAAGGACCATTGAATTCAAACCGCAAGACACTTTAAAAAGGTGTTCGACCGCTCCTTCTTGTTCATAAATGAACAAATACGGGGTGAACTCCTCTTTATCTATATCAAACCATTGTGATAAAAAATCTTTTATATAATAACGACCTGTATGAAGCTGATCGACTACTGCATATACTTCCGTTCTATTACAAGTGGAAACGATCACATTCTCCAGAATGCTTTTCTTTTCCTTCAATGCTCTCATAGCAAATGGCAGATCAGTTTCATTAAATGATAAACGCTCACGAATCTCGACAGGGGCCGTTTTATAATTTAAACCAACGACAATCGTATACATGCTATGCACTACACCCCCAATAAAATCATTACCTTTATTATAACATGTCCATCAAGGAACCTTTGTCCGTAAATGTGAACAGAAATTGAAACATGGTCATGTAATGTTGTACCATATAAAAATCAACAACAATTGTTGAACATTCACAGTCTCAACATTGAAAACCATTTCATTTCTCTTAAAATTCGACATTTCCTACTAATGTAGGTTAACAAAACAAGCTGAAAGAATCAAGTAATGGAAAGGATTCACACTATTTTCGGCGTATATAGTATGAGGAAAGCTCTTATCTTTCATTTTTCCTCAATCCCGCTAAAATAAACCTTAATCCTCACTCTGTATTTAGGAGAATATGGTTTAATTCATATAGAGCTTCCTTTGTACCGGGCTTGTACACAGAAATACTGCTTTAATGGAGGAATAACATGAAACAGCAAAGAATTTTCCCTGGTTTAATCTTGATAGGATTCGGATTATACTTTTATCTTCAGCAGGCGAACATTGTCTTATTTCAGCATTTTTTCACATGGCCTACACTTCTAATCATCGTAGGGATCGCATTTCTCGGGCAGGGATATAGGGGGCGTGAAAATGAAGCCATACTTCCGGGGACCATCCTTGTCGGCTTCGGACTTCATTTTCACGTGGTGAATAAATTGGAGATTTGGCCTGATCATATGGGGACCTTCATTCTGATCATAGCACTAGGTTTTTTACTGCGTTACCAGAAGACAAGAAACGGCTTGTTCCATGGCATCCTTTTTCTCGGCCTGTCTATTATTCTCCTATTCTCTGATAAAGCAGCCGGCTGGCTTGGGCTCATTGAGGGTAGCGTCGGTTCAGCTTGGGAGTTCTGGCCGATTTTCATCATTGCGATTGGCGTATACCTCTTATTCATAAGAAAAAAATAGTGCTTTATCCGTCATTAACATCCCGGCCTGCTCTTATTCGATCACTTTAGCGGCGGATCTTTCATTGCTAAGGGGAGGGGACATGCAGGCTGCAACATCAATGGATCCTCCCTCAATACTTTCTCACTCTGATATCCTTTAATTTTTGTTTTTGATGGTCCGGCCACCATGCACCACATTCATTGGAAACGACACATGCTGCGCATGTTTCCAAATCAAAAACCTTCATTCCTTTTATAGGGGGTGCATACAAATGCAGCGTGACAAGATTTTCACCGTCTCCCCTCTGCATTTTATGAATTCCCCTTTTCGGGGCAAAAAAGAATGAACCTTTTTGATAGGTTCGAGTAAATAACTCTCTCGGCAGAAGACCATCCTTCACTTCATAGACTGTATTCAGTGCCCCTCCATCCATTACTCTGATCCACCCTAAAGAATTCCCGTGATCATGCGGGGAGCATTCGATGTCCGACCAATTCATGACCAGCAGCTCTGCCTCTTCATTCTGATACAATAAGCGGCGGTAATATGGTTTTCCTTCCGGTGACTGAAGAAACGGCTTCAAATCTTCAAGACTGATTTCCAACGATTCCAGTGCTTCCTTCAGCTGCAGTGCGGAAGGGGACTTTATCCCATCCAAAATACTCACATTACGTTCATTCAATGTCATAGATATTCTCCTCTCAGACATAGATGGCTTGAACTGAATCTCCTGCATACTGCTCCTTCTCCAAGGTGAACATGATTACTTCCTTGCCCAAATGACGCGGCGAATAACGGACACCAATTGACCATTCACCATGATCACTCCTAATATGATTATGATTCCTCCCAATATACTTATGAAAAGAATCTTTTCATGGAGCAGAAGGACTGCCGCAATGAACGTGACCAGCGGCTCCAAATAAAGAAACATAGAAACCCTTGATGCTTCCATCACTTCAAGTGCTTTTGCCCAATACCAATATCCGACACCTGAGACAAAAATCCCAAGAAACAATATATGTGCCCATTCTGTATTAGTAAGGAAATCCATGTTTTCCCACCCCCTGTTCCTCAGCAGAAATGGGATGCTCAACAGACATCCAAGCAGACTCATATAAAAAGTGACGATGAGCGAAGGCAAAGGAACTCTCAATCTTTTCAACAAGACGGAATATACAGCCCAATTCAACGTGCTGAGGACCATCAGTATATAGCCGAAATTCACTTCAAAACCCGGAGACTGTCCGCTTCTTGCACTTGTCACCATCAATACCCCGATGATGGCAATAAGCATACCCGCCGACCGGAGCCACGTCATTTTTTCATGTAAAAAAAGCATCGACAGGATGACAGTGAAGACAGGTGAAAAAGATATCATCCATCCGGCAGCAGATGCATCTATGGATAATAAGGCTGTTGCCTGTATGACCTGATGTATAAAAACCCCCAATACAGAAAGCACAATCACATGCGGGATATAGCGTAGTGGAAGGGTCAAAGGATAACGTTTTATGACGAGTACTGCTAATAAAAATAGTGCACCGATCGCAAACCGGAGTGCGAGAAGGGTATAGGGCTCAATGGTATCGACTACAGCTTTGGTTGATACAAACGAAATCCCCCAGAAACTAATTGAAATCGCTGCGTAGAAAGATGCGGCGATAGTTGCCTTATTCATATTCATTATTTCCTTTCAGGTATTTATACCATCTTATGCATGTCCAATTAGAAAATGAGAGAAAGAGGAAGAAGCGGTCATCTAAGTCCGATACTCCATGTGGCAGGGATCAGACTTGTTTCATCTCATACAAAAAGCGCCTCAATTTAATTGAGGCGCTTCTCTTCAATCGCGTTATAGTACAGAGTCCAAAAATTCTTTCGTTCTTTGTTGTTTAGGATTGGAGAACATTTCTTTCGGGTATCCTTCTTCCACAATTCTCCCGTCATGCATATAAACGACGCGATCTCCTACTTCTCGGGCAAATCCCATTTCGTGGGTGACGACGACCATTGTCATTCCCTCAAGGGCAAGTTCTTTCATTGTAGCCAGCACTTCGCCGACCAGTTCAGGGTCGAGTGCGGATGTAGGTTCATCAAACAGCATGATATCCGGCTTCATGGCAAGGGCCCTTGCGATGGCGACACGCTGCTTCTGCCCTCCTGAAAGTTTTGAAGGATATACATTTTCTTTTTCTTCCAATCCCACCTTTTTCAGTAATTCCTTAGCATTCTTTTTCGCTTCTGCTTTCGGTACCCTCTTGACGTGAACAGGCGCTTCCATTACGTTTTCCAATACAGTCATATGTGGAAAAAGGTAGAAGTGCTGAAATACCATTCCCACTTTTTGACGGATCTTATTTAAATCATTTGTTTCCTGATTCACTTCTTCCCCTTCAAAAATCACTTTGCCATTATCCTTCAGTTCCAGGAAGTTCAGGCAGCGAAGCAAGGTGCTTTTGCCTGATCCACTGGCACCAATCAAGCAGACAACCTCACTTTCCCTTACACTCATATCGATATCCTTCAGCACATGCAAGTCCCCGAAGGATTTATTTAATTTTTCAACCTTGATCATTTCCTGACTCATATTCATCCCTCCGTATCGATTTAATCACTGACAGACATACGCTTTTCGATAATGTTCACAATCGTTGAGAATACCAGGACAAGAACCAGGTAATAGACTGCAACGATCAACAGGTACGTCATATAGTCGAAATTATTTGAGCCCAAGGTCGTCGCGACACTAAAGAGCTCAAACATACCGATAAAGGAAGCAAGAGATGAATCCTTTAAAGCGATGATAAACTGATTACCCAATGGCGGCAGTGCTCTTCTGAAGGCCTGCGGCAATATGATCCTTCTCATTGTCAACCCGTTGGACATCCCAAGGGAACGGCCCGCTTCCATTTGACCGCGGTCGATGGATTGAATGGCCCCCCTGAAGATTTCCGCAATATACGCCCCGTTATGGAAGGCAAGGCCTAATACGACTGACCAGAATCCTGAAATGTGCAGGGCAGTCAATCCAAAATAGAAAATGAAGATCTGTACGATCAACGGTGTCCCCCGGACGACGAAGATATATAAATCAGCCAGAAGCTCCAGCGGCTTCACTTTGGAAATCTTTAAAAATGCAAAAAATAGTCCGATTACAATGGCGATCAGTACGGAAACGATCGTCAATTGGAATGTTAACAGCATCCCTTTTAAAAAAATGTCATATGTATCTGCAAAGGTTTCGAGAAAATGCATGAATGTCCCTCCATTCAACTATTTGCGGTGTCTTTAGACCAAGCAGGCATGAGATAAAAAAAGCGAATGTGCACACGTAGCACATTCGCTTTCCATCATGCTGCGCTTACTCTTCCGGGTCTGTTGTGATGTCTGTATTAAAGTACTTTTCACTGATTTTCTTAAGCGTTCCATCTTCTCTGAGTTTTTCCAGAGCTTTGTTGATGTCTTCAAGCAGTGCTTCATTCTCTTTACCGACAGCGATCGCCTGTTCACTGCGGCCGATCAGTTCACGCGCTTCAACCTTCAAGCCTGAAGAAATCGCTTCTTTACCAGTGATGAAGTCTGTGATGACTGCATCATGCTTTCCTTTATTTAACGCTTCAAGTGCGACTACATCACTATCATATTGCTGGATGCTGTCTGTTACTTCCTTCGCAGTATCTGCATAAGTAGAACCTTTGGAAACCGCAATTTCTTTCCCTTCAAGGTCAGAAAGCGTTTCTACCGAACTGTCCGGCCGAACGAAAATTTGTGGCCCAGAGTAGTAATATGGAGTAGAGAAATCCACTTCCTTCAAACGGTCTTCCGTGATCGTATGACTTGCTACCGCTACATCGAATCGGCCTGACTTAACACCTTCAACGATTCCGGCAAACTTAAATTTCTTCTGTTCAGGTTCAAGACCCAATTCCTTGGCAACAGCTTCGGCCACCTCGATATCAAATCCGGACATCGAACCGTCGTCCTCCGTTACACTGAATGGCTTAAATTCCCCTGAAGCTGCATAAATCAGTTTTCCATCTTCCACGAGTTTTGCTCCGCTTTCCGTTGTCGCTTTACCGCCGCATGCGGAAAGGATAAGCACTAATACCAATACTAATAATCCTGTCAATTTCTTCACTCTTTGAAGTCCCCCTTTGGTATGTATTAATTTATATCTTTCATAATTGTATCAACAAAAGAGAAAATTCTCAAAATTCAAATACCCTTATAATTATTTATAATTGCGCATAATTAAAGGTGACGTTCACTGACCTTTCAAATGGACATGTATGCGTCATATTCCTTTCAAATCCTGTATATCCCTCTATACACTTAGGTACTTACTCCCTTTTACAGACGCTAATACAAAAAAGAACTGCTTCAATAGTTTGTCTTTCACTACTGAAGCAGTTCTTTTTTATTAGTCATAGAGTTGATGACTGTGTTACACCGCTGTTGGTTTCCGTGCAAGACTTCGCTCTCCGCGGGTAGCCCGTGAGCCTCCTCGGCAGGCCTGCGGGAAGAAAAGCGGAAGGGCTTTGCTCAGAGGCGTGTGGCATAAGGCAAATCGACCACGAAGGCGTTCTTTGCCTTCTTGGACGAGTTG
>NZ_JBBYAF010000063.1:0-12345 GCF_038405515.1 Rossellomorea oryzaecorticis | reverse complement strand
CGGAGGAATACCCAAGTCCGGCTGAAGGGATCGGTCTTGAAAACCGACAGGGGTGTTAAAGCCCGCGGGGGTTCGAATCCCTCTTCCTCCGCCATTGATTTATTAATAAACCTAGCGCATAAAATTTGGAGATTTTAAATTCGTTACTGGAGATGTAACGAATTTTTTTGGTTTCTATAGATTTTTATAAATTGATAATAGTTAGAAAATTTATGGTTTTGAATACCGCTTTTGATTTCCGTGGAAGACTTCGCTTTCCGCGGGTGACCCGTGAGCCTCCTCGTCGCATGCGCTCCTGTGGGTTAGAAAAGCGGAGGCGGCTCGCCCAGAGGCGACAAGCATAAGACAGGGCAGCCATAAAGGCGGTTTTTGCCTTTTTGGATGGCATGGCTTATGTCTCGAGCCTCTAGCCGCCGGAGCTGGACAGGTCTCACCTAACTCGCTTTTCCCGCAGGAGTCTGCGTCTTCCACTCCAATCAAAAGCTAGAGCCGGCTAAAACTCAAAAAATAAGCCCTGTACCAATGTACAAGGCTTTTCCTTATTTTAAATTCTCGATATCTTGTCTTGTGTTCGTATCATTGTTGTAGTTCAGGACGCCCATTTTTTTGATGTTTGTGCGTGTTTCGTCGGTCCCGAGTTTGAAGATCATTTCATAAATTTCTTTCATGGAGTGGTCATACTGGGCATTTTCCGGATCTTTATGGTATTCACGGAATGGAATATGCGCTCTTGTAAACGTCGACATCTCGTCATCATGATTCTTTTCTAAGAGTGTCTTCAGTTTGGTGACTTCTTCTGGAGTAGCGTGAATTTGATAACTTACACTTTTCGCTTCTTCGGCATGAGGTACGATATCGCCGCTGCTAATATCTATAAAGTACGTATTTCTCGTTTCCATGCTAATTCATCTCCTTAAATTCTTTTCTTTATATACATACCTCCTATCGGGTGGATATAAACGAAAGACGAAGTGTTCATAAAAAAGAGGTGCCGTCCAACATGGGCGGCACCTCTTGTACTTATTAGCTCTTTAACATTCTTGTTTGTTCAATGAAATAACCGATACGTTCCACGATCGGCTCAATCGAATTTTCATCGTTGACCAGATCATATTCACTGATATCCAGGCGTAGAACAGGGCATGCGTTAAAGGAGTTGATCCAGTTTTCATAACGTTGATGCATTTCTTCCCAGTATTCAGTCGGTGTTTGCTGTTCCATCGGACGGCCGCGTTCACGGATGCGGTCGATCACGTTATCAAGAGAACCTTCCAGGTAAATAAGAAGATCTGGGTGAGGGAAGTAAGGGGTCATCACCATTGCATCGAAAAGACTTGTATACGTTTCGTAATCAACGTCTGACATATTGCCTTTTTCATGATGCATCTTGGCGAAAATGCCTGTATCCTCATAAATGGAGCGGTCCTGGATGAAGCCGCCTCCGTATTCGAAGATCTTCTTTTGTTCCTTGAAACGCTCTGCCAGGAAGTAAACCTGAAGGTGGAAGCTCCAGCTCTTAAAGTCCTGATAAAATTTATCCAGATACGGATTGGTATCCACTTTTTCAAACGATGTACGGAAGCCAAGGGCATTTGCCAATCCGTTTGTCATCGTAGATTTCCCGACTCCGACTGTTCCGGCAATGGTAATGACAGCATTGCTTGGGATGCCGTATTTATTGCGAAGATTCATGATAGTGAACTCCTTTTTTTAGTGTAGTGTCTAATTGAGTTAGAATACTGTCCAAATCGTCTTTGTTTTGGACGAAGTCAATGTGGTCGCCATTATAGCGAAGAACAGGGATATCCGGGTGAGTTTCTTCAAATGTGTTCATATATTCTTCATAATCCAATGATAATTGCTTTAAGTAAAGAGGGCTGATTTTCTTCTCGAAGTCTCTGCCTCTTTTTTCAATGCGTTTCAGCAGTGTATCCAAACTGGCATTCAAGTAAATCACCACATTGGGTCTCGGCATGTCAGATGTCAAAATATCGTAGATCTTAAGATACTTATTATACTGCTGCTCATCCTTCAATGTACGCTTAGCGAAAATGATATTTTTCAAGATATGATAATCCGCTACAACCGATTTATTTTGAGAAATATAGTACTTATCGATATCTTCCAGCTGCTTGTATCGATTGCATAAGAAAAACATCTCTGTTTGAAAACTCCACTCTTCAATATCATCATAAAATTTATCCAAAAACGGGTTTTCATCAACGATTTCTCTTAATAAATGAAAATGGAAGTGTTCAGAAATCGCTTTTGCCAGAGAAGTTTTTCCTACTCCAATCGGGCCTTCAACCGTGATGAAAGGAATTCTCCCCATTTAATGTCCTCCTCATATTACGACAATCTATGTGTTTTTATCAGTGTATAAATAAATTAACGACAGGAATTATTGTAACACAATAATTGGGTGTATTGTTCAGGTTATTTACAAGATCCAACAAAATTCGGGCTTCTTATTTACATCGGTTATTTCATTCTTTTTTTACAGGAAAACATAAAAAAAGCCTGCATTTAGGTTGATAATAGATTTTCCTAAATGCAGGCTTCTATTAATATTTATAATCCGCTGTTAAATACCGCTGTTGATTTCCGTGCAAGACTTCGCTTTCCGCGGGTGACCCGTGAGCCTCCTCGTCGCTCTGCTCTATAGGGTTTAACTGTCCAGCTCCAGGGCTTAGAGGCAAATGTCATAAGCCAAACCGACCAAGAAGGCAAAAAACGCCTTCGTGGCCGATTCGTCTTATGCCACACGCCTCTGAGCAAAGCCCTTCCGCTTTTCTGATAGGAGTCTTCGTCTTGCACTCCAATCAAAAGCTGGAACGGGTTAAAAACATCCATAAACTTTAACGAAGCTTTTAGTGAAAACAAAAATACCGGCATATAGGTGTTTATAGAATTACCTAAATGCCGGCTGCTATTTAATTTATTTTTTCGCTCCTTGAAGTAATTCATAAGTTAGCAAGATACCCTTTTCATTAACTGTTGAAAGGATATATAATTAAGAAAATAATCGAAGGATGTATTTTCAGGGAAATAATTGTGGTATTTTGTCTGATTTCAAATTTAAATATAGATACCTTGGTCCATATCGCCTGGCGATACAACCCCTGAAAGGTGCTAATAGTCACTTGTATCAATCATATCGCTGGGTGATATGGCTCTTGTATGTAAATCTAATACCCTTAAACTAAAAAATAAGAACGGAGGTATGATATGCGAAACGATATACAACCGTATGAACGGTCTTTCACTTCTAAGGAAGCGGCAGAACAAGCAGGAATTGCAACCCCTACAGTTCGGAAGTATGGCCAGATCTTAGAGAGAAATGGCTATGAGTTTTTTAAAGATGGTGATCGGAGGATCTTTGTTCAATCCGATATTGATGCGCTTATAGCGTTACGCGATACGGATAATCCCCTTGACGATACGGCCAAAATCCTTGCCCATCAACAAAAAGAAAGATTGGAATCACCCACTGGTACAGACATATCGCCAAGCGATACATATAGTCAATTACCACAGGATCCCAATCAATTAAAAGAAATCTTATCCTATTTAGCGAATGAACTTGCTGCTTCACGTGAAATGAATGTTCAAGTGGTGAATGAAATGAATCAGCTTAAGACCCAGGTGTCCAGGCTTAAGCAAGACCACCATGATTTAAGCTCCAATATTTCAAATTCAGCACAAAAAACGCAGCGTAAAATTGAAGAATTATCTAAACTTCAAAAGAGCCAATACGAATCGATGCTTGAACAGGAAATAGAAAAAAACGAACTTTTACAGACTGAATTACAGAAGATGCGGGAAGAGCAGCAGAGAGAATGGCGAGCCCAAAATGACTACAATAAACGCTTAGAAGAAGCGATACATAAACCAAAAGATAAATGGGACTGGCTTATCTCTCTATTCCGCAAATAAACAGCCTTATCTTTTCACCACGTTAAAATTATCTGTGATCAACAGCCAGTTCTGAGGGAATGATAAGCCCAGTTTCCAGTAGCTCATCCCCCTCAGCTTCAGTTCTTTCATGAGATCGAATTTTGCTTGGATGCTCCGTGCATCTTCAAACCAGACTTCGTGATCTTTTCCTTCAGCTGAGTATTTAAAGAATGGAGCTTGTGCTTTTGTATCATATTGAATGTTGACATTGTTAGCGGCTGCGATTTCAATCGCCTGCTGCGGACTGATCGCTTTCGCTGTCGTTCCAGGCTTGAATGGAAGCGTCCAGTCGTAGCCATAGAGATTCTGGCCCATCATGATTTTCGAGGCAGGCATTTCTGTCAGTGCGTACTCGATTACTTCCCGGACGGGTCCGATTGGGGAAACGGCCATGGCAGGTCCCCCGCTGTATCCCCACTCATAGGTCATGATGACGACGAAATCCACAATCTCCCCATGTGCTTTATAATCATGAGCTTCGTACCATTTTCCTTTCTGATCTGCGCTCGTTTTAGGAGCGAGAGCGGTAGAAAGCAGCCAGCCTTCCTGGTTGAAGCGCTGCTTTGCTTTTCGCAGGAATCGATTATATGCTTCCTTGTCCTCGGGACGCAGATATTCAAAATCGAAATGGATATCACGGAATCCATATTTTTTTGCAGTTTGGACGACGTTGTTTAAGAATTTATCCTGGATGGCCATATCATTAAGGAGGATGCGTCCGAGTTCATCATTGAACTGGCCCTCTTCCTGATTCGTAATCGCCATCATCAGAACATTTCCATTATCCTTTCCGGTTTGCAGCAGATTCCCCAAAGGAGGTTCCTGCAGCGTACCATCACGCTTCGCCTGGAAGCTGAAAGGAGCAAGGTATGTTAGATAAGGAGCGGCTTCTTTGGCACTTTCCTCAAGGTTAGGTGCCACTTCTTTCCCAAACGGTTCCACGTAGGCGTTGAATTCTGCACGTGTTTTCGGTTTTGGGGGAACATATAAACGCTGATTGACCTGAAGCGGCAGATTGGGCGATATGCCATTCACCCTCGCCAGTTCCTGATAAGGAACCCCGACTTTTTGGCCGATTGACCATAAGCTGTCGCCCGGCTGGACATAATAAAAGCTGCCGACGATCGGGATCACGAGCGATTGACCAATGACAAGATTATCCGGGTTCGGAAGCTCATTGGCTTCCACTATATCGTTAACAGTTGATCCATACGCTTGAGCAATGCCAAACAACGATTGGTTCGGCTGGACAACATGAATTTGCATACTAAGGCCCTCCCTTTGTCTTCACTATAATCAGCCTATGAAGAGGGAAGGCGGGTTATGCCGGTTATTTTTCATATGCTGGCTGCCGGGAGCCGGGCTCAAATAGGGTGAATTGAGCCCGGCTCGATTTACCTCAGTATTAAAGAAATTTCTATAATAATGTCCCGGTATCATCAATATTAGCTTTCAATACATTTTTCATCATCGTCAGCGCATAATGATTATCTTCTTCGCTGACTGAAGCAATCGCGTCTTTCGGTACATATAAAGTGAATTCCCTCATGTAGGCGTCATTTGCCGTGAACAACACACAGATGTTTCCTGCAATCCCCGTAAGAATGATGTTTTTTATCGACAGATGATGAAGCAATGTATTAAGGGCTGTACCGTAGAAAGCAGAGTGCTTAGGTTTGATGAGAAAGTAATCGTCTTCAGACGGGCGCAGCGGGGTAATGATATCTGCACTTATTTCGTTATGGC
Source organism: Rossellomorea oryzaecorticis (assembly GCF_038405515.1). Classification (GTDB taxonomy): domain Bacteria; phylum Bacillota; class Bacilli; order Bacillales; family Bacillaceae_B; genus Rossellomorea; species Rossellomorea oryzaecorticis_A. Next base: position 6,642 of record NZ_JBBYAF010000063.1, on the reverse strand, counting down.
ATTTTTCATAAATCAGGTTCAAATCCGCTTTCCACAGTTCATAGTGATCATTAATATAGATAACGGGATGGCCTTTCTTTTTACAGTAATCGCGCAGGTCGTTAATCGGTGAAACAATCTTTTTTGTATGCTGTGCCAGCGTCTCGCCGTGTGAGAAATCAAATGGATTCATGATATCAATCACCAGGAGAGCAGTATCTTTAGGTATCATCGTGTCGGCCCCTTTCCTTTATAGTTTGGAATAATTGGTGAAGTTTTATAAAATAAATAGAAGGAATCTATCTGGTAGGAGTTCTGTATGAAAACAAGAGAAGAATATTTTATGATGGAAGCGCTGAAAGAAGCGGATAAAGCAAGAGAGATCAATGAAGTGCCGATTGGCGCTGTTGTCGTGATGGGGGACGAAATCATCGGGCGCGGCTATAATCTAAGGGAAACGACCCAGAACGCTATCACCCATGCAGAAACCCTCGCCATTCAGGAAGCGTGTGAAAAAGAAGGAACATGGAGACTTGAAGGTGCTGAACTTTATGTCACACTTGAGCCTTGTCCGATGTGCAGCGGTGCCATCATTCTTTCGAGGATTGAGAAAGTGGTGTACGGGGCAGCGGATCCGAAGGCCGGTTGTGCAGGCACGCTGATGAATCTTCTGGATGACAGCCGGTTTAACCACCAGTGTGAAGTGGTCCCGGGGGTGCTGGAGGAAGAATGCGGTTCGATTCTCTCCGATTTTTTCAGGGAACTCCGGGCAAGGAAAAAGGCAGAGAAGAAAAATAAACCATCTTCCTTGTAAATAACTTACAGGTACAAACCATTGCTTTTTAACGTAAACCCTAGTATACTTAATCTTGCGTCGTTGTTGACGCAACTTAATATTTGGTATCAATTTTGCCGTGCTAGGTGGGGAGGTAGCGGTGCCCTGTACTCGCAATCCGCTCCAGCGAGGCCGAATTCCTTTCCGAGGCTTGCATACTGTAGGGCCTGCCTCAAGTAAGTGGTGTTGACGCCTGGGTCCTGCGCAATGGGAATCCATGAACCATGTCAGGTCCGGAAGGAAGCAGCATTAAGTGGAAGCTCTCATGTGCCGCAGGGTTGCCTGGGCCGAGCTAACTGCTTGAGTAACGCCTATGGTTGCTTGTCGACGAAAGGTGCACGGCAGTTTCATACATATACAACAGCTCATCCTTTATCGGGGTGGGCTTTTTGTTTGGAATTGTGCTCGTTCAAACTTTCCGAATTCAGTCCCCGGTTTTCTTTGTAATCCTGCTTGAAATTACGTTATAATAGATAAGATCATATATGGAAAGTGTCATCGGATGAATTTCTCATTGCGACAGATTGAATATCCTGGAATGGAAACACTCATGACGCTTTTAACGTACTATACATAAAAGAAGAGGGGGGAGTATTTTGGCATATCAAGCATTATACCGTGTATGGCGTCCGCAGTCATTTGTAGATGTCGTTGGACAGCAGCATGTTACGAAAACACTGCAAAATGCTCTCCTTCATCAGAAAATTTCCCATGCGTACTTATTTTCAGGGCCGAGGGGGACAGGGAAGACGAGTGCAGCGAAGATCCTAGCCAAAGCGGTCAACTGTGAACGTTCACCCATTGCCGAGCCTTGTAATGAATGTGATGCATGTAAAGGGATCACGGACGGATCGATCCCGGATGTGATTGAAATTGATGCTGCTTCCAACAATGGAGTAGAGGAAATACGTGACATACGCGATAAAGTAAAGTATTCACCGAACGTCGTTGATTACAAGGTATACATCATCGATGAGGTTCATATGCTTTCCATCGGGGCATTCAATGCGCTTTTGAAAACATTGGAGGAACCTCCGAAGCACGTCATTTTCATATTGGCGACGACTGAACCCCATAAGATTCCGCTCACGATCATCTCCCGTTGTCAGCGTTTTGATTTTAAACGGATCACGGCCATGGATATCGTGGGAAGGATGAGTCACATTGCGACAGAGTCGGGTGTGAACTATGAAGAGAATGCGCTGGCGGTCATCGCAAGGGCGGCTGAAGGCGGGATGCGTGATGCACTCAGCTTGCTGGACCAAGCGATTTCCTTCAGTCAGGATATCGTGACGGTTGATGATGCGTTAACGGTCACGGGTGCAGTATCTCAAGGGTATTTAAACACACTAGCCCGGTCGATCCTTGAGAAAGACGTTTCGAAAGGCTTGGGCGCACTCGAAGAACTCCTTTTCCAAGGGAAGGATCCGGCACGATTTGCGGAAGACTTCATCCTTTATTACCGGGATATGCTTCTGTACCAAACAGCACCGAATCTTGAAGAGTCGATGGAACGGGTCATGCTCGATGATGAATTCAAGGAGCTTGCAGAACGCACGAAGGCAAATCAGATTTATCAATATATCGATGTGTTGAACCAAGCAGGACAGGAGATGAAATTCTCCAATCATGCCCGCATCTATTTAGAGGTTTCCATCGTGAAACTTTGTCAGCTCGAAGCACCTGTGAGCTCGTCCTCACCAGAAGTCGGCGAGATGATGAAGAAGATCCAGGCGCTTGAAAAAGAAATCCAGCAGTTAAAGTCTGGCGGCGTCAAGGTCCAGGCCGAACCTGCAGCACAGCCGGCTAAAAAACCTGCCCGTGCAAAAAAAGGATTCCGTGCGCCAGTCGGACAGATCCAGGAAGTCCTCAGGAATGCAACGAAAGAAGACCTTAACCTGATCAAGGGCCGCTGGGGCGACATGATGGAAACGCTGAATCAGCGTCAAATGCGTTCACAGGCTGCCCTGTTAAATGATGCAGAGCCGGTTGCAGCAACAGAGGGTTCATTTGTGTTAAAATTCAAGTATGATATCCACTGCCAGATGGCAATGGAGAACCAGGCTTTCATCTCAAGCATGGATTCCATCCTTCAAGAGCTCACGGGCAACAACTACTTCCCGATCGGAATTCCTGAAGATCAGTGGATCCCCTTAAGGGAAGATTTCATCCGCCACTCGCAAACGGAAACAGGAGAGGGAGAAACGGGTGAGACAAAAGAAGAGGATACAATCCTATCGGAAGCAGAGAAGATTGCAGGAGACCTGGTGGAAGTCAAAGATTGAAGATTGAACTGCCACATCTAGTGTGTGAATAATTTTTATAAAAAAACGATGGAGGTCATGAGACTATGCGTGGAATGGGTAATATGCAAAACATGATGAAACAGATGCAGAAGATGCAAAAGAAAATGGCAGAAGCACAAGAAGAGCTTGGTGAAAAGCAAATCGAAGGTTCAGCTGGCGGCGGTATGGTCACTGTTATCGTTTCAGGTCACAAACAAGTTCTTGATGTGAAGATCAATGAAGAGGTAGTCGATCCTGAAGATATCGATATGCTGCAGGATTTAGTGCTTGCTGCAACAAACGAAGCTCTTAAGAAAGCAGACGAATTAACGAACTCTACTATGGGTCAATTCACTAAAGGAATGAACCTACCGGGAATGTTCTAGGAGGCAATATCATGCATTATCCTGAGCCTATATCAAAGCTGATCGACAGCTTTATGAAATTGCCAGGCATTGGGCCGAAAACCGCGGCCCGACTGGCTTTTTTTGTACTTAGCATGAAAGAAGACACTGTATTGGACTTTGCAAAAGCACTCGTGAATGCAAAACGTAACTTAAGCTACTGCTCTGTCTGCGGTCACATTACAGACCAGGATCCCTGCTATATTTGTGAGGATCAACGAAGAGATCGCAGTATCATCTGTGTGGTCCAGGACCCTAAAGATGTGATTGCGATGGAGAAGATGAAGGAATATAACGGTCTCTACCATGTCCTTCATGGTGCCATTTCTCCTATGGATGGAATCGGCCCGGAGGACATCAACGTACCAGACCTGATTAAACGTCTTCAAAGTGATGAGGTGCAGGAAGTGATCCTTGCGACAAACCCGAATATCGAAGGCGAAGCAACCGCCATGTATATTTCGCGTCTCGTCAAACCATCCGGCATCCGCATCACACGGATTGCACACGGTCTGCCTGTAGGCGGAGACCTCGAATACGCGGATGAAGTTACATTGTCAAAAGCCCTTGAAGGAAGAAGAGACGTTTAATAAGGGAGAGAGCATCTATGTTTTTCCGTAAAAAAGGGAAACTCAAACGAGAGTACGATCAAACGCTGCTCCGCACATTGGATGAAGCGAAAGAACATTGGAACCAGCAGCGAAGCATTGATGAGATGAGTGTAGACTACAATCTGAACCTTCACTGCTCTTCAAAAATTGCTGAAGCAAAATATTTTTTCTTATTTAGAGAAGCGAAACATAGAAAGATCGTCATAAAAAGGTAGACAACCTTCATATCCTTTCAATAAGAGATCATTAATGTTCTAAGTTGAGAGGAGAGAAGGTATGAACCCGGTAATCGTCATTTCTGTAATCAGCGGACTCATCGTCCTTCTGTTAGTTACAGGTACACCCATCAAACCATTGCGATTCGTGGGACAAGTCGCCATGAAGGTCATGATCGGGGCACTATTTCTATTTTTCCTTAACGCCTTTGGCAGTCAGTACGGAATCCACGTCCCCATCAATTTAGCGACTTCCTCCATTTCGGGAATCCTTGGCATTCCGGGAGTGGTGGGACTGACGGTGATTCAGTTGTGGATTGTGTAATTTTAAGAATCAGCAGCCTTTTTTAGGGCTGCTTTTTCTATATAAAAAATTAATTAAGAAAAGCCTCCCTCTTTTCAAAGAACCAGGGAGGCTTTATACATTTCATACTTCAGTTTTTCAAAAACGTCTCCGGCATCACCACCGCCACCACTTCACCCCGTGCGCATAACTTTCCTTCAGCATAAACTTCAGTATCCACTTTAAACTTCTTTGGGTGGATCTTTTCTACAGTGCCAACTGCTTTTAATGGAACATCATGAGGAGTTGGTTTCATAAAGTCTACGTGCAGGGAAGCTGTGACGAAGCGGGGAGGTTCTTGTCCTTCCCCCACAGTCCTGCCATTCAACCTATGGAGCTCTATGGCGGCCGAGCCGGTTCCGTGGCAGTCGATCAGTGAAGCAATCAATCCGCCATACACAAATCCAGGAAGAGCGGTATGTTCGGGTTTAGGTGTATAAACCGTCACTGTTTTCTCCCCCTCCAGGCCAGTGCGGAAATGGTGCCCATCTTTATTCATTCGCCCGCACCCATAGCACCAGGCAAAATCTTCAGGGTAATCGTCTTGTATTGCATGCTTGATTTCATCCATTATATATCGCCCTTTCCAGTTTAAAATAATCTTCTCCACTTCTCTTCTTCTATTAAACATGTATAGCTTCCTCTATTAATAAGCTTAAAAAATATCTATTCTTTATAAAAAAGGAATGGTATAATTTGGATTAGACCGCGCATACTTCTCCCTTCCTCTATCTTTTCCCTATCTATTTATTAAAAATTGAAGAAAGCTGGTGGTTTATTGATGAAAGGAAGAATTGTCCACGAAGATTCAAACACACGTATTTGGCTGCAGGAATTCAAACAGCCCGGGGAGCATACGGAACTGCTCGAAAATTTGAAAATCAGCCAGGAATTCAACATGAGGCCCCGCGGGTTAATGGAGTACTACGGCAAAGACCTCATCGCCTACAAAAAAGAGCAGATGGCCAATGAAAAACGAAATGATTTTCTCCGAACATTTTCTCATTACATGACTGATCACTTGGAAGATGACTGTCCGCCATCATGGAAAGAATGCCCCGCCTCCTTCTGGGAAGAATTAATCTTCGCCTACCTCCCGCATTACACCAAAATCACTCCAAAGAAAAATTACTCAGAGACTTTCCTTCTTCAATTAAGAAAATTTGTCCGTTGGCTCGATAAAAGGAAAGATACCGCCTTTTTAAGTTTAGTTGATGGTTATATTTCAGATGGGACACCCATCCTGAAGAAATGCGAAGGCCTTCTAAACTATTTATTCTTGAAAGACTTTCCGCGTTTCCACCATTCAGATTGGGATCTCGAAGAAGACCAGAAGCGCTGGGAAGAATCGCTTGAAAAATACCGAACAACGATAGACGGTATGTTCCAGGTTTCTGCTTTTGCTGATGAATGCGTCATCCTCAAGGACCTCAATACTCATCATACGTATTTAACAAAAAGTCTCCCCGTAAACAAACTATCAACCAAAACGATCATTACAGGCACCATCGGACAAAAATCCCATGAGCTTGTATGGGATTGGTTAGCCACTATCAATGTCTTTCCTCAAAAAGGAGAAAAGTATATTCGCAGACCCAATTGATCATTCAACCATACCCGGTTAATAAGAGAGGTCGGGTATGGTTGTTTTCTTGGAATGAAAGAGACATATTTATAGAGACTTCTTGGTAGGGAAAGAGTCTTAAATGATTCTTTTCAAAAAAAGGTATAATTAGTATTGACTCATTACTAGAAAAGGTGCTATTATATTCCTTGTCGCCAAAACGACGCGAAAAACAAATTTCAAAAAAAGCTTGACGCTCTATGATGAAAAATGTTATATTTAAGAGGTGCTCATGAGAGCTCAACTTAATACATTGAACCTTGAAAACTGAACAAAACAAGACAATACGTCAACGTTAATTCTAGATTTACCGCAACGAGTAATCGTTGCAAAAAGAGCTATTCAA
>NZ_JBBYAF010000062.1:0-13329 GCF_038405515.1 Rossellomorea oryzaecorticis | reverse complement strand
GAGCGAAGCCCCTCCGCTTTTCGGCCCGCAGGCTTGCCGAGGAGGCTCACGGGTCACCCGCGGAAAGCGAAGTCTTGCACGGAAATCAACAGCGGTGTTTAAAATCAAATTGAAAGGTGGTGGTAACATGTCATTGTCTTTTTATTCATATCCAAAATGCGGAACGTGCCGGAAAGCAAAGAAATGGCTTGAGGACAATAACGCAGACTTTAATAAAATACATATCGTTGAAAATCCCCCGTCCAAGGACGAACTGAAAAGCCTTTATGAAAAAAGCGGTCTGCCGTTGAAAAAGTTTTTCAATACCAGCGGGAAAAAGTATCGCGAACTTGGATTGAAGGATAAAGTGAATTCTGCTTCTGATGAAGAGCTGCTTGAAATACTGTCTTCAGATGGTATGCTCATCAAACGTCCCCTCACGACAGATGGTTCCAAGGTGACGGTAGGGTTCAAAGAAGAAACGTTTGAAGAGACATGGAAATAGGGGTATTTTCATCTCGTCTAACCGTTATATGGAAGGTCCTGTAACAACATGTGAAAAGTTTTGAATGAAACTTTGTGTTTTCTTGCTTTTTTATTAAAAAGTGTGTCAATATTAGGTTGTATACCAAGTATTTGGAGGGATTTTAAATGAGTACACCGAAAGATCTTCGCTATTCTGAAGAACATGAGTGGGTCAAGACTGAAGGGGAAAAATTACGTATTGGAATTACAGCATTTGCACAATCCGAACTGGGCGATATCGTCTTCGTTGAACTGCCGGAAGTAGGCGACGATTTAACGGCTGACGAACCTTTCGGGAGCGTTGAGTCAGTTAAAACGGTTTCCGAGCTGTATGCACCTGTTTCAGGTAAAGTGGTTGAAGTGAATGAAGAGCTTTCTGACAGCCCTGAATTTGTAAACGAATCTCCTTATGAAAAAGCTTGGATGATCGTTGTTGAACCATCTGATGCTGGAGAAGTGGACAAGCTTATGACAGCAGAACAATATGAAGAAATGATTAACGAAGGTTAATCGTTTGAGGCACCTTGAGTATATTCTCAAGGTGTTTTGTTTATTATTTGGGGCATTCTATATGGTAGAAACCAATTAAGAAAGGATGACCATAATGTCTCTTGAACCAAAGAAACTCGATGTCACCGAACGTGTGACGGGAAAACTGAAAAATGGAGAGCTGGAATTATATCTCGACAATCAGCCGATCGGCAGAATGACGGTGCCACTTGAAGGAATCTCCATGGAACCTAATTTTGAAGCGAAAGAAAATAAAATCTTTCAAAACTACACCGCCACCGAAGGCACTGAAGCCCGTTATACTGACTGCGACGAAGGCGGCTGGTGTTAAGGTTCATTTGAAGGGTGCCAGACTTATCCTTACAGATCTGGCACCCTTTTGCCTGTTTTAATGTTGATGCAAGGTATTGAGTATGTAAGATTTTTTTATTTTTCCGAAAAAGATTTAAGCCTGTTCCAGCGGTTGATTGGAGTGCAAGACGAAGACTCCTGCGGGAAGAGTAGCTAATGTGAGACGTGTCCAGCTCCGGGGCTTAGAGGCACATGTCATAAGTCAACTCGTCCAAGAAGGAAAAAAACGCCTTCATGGCCGATTCGCCTTATACCACCCGCCTCTGAGCAAAGCCCGTCCGCTTTTCTAACCCGCAGGAACGAAGTGACGAGGAGGCTCACGGGCTACCCGCGGAAAGCGAAGTCTTGCACGGAAATCAACAGCGGAGTTAAGGGACCTTTTTTCTTTCTATTTCCAAAAAAAAATGAGAAGATATAAGTAAGTAGTGGACATCATCTCTAATTAATTGAATATACTATCCTAATCTTATTTTTGAAAGATAAGGTGATGACAATGTCTGAAATTGATGATGAAAAAGTAATCATTGTAGAGGGTACAACGGATAAACGCAAAGTGAAGGGAATCATTAAAGAGCCCATTGAGATTATCTGTACAAATGGAACCATCAGCATCACAAAAATGGACGAATTGATTGATTCGTTAGAACAGAGAGATGTTTATATACTTGTGGATGCCGATCATGCAGGAGAAAAGCTTCGTAAACAGTTTAAACGTGAATTTCCGGAAGCAGAACACCTATATATTGACCGGATGTATAAAGAAGTGGCATCTGCCCCTGAATATCATTTGGCATCTGTACTGATCGGTGCCAATATTGATGTACACAAGGAATTTCTGGAAAAAAGGATGAGTTAACGTTGAATGAGGTAAGTAGTACAAGTGCGCTATATGATTCAATAAACACCCACGAGCTGACTGCGGTTTATCTATACACCCCAATGTGTGGGACATGCCAGGTAGCAGGCAGAATGATGGAAGTCGTTAAAAAGCTCCCCCAATCTTTTCATTTTGATAAAGTCAATTTGAATTACTTACCGCAGTTTGCAGAAGAGCAGTCCATTGAAAGTGTGCCATGTTTAATTCTATATAAAAACTCAGAGGAGAGGGAAAGGATCTATGCCTTCCAATCTGTTCCCCACCTATATGAAATGTTGAAGAAAACGGAGACCTTTACTGATTAAAGGTCTTTTCTATTTGTGAGCCTAACCACTTCCGCGCGCGATAAGATAGAGCCAGTATGCGAAGAATAAAAAACCTTTTTCCCCAATGCAACCTGAAAAGATTTCTACAAACTAGGACATATTTCTTGGGAAATGAAGAGAAATTGCTCGTATTTTATAATCTGAATATTCAAAACTATTCATTTCGACAAAAACGCCTTTTCCTCTAATAATCATGTCGACAGACTAAAAAAGGATAAAATATCCATAAGTAGAATTGAGTAATAGTAAGAAGATTCGCGGGAGGGTATTTATGAGAAATCTATTAGAGAAGTTAATTGACCAGTGCCGTTCGAAGTACCATCTGCAGCTATTATTTCCTTCAGATCCGTTTATCCTTCAATTCGATTGTGAAGATCAGCATTACACTATTTCTCTTTCTGATAAAGAATGTTTGATTATGGAAGACGATAATACATTTGAGCCTGGATTTGTCATCGAAGGAAATGAAGAGATGATCACGTGCGTACTGAAAGGACAGGAACTTTTATCTCGAATGATTGAACATAATCAATTGTCGGTACGGGGAGGATATCGTCCTCTGTTATTTGTCGAGTCTGTGTTGTGGCTGACTAGACCCGTGTTAAAAGAAACCGTGGAAGTCTAGCGATTGCTTTAATCTTCTGAAAAAAACAATTGACACACTATATACGTGGTGATAAAATCACTTTTGTAGCAAATTTTCTGAGACTTTACACTCATGAACTTAATATATTTAGACTTACTCTTATTAAGAGTGGTGGAGGGAAGTGCCCTATGAAGCCCGGCAACCGTCAATACTATTGAAATGGTGCCAATTCACTCAAAGCGTATGCTTTGAAAGATAAGAGGAAGGATAGTCTTTTGATTATGCCTTTCTGCTTATCTGCAGAAAGGCATTTTTTTTCGGATTTCAGGGGGCAGCCTTTTACACATTCTGAATATAAGAAGTCTTAATTCTTATTAGAACGATGGTTTTACTTAGAGAAAGAAGGTGGCTCACAACATGATTACGATCTCAGATGTCAAGAAAATCTATCAATCAAAATCAGGTCCCATATCAGCCGTAGATGGAGTTAACCTCGCCATTCAGGAAGGTGAAATTTTTGGAGTGATCGGCTACAGTGGTGCCGGGAAAAGTACGCTGATCCGGATGCTGAATGGACTCGAGGTTCCGACCGAAGGGAAAATCAATGTGAACGGTCAGGTTGTGTCAAAGATTAAAGGAAGAAAGCTCCGTGAAGCACGGCAGTCCATCGGAATGATTTTTCAGCATTTCAATCTATTATGGTCAAGGACAGTCCTGGAAAACATTCAGTTTCCTTTAGAAATAGCAGGGGTGTCTAAAAGGGAAAGAAACCAAAGAGCCAATGAACTGCTGACGCTTGTCGGACTCGAAGGGAGAGGGGACGCGTATCCTTCCCAACTGAGCGGAGGACAAAAGCAGCGAGTCGGAATTGCAAGGGCACTCGCGAACAACCCTAGTGTTCTGCTGTGTGATGAGGCTACTTCTGCACTTGATCCGCAGACGACAGATTCGATACTGGATTTATTGGTTGATATCAATAAGCGTCTCGGACTGACCATCGTATTGATCACGCATGAAATGCATGTGATCCAAAAAATCTGTCACCGGGTGGCAGTCATGGAAAATGGAAAGGTTGCAGAGCTTGGAGATGTACTTGAAGTATTCCGTAATCCTCAGCAGCAAGTGACAAAGCGTTTTGTGAAGGAAGTCTCGCAGGACCAGGATTCAGAAGAAGTGATCCAGCAGCTGGTCAGTCACTATCCGACGGGGAAAGTATTGAAGTTTACATTCGTGGGAGAGTCGACAGGTCAGCCGTTGATCACTTCATTAATCAGGAAGTTTGACCTTGAAGTGAATATCCTGCAGGGGCAGATTTCCCAGACGCAAAAAGGGGCATACGGCACTCTGTTTGTTCATTTGGACGGGGAAGAATCTCTGCTGAGGGAAGCTCTCCGATTCACTGAAAGTCAACAGGTGAAAGTGGAGGTGATGGCAGGATGATCGAAACACTATTTCCGAATGTCGATTGGGAAAAACTGTGGGAAGCAACGTTAGAAACCCTTTATATGACCGGTATGTCTGTTCTCATCACTTTTGTACTAGGTATCATTCTCGGGATCCTTTTATTCCTGACCTCCAAAGAAAATCTGTGGGAAAACAAGCTCACCTACACAGTCACAAGTTCTGTCGTGAATGTATTCAGGTCGATTCCTTTCATCATTCTGATCGTATTGCTGATTCCTTTTACGAAGTTCTTATTGGACACCATACGGGGAGCAAATGCTGCTCTGCCAGCATTAATCATAGGGGCAGCTCCCTTTTATGCCAGAATGGTCGAAATTGCACTGAGAGAGGTTAATAAGGGTGTAATTGAAGCTGCCAAGGCAATGGGGGCAAAAACCAGCACGATTATCCTGAAGGTCCTGCTGCCGGAATCAATGCCGGCACTAATCTCGGGGATAACGGTCACAGCCATCGCGCTTGTAGGATATACAGCGATGGCAGGTGTAATAGGAGCCGGAGGCCTGGGGAACCTTGCTTATCTGGATGGTTTCCAGCGCAGCCGTGAAGATGTAACGCTTGCGGCAACCATCATGATCTTGATCATTGTGTTTGCCATTCAAATCATAGGAGATTTTTTTACAAATAAATTAGATAAACGATAAGAGGAGAGAAAAAACATGAAAAAATGGGTAGCAGGAATTATTGCAGCAACAAGTATTTTTGGATTAACAGCTTGCGGAAGCGAAAGCGGAGGAAGCGGAGATAAGAAAGAATTAGTGGTAGGTGCATCAAATATCCCCCACGCAGAAATCCTGGAAGAAGTAAAGCCGATTCTCGAGGAAAAAGGAATCACCTTGGAAATCGAGACTTATCAGGATTATATTTTACCTAATAAAGATCTTGAAAATGGCGATTTGGATGCCAACTATTTTCAACATATCCCGTACCTGGAGTCTCAAAAAGCAGAGCACGGATATGAGTTCGAAAATGCTGGCGGAATCCACATCGAGCCAATTGGTGTTTATTCGAAAAAATATGATTCATTAGAGGACCTGCCAGAAGGTGCCACGATATTAATGAGTAATTCCGTAGCAGATCATGGCCGTATTCTTACCCTTCTTGAAGCAAAAGATCTGATCACACTCAAAGATGGTGTGGACAAAACAAAAGCGACACTTGAAGACATTAAAGAAAATCCGAAGAAACTGAAGTTTGACTATGAATATGAAGCAGCCCTTCTCCCTCAATTATATGAAAATGAAGAAGGAGATGCTGTCCTCATCAATTCGAACTATGCGATTGATGCTGGCCTGAATCCGTTGGAAGATTCAATCGCCATTGAAGATAAAGATTCACCATACGTGAACGTCATTGCCGTGAATAAAGGCGATGAGAACAAAGATGAAGTGAAAGCACTTGTAGAAGCTCTCCGTTCAGATGAAATCCAGGAGTTCATTTCGAAAGAATGGGATGGGGCAGTTGTTCCAGTAAAAGAATAAATACGAATACTTTAGAACCCATGGTGTACAATGCCATGGGTTCTTTTTTTGATGGTAAATACACTTTCGTAACATAAAACACCGTTGAAACGACCATACTATTTTCGATAATCTAATTCGGAAAATGGAGTTGAATACGATGCAAATGGAACCAAGAAATACAACTGAAGCTGCACTTCATGATTATAAAATGGGGCTTGGGATTTTTACGGAGAAAATGCCGGAACTTGCCCAGCACTATAATACCTTCACAGAGCATTGTTTTAGAGAAGGCGTTCTGACGAAAAAAGAAAAGCAGCTGATCGCCCTTGGCATCAGCCTCTATTCCCAGGATGAATACTGCATCATTTATCATACAAAAGGATGCCTGGATCAGGGTTGTTCCGAACAGGAAATCCTCGAAGCAGTGGGAGTCACCGCAGCATTCGGCGGCGGTGCCGCAATGAGCCAGGCAGTAACACTTGTCCAGCAATCCGTGCAGGAACTTAATCAACTGAAGCAATAATGAAAAAAACGGGAGGTCAGTCACCATTGACCCTTCCGTTTTTTAGTTTCTTCTATTATATAGGTGGCTATATACCCAGTATTTATTTAAATTGATTATATTCACGGTCATCTTGTATTTCTTTGGGACTGTTAAAGTATAGGGCTTGTTATTAACCGGTTCCAGCTGTTGATTGGAGTGCAAGACGAAGACTCCGGCGAGAGAAGTGACAAATGTGAGACTTGTCCAGCTCTGGCGGCTAGCCCCTCGAGGTCATAAGCTAAATGGTCCAAGAAGGCAAAAGACGCCTTCCCGACCCATTCACCTTATGCTTGTCGGGGCTAATTAAACCGCCTCCGCTTTTCTGACCCGCAGGAGCTGCAGCGACGAGGAGGTTCACGGGTCACCCGCGGAAAGCGAAGTCTTGCACGGAAATCAACAGCGGTGTTTAACAGGTATATAAATGTAAGCGCTTCATCTTTATGCAAGCCTCTGGATATTTACTAACTTACCTATTATTTGCTAGTATAATGGCGGAATTTTGTGAAAACTTAATGATACCCTTCTGTAAAAATCTTCTGAATATGTTTTTTGAGAAAAAATGAAGAAATACGGGTTTTGTGTTCAGAAGGAGGGGGTAGTATAGTTATGAATATAAAAATTGAAAGGAATGATTCATTATCGACTCTCTTGAGGGTTTGACGTACACAAGTGAAATGGAAAAGGCGATGCATAGTGCCCATGGAATTGGTTACGAGGTGTACAAACGAAAGCATGCGGTCAGAATGCAAGTAGAAAAACAAAGAGAGCAGGATTACAAAGAAAGCCGAAGAATGATTGCAGCACTTGATAGAAAAGTGCATGCTAATATATAATAGATGCAAAGGAAAACCAGTGTTGATTCAGACACTGGTTTTTTTCATTAATGCGGGTACTTCGCGAAAAGCGAAGTCTTGCACACTGAAATCAACAGCGGTGATAGAAGCTCATCGTAATCATGTAATTTCTTCCTATTTATATAAGAAGAAACAAGGACAAACTCCTTCAGTGGAAGGTCCTACATTTTTCTGATTGTTTAAGCAAACAATAGTGAAGGATTAACATGTGCGCCGCTTCTGAAAAAGTTGATAATACCTTTTATTTGTTATAAGATTGTAATGAGAATAAATTGAGAATGATTAAAGAATTTAATTCTTACATTTATAAAAGTCACGGAGGTATATACACATGGCAGGTTCTACTTTAACAATTAAAGATCTTCATGTTGAGATTGAAGGAAAGGAAATCCTGAAAGGGGTTAACCTTGAAATTAAAGGTGGAGAAATCCACGCAGTAATGGGACCAAATGGTACAGGTAAGTCTACTTTATCTTCTGCTATCATGGGTCATCCGAAGTATGAAGTAACAAAAGGAAGCATCACGTTTGACGGTGAAGATGTCCTTGAAATGGAAGTGGATGAGCGTGCACGCGTTGGTCTATTCCTCGCAATGCAATACCCAAGTGAAATCAGCGGGGTGACAAATGCCGACTTCTTGCGTTCAGCTATCAACAGCCGTCGCGAGGAAGGTGATGAGATTTCATTAATGAAATTCATCCGTAAAATGGATTCTGAGATGGAATACCTTGAAATGGATCCGGATATGGCACAGCGTTACTTGAATGAAGGTTTCTCCGGCGGTGAGAAGAAGCGTAACGAAATTCTTCAATTGATGCTGCTTCAGCCTAAGATCGCCATCCTTGATGAGATTGATTCCGGTCTTGATATCGATGCGCTTAAAGTTGTCTCTAAAGGAATCAACAAAATGCGCGGAGAAGATTTCGGATGCTTAATCATCACTCACTATCAGCGTCTTCTTAACTACATCACACCTGACCGTGTACACGTAATGATGCAAGGGCGTATTGTGAAATCTGGCGGTGCGGAATTAGCACAGCGCCTAGAGGCGGAAGGTTATGACTGGATTAAAGAAGAGTTAGGAATCAAAGACGAAACTGTTGGCCAAGAAGCGTAAGTGTTAGGGGGATAATAATGACTGTAGAAACGAAACTATCAGTAGATCAGGACTATGTCAGCTCCTACTCAAAGCAGCTTGGAGAGCCAGAATGGTTAACAACCCTTCGTACAGATGCCTTTAGTAAAATGAAGGATCTTAGCCTTCCGGTTGCAGATAAGACGAAAATCACAAACTGGAATTTCACTTCTTTCCAGAAGCATTCAGTTGAAAGTGATTCGTTTTCATCGTTGAGTGAGCTGCCAGAAGAAGCAAAAGCACTAGTTGACTTAGACAGTAAGGATCAAAGCTTATATATTCAACGAAATAACACACCTGCTTTTCTTTCACTTTCAAATGAATTAAAAGACAGCGGTGTTATATTCACGGATATTTTCACAGCGGTGAAAGAGCACAGTGACCTAGTTCAGAAGTTTTTCATGACAGAAGGCGTGAAAACGGATGAGCACAAGCTTACTGCACTTCATGCAGCGTTAATGAATGGGGGAGCCTTCCTTTACATTCCGAAAAACGTAGAATTAACACAGCCTATTCAAGCGGTATATGTTCACGATAATGCTGAAGTTGCCATGTTCAATCACGTATTAGTGGTTGCAGAAGACAACAGCTCAGTGACATATGTAGAAAACTATATTTCTACGACTGATGTTGAAGACGGCGTATACAATATCGTAACAGAAGTAGTGGCAAACAATAATGCCAAAGTGGCATACGGTGCAGTGGACAATCTTGCAAGCGGCTTGACGACTTATGTGAATCGCCGCGGTGTTGCAGCAAGAGATGCACGCATTGAGTGGGCACTTGGATTAATGAACGATGGAGACACTGTCTCTGAAAACGTAACGAACTTGATGGGTGACGGTTCTTTTGCTGACACGAAAACGGTTGTTGTCGGTCGAGGCAAACAGAAGCAAAACTTCACGACTAAAGTTGTTCACTTCGGTAAAAATTCTGAAGGTTACATCTTGAAACACGGAGTTATGAAAGACGAAGCATCTTCCATCTTCAACGGGATCGGCAAAATCGAACACGGTGCCTCCAAGTCGAATGCAGAGCAGGAATCACGCGTATTGATGCTCAGCGAAAAAGCACGCGGAGATGCTAACCCGATTCTTCTAATCGATGAAGATGATGTAACAGCAGGTCACGCAGCTTCAGTTGGACGCGTTGATCCGCTTCAGCTTTACTACCTGATGAGCCGCGGTATTCCGCAAAAAGAAGCGGAACGTCTTGTTATTCACGGCTTCCTTGCTCCTGTGGTAAATCAATTGCCGATCGAAGGGGTTAAGAAGCAGCTTGTCGAGGTTATCGAAAGGAAAGTAAACTAATGGATGTAAAAGAGATTCGTAAGCATTTTCCGATTCTCGACCAGGAAGTGAACGGCCATCCACTTGTTTATTTAGATAGTGCAGCAACTTCTCAAAAGCCGATTTCCGTTATCGAAGCGATCAATGATTATTATCGCGGCTATAACTCAAATGTTCACCGAGGTGTACACACTCTAGGGACAAGAGCGACTGATGGCTATGAAGGAGCCCGTGAAAAGGTCCGTAAATTCATCAACGCCGCGTCTACTCAAGAGGTGATTTTCACCCGCGGAACGACAACGGCAATCAATACAGTAGCTTCGAGCTACGGGCGTGCCAACCTAAGTGAGGGTGATGAAATCGTCATCACTCACATGGAGCACCACAGCAACATCATTCCTTGGCAGCAGCTTGCGAAGGAAACAGGCGCAGTATTAAAGTACGTTCCTCTTCAAGAGGATGGAACGATCACGCTTGAAGATGTCAAAGAAACGGTTACTTCTCAAACGAAAATTGTTTCAATCATGATGGTCTCGAACGTACTGGGGACGATGAATCCAATCAAAGAAATTACGAAGATCGCCCATGATCAGGGCGCAGTCATGGTCGTGGACGGGGCACAGGCTGCTCCTCACATGAAAATAGATGTGCAGGACCTTGATTGTGACTTCTTCGCTTTCTCCGGCCACAAAATGGTCGGCCCTACAGGGATCGGTGTACTTTATGGTAAGAAAAAGCACCTGAACAAAATGGAACCGGTAGAATTCGGCGGGGAAATGATCGACTTCGTCGGCCTTCAGGAATCCACTTGGAAAGAGCTTCCTTGGAAGTTCGAAGGCGGCACACCGATCATAGCTGGAGCGATCGGCCTCGGGGCAGCGATTGATTTTCTTGAGGATATCGGATTGGGCAATATCGAAGCATATGAGCACAAACTTGCAGCTTATGCTTTAGATAAAATGAATCAAGTGGAAGGGATGACCATCTTTGGTCCGAAAGATCCCGGTCAGCGTGCCGGTCTTGTTACCTTCAACATTGATGATGTCCACCCGCATGATGTGGCAACAGTACTTGATGCGGAAGGAATTGCTGTCCGTGCCGGTCACCATTGTGCACAGCCGCTTATGAAATGGCTGAATGTCTCAGCGACTGCACGTGCCAGCTTCTACCTGTATAATACAGAAGAAGATATTGATAAACTTGTTGCAGGCCTAGTGAAGACAAAGGAGTTTTTCAGCGATGTCTTTTAATAACTTAGATCAGCTGTACAGACAAGTCATCATGGACCATTATAAGAATCCCCGTAACAAAGGGTCTTTGGAAGATGGAAGCTTTACAATCGATATGAATAACCCGACCTGCGGCGACCGGATCCATTTAACACTGAAGGTGGAAGACGGTATTGTCCAGGACGCCAAGTTTGACGGCGAAGGGTGTTCCATCTCGATGGCATCTGCATCCATGATGACACAGATTGTAAAAGGTAAAGAAATTGACGAAGCATTGAAGCTGTCGAAGATTTTTTCTGATATGATGCAAGGAAACGAATATGATGAAGATGTGGATTTAGGAGATATTGAAGCACTTCAAGGAGTCGCTAAATTCCCTGCCCGCATTAAATGTGCGACACTGGCGTGGAAGGCGATGGAAAAAGGAGTGAAAGAAGAAGAGCAGGAGTAAGCTCTTCTTCGGTACTCTATCAAAGAATGGAGGAATCAACATGGCAAAGAAAATGCCTGAGATCGGGGATTATAAATACGGTTTTAGCGATAAAGACGTATCAATTTTCCGTTCAAAACGTGGTTTGACGCGTGAGATTGTCGAAGAAATCTCCCGCATGAAGGAAGAGCCTCAATGGATGCTTGATTTCCGTTTGAAGTCACTTGACCATTTTTATAATATGTCAATGCCTCAATGGGGCGGCGACTTACAAGAACTGAACTTTGATGACATTACGTACTACGTAAAGCCTTCTGAGAAGTCAGAGCGCAGCTGGGATGAAGTACCTGAAGAAATCAAACAGACGTTTGATAAATTGGGTATTCCAGAAGCTGAGCAAAAGTATCTTGCAGGGGTATCTGCCCAGTATGAATCTGAGGTTGTTTACCACAACATGCAGGAAGATCTTGAAAATATGGGAATCGTATTCAAAGATACAGATTCTGCCCTTAAAGAAAACGAAGAGCTTTTCCGCGAGCATTGGGCAAAAGTCATCCCTCCAACGGATAACAAGTTTGCTGCACTGAACTCTGCGGTATGGTCCGGTGGATCGTTCATCTATGTGCCTAAAGGTATTAAGGTTGATACTCCGCTTCAAGCGTACTTCCGTATCAACTCTGAGAATATGGGTCAATTCGAACGTACATTGATCATTGTTGATGAAGGCGCAAGCGTACACTATGTAGAAGGTTGTACAGCACCTGTCTACACAACGAATTCACTTCACTCGGCGGTTGTTGAAATCATCATCAAAAAAGATGCATACTGCCGTTACACGACGATTCAAAACTGGGCGAACAATGTATTCAACCTGGTAACGAAGCGTGCCGTGTGTGAAGCAAACGCAACAATGGAATGGGTAGACGGAAACATCGGATCTAAACTGACGATGAAATATCCGGCAGTCATCCTTAAAGGAGAAGGCGCCCGAGGCATGACTCTTTCCATCGCATTAGCAGGTAAAGGTCAGCACCAGGACGCAGGGGCTAAGATGATTCACTTGGCGCCGAACACTTCTTCAACCATCGTCTCGAAGTCGATCTCCAAACACGGCGGTAAAGTAACATACCGCGGTATTGTTCACTTCGGACGCAAAGCGGAAGGTGCACGCTCAAACATCGAGTGTGACACGCTGATCATGGATAATCAGTCTACTTCCGATACGATTCCTTACAACGAAATTCTTAACGACAATATCTCGTTGGAACACGAAGCAAAGGTATCGAAAGTATCTGAAGAACAATTATTCTATCTGATGAGCCGCGGTATCTCAGAGGAAGAAGCAACTGAAATGATCGTAATGGGCTTCATCGAGCCATTCACGAAAGAACTTCCAATGGAATACGCAGTTGAAATGAACCGCCTGATCAAATTCGAGATGGAAGGTTCAATCGGATAATAGATATTGAGTTTTTAACCCCTTTTGCTTCGGCAGAAGGGGTTTGTTTTTGATTAGGGCCAGTTGGCAGTGAAGAGAGAATGAGGGAAGTCGGATTTTGTCGTTTAATCGGTAGTTCGCACATAAAATGGGAATTTCGCACATATATTCAAAATTTCGCACATATATCGGAAATATCGCACATAAATACTTCTTTCGACTCCCTGTTCACTAGTTAATCTCTACGACCCCCTAATTCCTTTGGACATATTTGTACCGAAAAAAGTACACTAGAAACATAAATATGTCAGGAATTAGGGAGGGATATTTTC
>NZ_JBBYAF010000061.1:0-15621 GCF_038405515.1 Rossellomorea oryzaecorticis | reverse complement strand
ATTGGAGTGCAAGACGAAGACTCCTGCGGGAAGAGTAGCTTATGTGAGACCCCGCAGGCAAAGCCGAGGAGGCTCACGGGCTACCCGCGGAAAGCAAAGTCTTGCACGGAAATCAATAGCGGCAATTAGAACCTACACGGAAATTGTTTTTACAGCCCTAGTCCAGCACGGAATCGTACATTGGAGAAGCTCTATAATTATTCTCGCTAAACAAAAAAATGATAAAGGAACGATTTGTTAAATAAAGATTGTTAATTTGGTAAAAATCAACTAAAATTAGTAAGAAAATTCTATATTTTACAGGAGAGTACTATGCTAAATAATAAACAGCTTAACGATATTAGGGCTCTGCAGGATATATGCGAGCAGGACAATGGGATAAAGTTAAAACTGAATTGGGATATGCTTGAACAGCGCTCCAATCTTGAGGATGATTACTTTTATTACGCCAATGACAACCTGATCGGGTATCTTGCTCTTTACGGTTTCGGAGATTCGTATGAGTTATGCGGAATGGTTCATCCAGAATCCAGGGGCAAGGGAATCTTTCACGGATTGTTTTCAAAGGCGCTTGCGTCATTAAAAGAACGGAACGCCCATTCTCTTCTTATCAACGTGCCAGGCACATCTGATTCAGGGAAAACCTTCACATCTTCCATTAAAGCGGTATATGACTTCACTGAATATGAAATGAAATGGGAACCCAATAGTCAGCTCCCCTTGTCTGAAAATGTGAGGACAAGAAAAATGCTGGAAGATGACATTCCTTACTGCATCAAATTAGATATAGAATGTTTTGGTCAGAGCCGGTCAGATGCTGAATCTATGCTTATAGAGTGTATAAAGGAAAAGAATCAGAGAAGCTTAATGATCGAAGTTGATGGAAACACAGTCGGAAAAATACGAATGCAGCGGATGCAGAACCAAAGTTTTATCTATGGATTTGCTGTTGACACCCAACTTCAAGGGAAAGGCATCGGACGAAAGGCACTTTCCTATACAGTCAGAGAAGAATCCAAATGGACTCAGGATATTTTCCTTGATGTAGCAGCTACGAACAGCAAAGCGCTGAAACTCTATGAAAAAAGCGGATTTAAAACGATTTACAGCCAGGATTACTACCAATTCAAGATTTAATTTCAATCAAGGGTGGCAATGAAGGCTGATTACCACCCTTTTTCAAGAGTAAAATTTATGCTGTAAAGACCATCTGGGTTCATCCTCAATTAAAAGAACACCATGAGAATAGGCTGGCTGCCTGCGCTTATCTGTAGGTGAACCCGGGTTGAATAATAATACGCCTTGATGATACCTTAAATAAGGAATATGGGAATGACCGAAGATAATTATATCAACATCTTCATTATGAAAGGCTTCTTCTGCCCTTTTTTCTGTTGTCTTTCCTTTGCCATCTCCATGGACGATCCCTATTTTAATTCCATGTATTTCAAGGATTGTTTTCTTAGGGAGAATCCGTTTTAATTCCTCTCCGTCGACATTTCCAACCACACCAGTCAATTCACCGAATTCCCTCAAACTGTTGTATATTTCCGAAGTCTGAAAATCGCCTGCATGAATAATCAGTTCGCTCTCTTCCATATCCTTGACCAGCACTTCTGGAAATCCCTTTCCCCTCCTTGGCATATGTGTATCCGAAAGAACGGTTATTTTCATTCTTTACTCCTTTCCGGTTTCTGCATTTAGAATATCAAATCTCCGCGGGTGAGCCTAATGTTTCAAATCACCGCGTTGGTGGAATGATGATATTATCAATCACAAATGAGGAGATAACATGTTATTTTCACTGCAAAAGCAATTCAAGCGTCCAAGAGGGATACTCGGTTGGGTCGTCGGAAAGATAATGGAATTCGACAATCGGAGAATCAATAAGTGGTCCCTTCAGCAACTGCCCATACAACAAGGAGACCACATCCTTGAAGTAGGCTTCGGACCAGGTTATTGCATCGATAAAATCGTGCAAAATGATTCCGGTACGACGATAGACGGAGTTGATATTTCTTCAACCATGAAGGAAGCTGCGCATCAAAAAAACAAAGAAGCCATCCAAAAAGGCAGAGTGCGCTTATTCGTACATGATATCTCTCAATTTCAGATAGATGATGACCCGTATGATCACATCTTTTCAGTGAATAATTATCCGCTCTGGACTGACACAAATAGAGCTTTATACCATTTACATCAAATGCTCAAGCCAGGCGGAACCATGGTCATCACTGTGCAGCCCCGAGGAGAAGAAGAAAAAGACAGCAGAGCCCTCCTGTACGCGGAACAAATTTCGAACGAATTGACCAATGCAGGATTTAAAAACATTCAGATATCCTATAAAAAAATACGTCCCGCCTTAACTGTTTGTGTGAAAGGCACAAAATAACGCTGAACCCTCCCTGAAATTCAGGAAGGGTTTTTATTGTGCAAACGGAGCTATCGATGTAATTTATCCGGTGCAAATCATCAACAAATTACCGTTCAAATCTCGAAAGTTGAAATATGAAAAGTCCGGGAAAGTAATAATATCCGATTCGATATTCACACCTTTAGAAAGAAAATCTTCTCTTACTTTTTCTATTTCGGCAGTATGGATATTGCAAATAGGGACAGTGGATGTCGATGGCATAAACGACTCTTCTTCTTCCAATGTCAGCGACGTCTCCCCCATGGGAAATGTATAAACAGGCAGTTGATCAATTTCACGATATTGCTTTTGGTCCAGCCTGAACCCCAGGTTCTCCGCGTACCATTCCACCGATTTCCTCAAGTCAGCAACAGGAATAAACACAGTATTGATTTTTTTCACTATCATTTTCAAAGCCTCCTTTTCTCCTCTTTATAGTTGGTTTATCTACTTTTAGATTAACTGAATTTTCCAAATGATTCAAACAAAAAAGAGAAGAGTTCAAACTCTTCTCTTTTTTGTTCACTTCCCTAATAAATATGTTTTATAACCGCCGCTTAAATTACTCGCTTTAAACCCATTGTTTGTTAAGATTTTTGTAGCCAGATATCCTCTCAAACCTACTTGGCAATTGACATAAATATGCTGCTGTTCAGGTAGTTCACTTAATCGATCTCTTAGTTCACCTAAAGGTATATTAATAGAGCCTGTAATAAATCCAAACTCTCTTTCTTCCGGCTCTCTTACATCTATAAGAACTCCGCCTTTTTTAACTATCTCATCAATTTCATGGTGATGGACCAGACTTAAATCCCCCTCCACTACGTTTCCTCCAACATATCCAGCCATGTTTACGGGATCTTTGGCAGATGAATAAGGAGGAGCATAAGCTAATTCGAGATCCGCAAGATCCCAGACATTCAGCTTTCCTTTTATGGCAGTTGCAATGACATCAATTCGCTTTTCTACCCCTTTATATCCCACAGCCTGTGCACCGAATATTTCACCGGTATCGGGTTGGAATAACAACTTCATAGAAAGCTGGCTTCCACCAGGATAATAGGCAGCATTGGAGTTTGGATGTATGTGTACAGCTTCATAATCTACTCCTGATCGTTTTAATAGTTTTTCATTATTTCCTGTTGCTGCAACGGTCAAACCAAATACCTTGGCCACTGACGTCCCTAAACTGCCTTTATAAACAGCATTTCTTCCATTTATATGATCTGCAGCAAGTCGTCCTTGACGGTTTGCCGGCCATGCAAGAGGAATCATCGCCGGGGTACCCTGCACATAGTCTCTTACTTCTATTGCGTCACCAATGGCGTAAATATTTGGATCATCCGTTTGAAGAGTTTGATTAACCACAATACCGCCGCGTTCACCTAATGTTAATCCCGCTTTTTCTGCAAGTTCGTTTTCAGGGCGGACACCGATTGATAAAATCGTAAGATCACTCGTTAATTCCTTGCCGCTCTGAAGGACGATTGTGCGCCCGCCATCTTTAAATGCTTTAACTCCATCGTTCAGATATAGTTCTACACCTTCATTATCCAGTTCCCAGTGTACAATAGCTGCCATTTCATAGTCGATAGGCGCCATTACCTGATTCCCTAATTCAATAACAGATACATTCACACCGCGATGATGTAAATTCTCCGCCATTTCAAGTCCGATAAAGCCGCCGCCGATAATCACTGCTTCTTTTGGCTTCTTTTCATCCACCCATGCTTTTATTTTATCTGTATCCGGAACATTTCTGAGAGTAAATACATTCTCAGCATCCGAAAGGCCATTCAGTGGAGGTACGATAGGACGTGCCCCTGGTGATAGAATCAGAGTATCGTAGCTTTCTTCATATATCTCACCGGTTTCAACTTTTTTGATTGAAACGGTTTTGCGTTCACGATTAATTTCAACGACCTCACTTAAGTTGCGGATATCAAGGTTGAATTTTTTAGACATCCCCTCCACTGTCTGAACTAATAAAGCTTCTCTGTTTGTAATTACTTCTCCGATATAATACGGGAGACCGCAATTGGCAAATGAGATGTATTCACCCTTTTCCAGTAAAACAATTTCATCTTCTTCATTTAATCGGCGCAATCTGGCTGCCGCTGTCGCTCCGCCGGCAACACCGCCTACGATCACTATTTTCTTTTTCATTTGAGCTTCTCCTCTTTCATAACATAGTATGTTACATTTTTCACAAAGTAATTGATTGGTTTCCTTTACACTCTTATTATATGTAGCAGACACTAAAAAATCAATATACCCCCGTATGTATATTTTGTGACAATTTGTGTGCTGGGGAATACGAATTACTAAAATTAATTACTGCGGACCATAATAAAACAGCCAGCCCATTTGGACTGACTGTTTAGTTCTTTATTCTTCGGTGTTGCTTTCTTCAGTATTTGATTCTTCTTCCATCTGTTCTTCTGTCCCTGTGTCTTCTTCTGCGTCACCGCTGCATCCCGCTGCAAATCCTATTACTGATACCGACGTCAAAAGCATTAATAACCATTTCTTCATTGATTTCATGTAAAGACCTCCTAATAAGATGCATTTGTAATACACCTCTATCATAACTATTTCCAGGCGTTATTGAAGGCTTTTTACCATAAATTAACTTTTCTTTAAAGGGCCTTTACATTTAACCAAGACACTCTGTTAGTCACCGCTGTTGATTTCCGTGCAAGACTTCGCTTTCCGCGGGTGACCTGTGAGCCTCCTCATCTGCTCTTGCGGGGTCTCACATTGGTCACATCTCCAGCAGGGGTCTTCGTCTTGTACTCCAATCAACAGTTAGAATCAGTAATAGTGTTTTACATTTTCTTAATAAAAGTACTTACCAAGGATCTATCAATCAGTTATTCTGTATCGTATTCACTTTTACTGCATCGATTAACTCTTTGATTTCACTGTGCTTGTTCGCTTGAAGGAGGTCGATGATCCGGCTCCCGACTACGACCCCGTCACAATTCTCGGTCATTTCTTTTACATGGTCAGGGGTGGAGATTCCAAAGCCTGCAAGGACAGGTACTCTACTATATTCTTTTAATATTTGCAGATGATCACCGATCTTTTCATTAACAGCATTTCTTGCCCCTGTCGTGCCGTTGATGGTCACAGCATATAAGAATCCTTCGGTCAGCCCTGCAAGTTCACTGATTCGTTCACGGGAACTAGTCAAGGTGGCAAGCTGGATGATTGCGATGCCATGTTTACTGGCAGGCCCGGATATCAAGTCGAGATGTTCTGCCGGAAGGTCCGGGATGATCAGTCCGTCCACCCCGGCTTCTTCACATCGATTGAAGAAACGATCGATTCCAAATTTATAAACCGGATTTATATAAGTCATGAAAACTAACGGGATACCGATTTCTTCTCTTCTTAAGACAAGTTCATCAAGTATTTGCGTTAAAGTGACACCCTCTTTCAGAGCCCTCTTCCCCGCTTTTTGAATGGTGGGTCCGTCCGCTACAGGGTCTGAAAAAGGAATGCCTACCTCGATTGCCGTCGCTCCCGCTTCTTCCAGCTGTTTCAGCGTGTCTATAAATCGATCGATTCCTCCGTCCCCTGCCATAATGTAAGGAATGAACAGTTTATTCCCTTTATCCAATTCATATTGAAATGCCTGCTCCATGAATACTTTACCCATTCTCTTTACCTCCTAACAATTCCTTCACTTGTTCCACGTCTTTATCACCTCTGCCCGACAGGCAAATAACGACTGATTCGTCATTCTTCATGTTCTTTGCTAATTTTAATGCATAAGCTACAGCATGTGAGCTTTCCAATGCGGGGATGATCCCTTCTGTCTGCGAGAGCTGTTTGAATGCTTCCAGCGCTTCTTTATCAGAGATGGAAGTGTATTGGACTCTCTTACTATCTTTCAAGAAGCTGTGTTCAGGGCCGACACCTGGATAATCCAGACCGGCTGACACTGAATGTGCTTCCAGAATCTGGCCTCCTTCATCCTGAAGGAGATACATCAAGCTTCCATGCAGAATCCCCGGCGTTCCTTTCGTAAGGGTTGCCGCATGTTTATCTGAATCGACTCCGGAGCCGGCTGCTTCAACACCATACAATTCTACTTCTTCGTCTTCGATAAACGGGTGGAACATCCCGATCGCATTGCTTCCTCCACCTACGCATGCCACAATCGCCTGCGGAAGGGAGTTTTCTTTCTCAAGAAATTGTTTCCTTGTTTCCTTTCCTATCACACTTTGGAAATCACGTACCATTTTAGGGAACGGATGCGGTCCAAGCACAGATCCGATTATATAGTGAGTATCTTCCACATTCGTAACCCAGTAACGAAGGGCTTCGTTTACTGCATCTTTCAATGTGGCGCTTCCTGCCGTAACACTGACCACTTCCGCACCAAGCAGTTCCATCCGAAAGACATTCAATTTCTGCCTTCTGATATCTTCTTCGCCCATAAAGATGACACACTCAAGGTTCAGCAATGCACAAACTGTAGCAGTGGCTACCCCATGCTGACCTGCTCCTGTTTCGGCTACAATCTTCCGCTTGCCCATACGTTCAGCCAATAATGCCTGACCTATTGTATTATTGATTTTGTGGGCTCCGGTATGGTTTAAATCTTCCCTTTTTAGATACAATTTTGCCCCGCCGGTTTTTTTTGTCAAATTTTCAGCAAAGTAAAGAGGATTTTCTCTTCCGACATAATCCTTAAGATAATACCCTAGCTTCTGCTGGAATCCTTCGTCCTGTGAGGCATGTGAATAGGCAGCTTCCAATTCTTTCACTGCTTTCATCAATGTTTCAGGAACGTATCTTCCACCAAACTGTCCAAATAATCCTTTCTGGTCCGGCTGTGCATAATTCATTGTAATTCCCCGCTTTCGATTTCTGTTTTTATTGCTCTGACTTCATTTATAAATTCCTCAATCTTCTCTTTATCTTTGATGCCGCCGCTTTCCACACCGCTGGATACATCGACCATGTATGGCCTTACTTTATGGATTGCTTCCCCTACGTTTTCCTTGTTCAAGCCCCCGGCAAGAATCAATTTTTGACTGCTGAATCGATTGTCTTTAAGATAATCCCAGTCAAAAGAGGTCCCGTTCCCTCCCCTGAATGGTCCTTTTCCGCTGTCAACCAGCACCATCTCACCGCCGTATGCTGGAAGAATATCCAAATCGTTTTTTTCTAAAATAGAAACAGCTTTGATGTAAGGAAGGGTCAGCGTACGGCAAAACGCCGGGCTTTCATCTCCGTGCAGTTGAACATAGTCGAGCTTCACCTTTTCCAACGCATCTTGGAGTTCCGCCTTCGACGCATTCACAAATACACCGATCCTTAGGATCTCTGCAGGGAGTGAGACAGAGATGGCAGCAGCCTTTTCCAGAGTAACTCTCCGCCTGCTGTCCGCAAAAACGAATCCCACTGCATCCGCTCCTGCTTGGACGGCCCACATAGCCGCTTCCAACTCTTGAATCCCGCATATTTTTACTTTTGTCATTTCACTTCATCCCTTAAAACCTGCAGGGAGGCAAGGGTTTTGCCGCTATCTTCACTTCTCATTAAGGTTTCTCCCACCAATACGCCATGAGCCCCAGCTTTTGCAACCCTGATACAGTCTGCAGCCTGTTTAATCCCGCTTTCACTGATCAGCACGATTTCTTTATTGTTCACCAATGTACCCAGGTCCTCAGTCACTTCCAAACTGACGTCGAACGTTTTTAAGTTTCGATTATTGATGCCGATGATTCGTGCCCCCATGTCCATAGCTACTTTCATTTCGCCTTCATTGTGGACCTCTACCAGTACTTCAAGTCCCAGACTCTCTGCATAGTCAGCCAGTGAATGAAGTGTTTGTTCATCCAGTGCAGCCACAATAAGGAGAATGATATTTGCACCGGCATCTTTCGCACGGTCGATCTGTACGGGATCGAGAATGAAGTCCTTACATAAGATCGGGATGGAAACCTCCTTCCTTACTTTTGCCAGATCATCCATCGTTCCTTTAAAGAAGGGAGTGTCTGTCAATACTGAAATGGCCGCGGCACCAGCCTTTTCGTATACTTTCGCTTGCTGTGCGGGATCTACCTCCAACCTGATATCACCTTTGGAAGGAGATGCCCGCTTTATTTCAGCTATCACCTGCAATCTGTCTGCTTTTACTAAAGAATCATATAATCCGCTCGTATGCTTAAATGACTGATTATAGCTTTTGAAACCTTGTTCTTTCAGTTCTTTTATTTCATCTGTTTTTTTATTAATGATTTTCCGAAGGATAGTAGACACTTAGATCACCTGCTTTCTCTTTTGTTGACTGAAACGAATGAGCGATTGAAGGGTTTCTTTGGCTTTCCCTGACACAATGCTTTCCCTTGCCGCTTTGACCCCTTCAGCAACACTCGAAACACTGCCATGGGCATACAAAGCAATGCCGGTATTGAATAGAACGGTGTCCAGATGCGGCCCCTCTTTTCCTTCGAGTATATCTTGAAGAATCCGGGCATTTTCTGCAGCTTCTCCTCCTTTAATCATTGAATTTGGATAATGGGGCAGCCCCACATCTTCACCTTTCAGTGTAAAAGGTGTTATTCTGCCGTTTTCCAATAGAACCAGATGATTTTCTCCTGCAAGCGATGCTTCATCCATATAGTCTGCTCCGTTCAAAACGATCGCCCTCTTTCTGCCGAGTTCGTTCAACACCTTGGCCATCGTCTCAAGCTTATCTCTCCTGTACACCCCGATCAGCTGAGTTTCAAGCTGTACCGGATTCGTCAAAGGGCCGATCAAGTTAAAGATAGTAGGAATCTTCATTTCCTTCCTGACTTTCATAATCCTCTTTAACCCTGAATGGATATGTGGTGCGTAGAGAAACGCGATATTGCATTCCGAAAGAAGCGTGTTGATTTCATTTGAATGGAAGTCGAGTGAAACGCCCATATGCTCGAGAACATCTGCACTGCCGGTTTTACTGGATATGCTTCTGTTTCCGTGCTTTGCCACCTTCACTCCCGCTCCGGCCAGTACAAATGCACTTGCCGTACTGATATTGAAACTGTTCGAGCCGTCTCCACCGGTACCGCAGTTATCCAATACTCCCTTCATCTTGCTTCTTACCGGCATGGCCTTTTCCCTGAGCACCTCAACCAGTCCTGTAATTTCATCCACCGATTCACCTTTTATTTTCAAAAGTGTCAGGAATGACGCTATTTGACTGTCTGCCGTTTCCTCGCTGAATAATTCTTGTGCTGCTATTCTCATCTCATCTCTTTCTAAAGAATGTCCGTTAGATAGCTTTTGCAGAAACTGTTTCACGGTTATTCTCCTTTCTTATCTCATCTAAAAAGTTTTTTAACATCTTTTTCCCGGTATCAGTTCCGATTGATTCGGGGTGAAATTGGACTCCGAAAACGGGGTAACGCACATGCTTAATGGCCATGATCTCTTTGTCATCCATTGAAAGAGCTGCTATTTCAAACTGAGGGGGCAGTGTTTCTTTCTCAATGATTAATGAATGATACCTCATCACGCCAAGCGGCTGACTTAAATATTGGAATAGGCCCTCACCATTGTGGCGGATCAGCGATGTTTTTCCATGCATGATATGATCAGCAATCACGATACTTGCCCCGAAAGCTGCTGCGATTGACTGATGGCCAAGACAAACACCCAGAATCGGTACATTAGTGTGAAGATTCTGGATAATTTCGATGCAGATACCCGCTTTTTCAGGAGTGCCGGGGCCTGGTGACAGGACGATTCCGGATGGTTTGAGTTCATGTATTTCCTGAACCGTGATCTTGTCATTTCTTTTGATCAGAACCTCTTCACCCAATTCCTTGATATATTGATACAGGTTATATGTGAAAGAATCATAATTGTCGATGAGCAGTATCATTTTCCCACCTCCAGTAGAGACTTGGCTTTATTCAGCGTCTCTTCATATTCACTGTTCGGGTCTGAGTCATATACAATTCCAGCCCCGGCCTGCACATATGCTGTTTTATCTTTCAGTACCAGTGTCCTGATGGCCAAGGCAAAATCCAGGTTGCCATTCACTCCTATATAACCGATGGCTCCCGAATATACCCCTCTTTTCTTCTCCTCAAGCTCATTTATGATCTGCATGGCCCTGATTTTGGGAGCACCGCTTACAGTCCCTGCTGGTAAACAGCTTACCAGGGCTTCGAGGGGGGTAATTTCTTCTTTGAGCAATCCTTTCACTTCTGATACCAAGTGCATTACATATTTATAACGCTCTACCAGCATATATTTAGTCAATTTGATCGAGCCTGGTTCACATACCTTGCCTAAATCGTTTCTTCCCAAGTCGACAAGCATTCTGTGCTCAGCTATTTCTTTTTCATCTGAAGCCAATTCATTTTCCAATTGTAAATCTTCGTCCTCTGTTGCCCCCCTTTTTCTTGTTCCGGCAATTGGATTCGTTGTAATCCTTCTGCCTTGAACTTTTACCAGGCTTTCAGGCGAAGCCCCCAGCACCACATATTCCTCAAAATCTATGAAAAACATATACGGGGACGGATTGGTTTGCCTCAGTTTCCTATAGAAGCTGAATGAATCCCCTGTGAAAGAGGCATTCATCCTTTGAGAAAGCACGACCTGGAAGATGTCTCCCTTCTGGATGTACTCTTTAGCCGATTTCACTTTTTCAATGAACTCCCGCTCTGAAATTTGTGCTTCAAACTTCAGACCATTAAGATTCACTTCATTGACATCAAGGGATACTTTAGTGATTTGGTTTTCAACTTCACTCAGTTTGCCTTCAAGATTTTCTCCTTCTGTTTCCAGGACAACGATCGTCATTTTTTGTTCAGCGTGATCGAATACGATTACCTTTTCATAAAACATCAAATGGATATCGGGCATTTCCATTTCATCCTGCGGCATTGATCCAATGTCTTCATATTGCCGGACCACATCATAACCGAGATACCCGATTCCTCCACCTGCAAAAGGTAAACTCAGACCCTGCTGGTCAACGGCTGGGATCAAATCCTGTATGATTTCTATTGGATTTCCTTCCCGCTCTTCCACTTCTCCTGATTGGTTGTGCATGATTTGCACACGATTTCCGCAGGCTTTATATTCGAATAAAGGATCGCTTCCAACGAAGGAGTACCTTCCTGACTGTTCATGTTTCAATGAACTTTCGAGCAAAAACTTTTTCGAGCCCTTCAATGATTGATAAAGGGAAATAGGCGTGTATAGATCACCATTTAATTCTTTCACTGCATAATTGACTGCCTCTTGATGCTTCACTTTCCATTCCTCCAATCGAAATAAAAAAAGTCCTCTATAAACACAGTTATAATGTGTTTATAGAGGACGATGCTGACCGCGGTGCCACCTCAGATTGGAGTAATGAACTTACTCCCTCTTCATTTCGAATACAGGGATAAAACCCGATATTCTATCCATATAACGGTGGAAACCCGTATGACCCTACTCCACTGTTCAAGTCATCTCTCATAAGTCCATTCAGCTTAAGCTATCCTGCCAAGGTCTCACCGTTCCTTAACTCTCTGTAAAGCATCACTTAAGCGTACTCTTCTTATTCAACGATTTACTTTATTTAATTTTGCAAACAAAAAAGGGCATCTCACTTCCTTATAAAAAGGACGAGATACCCGTGGTGCCACCTTTGTTGACTGCCTGAACAGTCCACTTTACCGCATCGAAGCCAATAGCTTGAATGCGTGTCTTTTGTAACGATAAGACATTCGCCAAAGCCTACTCCCCCACAAGGTTTCAGTTTGGAGGCTCGGAAGTCCATTCGCCAATGCATCCACACTAGTTCACACCAGCCACTAGCTCTCTTGAGTGTTTGCAAAGGGTACTCCTCTTCGTCAAAGCCATTCGCTCATTTATTTATTGTTTATTATACTAATTTGTTTCTGAAAGGATGTCAATACAAAAGTATATATTTTTTTCTTCAGGTTAAGTTGACCATCAGTGAATCGCAGACAGGCTCATATCCGATCTCCATATAAATTTTATTGGATGTCGGGTTATCAAGGTCTGTATATAGGGTACAGAATTCGAACTCTTTCAGTAAAACATTGCTCAATCCAGCTACGACGGCGGAGGCATATCCATTTTTTCTATATCGCTTCGGGGTATAGACAAAATTCACGGTGATTCCGTTGTCTGTCCATCTTCCTCCTCTAGCCATGGATACGGGCTCTCCGTCAACTTCCCAAAAGTAAACATATTTTTCATTTGAAACCATATCCTGAGCTCTTTCTAGTGCTTCATTCTTTGATAAAGTATTGACCCCTGTTTCTTCAATAAAACCTATTATCCAATTAGCCAGCAGCTGGCTGTCTTTCTCTTTGGCGCTGACCAATCGTCCTTTAGGAATCGCAATATCTTTTACTTGATTCAGCTTGTATATTCTTTGATTCATCCCGATATGATGATTGCAGCCTGTCAGATTGCACCACGCTTCTGTCAGTTTTAGTGCGGTATTTTTTTCCGAGACGAATCCCGGTATGGTGATTCCTTCCTCACTAAAAAGTTTATTCAGTTCTTCTGCAATGGTGCTGTAATCTTTCTCATCTATTTCAAGAACTGCCACCAGATGATGCGGCGGCGTCATGATGAATGCACCCTTCAAATGAGATCCTTCACCTTCTACACTTACTAGAAGAGGGTCTTTAAACCGGTCACCCGTTTTGATGCTGTTCAACAGCCCAAGTGGTAAATTATTTTCTGCTTCCTTCCTTAGAAGAAAAGGATACACCCGTTTGTAAAAGCTATTGATATCTTTATATTTTGTCAATTTCCAACTCATTTTCCCCACCTCACTTACTAGTTCTTTGTTCGTGCATCATTTTCCTTCAAAAAAATGGTTTGGACAAAACTAAAAAACCATCATATAAAGACGACCAATTTCAGTGCAGGCTCTTAATACCGCTAATGATTTCCGTGCAAGACTTCGCTTTCCGCGGGCGAGCGGGGAGCCTCCTCGGAGCTTTGCGCCTGTGGGGTCTCCCCTGCTTCGCTTTTCCCGCAGGAGTCTTCGTCTTGCACTCCAATCAACCGCTGGAAACAACTAAATCTAAATGTCCATTTGATCAAATTAAAAACCCTATCTGATTTGCCTCTTAGAACGCAAATTAGTTAGGGTTTTAATTAGGCTAAAACTCCTGTGTCCCAGCCACTACTCTAATAAATTATTTTTCTCTTGGTGAACAGTGAAACTGTTATATACATGAAGAAGGATATGAGTATTGGGAATACGACGGTGTGCATATCCAGGTAATTTGGCAGGAAGCTGTGAAATAAGATATATGAAATCAATCCCGACAGCATCGAAGCCAGCGCTCCATAGGCATTGCCAGTTTTCCAGTATAGACCGAGTACAATCGGCCAGATAAACACCGCTTCCAAGCCTCCAAAGGAAAATAGATTCAGCCAGATGATCAACTCTGGGGGACTTAAAGCCATGAGGAATACTGCAATCCCGGTGATTGATGTCACAAGGAAGCTCATCTTTTTCACTTTCTTTTCCCCTGCTTCTTTATTTACGAAATTCATATAAAGATCCTTCACGATGGCAGAAGAGACAATCAACAAAAGGGAATCGACCGTCGACATAATCGCAGCCATCGGAGCGGCCAGAACGATGCCTGCCAGCCACGGAGGCAGAACTTCCAAAGCGAGTAGGGGCATGACCTTATCTGCAACTTCCACCCCGGGCATCACTGCACGTGCAAGAACTCCTATCAAATGCATGCCAAGCATGATTGAACCGACGACGATTGTCCCGATGATCAGCGCGCGGTGCATGGAGCGTGAATTCTTATAACTCATTGCCCTAACGGCTACTTGCGGGAGGCCGATAACGCCGACACCTACCAACACCCAAAATGAAGAAATATATCTTACGCTTAATTCACCATTTGCACCATTTGGCCTTAAGAGATTGGGATTCTCTGCTTTTAAATCCAGCATGATATTTTCCATGCCGCCTCCGGCGATAATCGTTGCAATCAGTAAGATCATCGTACCGCCAAGCATCACGACTCCCTGGATTGCGTCTGTGACGGCCACCGCCTTGAACCCGCCAATGATGACATAAACAAGTACTGAAACAGCAAATAAGAATAAAGCACTCTTATAAGACAGACCGGTTAATGATTCTATCAATCTTGCTCCTCCCACCCATTGCGCAATCATGGCTGAAAAAAGAAAAATAATAATACTGAGAGCGGATAGAATTGTAATATATTGATTTTGGTAACGTCCTTGTAAATAGTCTACCAGTGTGACAGCATTATATTTCCGCGACATGATCGCAAACTTTTTACCAAGTACAAGAAGGACGAAGTAACCTGTGACAACTTGCGACATCGCAAGCAGCACCCAAGATAAACCAAATGAATAAGCTGCCCCGGGGCCGCCAATAAAACTGCTTGCACTTCCATATGTAGCAATCATGGTCATCGCCAGAATAAATCCGCCAAGCTGCCTGCTTCCCAGGAAGTAATCCTGTACAAACGAATCTGCTTTCCCGATGCTTTTTGAAGAGTAAACACCTACTATGAAAATGATGATTAAAAAGATAATCATTGGAATCAAAGCCATGCTATTCACGATATTCCTCCTCTCCATCAAAAGGAATATCTGTAAGCATATACCTTACAACAACTACCACTAAAACCACCATCAGCAAAAAACCGGCAATACAGCTGTAAAAGAACCATGCTGGCATTCCCATGATCCAGTCATAATCAGAAACAGGCCCATCGCCCAGTCCAAACGCAAATCCATACCACCATAAAAAATTAATGACAACAAGACCAATTCCAATTAAAGCTTCACGATGAGCGATAGGAAACCGTTTATCTTCTTTTTCTTTCACTCTCTTATCACTCCTTTTCATTCCTTCCATTCTTCTACAATTTACGATAGGCAGAAGCGAAATGCAATAACTTCCTAATATATTGAAAAAGCTTTGTTAATTTATCAAACATGTGCCTCTAAAAAGTTCATAATTAAAATGCTATGTTAAATATTATGATTGATTTAGAGTGGTTCCAGCTGTTGATTGGAGTGCAAGACGAAGACTCCTGCGGGAGAAGTGGCCAATGTGAGACTTGTCTAGCTCTGGGGCTTAGAGGCACATGTCATAAGTCAAACCGACCAAGAAGGCAAAGAACGCCTTCGTGGTCGATTCGCCTTATGCCACCCGC
>NZ_JBBYAF010000060.1:0-15801 GCF_038405515.1 Rossellomorea oryzaecorticis | reverse complement strand
TTGGATAGCTGAGAAATGTACGAATACATCTTCTCCACCTTCGATTTCGATGAAACCGAAACCTTTTTCTGCGTTAAACCATTTTACTGTACCTTCTTGCATAATTGTTTCCTCCTGCGTGGATTCGAGTCCACTTTTATTACTATTATTGCTCAATTAGATATCAAAGGCGAAAAGTTTAAATACTTTCATTCCTTACAGACCGAACAAAAATAATTCTTCCTTAGAATAACAGGTATTGATGTTAAAAGCAAATTTTATTTTACGGAAATTCGTTTTTTATGAAAGAGGCTGAGAGAAAAAATAAAACCACTTCCTAAAGACGGCATTTTAGAGTAGTCTCTAAACACCGCTAATGATTTCCGTGCAAGACTTCGCTTTCCGCGGGTAGCCCGTGAGCCTCCTCGTCGCATTCGCTCCTGCGGGGTCTCACATTGGCCACTTCTCCTGCAGGAGTCTTCGTCTTGCACTACAATCAACCGCTGGAAAGAGCTAAGATCTAAATGGACATTTTAACTAAAAACCCGGACTGATTAGCCAGCTAGAAGGCAAATCAGTCGGGTTTCCTTATGCTGAAAAACTTTTGTCCCAGCCCATCATCAAAGGTCTTTTAAACAGCCTTATCATTAATACGATCTGTTTTGGTTTCTTTTTTGGCCATTGGTTGAAGTTTGAGGTAAGTGATTGATCTCCACAGCCATTCAAATGGACCGAAACGGAATTTTTTCAGCCACCAGGTGCTGAATGCCAGTTGGAGTGAGAAGATGACAAGGCAGATGACGGTTCCTAACCAAAGACTTACATCTCCGTAAAACCCCAGTCCTACGAATAGGC
This sequence comes from Rossellomorea oryzaecorticis, assembly GCF_038405515.1. Classification (GTDB taxonomy): domain Bacteria; phylum Bacillota; class Bacilli; order Bacillales; family Bacillaceae_B; genus Rossellomorea; species Rossellomorea oryzaecorticis_A. The sequence goes on along the minus strand of NZ_JBBYAF010000060.1, from coordinate 14,967 downwards.
TGACAGAAATGATCGTTTGCATCAGGTAATTGGTCAGAGCCATCTGACCTGTATACCCAAGGGTCCGAAGCTTTTGCTGCCACTTTTCTTTCCTTAATAAAAGCGTGAGGAATGAAATGTAAAAGAAGCAAAGGGTCAATCCGCTCAAGCTTGTGAACACCTGCACGGCAAATTCCTGTTTCACACCAAGATCCCAGACCTTCGTCATATACATGGCAAGGACCATGACAAGGGGGATGCTGATTACTAAAGACAATGTGCGTATTTTCTTAAAGAAAGGCAGATGCTTTTCTACATCACGAAAGATGCCGGCTTTTCCTGCAGCCAGTCCGAATAGGAACATGGCAAGTACCGGGAACATAGCCGGGATCAAGTTCGCCAGCATCGCCGGCACTTCGGTTCCCAGGCGGTAGGATACCCACTCGATGTAGCTGCCATGTTCGTACACATGCAGATACTCTTCCATACTGCCGTACAACATGCTTGCGGCCGATGCAGATTCCGTTGCCTCAAGGAAACTTGCCGGGATCAGAAGCATCAGGCTGAATAACGCGTTGATGGCAAACAACAGACTAAATGCCCAGATGACCATCGTCTTGATCTTTCTTTTATAAAAGAAAAGAAGCAATAAACCTGCGATGGCATACGTATGGAGAATATCCCCGAACCATAGGCCGATCAGATGCGCGGCCCCGAATAGCAGCAGGGTGAAGATCCTTCTCAGGTACAACCTGTTCATATGAAGTCCCTTTTCCTCAGCCCTGCTCATAAAGATATAAAATCCAAGGCCAAATAAGAAAGAAAAGATCGTAAAAAATTTCATATCAACAAATAAGGCAAAAAAGACATCGATCCAGTGATCAATGCCACTGTAATCGGCAGGAATCCCATACATCGATTTCATGAATTCAGGTGAATGGAACGTCGGCATATTCACCAGGAATATTCCGAATAAAGCAAAACCGCGGATGATGTCGAGCGTGATCATCCGTTCTTTTCCTGATACCGGTGACGATTTCATTTGGTTACTCCTCTACTTTCTGGTTTGTATATTTTTTACAGTTCAATACTTTAAGATTATATAACAAATGAGGAGTGGATGAGTACAACTATTTCGTGTTGTTATTATTTTTTTATAATATTTTCAATGGTTCTGTTTAAGTAGTGAAGATATCCCTAGGCCGCTTTACGCTCATCCTTGATATGTTTCAGTGTCACGATAAGACTTGTGAAACCTGCAGTGAACGAGCCTGGCAGACTGTAAAAAAGGTACTTCCAGTCACCGATCATTAATGAAATCACTGTAAAGATAATCGGAAAACCGATTAAAACGAAGAGTGCCGTAAAAAAGGCTATTTTCGTCCCTGTTTTCATAGTGACCATCCTTTCTCTTTGCAAGGGAGTTTGGCACTCCCCAGTGCCCCTTAGTTTATTACCCACTTATCCTTCATAAACAGAATGCGTCCGATGATGAAGACGACAATCATCACAATCAAGTTGCTGGAAAGCGTGATCGCCAGATGTTGATAATCGACAATCCCAAACAGAAGCTCTTTCATCTGACTGAATAGATTCAATATCGGGATAGCAAAGTGATGGGCTTCTAGTTCGTTCACTCCCAGACTACTGATGATCATCGCCGGAAACATCGAAAGCATTGAAATGGGGGTGTAATAGCTTTGGGCTTCCTTCACCGTTTTCCCCATGATGCTTGTGATCATTAAAATGGAGGAATTGAAGACTGCATAGACCAATATGACGAGTAACGAGATTCCCGCAATCAAGTTTAGGTTTTCCCCCAAGGAGATTGCTTCCTTCAACTTTTCTGTGAAGAAGGTGATCTCAATCATCATGACCATTAGCGTGATGAAGCCCATGATAGTACTCAACGATGAAATGGAGAGCCACTTCGCCAATATGAGGGTTGAGCGATTTACCGGTGTCATCAGCAGGGCTTCCATCGTTTTCTTTTCTTTTTCCCCAGCAAATAATTCAGCTGCGGCTGGACTTGCCCCGATTCCGATTGCGATGGCAAGGATTAGCGGAACCAGTAAAGCGAGCATGTTGACGCTGAGGTCTTCAGAAAGCTCTTCCTGTTTCACTGTAAACGGCTGGATGACAGACAGATCGGTTCCCTGGGCTTCGAGGCGCTGGGCGGTGATTTCTTTTTCAAGAGTGGTGAATTCATTGGTGACAATGGCAATCAAACTTGAAGATTTTTGACTGAAGGAATCCCCCAAGACAGTGACTTCCGTTGTTTCCCCCTGCTCCACAGATTCCATGAAATCATGTGCCACCATCAGGCCTGCGAGAGCATCGCCGTCACTGACCATCTTTTCAGGATCGGACGACTTTTCGATTTTCACATTTTCATAGGTAGAAATTCTTGCTAGGATTTCTTCATCAGCATCCTGATTGACCGCCAGAGTATACGTATCTTCCTTATCACCTTTCAGCATATTTTCATAGAAAAAAGTCAATCCGCTCATCATCAAGATAGGGAGGAGAACGATCAGGAATAACGTCCTTCTGTCCCTGAAACTGTCTTTCATTTCCTTCAAAAAGATTCTACGAAGCATAGTGCTCATTCCCCCTGACAAGCTTACTCATAAAGATATAGTTCAAATCACGGCTTTTCTCATTTTTGTAGAGCTCTTCAATATCCCCTTCATAGATGAGCTCCCCTTTGTGAATCATCGCTACCTTGCTGCAAAGCATCGACACTTCCTCCATGATGTGGCTGGAGAAAATAATCGTCTTCCCTCCCCTCTTCAGCTGATGAACAAGCTGCCTGAATACATTGGAAGAAGTGATATCAAGTCCTGTTGTCGGTTCATCAAACAAGATGATATCCGGATTGTGGATCAGAGTCCTCGAGATGGCGACTTTTTGCCTCATCCCTTTTGAAAAACCGCCAACTTTCCGGTCAAGATAGTCCCTCATCCCGAACATCCGGGCGAGTTCCTCGATCCGGACCTTCGTCTCGTGTTTGCCCATTCCATATAAGCCTGCGAAGTATTCAAGGTTCTCACGGGCTGTCAACCGTTCATACAGACCGGTTTCCCCTCCGAACAGGACACCGATCTGCCTCTTGATTTCATTCGGGCTCTTGACTGTGTCATATCCTGAAACCGTCACTGTTCCTTCTGTCGGATTTAGTAGAGTGGCAATCGTCCGGAGCAGCGTCGTTTTCCCGGCACCATTTTCCCCGAGCAGACCGACAACCTCTCCTTCCTTCACTGAAAACGAAACGTGTTTTAATGCAGTCACGTAGTTCTTTTTGTCTTTAAACTGCTTTGTCACTTCTTGAATTTCAATCATTTCATCCACCTCGTGTTTTGTGATCTTGTCATTATCTTACAAACAATCCACGAAAGAATCTGCACTTTTGTCGTGAAAATTCCATTTGATGTCGTGAAAAGGTCAAATCCTTCTAAAAACATGGTAAGATGAATGTATCTTGAATTGGAATATTTTATCTTTTTTCATATGAAAGGCTGACTGAGATGAAGATTGGATTGGTTGATGACCGGCTGATTGATTTAGACAAATTGAATGGGATTGTATCGGGGATACCCGAAGTTGACATCATATTTTCGACGACATCGGCGGAAGAAGCCTATGATCAGATCAAAAGGGAAACAGTGGACGTGCTGATTGCGGATATCGAGATGCCTAACCTTTCCGGATATGAATTGGCTGATATCATTCATTCCCACGCATTGAATATTTCCGTTATCTTTGTAACCGCCAACAGCGGATATGCGGTACATGCGTTCGAGCTGAATGTTCATGATTACATCATGAAGCCTTATACTAAGGACCGGCTGATCGGTTCGATTGAACGATTGAAAGAAAAAACGAAATCAGCTGAAATGAAGGGAAGGCTGTATCTCAGACAAAAAAACGACATCCACATCGTCCAAAAGAAAGATATCGTCTTTATCGAACGGTCGGGCAGGTCGACAACCATACATACAAAAGACGGAGAGATCAAGACATACTTAACACTCAATGAGCTCGAAGGCGAGCTGAGGGAACGGGATTTCATCCGCTCCCACCGTTCATTCATCATCAATATCCACTATGTAAAAAACTTCTCCCTTTATGCCAAGAACTCTTACATCATCAGGTTTGAAGGCATGGAGGCGCAGGCAATGATCACAAAAGAAAAAGTCGACTTCCTGCAACAACATTACTTTTAAAAGGTGGAAGGGAATTGAAGCAGCAGAATCTTTGGTACTGGACTTATATCGCGATATTCAGTTTTATTCATTTGCATTTTTCATTAGAGGGATTCCAGGTCGATCTTCACTACATGATTAGCATTCCTGTCATCTTGTCTGTCACATTTCTTCTTTATCGGAACGTCCAAGTTTCCCTATCTGGGCTGGGTGCGCGGTGGCACTACAGTATATTCATTTGGCAATGTATACTCATCGCTGTATATCTTGGGACTGAGCCCGCCCCGGTACAGGGTCTTCTTTTTACGATTTTTATAGGATTTGAATCCGTGAGAATAGCAGGTTCCAGAAAGATTTCCGGTTTGACTCAGTCGGTTACACAATTTGAAGAAGAACGTAACCAGCTGAATGATACCTTCAGGGTGGTCCGCAGCGAACGGCATGATTTCCTCAAACATATCTCAGCCCTCCATTTCATGCTGGAACACTCTGAGGTGAAGGAAGCGAGAGTCTATCTGGATGATTTGGTGGATGGATATGAAGAAACGAACCTGTCCATAAGGGGCGAAAGAGGCAGTGTGGCAGGCATCCTTCATGATATGTACAGACGAGGCAAGAATAAAGGGATCGAGATGATCTATGATCTCGATATGCCTCTTTCCACCCTGCCTTTATCCGACAAAGATATCGTGACCCTTCTCGGCAATCTCTTGTCAAACAGCCTGGATGCCTGTGAGGAATTTCAACAGAAGAAAGGCAAGCATCCAGAAATCATTCTACAATTCTATAAAAGAAGCGGATTATATGTGTTGAATTGCGAGAATGACTCGTTAGAGATTCCCTCTCGCATCATCGATAAACTTTATGAGAGCTATGGTCATACGACAAAAGCGGGTGGCCACGAGGGGCTCGGGACTAAAATGATCAATGACATTGTGAAGAAATATGGAGGTTATTTGGATTTTATCCATAAAGAAGAATCGTTCACGGTGAAAATCAAGTTTCCTGCCATTCACTGAATGTACATCGGAGGGTCAGTTCCCAGTTTAGCAGGGAGTATTTTTTTAAAAAAAAGCAGACAGTAAGGAGCTTGTTTGCATTCTTTACTGTCTGCTCAACTCTGCCTCGATTTTATACACCCGTTCTATTATTGTAAGGGCCAACACAAGAAGTCCTTGCACTGCCACCTTGTTTCATTATTTTTTCATTCCTGTATAAACATAGATCGCGTCTCTGAGGAATTCCGCCACACCGTCTTGCTCTTTATCATAGTAGGCTTTGAAACGGTCATCCGTTGCATACATATCCCCGAGGCCAGCATGTGCTTCCTTGCTGTATTGCGGCCAGTACATGGAAATCCATTGTTTGTGCAGTTCGGCCGCTTCCTGGGCGGCCTCGCTTGATGGATCACCGGTTTTAAAGGCTTCCGCCAACATTTCGTGGATATCTTCAGCGAGTGTGTTTGCACGTTCATATTCTTCCTGAGTCATATTTTGAAGATTCGCGTTCGATTGATTAACCGTATCGTCGCCATACTTCTCCCTTATTTCTTTTCCGTATTTACGTTCATTTTCATCAATCATGTCTTTTTTGAATCCTTCAAACTTTTCTTTATCAGACATCGTCATTCTCCCTTTCTTCACGGCAATGGTTTTATCTACATTGGCAATAAGTTGATCGAGTTGTTTTCTCTTTGCCAGTAATTGATCACGGTGTTCAGCCAATGCGCTTGTTAAGTCAAAAGTGGGATCCTCAAGAATATCCTTTATTTGTTGAAGTTCAACGCCAAGTTCCTTGTAAAAGAGAATTTGCTGCAGCTTATCGACTTCCTTCTCCCCGTAGATCCGGTATCCTGATGAATTGATTCTCGCCGGCTTGAGGATCCCGATTTCATCGTAATAGCGGAGGGTACGGGGGCTTACGCCTGCTAATTCCCCGAGCTTTTTCACGGTATATTCCATTGATCTCACCTCCTGACAATTTAACTGTACACCTTTACGCTGCGTGAAGGTAAAGGGGTTTTTGGCATTTTTTCATAGAATAGTCTTTCCAATAAAATCAGTCTCTAATAAAGGCCTTTTCAATCCTTTTCTCACTCACGACGTCACAAGCAAGGTCATACATTTTCCCCACACCTTCATTGGACGCCTCAAAAGAAAATGCCTGCTCCTTAGGGATGCCGATGGAACCGGCCTCTTCGGCTGCGTCGATATTGGCGCCCATGAAGATGAATTCCCAATTGTATTTCTCCTGCTGATGTCTGATCATCTGCTTCACTTTTTCATTGGTGTATTCTCGGCTCGCGTTTTCCATCCCGTCTGTTGTGATGACAAAGATAACGTTTTCGGGCTTTTGGTCTTCACTGGTTTTGGACAGTCTCCTGGCTACTTCGGAAATGGTTTTGCCAACGGCATCAAGCAAGGCGGTGCATCCCCTCACATAATACTCTTCATCTGTCAGTCTCGCATGATGGGCATCAATGCCGTTCCATAGAATATCTGTTTGATCGTCAAATAGGACGGTCGTCAGGTAAGTTTCCCCTTCCATTTTACATTGTCTGTCAATGAAGGCATTAAATCCCCCGATCGTGTCTAGTTCAAGTCCTCCCATCGAGCCGCTGCGGTCAAGCAGAAATATGATTTCAGTAAGATTTTTCTTCATCTTCAACATCCTCTCTAATTGGTTCATGCTATAATCATAGTGGATGTCATCCATTATTTGGTCGCCTGGAAAGCGACATTTTCTGAGGAGGTTTGTCCCTTGCTTCAAAAAGAGATACTCGTAGAATTACAGGAATATATCGCTCTTCATCTTAATCGCGGCGAAACTGATTACTGCCTTGAAGCTCCGCACCCTATTTATGAAGAAGAAATATTTTCAAGTGAACTCGAGGATTTTATTAAAATGAACCGCAAACCTACGCTTCAACAGGTTTTATTCCATTATATCGATCAAAAAGGCGTCACTGACTCTGCCATTTACAAGAAAGCAGGGCTTGACCGCAGGCACTTCTCGAAGATCCGCTCCAACCCCGATTACCACCCAAAAAAACATACGGCAATTGCACTTGCTTTCGCCCTTGAGCTCGATATCGACGATACAGAAGATTTATTGAGTGCGGGGGGATATTCCCTGTCTGACAGCGATACATCTGATTTGATCGTCCGTTTTTTTCTGAACAATGAAATCTTCGACCTTCAAGTACTGAATGAGACGCTGGATCATTTCCAATTGAAGACGTTGAACGTATAAAACCAGAGCAGGAAGTCTCCATGCTCTGGTTTTCTTATTACGGCACCCTTTTCCGAATCACTGTTTTCTTTCCCTCCCACTAATTTATGCAATTATTTCGAATTTCATGACGATACATGCACGGCTTCCATTCAGTTACACATACGATATGGTGTTACAGATAACCCAGGAGGCTGTTTGATTATGAATATGTTTAATTTACCCAACCAATTTTGTTATGGAAGGCAGGGCGCTGAAAGTTATGGAGCAAAAGCGGCCCTCAATGCTCCTGCCCTCACCTTGCCTGAAATGCTGATCTATGCCCTACAGGATGAATATTTGGCTCAATCAAGATACAATGCGATTCTTAAGACATTCGGTTCGATACGTACATTTGAAAGAATCAGAGAAGCGGAACGAAGACATATTTCAGCACTGGTCCAGCTATTTAATATGTACGGAATCCCTTTGCCTCCGGATGTTTCACAGTCCTTCGTTCAAACCCCGGCTTCAGTTAAAGCAGCTTTTGCCCAGGGAGTTGAGGGGGAAATTGAAAATATCGCGATGTATGACAGATTTTTAACCTTTGACCTGCCGGCTGATGTCAGATTCGTGTTTACGAATTTACGCAATGCATCAGTGAATCACCTTGCCGCCTTCGAAAGAGGCCTTGCCAGGAGGCAGAAATGAATAAAGGCCCGTCCCGCAGTGCGTTAAAGCACTGCAGGACGGGCCTTTTTTATCCGGCTGGCATTTTGATTTTGTCTTTTAGGGTGGAGAAGTAGGTTTTAATTGATTTAATCGGTGTCACTGGAGCAGGTGCATCCGGCCTCTCGTCGTGATCTATCAGTTCAGGGGTGTAGATGCGGCTTCCATTCATAATGCTTCTGATTGAGACGGCAAGCTCTTCACTGGGACTGTCCTTCAGCAGATATCCCCTGATGCCGGCTTCGATGACACGAGTATAGAATCCGCTCCTTGCGAATGTGGTCAAGATGATCACTTTGCATTCAAGCTGCTTCAATTCTTCCGCTGCTTCTATACCGGTCTTCTTGGGCATTTCCATGTCCATGATACAGACATCGGGATTCATTTGATGCACAAGCCTGACCGCCTCTTCCCCATTACTCGCAAGACCCACTACTTCCATATCATCTTCTAAATCTAGAAGGGACCCAATCGCTCCCAGCAGCAATTCTTGATCCTCTGCAATGACAATTCGAATCATGTATGTCTCTCCTTTTTTCCCGGCGTTTACAAAGATGACTCCCCTTAAAGAAGGAGAGTCATTTTAAACTTATAATTCAGGCTTCGCTTCAGTTGAGATCTTTGTTTTCGGTAAAGACTTGACGTCCTTAAAGCTTACAAAGTTCTTTCGATCTTCGTCCCACAGGCGGAAACGAAGGGATGTTAAGCTTGTAGCGAGCGTGATCGTCGGCACATGCTGCAGATCAGGGATGCTGTTGTGAGTCTCTTCAAGCCGGTAGTTCGGCACTCTCGGACTTAGATGGTGAATATGGTGATAGCCGATATTCCCAGTAAGGAATTGGAGCACTTTCGGAAGCTTATAGTAGGAGCTTCCTTCTACTGCGGCTAACACATACTCCCATTCTTTATCTTCTTCAAAATACGAATCCTCGAATGTGTGCTGCACATAAAAGAGCCAAATGCCCGCCGCACCTGAGATCATGAAGATGGACCCCTGTACGATCAGGAATTGCTGCCAGCCTACTGTCACACCGAGAAGAACAGCCACGGCAGCGATCAATACGTTTACCAGATACGTATTCATACGTTCTTTCTTTCTTGCACCTTTACGGTTGAATCTATTTTTAATAAGGAAGACCCAGATCGGTCCTAATACAAACATCACGATCGGATTGCGGTAGAAACGATAAGCAAGGCGCAATTTCAGAGGCGCTGCTTTGTATTCATCCACCGTCAGTGTCCAGATATCCCCGGTTCCGCGTTTATCCAAGTTACCGCTTGTTGCATGGTGAACGGTATGCTCATGTCCCCATTGATCGAACGGAAACACGGTGATGACACCAAGTGCAGTCCCTACAATCCGGTTCGTCCGGCGGCTTTTGAAGAAGTTATAGTGTGTGCAATCATGAAAGATGATGAAGATCCTTGTTAAGAATCCCGCTGCGATCACCATTGGCACCAGCGCTAACCAATAAGAAACGGAAAGACTTTGATAGGCAAGAACCCATAACGTGATAAACGGCACCAGCGTGTTAACTAGCTGCCATATACTTTCTTTAGTTGTCCCTTTTTCGAAGGGTGCTACTTGTTTTTTAAGTGTTTTAAGTTTTGACATTTATTCAGATCCCCTTTTCTTTGGGTTGTAAGAACAACTATATAGGAATGAAGAAAACATTTTTAGTAGTAGGTGTCATAGCCTGAACATGACATTTGTCATATCGGGGGGATATTTATTCCTAAAAAAGCGCCTGAACCCCGGTGTAGTCATGTTTTAGAGTACCCGGAATCAGGAAAAAAATTTGTTTTTTATTTAATTTGTATCACATTGACAATCAAAAATTTACGTAACTCCGATGCTTCGACAAATCTAAATGAATTACAGTATGTGGTTGGAGTGGATGGAAAAGAGGCTGGGACAAAAGTGCTTTAACATAAGAAAAATCCAGACTGATTTTCATTCTAGCTGGGCAAATCAGTCTGGTTTTTTCAGTTAAAATGTCCTTTTCGATTTTAGCTCTTTCTAGCGGTTGATTGGAGTGCAAGACGAAGACTCCTGCGGGAAGAGTAGCTAATGTGAGACTTGTCTAGCTACGGGGCTTAGAGGCACATGTCATAAGTCAAACCGACCAAGAAGGCAAAGAACGCCTTCTTGGTCGATTCGCCTTATGCCAACCGCCTCTGAGCAAATCCCCTCCGCTTTTCTGACCCGCAGGAACGCAGTGAGTGGCGAGGAGGCTCACGGGATACCCGCGGAAAGCGAAGTCTTGCACGCGGAAATCATTAGCGGTGTTTAGAGACCACTCTATAATGTTCGTCTTTAGGCAGTGAATCTTTATTCAGTCCAAGCTTCTTACATAATGAGTCAGTCTCTTTTAAACGAAGTAAACTTCAAGATGATTTTCATGAATTCATCATATGAAGAATTCCACTGGTTGTACCATTTCCGAACGGTTTCGACAAGCCAGAATGGAACGGCTTTCCCTTCAATCAAGTGGTAATATTCTTCATATCCCCTCTTCAAATGCTCCCAGCGGAAATCATTTCCCGGAAGGATATATTCAGAGACATCGATGATCTTTGCACGGCCATCCTTCATCAAAATATTTTTCAGATGAATATCCCGGGGGTTCAAGCCCTTTCCCCGTACATATTCCCTTGCTTCCTCCACGTCACTCACAACCTGAGGAGGGATACGGATGCCTTGCAGGATGCAGTCAAAGAGCGTGACACCTTCTTCATAACTCAAGACCAGGAACGTGTCATAGGCAGCATAACATGTGGAGAAGAAAGGCGAATCCCCGATCATGCTATATACCTTTTCTTCTATCTTTATTTTAGGGGCTTTCTCGTCTGCGTATAATTTAAAGGCATATCGCGGGACATCAAGGTGCTGAAAAACGGCCGCATCCGTCCCCACACCGATACAGCGAAGACGGTCATGGCCGCCCGTGATGGTGACAGGTTCATTATTGGGGTTTGAAGTAACTTTTATATGGGATAGGGAATGAATTGCAGTTTCCCAATGAGTAGTCATGTCATTCTCCCTTCGTATGAGTAATGCCTGATTCATTGATTACTATGTTATTCGCATCAATATAGCATTTATTACTCTGGGACTTCAACTTTGAACCTATTTGTAATTTCTATCAGTGCAGCCTTTTTCAGGATGTTTCTTTCAGGAAACTACTCGCATACAATGACTTCGCGGACAAAATTCCCTTTCGTCACGACGCATCGGTCCGTGATTTCGAAGCCTGCTTCAAGGATGACTGTATCGACATCCTCGACCGTGACAATTACGACTTTAGAGGCAAACGCCCTTGCACTTTGAAGCATTTCAAGCTGCTCTTCCGGAGTGATGACCGAACATAAGTTATAAGGAAGATCGATGATGGCCGCATCATACCGGTTGGTGACATCTCGTATGTCTTTCAACGTCACTTCGCCCTCTAAGCCAAAATGGGCCATATTTTCCCGTACTCCTGATAAAATAAGCGGGTTCCGATCGCTCCCCACGATATCGATTCCCATTGATAAGGCCTCGACAAGTACCGTTCCGATGCCGCAGCACGGATCGATCAGCTTTAGGCATTCTGGGTTTGGGGCAGCAATGTTGACGACTGCCCTTGCAACGCGTGTACCGAGGGCTGTTGAATAACTGTGCGGTTTCCACTGGTGTTTTAACCAAATCGCTTCGTTTTTCACATAGTCCCCGAGTACCCATTTCTCACCCGTGTTCAGGATGCCAAGCCAGATGGATGGATGGACGAGTTCCGCTTCGCCTTTCATATGAAGGCCGACTTCCTTCTCGATGCTGCGCAGCTTTTTAAAGCCGACTTTTTCGAGATCGGGATTTTGTACAAATACGATTTTAAAGCCATCGAATGACTCTAATTTTTTCACTTCTTCTATTAGTTCTTCTAAACTGGCACCTTCGCAGATGACGCTGAGCCTCTCTTTTATGAACGGACTTCTGCTTGGATCAATTTCAGAAGAGCTTTCAAGAATAGCGGATTGGGAGTCCACACCAAATAAAGCCCGCCTCTCTAATGCGCATAAACCTTCTTCATTTGGTTCCCAGGTAAATGTATATAAATATGAACTCGGTTCGATTGGTAATGTTTTCATCGTTTCATCTCCGTGTGATGGTTTATTTCCTCGAAAGCAGTTATTTCTCCATTGTACCATCCCTGTAAACCATCGTCTTAAAGGCCCGTCCCTCGGTGCGTTAATGCGTTATTGCACCGAGGGACGGGCCTTCAGGATTACATCGGGTTTAATCAGGGAACATCTATATTAAAAAGGAGGAGAGTTCATGCCGGAAGGTCCAGAAATCAGGAGGGCAGCCGATCAAATTGAACGTGCCCTTCAGCACAAACAGGTGGAAGATGTTTATTTTGCTTTTCCCGAACTGCAAGGTTACGAGGAAATCTTGCAGGGTGCTGTTGTGATGAGGGTAGACACCAAAGGGAAAGCCATGCTGATCCGCTTTGACAATGGCTACACTGTATACTCACATAATCAGCTTTACGGAAAATGGTATGTAAAGAATGTATATAACTACCCAAAGACGAATCGTCAGCTGCGATTGGCGTTACATAATGAGAAGAAGTCGGCACTTCTGTACAGTTCATCCGATATTGAAGTGCTGCGTGACGAGGAGGTCAGCGAGCATCCTTTCATTGCGAAAGTCGGCCCTGATATTTTGAGTGAAAAGGTACCCCCTCGCGATCTGCTGCTGAGGATAAAAGATAAGAAGTTTTTCAGAAGAAAATGGGCGATCCTCCTGTTAGACCAGGGGTTTGTTGCAGGGATCGGGAATTATTTGAGATCTGAAATACTATTTGCTGCAGGTATCCATCCTTCTCTCCGTCCAATTGACTGCAGTGAAGGACAACTTGTAAAAGCTTCTGAAGCCATCATCCGATTGATGGAACAATCTTACCGGACAGGAGGAATCACGAATGATCTTGAACTTGCTGAGAAATTGAAGGCTGAAGGTGTCAAGCGCTCAGGCTATCGTCACTGGGTTTTTAACCGGGAAGGCGCATCATGTTTCATCTGCGGCACCGAAATTGAAAAAACACAAGCTGCTTCCAGGAGACTCTACTACTGTCCCCGATGCCAAAAAGAAGAAGCCCGTCCCTCGGCGCGTTAATGCATCAGCGTGCAGCGGGACGGGCCTTCTTTAGTTTCTTGCCTCGTGGACTTTTAGTTTCTTTCCTTTAACGGTGGTGGTTTTCATGGCTTGAAGGACAAGCGGACCTTTTCCGTTGAGGATATCGACATAGGTCAGGTTTTCCTGGATGGTGATGATGCCGATGTCGTCTGCGGTCATGCCTTCGATTTTGGCGATGGTTCCGACAAAGTCCACTGCCCTGAGCTTCTTCTTTTTCCCGCCGTTGAAATAAAGCTTCATGATTTCTTTGTTTAATCGTTCGCTTTTATCCGTTTTGATGTCCGGGATTTCATTCAGTTTTTCTTCAAAAGCACTTGCCGCCAACGCAACCTCGTCTTTTAAAGGCGGCTGAACTTCCGCGATCGTAAAACCTATATACTCTTCAATCTCCTTCAGGAATTTATCTTCATACGGAGTGATGAACGTGATGGCTTTCCCGGAGTTCCCTGCCCGTCCGGTTCTTCCGGTTCGATGGACGTAGCTTTCTTTTTCGAGTGGAAGATCATAATTGATGACGTGTGATATCCGTTCGACATCAATCCCTCTTGCAGCCACATCTGTTGCGACCAGGTAACGGAATTCCCCCCGTTTAAATTCATCCATGACCTCAAAACGTGCTTCCTGATTCATGCCTCCGTGAATCTTATCGACAGGAAATCCTTTATCAAACAGCTCGTCACAGACCTTATCCACATTCTCTTTGGTCCGGCAGAAAATGATGCAGCTATCCGGATTTTCAACGGTCGCCACATCTGTCAGCAGTGAAAACTTATCTTTCTCCTCCACTTGTATGACAGTGTGGTCAATTTTATCAGTGGTGATGCCCTTCGCTTTCACCTCGATGTTCACGGGGTCTTTCATGTATTTGTGGCAGAGCGATTCGACATCCTCCGGCAGGGTGGCTGAAAACGTCAATGTCACTCTGTCTGCAGGGAGTTCCTGAATGATCGCTTCAACCTGTTCGATAAAGCCCATGTTCAGCATCTCGTCCGCTTCATCGATGACAAGATAATTCAGTTTGTCCAGCGGAAATGTCCCTTTTTCGATATGATCAAGTACACGGCCGGGTGTACCTGCGACCACGTGCGTCTTTTGGTTCAGTTCAAGCTTTTGACGGTGAAAAGGGGATTTCCCGTATACAGCAGCAACTTTGATCCGCTTAAATCTTCCTATATTGGTGATGTCTTCTTTCACCTGGACCGCCAATTCGCGGGTAGGGGTAAGGACCAGTGCCTGGGGCTTGTTCTCTTCCCACTCCACCATTTCACAAAGCGGAATCCCGAATGACGCCGTCTTTCCGCTTCCGGTTTGCGATTTTACGACAAGATCTTTCTTTTCCAATGCAACAGGCAGTACCTTCGACTGCACTTCAGTCGGAGTTTCATATCCTAATTCCGTTAACGCTCTGTTAATTTCCCCGCTAAGTCCGAAATCGGAAAATCGGTTCGTATTCATATAACACCCTCATTTTAATGTATTTTACAAAATATCCGCATAAAAAAAGGACTCTGCAAGAGAGTCCTTCGTTTAAAGCTATTACGCTTTGTTTACGTTAGCCGCTTGAAGTCCGCGTTGACCTTGTTCAGTGTCAAACGTTACTTTTTGACCTTCGTCTAAAGATTTAAATCCTTCGCCTTGGATAGCTGAGAAATGTACGAATACATC
>NZ_JBBYAF010000059.1:0-18737 GCF_038405515.1 Rossellomorea oryzaecorticis | reverse complement strand
GCCGAAAAGCGGAGGGGCTTCGCTCAGAGGCGGGTGGCATAAGGCGAATCGGCCACGAAGGCGTTCTTTGCCTTCTTGGTCGGTTTGACTTATGAAATGTGCCTCTAAGCCCCAGAGCTAGACAGGTCTCACATTGGCCACTTCTCCCGCAGGAGTCTTCGTCTTGCACTCCAATCAACAGCTGGAACTGCCCAAAATCAACATTAATCTTTAACATAGCCATTTTCATTCATTCGTACGACTCATGAATGGATGGCATTCAATAGAAGCCTATAGAGATAACTTGTATGTCCCCTGAAGCAAACCTCGAGTCCAAAGAGAATGAGATTACCACTTTGGTTTGTAATGATTGCAGGCTTTCCATGTGCTTCATGGTATTCTGGCCAGTAACCTGAAAGTAACGTGTCTGCTTCCTGTCCATATCTGGCGGCCACCTTCATCTTGGCGGTATTCGTAAACCAGGCCGGGCGGTATACAAAACCGGTATCTTTGCTGCGATATCCTTTCGTGATGGCATGCTCCTTATAGTTGATCTGCAATAACGCATTCTTATTCCAGCCCCCGGAATGAACTTTGACTTCACTCAACTTAAAGATATTGGTCAATGCAATGGAAGCACCCGCGCCGATTCCGATAACTTTTCCACCTTTTTTTATATACGCTTGAAGGTTCTTACGGCAGGCCTCCTGTTGAGCCGCAGAGTCGAGTACCAATTCGCGGTACAAACTTTTTACATTCGAGGGTGTATAAAATAAGTGCTCATACCCGTTGTAAATAAGAACATTGACAGAGGATAAAGTTTTCTCTGCCGCTAAATCCTTTGCTCTTAATTCTTTAAAAGGAATATTCATTTGCTGCAGTGCAAGCTTCAGTCCTGAATGAGCTTTTTTGTGGAAAAGGCCATCATCAATTAAAATCCCGACAGAAACAGCTGCATCTGAACCTGTAGAATCAGGGATGGGTACAGAATCTTTCTCCTTTGATTTGAAAGGCAACATGTCTGTATTCACCTGTTCAAATACAGGATGACAGCCGACTCCCCAGCTTAACGGGAGACTCCAGGTGCAAAGCTCAGATATCCGTTCGGAACCAGAGGAGAGATTTTCCCCTTTTGTGAGGAAACACTGAGCTAAATTAGCACGTGCCTGATTCATCGGGACCATGGTGGTTCCTGCAGGAAATGAATGTCCTTCATAGGTGAATTCTTTTGTAGAGGAGTATAACTTTATCCCATTCTTCTGCAGATGATGCGTGAGTTTCCCGAGTCCGGACGGAAGTGCGCTCAGTTCTGTCAGCAAGTAGTACTTGGGAAAATAGCCCGGTACGTGAGAGGGATGATCATTCCTCATCCCCCGGTTGAAAAAGGCCGCTTGAATTTTTTTGAATTTTTCCCTGTGATTTGAAATATGGCTAAGAGCAGCTGAAAGTGCTAATTGAAGCCAAGTGATGCCATCCTCTGAACGGCTTGGTGATTCGATGGTGAGACCAATGGCACCTTGCAGCATCGAATACATCGAACAGCAATATGGACTATAGTCATCCCATCCGCTTGTGCCATCACGATAAGGGATGTAGGTTCCTTTTATCGACTTAAACCGTTTAGTAGAAAACTTCCCCCTTTCCTCAACTAAATAAGATTCCATGTGCTGAGCTAGAGGAAGTGCCCCTTTCAGATACAAGTCATATTCATATGCGGGATGATGAGGAGGGGTACAGGGTTCAATCAATCCAATGTGAGTGGTTTTTTTCCATACATACCCATGCAAGTCCAATACGACTGCAGGTTTTTTCTTCACAATCAGATCGACCAGGTTTTGGGTTTCGGGCTGTGATTGTGTTATAAAATCCCGGTTTAGATCAAAGCCCTCTGCATTATAGCGGGTCTTGGCAGCATAGCCGTCCGGGTTACAGCAAATGAGACAGTATACGACCAAATCATCCAGCCATTGGATGCTTTCACCTTCTCTTTGGATCTTATTCAAAAAGCGCAGCAAAGCAATCGCTCCGGCGGCTTCATGTCCATGAATGGAAGCCGTTATGACGATTGGGGTTTTCTTTTTTGAGTGCCCGGCGGGTATGCTTGGATATTCTGTTGTTCCGGAAAGATCCTGTTTTTGAATCGTCACACACCAGAGGTCCCGTCCTTCAATGGACTTGCCGATTGAGGAGAGGGACAGGAATGGACATTGTTTGGTTTTCTTCTTTATTAATGATTCCAGTTTTCTATATGAAAGTATCGTACTTCCCATGTAGTTAAAGCCTCCTTTCTATAGTTAATTCAAAGGATGGGGTTTTTGGTTGGACAAGTGTCCCTTCAGGAAAAAATTGATCGTAAAAATTCATAAAGGATTCCTATATGCAGGACCTTCTTGCAGTAATCAGCCTTTTATATATAGTCTTTAGCCGTTTCCACTGTGAAAACTTGTACATAGATTAATACATAGAAGTCTATTAACCGCTTAGGGAGGTGTATCCCCATGAAGTTGTCAATCGAACAATCCACATTCAAGGAGCTGGAAGCGATCATTCTGCTTGCAGGTCAAGATGGAATGAGAGTTCATAATGTACCGGGCTCTGTATGGTTTTGTGCAAAGGTGAATGGAGAAATTGCCGGGTTTGTTTCCTGCTATATAAGAGAGAGACAAGCGAAAGCGGTATTTAAAAGTGATTATGTACGGAGGGAATACAGACGGCGGGGCATCTACCGGAAACTGTTTGAAGCCAGATTGGACTACGTGAAGGATTTCAAAGTGAAGAAGATCAAGGCATCCTGTACGAAGATGTCTTTAGGGTGCTTCTTAGCTTACGGCTTTAAGAAAACAGTAACCAGATCAAGGAAATACACAGATGTCGTAATGTATACAGATCATTAGAAGGTAAGGGGGGAACGAAATGATTACGCTGAAGTTATCTGAAATCAGAAAGCAATTGAATGGAAGGCTCGTAAGCGGTTCTGAAAATATGGACATCCATGATGCGATTATGTTCCATCATCATAAACTTAAGAGGGATCATACACTGGTTTTCGTCGATAAAAGAAAGCCTATCAGTGAGAAAAAATGGAATAGAATGTTAAGAAGCGCGCCATGCGCCGTCATTACCGATCATCAAGAAAATGACATCATCGGTGAAGATGGGGTGACCATCATCCAGGTGGGGAATGTAAGAGAAGCCTTCACGAAGTTTGTGAGTTACTTCCGGGAAATCTATACAGTTCCGATTGTTGCGATTACAGGAACATGTGGAAAAACAACGACCCGCGAGATGCTCACTCATATTTTGAAGGAAAACCATTCTGTCACTTCAACGGAACAGAATGACAATGCACCGCATAGATCATTTGAATATTTAATGAAGATCGATGAAAACACAGACGTCGGAGTATTTGAAACAGGTGTGGGAGGACCGGGGGATCTGCGTTATCACTGTAAGGTTTATCAACCGGATATTGGGATCATCACCAATATCGGCTCGTATCATCTCGACCGTTGTAAGACCTTTGAAAGATATCTTGCAGCCAAAGCGGAAATGCTTGAAGGGCTTCAGAACAAAGGCACGCTTATACTGAATGCGGATGACCGGAATATTTCTAAAATCAGCTTGGAGGAGTATAAAGGAAAAGTTCATTACTTCAGCATCCATCAGAATTCCGGCTTCAGGGGGACCCGTATCTCAATCAGTGAGACCGGCACGCAGTTCACTTTACATTCAAATGGCCGTCATTACCCCGTTTTCATCCCGGAAATCGGTGAACATCAAGTTTACAACGGGTTGGCTGCTTTGCGTGCGGCGCAGGAACTGGGGGTAGACATTGAAACAGGAATCAGAAGATTATCTACCTTTAAGAATTTGGAAAGGCATTTTCAGCTGCGTAAAGGCACGAATGGTTCAATGATTGTGGACGATACATGGAACGTAAACCCCATCTCTTTAAAGGAAGCACTTAAAACACTTTCTCTGATAGCCAAAGATAAGAAGCGGATTGCTCTTCTTGGAGATATCGCCAGGCTCGATAGAAAAACAAAGGAGGTTCACAAGGAAATCGGTAAATTTGTCGTTGATTGTGAAATCGATGTCCTGTTCACTTTTGGAAGGAAAGCAAAGTTCATAGCGGAGCAGGCAGCCATGGAAAGTGAAAAAATCAAGGTATATCCTTTTACAAAGATAAGAGGGATGGAAAAAGCGATATTGAGTCATCTTGATGAACAGTCATACATGCTGGTGAAGTGCCGTGCAACCAATAAAGCTTTGATGAGAATAAAAGAACATCTGATGGAGTCTGATTGAGGATGAAATGGGAGAGGTGAACGATGAAATCTTTACAACTAAAGAACGTGATCCACGCTGTTGGAGGTCAATTAGTTCATGGCTCGGAGGATTTATTGATGAAAGATGCCGTCATATATCACCTCCACGGAGTCACCAAGAGTCATACACTGATTTTTTTAGATAGAAGGAAGCCATTCGCTCATGAAGAAATTCAACATCTGGAGCCCTTTGTCATCATTAGTGATGCAAGGGATAGTAAGGAAAAGTATAAGGAAGCTTTTGCGGTGATTGAAGTTGAAAATATCAGGAGTGCTATATTTGCTTTCTCTGATTTTTATAGAAACTTATTCAAGTTACCCGTTATTGCCATCACTGGAACAAATGGTAAGACGACGACAAAGGATATGATTGTTCATATCCTTAAAGAACAGTATTCCGTTCAATCCACTGTAAGAAGCAGAAATGCGCCAAGGAAGACCTTCGAATACTTGATGGGCATCGATGATGATACAGATGTCGGTGTCTTTGAAACTGGCTTGGGAGCCCCGGGAAACCTTCGATATCATTGTGATATCCTTCAACCTACAATCGGGATCATCACAAACATTGGGGTCTTTCACCTGGATAAATGCGGAACGTTGGAAAATTATATTGAGGCAAAAGGAGAAATCCTTGAAGGATTAAAAAATAAAGGGACTTTACTTGTGAATGCAGATGATGAAAATATAGCCTCCCTTCCATTAAAGGATTATAAGGGGAAGTTGATTTTCTTTGGGAAATCTGCTCGTGCCGATTTGAGAGCTTCTGATATTAAAATGGATTCAAGCCAAACCAGATTCATCTTGACATATCATGGTGAACAATATCCGGTGGTGCTGCCTTGTCTGGGAGAGCATCAAGCATATAATGCCATGGCGGCAATAGGGGCTGTGCTGGATGTGGGAGTGGGGATCACCTGCGCCATCAAATCATTGACATCATTTAATGTGCTTGAAAAGCACTTACAAGTGAAGGAAGGGATTAATGGTTCTACTATCATTGATGATTCCTGGAGTTTAACTCCAGGTGCTTTAAAGGAAGCATTGAAAGTCCTGCAATCCATTTCGGGGGGAAGGAGAAAAATCGTATTGACTGGAGATATCGGCCGGTTGGGGGCCCACAGCAAAAAGACACATGTAGAAGTAGGGGATATGATCTCTGAGCAAGACATCGATGTTCTCGTGACCTATGGACCCAAAGCCAGGGATGTCGCTAAAAGAGTCGCGGAAAAAAACACTAAAATCAAAGTCTATTCTTATTTAAACATACAAGATGTTCATCATAAGGTCACCTCATTGTTAGCCCCCGACAGCTTGTTTCTGTTTAAGTGCTCAAATACTGACAATGAATTAATGGGACTGAAAGAGCATTTTTTGAAGCATGCGGGGGATCAGCATGATGAATGACTAACTTAAGACAGGAGTGAAAAAATGAAACCTCTGCCACTGCGAGAAATAATTGGTGTGATAAATGGAGAGCTCGTATTCGGCGATGGGAATTTCATCGTGAAGGATGCGATGGTTTCACACTTGCACAGAATAAAAATGAGAAATACGTTAATATTTTTAAGGAGAAACGAAGCTTTTCACGCTCGTAAGGTGATTAAATATTCGCCTTATATTATCGTAACCGATAAAAGTGATGAAGAAATGAAGGATATAGAAGCTGCGTCTATCATAAGGGTTCAAAATGTAGACGATGCGTTCTGGGCTTTCACCCGTTATTACAGGCAGTTATTTCAATTGCCGGTCGTGGCCATTACAGGTACTTGCGGAAAAACCACTACCAAAGAGATTCTTTCCCACATCTTATCTCCCACACACTCCATCCAATCTACCATCAGAAGCAGGAATGCGACCAGAAAATCTTTTCAATATTTAATGGGGATAGATGAACATACAGATGCTGCTGTATTTGAAACAGGCCTGCGCGGCCCTGGGAACCTTAGCTATCATTGCAAAGTATTTCAGCCTACGATCGGAATCATCACAACGATCGGTGTCGATCATCTGGATAAGTGCAAGACATTAAACGGGTATATCAAGGCAAAATCAGAGATTGTTTCAGGTGTCAGTAAGGACGGTACCCTTATACTGAACAGCGATGATGAAAACACGAAAAAAGTATCACTCTCAGATTTCCGGGGGGACGTCATATATTGTGGGAAAAGTGAAGGTGCTGATTATAGAGCAAGTGATATTGTTTACGAAAAGAACGGAATGTCGTTTACTTTGAAACATAAACACCGGAAGTATAAAATGTATATACCCGGATTTGGGGAGCATCATATTTACAATGCACTGTTTGCTCTTGCAGCTGCCCATGTAATAGGGTTGAATCTTCGGGAGGCAGCGGTACGTTTGAGGACATTTGAAAACTTGGAACGGCATTTGCAAGTTGAAGATGGGATGAACGCCTCTACAATCATTGATGATACGTGGAGCACAAATCCAACATCAATCACTGCAGCCATCGATGTACTTGAAAGTCTGGGGGATAATAAGAAAAAAGTATTATTATTAGGTGATATTGCTTATTTGGGGAAGTATGAAAAGAAAGTTTATCATGATCTGGGAAAATTAATTGCATCAAAAAAAATCGATCAATTGATAGCAGTCGGTAAAAGTACAAAACAACTCGCTGGGCAGGTAAAAAGGCACGGTTTCAAGGGAAACGTTTATGCATCAGGTTCACCTGCCCTTGTTAAGGAGTATGTAGAAAATCTGCTGGATGAGGAAACCATTCTTTTAGTCAAGGGATCGATGTTGGATACAGAGTTGATGGGGCTTGCAAGCTCTTTTAAAACACAGGGGTAAACGGATGGGATAAAAGTCCCGTTCGTTTACCCCTTTACGTATACGCGCGTTTTCTTGGCAATTATTACATCCATTTGACGGTGAAAATCAATGTTATACTTGCTGTGGAAAAATTATTAGAAAATTTCACTTTATCCACAGGAGGTAGGAACATGAAGAAATTAATGACTACAGCGGTATGCACAGTCGCTTTAACGTTCAGCTCTGTGTCGATTCCGCCTGTTCAGCAAGCGAATGCAGCAACAACTCCACAGCAATCTGAGGTAGAGCAGAAAGCTGATAATATCATATCAACTGCAAAGAGCTTAATAGGAACAGCGACATACGAACGGTATAATTATAACCCGCCGCATGAATTTGGCTGCAGCGGATTCATTTATTATGCCTTTAAACAGAACGGTATCGACCTTGCAACAAGGGATACAAACGTACAGGCACAATTAGGTGAATATGTACCAAAAGATCAGCTTCAAAAGGGAGACATCGTATTCTTTGATTCAAATCCCGATGATAATGACCCTGTTACTCATAATGGAATTTATATGGGCGATAACAAGATCATCCATATGGCAGACGAAGAGAATGATATTCTTATCTCTGACTTGGATGGAAAAGAATATTATCAGAAGAACTATAAAACCGCACGCCGTGTACTTCCTTCATATATGTATGATCAAGCAACTTCCTCAACTGCAGAAAAAGTAGTTGAAATTGCGGAAGGTCTAATTGAAAAAGGTTCTTATGGTACACCATATAACGAAGAAACCTTGACGTTCAATGGTGCAGGACTGACGTATTATACGTATAAACAGGTTGGAATCGACCTCAAATCAAAAACAGCCGGTGAACAGTCAAAACTGGGTGAACCAGTGAAACGTGAAGACCTGCAAAAAGGTGACCTTGTGTTCCTTTCAAATAATTCAAGTAATGGAAAGATCGTACATGTAGGTGTTTATGCGGGGAATGATCAGATTGTCCACGCTGCCGGTTCTGATTCAGGAATCAAGAAGAGCGTTATTCTTAATGGTTACTACAACGAACATTATGTAACAGCACGCCGCGTGATTGACGTAGACGCTGCTGCTACAGAAGAGGCTTCTAAGAATGCAGAAGCCGAAGCACCTTCTGTTGAAACTCAGCCCGAGGGACAAGCACCTGCTGCCCCTCAGCAAAAACCTGAGCCAGAAACTGATGCTCAACCAGAGGCACCTGCCGAAAAGCCGGAGAACACAGAAAACAAGCCCGCTGCTCAAGATAAAGGGCCTGAAGTTTCAAGTCTGGCAGAAAATTTAATGGGCAAAGCTCAGTATGGAAGTTCTTATGATGAGAACACAATGAGCTTTAACAGTGCAGGACTTGCTTATTATGTGTTTAAACAGAACGGTATCGACCTGCAGGATAAAACTGCAGCTGGTCAAGCAACGAAAGGTCAATTCGTCAGCAAATCACAATTGAAGAAAGGGGACCTCGTGTTCTTCTCGAATTCTTCAAGTAATGGGAAGATCGTTAACACAGCGATCTATACAGGCAACCATGAAGTCGTCATGTCTGCCGGCAAGTCATTGGGTATTGTAAAACGAAGCCTGGATAGAAGCTGGTATCAAGAAAACTATGTTACGGCTCGCAGAATCATTAAATAGTATTAAGCGTGATGATTAACGAACAAGGGGTGGCCGCCCCTTGTTTTTTACTTCCCTTCTATATATACCCTCATTTAGTATGATAAAACCTCTTCATTAAATTTCACAAAATCACGCATACTGTTTAAAGAAAGAATGATTCGGGTAGTAATTTACATACCATTAATATTTCTTTGGTTATTTTTTACACCGGAAGTATTTTCAGGCATTGAGTGTTCAAAACAACGTGAAGAGTGAAAACGTTACATCCCTTCATATGATTCGATTCTTCAAAGTTCCACAGTATATTTGTCGATTCCCGATGAAATATTTTTGTTACGAATTACACTAAATTGTTATACCCTTGAAATTTATTTCTGCTATAATACTCGTTGTTGACTCATTTAGATTTACAAAAACTACAAATTAAATTTACAAATTTAAAATAAAAAGGTGATGAAGTATGAACTTCTTTAAGAACCGTTTCAATGACATGCGCAGTGAGATGCGTGCTGGGAAGTTGACTTTCTTCTTTACAGTCGTCATTCTATTTTGGCTTAAAACGTATGCTGTTTACTTGGCAGAGTTCAATCTTGGAATTCAAAATATCATGCAGCAATTCCTGCTATTCTTTAATCCGCTAAGTTCAGCATTATTTTTCTTTGCACTTGCACTTTTCTGGAAAGGCAGAGGGCGGTATATTGCTTTTGTCGTCATTAACATATTGATGTCTTTCGTTTTATATGCAAACGTCGTGTACTATCGATTCTTTAATGATTTTATCACGGTACCGGTTATTCTTCAGGCAAAAACGAATAACGGACTGGGCGGCAGTGCCGTTGAGTTAATCAATCCTATAGACCTTCTTTACTTCCTGGATCTATTCATCATTATCGGATTAATGGTCCTTAAGAAAGTAAAGCCTCAGGAAAAACTGCGTTTCCGTGCAGTGTTTGCAGTCATGACTTCTGCAGTCCTTGTGTTCTTATTGAACCTTGGTCTTGCCAACATCGACCGTCCTGAATTATTGACTCGAAGCTTTGACCGTAACTACCTGGTGAAGTATTTAGGAACACACAACTTTACAATCTATGATGTCGTTCAAAACTCTAAGACACAAGCGAAACGTGCCATGGCAGACAGCAATGAAGTATCAGAGGTAGAGAACTTTGTGAAAGCAAACCAAGCGGCTCCAAACCCTGATGCCTTCGGTAAAGCTGAAGGTAAAAACGTCATTTATATTTCAATGGAATCCCTGCAGTCATTCATGATCGGAAGAGAGTTGAATGGTCAGGAAGTTACACCATTCCTGAACTCTTTAGTCGAAAATAAAGATGCCATGTACTTTGATAACTTCTTCCATCAAACTGGTCAGGGTAAAACATCAGACTCAGAGTTCATCATCGAAAACTCATTATACCCGCTTCCGCAGGGTGCTGTTTTCATGACACATGCAAATAACACATATCAATCTGCTCCTGCTATCCTAAAGGATAAAGGATACACTTCAGCCGTGTTCCACGGTAACTATAAAACGTTCTGGAATCGTTCTGAAATGTACCGTTCCATGGGGTATGACGAGTTCTTTGATGCAACGTATTATGATATGAGCAATCCGGAAGAACAGCTTCCATACGGATTGAAAGATAAGCCTTTCTTTGAAGATTCAATGCCGATGCTGGAGAGTTTAAAGCAGCCGTTCTATACGAAGTTCCTGACGTTATCCAACCACTTCCCGTTTGACCGTCATGAGGAAGATACTGACTTCCCGACAGCCGAAACAGGCAATGGGGTAGTGGACCGTTATTTCCAAACGTCACACTACATGGATCAACAGCTTGAAGCATTCGTGAACGACTTGAAAGAAAAAGGTTTATATGACAACACGATGATTGTCCTTTACGGAGACCACTATGGTATTTCCGATAACCATAACAAAGCGATGTCTGAAATCCTTGGCAAAGAAGTGAATGACTACGAAAGTGCCCAGCTGCAGCGTGTCCCACTGTTCATCCTGAACTCAGGTGCTGAAGGTGGAGTCAACCATACGTACGGCGGACAGATTGACCTTCGTCCTACGGTAATGCACCTTCTTGGACAAGAGACGAAAGATTATCTAAGCTTTGGGCAAGACCTTCTATCTGAAGAACGTAAGCAAATTGTTCCTTTCCGAAATGGTGATGTGATTTCTGATAAGTATTCAAACATCAAAGGCGTTTGCTACGATAACGAAACAGGCAAGCCTGTGGAAGAAGGTAATGAAGAAGCCAACAAAGCGTGTGAAGATATCAGTAAGGATGCACAAAAGCGCCTTGAGCTATCAGACAAAGTAGTCTATGAAGATTTATTGCGCTTCCACAAGCCGGAAGGATATACGCCGATCGATCGTAAAGATTATCAGTATGTAAATCCAAATCCGAAAAGCACAGACAATCCTGAAGCAAAACACGAAGAAAACCATGAATAAGATAGTATAGTAAAAAGCCAGCTCCGATAAAGGAGCTGGCTTTTTTATGTCTTTGGAGGAAAGTGAAAGGACTGGACTTCAATACTTTAAAGTGGTGAGGGACGGGCCTTTGTTTTATTAGCCGAAATGTTCGATGTGGTCAATCTGATTCATGTGCAGGTTGATCACTTCCTTCGTATCGTCCGCGTAAAAAAGTAAATGTTCATCATTTATTTGAAGAAGTCTGCCAGAAAAAGAGTGTGGACCTTTCTTGATTTTCATATAATGCACACTCAGTAACTGATTTTCATTCATCCATTCTGTCATCTTGCTGAGCCATTCATTCATGTCAGGTCTCTCCTTCTGGATGTCGTCATACTCATTTCTCTGTGGAGAATGAATTGAATTGCCATGTTTCAGTAAAATACTAACTAATTATTACCCTTATTGAACTATTATCGGTATGTTGGTAGTGGTTGTTTAGTTGGGATTTAAAGGGAATAAAAGCTGGTGGGCAGAAAACAGCGAAAGCTACCAGGCCTGCCCTCTAAATAAACTATGAACGTTTTTGATTGTTTGTTGATTGATTATGAATGATATTGATAGAAAATGATTGATTTCTGAAAACGTTCTCATTATAATGGAGTTAATTAAAGAAGTAGCAGGAGGAACTTATGTTAACCGAAGAACGACACCGTATTATTTTAGACTTACTAAAAGAGAAGGAAGCCATCAAAATCCAAGAGATTGCAGAGGAGACGAATGCCTCTGAATCAACGATCCGCCGTGACCTGACCCAGCTTGAACAAGAGAAGTACTTAAAGAGGGTTCACGGGGGTGCGGCAAGGCTTCAAGGGAAGTTGAAGGAATTGACTGTTTCTGAGAAAACGTCCAAAAGACTTCATGAAAAAAGTGTGATTGCCCGGCATGCGGCAAGCTTGGTAGAAGAAGGGGATTGCATTTTTTTGGATGCCGGAACAACGACGCTCGGCATGATCGAGTTCCTTCCTGAAATTGATATCGTGATCGTGACAAATGGTTTGACTCATGTAGATGCCCTGCTGCAAAAAGGGTTCAAAACGTATATGGTGGGAGGCAGTGTGAAGCCGACCACGAAGGCGATGATCGGAAGCGGAGCCATTGAATCTCTTCAAAAATACCGCTTTGATAAAGCGTTTCTCGGAACCAACGGTGTTCATCCTCAATACGGATACACCACACCAGATCCTGAAGAAGCGCAAATAAAGAAAACGGCCATTGAACTTTCGAGAGAAGCGATGGTGCTGGCGGACGATTCGAAGTTCGGGGAAATCGCGTTCAGTAAGATTGCTGATCTTGAGAAAGCGATCGTCATCACGAATGGAAGTGCGAATGATCTGGACCCGGCATATAAGAAACAAACTACAGTAAAGGTTGTGACAACATGATATACACCTTAACCCTGAATCCTTCAGTTGATTATATTATGGAGCTCGATCAGTTTACGAAAGGCGGATTGAACCGGTCGGCGAAGGAAAATGCACTGCCGGGCGGAAAGGGTATCAATGTCTCCCGTGTCCTTCATGTCCTGGGTGTGAAAAGCACCGCACTTGGTTTTGCTGGAGGCTTCACGGGTGAATACATCAAACAGTTTTTAAGAAAAGAAAACATAGATACCGACTTTGTGGAAGTGGAAGAAATGTCGAGGATCAATGTGAAAGTGAAGTGCGATGAGGAAACGGAAATTAACGGCAACGGCCCTTCGATCAATAAGGAGCAGTTAAATCAACTTCTGAGTCAAATCTCGAATCTCTCAAAGGATGACACGCTGGTGCTTGCAGGCAGCATACCCGCTTCTGTTCCTAAGTCTTTTTATCAGGAAGCATCAGCTCTTTGTGAGAAACGGGGATCGCGCATCGTCATTGATGCTGAAAAGAATCTGGTAGAACCGGTTCTGTCACTGAAACCATTTTTGATAAAGCCGAATCATCACGAACTTGGAGAAATGTTTGGCGTCGTGATCGAGTCTGTAGATGAAGCGATTCATTACGGCAGTAAATTGAAAGAAGAAGGTGCCGAAAATGTGATTGTATCGATGGCGGAAAAGGGGGCGCTCCTATTAACCGGAGAGGATGTGCATTATGCTTCTGTCCCTAAAGGGGAATTAAAAAGCTCAGTGGGAGCTGGTGACTCGACGGTTGCCGGATTCCTGGCAGGACTTTCAAACGGGCTCAGCCTGGAAGATTCATTCCGCTTGGGCACAGCCGCAGGTTCAGCGACTGCTTTTTCCATCGGATTGTGTGAAGCAGAAGGAGTAAACGAATTATATAAACAAATTAAAATCGAAAAAAGATAAAAGGGAGGAAGAACAATGCGTATTACAGAGCTATTAAGAAAAGAAACAATCGCATTGGATTTGCAAGCATCATCTAAACCTGCTGTCATCGACGAGCTTGTTTCTGTCCTGGATCAGAGCGGGAACCTGCAGGATGTAAAAGAGTTCAAAAAAGCGATCCTGAACCGTGAGTCACAAAGTACGACCGGTATCGGCGAAGGCATCGCCATACCCCACGCAAAAACAGCATCCGTAAAGGCACCAGCAATTGCTTTCGGGAAATCGGCTGCCGGCGTAGATTACGAATCCCTGGACGGGGCTCCGGCACATCTATTCTTCATGATTGCGGCAACCGAGGGGGCAAATCAAACCCATTTGGAGGCGCTCAGCCGGCTTTCTTCCATGCTGATGGATGAAAATGTCCGTAAATCGTTAGTGAATGCTTCTAGCAAAGAAGAAGTTTTAGAGATTATTAATCTTCATGATAAAGAGGATGAAGAGGAAATCGTATCAGAAGAGGTTTCCACAAGGGAAGGCAAGGTGTTAGCTGTAACGGCCTGTCCTACAGGTATTGCACACACATACATGGCAGCAGATGCCCTAAAAGCGAAAGCGAAAGAGCTGGGAATCCACCTCAAGGTTGAAACGAATGGCTCTGGAGGCGCGAAGAATGTATTGACTTCGTCAGATATTGAAAGCGCTGCAGCAATCATTGTCGCGGCGGATACAAAAGTGGAGATGAATCGATTTGAAGGGAAGCCTGTCATTGAGGTTCCTGTGGCAGAAGCAATCAGAAAGCCTCAGGAACTGTTTGAAAAAGCGGCGAAAAAAGAAGCTCCATTATATAGTGGAGGTAAAGCAGAGAGTGAAACGGAAAATCGAGGGAATGAGAAGAAACAGCGTACCGGATTCTATAAGCATCTGATGAACGGTGTATCGAATATGCTTCCATTCGTTGTCGGCGGGGGAATTCTGATTGCGATATCGTTCCTCTTCGGAATTCAATCAGCGAACCCTGATCATGCTGAATACAATGAATTTGCAGCCATGCTGATGAAAATTGGCGGCGACAATGCATTTTATCTCATGGTGCCAGTCCTTGCAGGATTTATCGCAATGAGTATTGCAGACCGTCCCGGGTTTGCCCCTGGTATGGTCGGCGGATTGATTGCTGCCACTGGTCAAAGCGGATTTCTCGGCGGAATCATTGCCGGTTTCCTGGCTGGGTATGTTGTAGTTGGAATTAAACGATTGACGAATAATTTCCCGGCAGCGCTGGAAGGCATCAAACCGGTTCTGATTTATCCGCTGTTAGGAATCTTTATTACCGGATTCATTATGCTTCAATTCCTGGTCGAGCCGCTTAGTGCCGTAAACACAGGCATCCAAGACTGGCTGGATGGGCTGGGCACAGGTAATCTGATCGTTCTTGGGTTGGTTCTTGGTGGAATGATGGCCGTTGATATGGGTGGTCCGATCAACAAGGCTGCTTTTACATTCGGTATCGCGATGATTGAAGGTGGGAATCTTGCACCCCACGCCGCTATCATGGCAGGAGGGATGGTGCCGCCGCTTGGATTGGCGCTTGCAACCACTTTCTTTAAAAAGAAATTCAATGACAACGAAAGAAAAGCAGGGATTGCCGCTTATTTCATGGGTGCATCATTCGTCACGGAAGGTGCGATCCCATTTGCAGCAGCGGATCCTTTCAGGGTCATTCCTTCCATCGTGACAGGTTCGGCGGTTGCGGGTGCACTTGCAATGGCATTTGGTATCGGCCTGCCTGCTCCGCACGGAGGGTTGTTCGTCTTCCCTGTCGTTGAAGGAAATCCATTCTTATATCTACTGGCTGTCCTGATCGGTTCTTTCATTACTGCTTTGATGGTCGGGTTCTTGAAGAAGCCGGTTCAATAGATTATATTGCCAGGTGACGCATTAGCGTTCCCTGGTTTTTTGTGGGGAATGCAGGCATTGGTGGTTTCACATCTTCTCTGAAAGTGGTTTTAAATTATTCAATATAGGTTAAAAGTAAAGGTAATAGAAGATTGAGAAGAGGAGAAACGTCAATGGATTTTTTTGAAATAATAGATCTGGAATTACCTGATGAATTCGAGCTCTCCCTATACCGGATCATGTTGATCGTCATCTTAAGCGGTTTAATTGGAATCGAGAGAGAATCGAAAAACCATCCGGCCGGACTGCGGACACACATCCTGGTTGGAGTCGGATCGTGTTTATTGATGCTCGTATCGCTTTATGGATTCGAGCCGTTCTTGGAAGAACATCCTGAGCTGGTCGGCTTTGACCCGAGCCGTATTCCTTCATACGTCATCTCGGGGATCGGATTTCTCGGAGCAGGGACAATCATGGTCCATGGGGGAGTCACTGTGAGGGGCCTGACTACCGCTGCGAGTATTTGGGTAGTCGCTGGACTGGGTCTTGTAGTCGGGATCGGTATGTATTGGGAGGCAGTATTCACGACACTGATCATTGTGATCACGCTGTTCTTCTTAAATAAGTTTGAATCTTTTTATAAAATGAAAGTAAGACATAAACAACTCCTTCTATTAAGTCTGGTTGTAAAAAAAGGGGAAGGACACATCAGTTCCATCAATAATGCCATCACCAGTCACGGCATAGAGATCACCCAGTATCAAATAGAAGATGACGATGACCTTAAAGGGGTGGAACGCTTTAAATATTCCCTTCTGTTACTTACCCCCGACACGATTAATTTTAATGGTGTACTGGAAGTGGTGAAAGAGCTGCCTTGCATTGATAAAATACAGCTTCATAAAAAATAACCCCGGAATCGACATTCCCGGGGTTTTTTCATGTGATTACAGGCTTTCGATTTCTACATCCTTGATGCCGCTGATTTCTGAAATCGTGTAATATATATCCGTCGTCTTTTTTCTGAAATCAACGATGATTTTCAATTCAAGAAGATGATGATTGTTCTTCAAATCTTTAATTCGAATGTTTTCAATCCCGATGTCTTCTTCTTTGATGCGTTCGATGATCGTTTTGATTTCATGCTTTTCTTTAATGGTAGCCCGCAGGAACAATTCCTTCTCGCGCAATCGTTTTGGACCGATGTGTGTAATGATCGATGGAACTACTTCAACAGAAATAATGAGAAGGATGACGCCTGCGGTCGCTTCTAAATAAAACCCAGCTCCGACAGCAATCCCGATTCCGGCCGCGCCCCAGATCATCGCGGCTGTTGTTAACCCTGAAATGCTGTCATTCCCCCGTCTTAATATTACTCCTGCTCCCAGGAAACCAATGCCTGATACAATTTGTGCGGCAAGACGCAACGGATCCATTGTAATGTTCACTTTTTCAGAACCCTCTGATATATAGGCCGATTCAATCGAAACCACAGTCAGCAGACAGCTGACAATGCAAATGACCAGTGATGTTTTAAGCCCTACAGGCTTCCGTTTTAATTCTCTCTCCAAACCGATGACCAATCCAAGAATCGCAGAGATGCCCAGTTTCATGTATAGTACTGTATCTAAGAACTCCATCTGACCCCCTCCATATATCTACTAAAGGATTGTAAAAAATAAAATTGGATATAGTATTATTTCTCTCTATTTATTAAAATGAGAACAATGAGACAAGAGCCGTAAATCAATCAGAAAACACGGGGGTGTTTCCATGTCCGAAACCAAAATAAATCCTTATCTGATTCTTGCTATAGGAGTCATCTCAGTTTCAACCTCAGCCATTTTGGTGAAAGTATCAAGTGCACCGGCTGGAGTCCTGGCGTTTTACCGACTTCTCTTCACGGTGCTTTTAATGTCCCCTGTATTTTTCTTAAAGTATGTGAAAGAACTCAAAGTTATTACCCGGAGAGATTGGGCGTTTTCCATCATCGCCGGCATCTTTCTCGCTTTTCACTTCATCCTTTGGTTCGAGTCCCTCAACTTCACATCTGTTGCCAGTTCGACCGTTCTAGTCACCCTGCAGCCTTTATTCGCATTTATAGGAGCGTATTTGTTTTTTCAGGAAAAACTAACGGGAAAAGCAGTCATCTCCGCTCTCTTGGCAGTGACGGGCAGCTTCATCATCAGTTGGGGGGATTTCAGAATCAGCGGGACAGCCCTATGGGGAGACATTTTAGCGTTACTTGCCTGTGCATTAGTGACCGGCTATCTCTTATTTGGCCAAACAATCCGTAAACGGATTTCTTTGATCACTTATACGTATCTGGTCTATGCGATCAGCGCGGTGGTACTCTTAATTTATGTGCTTATCCGGGGTGAAAGTCTTGGACCTTATCCGAAAGAAGACTGGATATACTTTCTGCTCCTTGCGATCGTCCCTACCCTTCTTGGGCATTCACTATTTAACTGGTCATTAAAGTGGCTAAGCACCTCAACCATTTCGATGGCGATATTGTTCGAACCGATTGGGGCCTCTTTACTAGCCTATTGGCTATTGGCGGAAAAAATACTTCTTACCCAAGTAATCGGCGGATTGATCATCATTCTTGGTGTAACTCTCTTTCTAATAGAAGAAAGGAAGCTCAAGAAAATGGTTAGACACGTGAATGAGGTGAAAAAGAATGAAGAATTACCTTATTAGAAAAGCAGTGGGGTCTGACGCGGCAGGGATCGCAAATGTCCATTTCAACAGCTGGAAAACCACATACAAGGATATCGTTTCTGATGATTATTTGAATTCCTTAACAGTAGAAGATAGAACGGTCAGGTGGAATGGCATCCTCGCCGGCTCCCATCAAACCTATGTGTGTGAATTGAAAAGCGGGCAGGTGGCCGGTTTCGTTTCCGTAGGCAAAGAACGGGACAAGCAATACGAAGGTGAACTATATGCCATATACTTATTAAATGAAAATCAGCGGAATGGACTGGGCAGCGCACTATTTAAGTTTGCGAAGACTGCATTAAAGTCACAAGGATACTCGAACATGCTTGTTTGGGTGTTAAAAGAGAACCCATCCAAGCATTTCTACTATTCCTTCAAACCTGAAATCGTTAAAGAACAAAAGATCTTAATCGGCGGAGAGGAATATGATGAAGAGGGTTTGTTGTTTACATTGTAATGTATATGAAAGGAGGCTGGGACAAAAGTGTTTTAGTTTGTTTTAATTTACAATGAGATTGTAGCACTTTCCAGCGGTTGATTGGAGTGCAAGACGAAGACTCCTGCGGGAAGAGTAGCTTATGTGAGACCTGTCTAGCTCTGGGGCTTAGAGGCACATG
>NZ_JBBYAF010000058.1:0-19515 GCF_038405515.1 Rossellomorea oryzaecorticis | reverse complement strand
GGCTGTTTTGAGCCAGGCACAAATGGGCTGTTTTGAGCCAGGCACAAATGGGCTGTTTTGAGCCAGGCACAAATGGGCTGTTTTGAGCCAGGCACCATATCTTCCATTAACCTCATATTTTGTTCTCTTTCATGAATATTCCCTTCGGACAAGTCATACATTGAAGCATGTGAAAAAATCTGGATCGTTTGGCGCTGAGCCGGCAAATACCTAATAAAAGGAATGGTGTTCATGGGGAATCGAGCGGATGAAATAAGAAAGCGGATCGCAAAAAGGAAGAAAACCAACAGCATGACTTCTCAGCGTGGATACACACAAAGTTCTTACTTTCTGCCGAGTGATGAAGAACGATATGGGTCAGAGCGTTATTCCAGCTTTGAAGGCGGACCCCCTCCTGAAGGGTTTCATCCATTATTCAAAAAAGAAATCATTATAATGAAAATTTTAGGTGCGGGAATAATGGTTTTGATTACAGCAATCATGTTCAAAAGTCCTTCGCCTGTTTTCGATGAAGCGAAAACGGTAGTGAACAGGACGATGGAAAACGAGTTTCAGTTTGCCGCCATTTCTTCCTGGTACGAAGATCAATTCGGTAAACCACTGGCGTTACTGCCCGGAAGTACGAAGGATATAGACTCTTCTGAGGTTAACACTGAAGAATTTGCACGGCCGGCTTCCGGAAAAGTGGTCGAAAACTTTAAAACGAATGGACAGGGCATCATGCTTGAAACGGGTTTTGGTGAAGATGTTGCAGCGATGAAGGGAGGTCTGATTATTTTTGCAGGAAAGAAGGATAAGCTCGGGAATACAGTCGTTATCCAGCACAAAGATAAATCGGAATCCTGGTACGGTCATCTCGAATCGATAGACGTGAATCAATACGAATACGTGGATAAAGGTTCTGCGGTAGGGAAAGTTTCGACCAGCGGGGAAAGCGACGTCTCAGGGGAATTTTATTTTGCCATTAAAATGGGTGATGAATTCATCGACCCGATACAGGTGATATCATTTGACTAATATTATTTCCGCGATAAAGAAACTTTATATTCACCCTTTGCTCTGGCTGGTGATGGCCATCGGCATTGCGACGGCTCATTTCCTCGAGCTGATCATGCTGCTTTTGATTATCACTGTTCACGAATTGGGCCATGGGGTGATGGCTCACTATTTTTCCTGGAGAGTGAAAAGGATTGCCCTCCTGCCCTTTGGGGGAGTGGTTGAGATGGATGAACACGGCAACCGGTCGCTTAATGAGGAGTTTTGGGTGATTGCATCAGGACCGCTTCAACATGTCTGGCTCGTGGGCGCAGGGTGGCTCTTTTTGCAAGGAAGCGTCATCAGTGAAGATTTATTCACGCTGTTTCTTCAATTAAATCTTATGGTGCTGTTTTTTAATCTTCTGCCGATTTGGCCGCTTGACGGCGGAAAGCTGGTTTCATTGCTCTTGTCGCTTAAATTTAATTACTTAAAAGCATATGAAATGACACTGATCAGTTCCTTTTCGCTGCTGATCCTGTTTCACGTCTCAATCCTGATGATTGCACCGTTTCATTTGAATCTCTGGATCGTGCTTTCCTTTCTGTATTTTTCATTATGGATGGACTGGAAGCAAAGGAGATATAATTTCATGAAGTTCCTTTTGGAACGGTATTATGGAAATAGTCATCAATTCGCCGATTTAAGACCACTTCCCATCGAAGGCGAGGAGACGCTTCTGACGGTAGTGGAGCGGTTTCAACGCGGGGTGAAGCATCCGCTCGTCGTTCTTGAAAAGGGCACAGAAGTCGGCAAACTAGATGAATATGAGCTTCTCCATGCATTTTTTGCAGAAAAAATGACCGACGCCAAAACGAAGGATCTTCTCTACCTTTATTGACGAATGCCGAGAGACTGTATAAAGTGAATAGTAGTTAATACACGAAGGTTTGACGTCACGTCATTCCTTTTCTTTTTTGTCTGAATGATAATGATGTTTTTTATATAGAAAAGAGGGATCCTCTGTTGGAAGAAATCATTGTGCACGGAAAAGGCAGAGAAAAACGATGGGTACTGCGTAAAGATCAGAAGGCTGCCGGGCTGTACACGTACCAGCCGCAGGAAGAAACGCTGACAGGCAATATCTATTATGGGAAAGTAGTCAAGGTACAGAAAGGTCTTGGCGCAGCTTTCGTTGATATCGGACAGGATAAAAACGGCTATCTTCATGAAAAAGATTGCCCTCAAAACGTTGCAGCGTATCACAGCGGTGAGGCAGCATTACCGATCGGGAAATGTGTGCATGAAGGCCAAAAAATCCTTGTACAGGTGACGAAAGATGCGGTAGGGACCAAAGGCCCGAAGCTGTCGGCGGTGATCGAAATGAAGGGCGAACATCTTGTCTATATGCCCGAGGGTCATTATATTGCCGTGTCCAAAAAGCTGGATGAAACAAAAAGGCGAAAGCTGAAATATACGGGGAAAGAGTGGAAAACCGAAGCGGAAGGCGTGGTTTTCCGAACGAAGGCTTCAACCGCTGAAAGTGAAGTGTTGATTGAAGAACTGAACACATTGCGCACCAGTTTCCAAGCTCTCGAGGGATTGAGCAGGCGAACGAAAGCTCCCTTACTTCTATTTAAAGAGGATGCGTTCTATAAGGACCTTTTTGAGCAGTTGAAAAAAGGTGAAGGCGGATCCGTTTATGCCGATGATTTTGAAACCTTTGAGCACTTAAAAGAGTGGATTCATACTCATTACAGCGGCAAATGGACGATCGAGCTTTATCAGGAAAGAGAAAATATCTTTCAGCATTTCAATGTCTCTTCCGTCTGGAAAAACGCGCTCAAAAAAGTGGTTTGGCTTGATAACGGAGCTTTTCTGCTTATTGAATCGACAGAAGCCCTTACCGTGGTGGACGTCAATTCGGGTAAATTCACAGGGAAAGATGACCTTGAACAAACCGTACTCCAAACGAATACACTGGCTGCCGTCGAAATGGCGAAGCAGCTGGTTCTCCGAAATATCAGCGGGATCATCCTGATCGATTTCATTGATATGAAGAAAGAAAGTCATCGGCAGAAAGTGCTGGAAGCTTTCAGCGGGGCCCTGGAAGGAGATTCACAGCGTACGGCCGTTTTAGGGTTCACTGCCTTGGGAGTCCTTGAACTGACAAGAAAAAGGACCCGGCCGCCGCTCGATGAATACTTAACCATCCCTTGCCCTGTCTGCAGCGGAACCGGCAGGATCGTCAGCCCGGAAAGCAAAGCATTTCAAATGGAGAGGGATCTGTGGGAATATCAAGGCACAGAAATATCGCAAATCGTCATAGAAGGGACGAAAGATGTGCTGGACGTGTTTGCCGGGGACGGTAAGCATCATGTGGAAAGACTGGAGAAAACATTGAAGGTAAAACTTGTTCTTCAGACAATTGAACATTCACATCCGCATTATCAAATCGCAAAGATTATATGAATTTCGGGAATTATATTGACACATACTCTCGAATTGTGATAGGATTCTAATGTTATTGATTGTAGCACCCGTGCTACAACCGCTCAGAACAGGTCTTAAAGTGTGGAGAGATCCAGCACCTGTGATTGGCGAGTCTGAGTTTATAAGGAGGTGCGATTATGTACGCAATTATCGAAACAGGTGGTAAGCAAATCCGTGTAGAAGCTGGTCAAGCAATCTACATCGAAAAGCTAAACGCAGGTGAAGGTGATACGGTAACATTCGACAAGGTTCTTTTCGTTGGTGGTGACGATGTGAAAGTAGGAAGTCCATTAGTGGGTGGAGCTACTGTAACAGCGAAGGTTGAAAAACAAGGCCGCGCGAAAAAGCTTGTAGTATTCAAGTACAAGCCTAAGAAGAACTACCGTCGTAAGCAAGGTCACCGTCAACCTTACACTAAAGTTGTAATTGACAAAATCAACGCGTAAGGCGTGATTGAATGATTAACGTTTACGTTGAGAAGTCCGGCGAAAGAATTCGTTCTTTTTCTATGGACGGTCATGCAGATTTTGCCGAACATGGGCAAGATATCGTTTGTGCCGGTGCCTCTGCTGTTTCATTCGGAAGTGTCAATGCCATCATGTCATTGACCGGTGTTGAACCTTTAATCGAGCAATCTGCCGATGGGGGATACTTAAGCTGCGTCATTCCTGACGGCTTACCCGACGAAACGGACATGAAGGTCCAGCTGCTGCTCAGTAGTATGGTGATCAGCCTGCAAACAATTGAAAGAGACTATCGTGATTTCATTAAAATAACCTTCAAAAAGTAGGAGGTGGAACAAATGTTAAGATTAGACCTTCAGTTTTTCGCGTCTAAAAAAGGAGTAGGTTCGACTAAAAACGGTCGTGACTCTATCTCTAAGCGTCTTGGTGCTAAGCGTGCAGACGGACAAATGGTTACAGGCGGATCTATCCTTTACCGTCAACGCGGTACAAAGATCTATCCAGGTTTGAACGTTGGCCGTGGTGGTGACGATACACTTTTTGCTAAAACAGACGGTGTTGTTCGTTTCGAACGCATGGGTCGTGACAAGAAAAAAGTGAGCGTATACCCTGTTGCGAATGAAGCTTAATCGCATATCTTTAACGAAAACTCTAACCGACTTTCGGTTAGAGTTTTATTTTTTGAATTTGGGTATATAGCCGCGATATAGGGTGCAGTGTCTAGAGGAAATGCTGGTTGAAAGCGGTTTTGATAATAAAACCTTGAATATTGATAATGAAATTGATTTTTTGATAATAAAATCCCTATTTTTGATAATAACGCGGCATCCCATTGAATGGATCATCAAAACAGAGCCTGGTTTTCAACCATTCAGTCTGTTTTTTCAACTATGGAACCTTTTTTATCAACATTTCAGGTTTTATTTTCAACTTTGCACGAGTTATTTTCAACTATCGGTGATTTATCGTCAACTATGCCCGATATATTTCCAACTTCAGCACCAACTGTCATACCAGCCAGCCCCATCAGAAAACCAGCCCTTCGACACTTTTTTCATAAACAATATACGAAGCAGGCTTATGTTTGATATACTAACTAGTAGCACATAAAGTATAGGAGTTATAATATGAGCGAAAACTGGGGTATTTTGGACGCACTTAGGCATGCTCGTCATGACTGGATGAACGATCTGCAGTTAATTAAAGGCAATCTTGAATTAAATCGGATCGAGCGTGCAAGGCAAGTGATAGATACGATGGTTATCACTGCACAAAATGAATCAAAGCTATCAAATTTAAAGCTTCCATCATTAGCTGAATGGATATTAACATATAATTGGTCGACGCATATGGTGAAATTGGAGTTTGAAGTGGGGCAAACGGGGTCTACTGACAGGTTAGATGATGAAAAGCTCGTTTTCCTATGTAAAGAGATGTTAGAACTTCTTGAATCCAATGTAGAGACCAACGCAGAAAATCAACTCTCATTAATCATCAATCTTTCTAAAGAACATCCCCGTTTTATATTTGATTTCACAGGTATACTAAAGGAAACGAATGTTTTGGAAAAGTGGATTAAGAATAAACAAAAAAACGGACAAAATATAGAGACAGAACTGCTTCAAAAAGAAGCGTTTGTGATTCATCTTTCTGTTGCATAACATTGAATGTACATAATGATATCAACGTGATGGATAAGTTAGGAGTGAAAGTATGTTTGTCGATCAGGTCAAGATTTATACAAAAGGCGGAGACGGCGGTAACGGAATGGTTGCTTTCCGCCGTGAAAAATATGTACCGAAAGGCGGTCCTGCAGGCGGGGACGGCGGTCATGGTGCAGATGTCATTTTTGAAGTGGACGAAGGGCTCAGAACACTGATGGATTTCCGTTATCAGCGCCACTTTAAGGCACCACGCGGAGAACATGGCATGAGCAAGAACCAGCATGGAAGAAACGCGGAAGATATGGTTGTAAAAGTGCCGCCGGGTACGGTTGTCAAAGATGATGATACCGGCGAAACGATTGCAGATTTAATACAGCATGGACAGCGCGCAGTCATCACTAAAGGCGGGCGCGGAGGACGCGGGAATTCCCGTTTTGCGACACCGGCCAACCCTGCACCAGAGCTATCAGAAAAAGGTGAGCCGGGACAGGAACGCTATATCGTAATGGAATTGAAATTGCTTGCCGATGTCGGACTTGTCGGGTTCCCGAGTGTGGGTAAATCCACATTATTATCCGTCGTATCTGCAGCAAAACCGAAGATTGCTTCATATCACTTCACGACGATTGTTCCAAACCTGGGAATGGTCGAAACGGCTGACGGCAGAAGCTTTGTTATGGCAGACCTGCCGGGATTGATTGAAGGGGCTCATGAAGGAGTGGGTCTCGGGCATCAATTTCTTCGTCATATTGAGAGAACCCGTGTCATCGTCCATGTGATTGATATGAGCGGTATGGAGGGGCGCGACCCTTATGAAGATTATCTGACGATCAACGAAGAGTTGAAACAATATAATCTGCGCCTTACAGAACGTCCGCAGATCATCGTGGCCAACAAGATGGACATGCCGGAATCAGAGGAAAACCTGGAAGTGTTTAAAGAAAAGCTTCAAGATGATTATCCTGTCTTCCCGGTATCTGCATTTACCCAGCAGGGCTTGAAGGAGCTGCTATTTGCGGTTGCAGATAAATTGGAGACCACAGAAGAATTCCCGATTACAGAAGAAGTTGAGGAAACTGGCATTCATCGTGTGGTTTACAGACATGAAGAAGATCAGCGTGACTTTGTGATCACCCGTGATCCTGATGGAACATTCGTGGTCAGCGGAGCGAAGATTGAACGATTATTCAAGATGACTGATTTCTCCCGTGAAGACTCTGTGAGACGTTTCGCAAGGCAGCTCCGTTCTTACGGTGTGGATGATGCGCTTCGCGAACGCGGTGCAGAAAATGGTGACACGATACGCTTATTAAAATATGAATTTGAATTCGTTGATTAAGCCTGGTCGTATTGGAGGAGTAATCATTGGGAAAAAAATTTCAGGACGGTAAATTTTATCTAGTGCGTGAGGATGTCCTGCCGGAAGCGATGAAAAAAACACTCGATGCCAAAGAATTGATTGAAAGAGGAAGAGCTGACTCGGTATGGGAAGCCGTAAATCGAGTAGATTTAAGCCGGAGTGCTTTCTATAAATACCGTGACACGGTCTTTCCTTTTCATACAATTGTGAAGGAAAGGATCATCACGTTATTCTTTCATCTGGAAGATCGTTCAGGAACGCTGTCGCATCTGCTCAGTGAAACAGCTAAGCACGGATGCAATATTTTAACCATTCACCAGACAATTCCGCTGCAGGGGAGGGCGAATGTCACGCTGTCCTTGAATGTAACGGATCTGACCGTTGGCCTGGAAGAATTATTGGCAAGGTTAAGACGACTGGAATTCGTCGAAAAAGTAGAAGTGTTGGGCTCAGGTGCCTGACACTTCTTTTTTATTGGTTTTTGTCCTGTGTATGGATATTCTTCATACAAGTTTCTAATATTGGTTTTGTTGTAGCTGATTGATGTCTTTAGAGGGTTCTAGCTGTTGATTGGAGTGCAACACGAAGACTCCTGCGGGAAAAGCGAGACAGGTGAGACCCCGCAGGCTTGCCGAGGAGGCTCACGGGTCACCCGCGGAAAGCGAAGTCTTGCACGGAAATCAACAGCGGTGGACTAACTGAGCCAACTTTTTAAAAAGATGTATATACAAAACCATCAGTCACATGTTAGAATGTTCAATAAATTTCTCGAGAGGAAGAGGACAATTGAAAATCGCCTATCTAGGACCTCGGGCTTCCTTCACGGACCTTGCTGTAAGGACAGCTTTTCCGGAAGAAGACAAGGTACCATGTGTCACAATACCCGACTGTATAGAAGCTGTCATTGAAGAGGAAGCTGATTATGCGGTGGTCCCTCTGGAAAATGCCCTGGAGGGGTCTGTACATATTACGGTTGATTATTTATTTCATGAAGCAAATTTATCCATCGTTGCTGAACTGACTTCCCCAATCCAGCAGCATCTAATGGTTCATCCCGGGCACAGCGAACCAGAAAGCAAAGTGGGGAAAATCCTGTCGCATTCCCATGCACTTGCTCAGTGCCATAAATTTCTTCATCACCAATACCGCGGTACGCCATTGGAGCAGACGACATCAACTGCGGCAGCTGCCAAATATGTGAGTGAGCACCCCGAGGAAAATCTGGCGGCCATCGGTAATGAATTAGCGGCCAGGGAGTACGGCCTGACGATCATCCATGAAAACATCCATGACTTTGCTTATAATCACACAAAGTTCATCGTGCTTCACAAACAGAGTGATGCCTTAACGATCTCCCGCAGAAAATCTGCAGAAAAAACAACGCTCATGGTGACCCTTCCGAAAGATCGTTCCGGAGCTCTTCATCAGGTGCTCTCCACGTTTGCCTGGAGACAGCTTAACTTAAGCAAAATCGAATCAAGGCCATTAAAAACGGGTCTCGGTGACTACTTCTTCTTGATTGACGTTGCACATGGAATGGACGAGGTCTTACTGCCGGGAGCCATCAGTGAGATGGAGGCACTCGGGTGTGAAGTGAAGATGATCGGAACGTATGCCTCTTACCTGTTAGAGGAATAAATGGAAAAGACAGCTCCTTTTTTGAAGGAGGAGCTGTTTTTTTTTGAATAACATGTCTAGGTCCATCATTATCAGGCGTTGCAGGGGTATTTGTAAGTGATAATGTAGCTGAAAAAAAGGGTATGCTCGAAATCGGTCCATTTTTGCTCGAACTCCCGTATTTATGCGCGAGTCCGGTACCTCACCCGCTTGGATACACCCAGCGGTATACCGTTCAAACCATGCAAAAAGTACCCGGTCCTGATAACGGAACCGGGTACTCCTTTCAACTATAAGACTTCATTAAAAAACCAGCTTGCTCAAGTGCATGTTCAGCATTCAGCAATGTTTCCTCGTTGTGCGCCATAAGCGTATGTAAATGTACTCCATCTGTTAATTCGGATAAGTAGGAAGCTTGGGTTTTTTGGATTTTTGTTAAAAATTGTTCCACTTCTTTTCGGTTTGAAACCATGATGGATGCTGTCAGGTCTCCATATACACCGTGCTCGATTTTTACGTCCTTCACTGTGACACCGTGATCCACCAGTAAGAACAGTTCCTCTTCGGCTCTATCGGGAGGGTGCTGACAGGCGACGACCTTTTCCACCATCGCATCCCGATTTGAACTAGGCATATAGAGGTAGCCTTGACTTGTAGCTATGATCGGCTCTCCTTTAGCCTTCAGCAGGGTAATATCACTGACGATGACCTGCCTGCTGACATTGGCAAGCTTTGCAAGGTCACCTCCTGTTATCGGGGCCTGTTTTGTTACGAGATGATCGAGAATGACTTGTCTTCTTTCTTCTCCGAGTATCTTTTTCCCTGCCACTGCTATCTCCTCCGTACTTTTTATATAGGAAATCATATCATAACTGCTTCGCCAAGTTAAGAAATGTATGCTTCCTGCCGAATATGGGACAGGACTTCTGCAAGTTCTTCAATATGTTCATGAGTGGTATCCCTTCCAAGTGAAATCCTGACAAATTCTTTTCCTTCTCTTTCTCCTATCCCCATTGCTTCCAGTGTCTTTGAAATGGATTGTTTCCCTGTCTGACAGGCACTCCCCGTTGAGATATGGATGCCTTTCCGGTTGCACTCTAGCATGAGCCATTGACCTTCTACTCCGTTAATCCTCATCCCAATGATATGAGGAAGCTGATTGGGAACGGGGGCACTATAGGCTGTGTAATGTCCGCCTAAAGAGTTATTCAGCAATTTGAAGAAATGGTTTCGCAATTCTGTATAGTGCTGATTCTCAGAAGGCTTTGCTTTCAAAGCCGCCGATACAAAAGCAGCAACCCCGGGAAGGTTGACAGTGCCGCCCCTGAATCCATGTTCATGGGTTTGATGCGGCATGTAAGGACGGATATCCGATTGTGGATGGAAATAGACTGCGCCGACTCCTTTTGGTCCATGAATTTTATGAGAAGAAATCGTGAGACTGTCTACAATCGAAGCCGCTTCTTGCAGGTCGAGCTTGCCAAAGGATTGAACCATATCACTGTGAAGTAATATATCTTTACCCTTCAGCACCTTCTTCACTTTAAGAAGCGGCTGAAGGGAGCCGATTTCGCCATTTACATGACAGACGGAAACCACCGTTGTTTGATTGGTCATGGCTCTTTCCAGAGCCTCCAGGTCGATAATTCCCTCAGGAGTATAGGGGATCTTAGTTATCGTGAACCCTGATTTCTCCAAAAAAGCAGCGGCACTATGGAGGGACGAGTGTTCAGCTCCGCTGATGATGATATGCTTCCCTTTCTTCTGATAACTGAATGCGAGTGAGAGAAGGGCAAGGTGATTTCCTTCTGTTCCCCCGGATGTAAAGATAATAGCCCGGGGCGGTACTCCCAGCACACCTCCAAGCTTATTGCGGCAGCTTTCCAGAAGAAGCTGTGCTTTCCCTCCAGTATCATGAAGACTGCTGGTG
Source organism: Rossellomorea oryzaecorticis (assembly GCF_038405515.1). Lineage (GTDB taxonomy): Bacteria > Bacillota > Bacilli > Bacillales > Bacillaceae_B > Rossellomorea > Rossellomorea oryzaecorticis_A. Next base: position 9,012 of record NZ_JBBYAF010000058.1, on the reverse strand, counting down.
TTTCCCCAATATTCTTCACTGACCTTCGTATAAACGTGTAAACACTCCGGATCAACCGGTGTCGTTGCTGCATAATCGAAATAAAGCATCTGCATTCTCCTCTTTTAAAATCAGCCATCTATAAAAAAAACTCTTGTCATTAGTTTAATAATGTGTAAATATATGTGTCAAGACACCTGTAAATAATCAGGAGGATTTCACATGATAAAAACCGATGTAATCATAGTGGGAAGCGGAATTGCTGCATTACAGCTTGCCCGTCATCTTCAGGAGCACTTGAATGTGATAATCATCACAAAGAATAAAGTGAAAGACAGCAATTCATATCTTGCACAGGGTGGAATTGCGGCGCCGGTCGGCGTACTGGACAGAGTGGAGCTTCATTCACGAGATACCATGACAGCTGGCTGCAGTCATCAGGATGAAGATATTGTAAAGAATATAATCAAAGATGGAAAAAGAATAGTAGAATACTTGATTCACGACGGAGCTCCTTTTGACAGGAACGGTGAAGGGCACCTTGCGCTCGGAATGGAAGGTGCACACAGTATGGCCCGGATCCTCCATACCGGGGGTGATCAGACAGGCAAATACATCATCGAATATCTATTGAGCGCACTTACTGAAAAAATCAGGGTTGTTCAGGGTGAAATGGTTTACGAACTTGTCAAGAATGACAGGGGTCATTGCTGCGGAGTGAAAACAAAGGTGGAAGACGGTTCCATCCGCCACTATTTTGCTCCTCATGTGGTCCTTGCCACTGGAGGCGCCGGCTCAATCTACGCATTGAGCAGCAATGCCCCTGCCGCAACCGGTGACGGCATGGCTTTGGCTTTTCAAGCGGGTGCTGCGCTCTCTGATATGGAGTTCATTCAATTTCATCCTACCCTTTTGTCAATGGGAGGCACTTCCGGCGGGCTCATTTCAGAAGCAGTGCGGGGAGAGGGGGCACTCCTTATCGATGATACAGGGAAGAGAATCATGGAAGGGGTCCATCCGCAGCTTGAGCTTGCCCCACGCCATATCGTCGCTGAGAGGATAAACAGTGAACGAATGAATGGAAAAACTGTCTACCTTGATATCACTCCCATACAAGATTTTGAATTCAAGTTTCCTTCAATTACAAAAATGTGTGAAAATCATCGTATTTCTTTATCAGAGGGGAAAATACCGGTTACTCCGGGATGTCACTTCACGATGGGCGGAGTTGTGACAGATCAAGAAGGAAAAACCACGGTAAAAGGATTATATGCTATCGGTGAGGTTTCCTGTACAGGTTTGCATGGGGCAAACCGGCTCGCATCCAACTCCCTGCTCGAAGGTCTGGTATTTGGAGAAAGACTCGCACATCATCTGATTGGAGCAGTAAAGGATGGTGCTTCTTGTACAGCTGTTTATCAAAAGCCTAATAATAGAGGCGATGCCCCGGAAATTCCTTTTGATCCTGCTGAACTTAAAGAGCGAATGATGAGGGATGTAGGAATCATACGTAATGAACAACGTTTAAAGAAGCACCTGAGCTGGCTGAAAGCTCAATCATTATCCTATAAAACGGACCTCGATCAATTGTCTCAAGGTGAGATACAAACATACTTAATGTGGGTGGTCAGTACGTTGATTACGCAATCTGCCCTCTTGCGGACGGAAAGCAGGGGAGGGCATATCCGAGCGGACTATCCCGCCGAAAACAATACAGATTGGTTTAAACGATCGATTCTATTAATCAATGAAAATCATCGATTGAAGGTGGTACAAAATGAACAACATCAAATTGAAATCTATGCTTGAGGAATTTTTAAAAGAAGATCTCGGTGACGGTGATCTTTCATCAGAAAGCGTGTTTACGGAAAGCGATAAAGGGACGTTCTATTTAATGTCAAAAGAAGAAGGGATTTTTTGCGGCAGGAAAGTGATTGAAACGACGTTCACATTATTGAGTCCGGAAGCAGCGGCCGAGGTGCACGTTGAAGATGGAGATTCAGTAAAAGAAGGGCAGCTGATTGCCAAGGTGACCGGGAGCATGAGGGCTCTTCTCCAGGGTGAGAGGGTTGTATTGAATCTTATTCAGCGGATGAGCGGAATAGCGACATCCGTACACCGCGCCGTCCAGAAAACGGAGGGAACCGGAGCTAGGATCTGCGACACCAGAAAAACCACGCCTGGTCTTCGGATGCTGGAGAAATACGCTGTGCGAACAGGCGGAGGCTTCAACCATCGAAACGGTCTGTATGATGCCGTCATGTTGAAGGATAACCATATTTCATTTGCAGGGTCGATTGCCTCTGCCGTAAAAAGAGCGAAACAGCACTGCGGTCATACAGTTAAAGTTGAAGTGGAAATAGAAAGTGAGGAGGGGCTGATCGAGGCGGTCGACAGCGGTGCTGACATCATTATGTTCGACAACTGCACTCCCCGGCAAATAAAGGAGTGGATCCGCCACGTCCCTCCTCAGGTTGTGACTGAAGCTTCAGGGGGTATTACGGAAGAGAATCTGAGAGATTACGCCGACACAGGGATCGGGTACATTTCACTCGGATACCTGACCCATTCAGTGAAGTCATTGGATATCAGCGCAAGAGTATTAAGGCAGGAGGGGATCTATAATGGGATTACTTGAAGAACTGACAGTTGAAACAGGCGTCCTGCCTGAATCAATCACCTCCCTTACGAAAGAAGAAATGGAGAATCGGGTAAGGGAAATCAAAAGAATGCTGGGAAAAAAACTGTTTATACCCGGCCACCATTATCAGAAGGATGAAGTCATACAATTCGCCGATGCAGTTGGAGATTCACTTCAATTGGCTCAGATCTCATCTCAAAACGAGGAAGCGGATTATATCGTATTCTGCGGGGTACACTTCATGGCAGAAACGGCCGATATATTAACCCAGGAATATCAGCAGGTTATTTTACCCGATATGAGAGCAGGATGCTCCATGGCCGATATGGCTGATATTTATCAAACAGAAAAAGCATGGTCAACGCTTCAGGAGTTATTCGGGGACAGCATCATCCCTCTCACGTATGTCAATTCAACGGCAGCCATTAAAAGCTTTGTAGGGAAAAACGGGGGAGCGACTGTCACCTCATCCAACGCGCACAAAATGGTTGAGTGGGCACTGAATGAAAAAGAACGGATTCTGTTCCTTCCTGACCAGCATCTTGGCAGAAATACCGCGGCAGACCTCGGCGTGGCTAAGAATGAAATGGCCGTTTGGGATCCGATCCGAAATGACTTGTTGTATGATGGAGAGCTGGAGGATTGTAAAGTGATCCTTTGGAAGGGTCATTGTTCCGTCCATGAAAATTTCACGGAACAAAACATTAAACATGTCCGCAGCACACACCCTGAAATGAAAATAATCGTGCATCCTGAATGCCGCAGGGAAGTCGTTGAAAAATCAGACTTGAACGGTAGTACAAAGTTTATCATTGACACAATCAAGAATGCGCCAAAGGGCTCTTCATGGGCGATAGGCACAGAAATGAACCTTGTCAAACGGCTGATTGGGCAGCATCCCGACAAGCATATCATTTCCCTCAATCCTTATATGTGTCCATGCCTGACAATGAACAGGATCGATTTGCCGCATTTACTTTGGTCGCTCGAAAAGATAATAGAGGAAAAACCACACAATATAATAAAAGTGGAGAAAGATATTGCCGCTAATGCCACGTTTGCATTAGACCGAATGTTAGCCCGGGCATAAATGTCCTCATTTTTAATGTGACAACCGCTCTTCTAAAATTTTATGGTAAAAGCAAGCAGGTAAAAAAATCTTTTCTGCTTGCTTTTTTGTTTTTTGCCTTTGGGTGAAGCGTTTCAGGCTGCCGGGAGGTATATTTTTTTTCGCCCGGACATAAGTTTTTATGTAGATGATTAGCAATTTGCCTATCTTTTCATAGGATATATAGACTTATGCCTGAGGAGGGAAAAAGAGTGAAAATCCATATTGTTCAAAAAGGGGACACTCTTTGGAAAATCGCCAAGAAATATGGTGTGAATTTCGAAGAGTTGAAGCAAATGAATGCCCAGCTATCGAACCCAGATATGATTATGCCGGGTATGAAAATCAAAGTTCCGACAACAGGTGGATCCGTAAAAAAAGAAGCACAGATAAAGTTCGGATCTAAAGAAGCTCCTAAGAAGGAAATGCCGATGAAAGAGATGCCCAAAGCCGAGCATCCTTTTAAAGAGCAGAAACCGATCACACAGCCTGTTGCCGAAAAGCCAAAGGAAGCTCAAAAACCGTTTACACCTAAGATGCCGAAGCCAGTCATCCCGGAAATTGATATCAATAACTATTACATGATGAACATGGCAAATATGCAAATGCAGCAACCGATGCAGCAACCAATGCAAAAACCGGTCCAACAGCCAAAACCACAACCCAAACCACAGCCTAAAACTCAGCCAAAAGCAAAAGCTCAGCCAAAAATGCCGCCTAAACCTTCCAATATCCTTCCACAAGCCAAGGAAAAAAAATCACCAAAAGCTGAGAAACCAAAGCAAAAAAATGTAAAAGGAATTCAAGAAGAAGAAAGTTTACAAATGCCGGCTGCACCGGCACAGTCACCACAACCACAAGGAGGGTACAATCAGCCTATGTATTTCAACCCGTATAATTGCGTACCAGTATCACCTGTAATGCCAGGATCCGGATTTGGAGGACCACACGGAGGAATGCAGCCGGGTTATGGAATGCCGATGGGGCCAGGAGGTCAGGTCCAAGGTGCTTCAATGATGCCGGGAATGCATCAAATGCCAATGATGCCTGGTATGGGTTATGATGATGATGAATCTTCAATGATGCCATTTATGCCTCATCAAAGCCCGATGGGTCAGCCATCCGGCGTAATGGGTGCCCAATCCCCGATGGGTCAGCCATCCGGCGTGATGGGAGCACAATGGCCGATGGGTCAGCCGTCCGGCGTGATGGGAGCACAATCCCCGATGGGTCAGCCGTCCGGCGTGATGGGAGCACAATCCCCGATGGGTCAGCCGTCCGGCGTGATGGGAGCACAATCCTCGATGGGTCAGCCATCCGGCGTGATGGGAGCACAATGGCCGATGGGTCAACCGTCCGGCGTGATGGGAGCACAATCCCCGATGGGTCAGCCGTCCGGCGTGATGGGAGCACAATCCCCGATGGGTCAGCCATCCGGCGTGATGGGTGTGTCAGATGAGGAAGACGGATATCCATCCGTTCAGATGCCGGGTCCTTCACAAGGAGCCCCGGGTCAATGGATGCCTTATGACAATTGCTATCCGGTATCACCTGTAATGCCGGGGGCAGGATTCCCGGGAGGCATGCATGGTCAACCGATGTGGCCACAAGGCCAGGTTCAGGGAGCGATGGAGGAGTCACCTTCTTCAGGACAATGGCCAATGGGTCAGCCATCGGGCGTAATGGGAGCCCAGTCTCCAATGGGTCAGCCGTCCGGCGTGATGGGAGCGCAGTCTCCGATGGGTCAGCCGTCCGGCGTGATGGGAGCCCAGTATCCGATGGGTCAGCCGTCCGGCGTGATGGGAGCCCAGTATCCGATGGGTCAGCCGTCCGGCGTGATGGGAGCGCAGTCTCCAATGGGTCAGCCGTCCGGCGTGATGGGAGCCCAGTATCCGATGGGTCAGCCGTCCGGCGTGATGGGAGCACAATATCCGATGGGTCAGCCGTCCGGCGTGATGGGAGCACAATATCCGATGGGTCAGCCAACCGGCGTGATGGGAGCTTCCGATCAGAACGACTGCGGCTGCGGAGGACCTAAAGGATATGGGCCTGGAATGATGGGGCAGGGTATGCCGATGGGTCAAGGGATGTTTGGACCAAGAGCCTTCTCCATGCCGAACTTCCAAGATGATGATCTTGACAGCTGATATCCATCCGAGAGGAGACGATTATACGTATCGTCTCCTTTCTTTTTTAAAATATAAATTAAATGACTATTCCGCATCCCTGAAAAAGTTAAAAGAAGGAAAATGGATGTTATACAGTAACGGGGCTAAGTGGTTTGTGAAAAAGTATCCAAGCCAGAGCAGATTCATCATGCAGGAAACGCTGGTAAGAATGTTAATACAGCAGAATTTCCCCCACGTACTCCGATTTCATCCAATACACCAAAGGGAAGTACTTATATTCGAAGGCCATCCAATCGGACTGACGATCTGGCTGGATACAAGTGAAGCAATCAGCTATGGAAATGACCAAGACAGGATGGATGCTTTGTTAGTGCTGAAAAAATTTCACTCATGTACAGAGAAAATGAAAGGTAAGTGGATGGAAGATATCCCGAGATACAAGTGGCTGAAGAAATGGAAGAAGCGTTTGAGTCAATTTGAAAATAATATTCCCTTACTTCAATCCTTCATCCAGCCATATTATCTCTATACTTATTTGGAATGGGGAAAGCGCGCTGTTGACCAGCTGGAGGCACTGAATCTGGTGGAGAGCCCATCTTGCATCACACATGGAGACGTTGCGCATCATAATTTTTTAAGAAGTAAAGATGGGAATGTCTATTTGATCGATTTCGATTTAATCGCTCTCTCTACGCCTTTAATGGATGACTTGCAGTTTCTTAATCGCATACTCCCCTTTATCGATTGGTCTTTGAATGAAATAAAACAACTAAAGGTTTATCACCCATATCTCGATCAACTTGTCTTTTACCTGGGCTTGCTATACCCGACGGATATATTCAGGGAGTGGAATCGATTCCTGAGGGAAGATTACAACTATAAACAGCGGGCGTGGAATTATCTCATTCATTTAACCATCCATCAATTTCCACAGAGGATGCAATTCTCCCAAGAGGTGCATCAACAAATGAATCACCTCCTTAAACCATAATGTAGGAGAAGTCTCCAACTACTTGAAGGAATGAAGACTGCCCCTCTTTCACAACCTAATGGTGAGCACATTATATGCTCAATCAGAGGGTTGAAGGAGGAAGCACCATTGAATAAAAAATTATTCATGGTACCATTGACAGCCGTAATGACGATGGGTCTGGCAGCTTGTAATACAGGAGAAGAAGAAGCTCAAAACCGGTACACAGATTCCTATGAACCACTCGGCTTCTACTCCAACGAAGGCCATGGTGGAGATGAGCGGGACGAGAGGGATGGTCCACTGACTGAAATGTACGATCATTCACCGATGGGCAGAGAAGGACAGGATATCAGTCAGAAGAAAAGGGATTACCTTCAAGTCAAGGACGAAAATGGAAATCCAAGGAATCCTTCTGCTCCACTGGCTAATTATGATAAAAGCTTCCTTGAACAGGATGGACGTGCCAGTCATGGAGACGCAAATTACCACGGGCATTTAGATGATAATACAAGAAAAGCCAACAGATCATACTACACTGCTTACGAAGGCGACCTTGCCGAAAAAATTGGCGATGTTACCGGTAAAGTAGAAAACGTAAGTGATGTCCGTGCAGTTGCATATGGTACTGATGTGCTTATTGCAGTCGAGCTCCAAGATCACAGTAAAGACAAAGAAGAAGAAACGAAAGCAAGAATAAAGAAAGCTGTAAAACCATATCTTAACGGTCGTTCAGTAAAGGTTGTCACCGATGAAGGAACGTTCAGCCGTGTCAGAAATATCGATAACGACCTGCGTGATGGCGGGCCATTTGAGGGTATCAACTTAGATATCGATAATATGTTCAAGGCACTAAACAATAATGATTGACACCAAAGGTCACTAAAAGAGCAACCCTCTTTTGGTGATCTTTTTTGGTTTTGCAGATAATGACAAAAAAATAATACCTATTGGATATTCCTAGGAGGGTTTGGCAACACTAGGTATTGAAGAAGGTTCCTTTCAGTATGCGGAATGAACTTTGAAGAATGACATAAAACGAGTACGAGGTGATCACGATGACAATGAAGATTCGAATCGTGTTTATGGTAATGCTGCTTTTCGGTGCATTTTATTTCACTTTCTTTTATACAGAAGAAAAACAGGCTGCGGATCGTGAAAATGTCCAACAGTCGGAGACAGGGGACCTCCCTGCCGATGTGGTTTCTGCACATACAGTCACGGTGAAATTGGAAAGAGTGTACCTGGATGGGGAAATCAGTGAAGAAATTGTACAGGAGACCATCTGGAGCATGGAAGACTTCTGGGCGGCATATGGAGACTGGCAGCTGATTGATATGACAGAGGATGAAGTCGTCTTCCAAAAACAAGTGGATGATATTTCACCGTTGTTAAAGACGAATGGTTATTTCGGTATTTCAGAAAATGGGGTCCTGTCCATCTTTAATGGGAAGCCGGGCCAGGCTGAGATCATTCAGTCTTTCTTTCAGATTGATGTCGAAAAGCTTGAAAGCAACAGTCATGAAACCCTGATGAAGGGGATCCCTGTAAAGTCCAGACAGAGATTTGAAGAAGTATTGGAAAGCTTTAAACAGTATTCGGTCCCGGAGTAAAGAGCACTTGGAAGTTGTACTTATGGTGAAAACTTAATAAATTATATAAAAACAACCAGAAGGGAACGGGATTCTGGTTGTTTTTGTTGTTGATTATTATTTTTTGCCTGGCAAGGTATAATATTTCAACTAAATGAAACTTCTCATCCCATTTTCATTCACAATCGATTATTTTTTGATAAAATAAGAACAGGTGTTTCTTTAAGTGCTGTTTTTTCCGCCCTCGTTATCAAAGATATGATACAATGAGTATTTAAGATAGGCGGCGTGTGACAAATGCAGTTCGTAAATTTTGACCTCTGAGCAAGCCGTCTCCGCTTTTAGATTATCCAGCTACGGCGGCTAGCCCCTCGAGGTCATAAGTCAAGTCAACCAAAAAGGCAAAGAGCGCCTTCCCGGTTGACTCGCCTTATGCTTGTCGGGGCTGGGCGAGCCGCCTCCGCTTTTAGATTATCCAGCTACGGGGCTTAGAGGCTGGAGGTCATAAGCTAAATATGCCAAAAAGGCAAAGAACGCCTTTCCGGCATATTCATCTTATGCTTGTCGCCTCTGGGCAAAGCCCCTCCGCTTTT
>NZ_JBBYAF010000057.1:0-20810 GCF_038405515.1 Rossellomorea oryzaecorticis | reverse complement strand
TTATGACCTCGAGGGGCTAGCCGCCAGAGCTGGACAAGTCTCACCTGTCTCGCTTTTCCCGCAGGAGTCTTCGTCTTGCACTCCAATCAACAGCTAGAACCAGTAAAAATAACAATAAGCTTTTAAATAGAACAGCTAAAGAAGCACAAATACAACAAAGGGGACTGACAGCTGGTGGTTGTTGTCAGTCCCGTATTGTATCTTCTTTATTTATTATAGTACATCTAATGGATTGATAAGAGATCCATTCTTATATACTTCGATGTGTAAGTGAACGCCGGTGGATTGTCCGGTTGTTCCCATGATTCCGATTTTTTCCCCTCTGCCAACCGTCTGACCGGCTGATACGGAAATCGAATCCAAGTGTGCGTAAATGGTTTTGTAGCCATTTTGGTGATCGATTACAACCTTGTTTCCGTAACCGCCATCGTCCCAGCCTGCAGATACGACAACCCCGTTGTCAACGGATTTAATCGTTTTGTCATCTGGACGGGCAATATCGATCCCTTTATGCGTTTTCCCCCAGCGAGGTCCCTGCTTGGAAGAAATGTATCCGCCATTTGTCGGCCATGCAAATTTTCCTGAGCCGCGTGAAGGTGTTTCTTTTGTCCCTTTAAGAACGATATATTTCACAGGTTCTTTCAAATCTTTTTCTTCTTTGATATTTTTCTCGGTTTGAGATCCGTTTACTTCTGTTGATGTGAAGGTAACTGATTTCTCACCGTCTTTTCCTTCTTGCTTCACTTTCGTATCGCCTTTATTCATCGTGGAATCTTTAATCACTTGTTTATCATGAGCGATTTTTTCGATTTTATTTACTTCTTTTTTAACCACCGTATGAACAAATGGCTTACTTACAGTCACATTCAGTTCTGAACCGATTTTCAAAGCACCCTTCTCATCCAGTTCAGGATTTAATTTTAAAAGCTCAGCAGTTGTCAATTTATGCTTCTCAGCGATTGAACCAATAACATCGCCTTCTTCTACTTTATACTTCTTCTCTTCAAGACTTCCTTTAAGAAGAAGATCGACAGCCTCGTCTGAAGTAAGAATTTCTTTCGGAGCTACAGAAGCTTTCTCCGCTTCTACATTTTCTTTAAAAGAAACTTCCAATAAACGTGTTTCATTTTCCTTTAAAGCGGGTAGGGAAGAAGTAGAGTCCTTTTTACGTGCTTCTAATTCTTTTAATTCGTCTTCAGAGACGTATTTTAATTTGATCTTTTTCAAAGCTTCATCAGCCGCTTTTTTATCTTTTACATAAGCAACCGGCTTATCATCGACAACCAAAGCGAAGGCATTCGCTTCGACAGCCATCGACTTAGTGATATTATTCAATACTTCCTGGTTATTTGTTTTTGCAGTAAAAACATTCTCAGGTATGTATGTGATGTCATTATTCCATGTCACTTGATAATCTTTATACTCTTCTTGAGCATCCTCAAGTTTATCTTCAAGGATGTTCTTAACATTATCCTGATTCGTAACAGCCCCTACATAATGACTGTTTATATAAACATGATAGATGGTCTGCAGTTCTTTATCTGATGAATCATCCGCTGAAACAGATGAAAATGTAAGTGTTGAAAGTGCAAGTGTCGTGACCGCAACCTTCTTCATGAATTGAGAAGTGCGGCTCTTATATTCTTCTAAATTTGGTAATAAGCGTTCTCCAAACTTCATTATCTTGCCCCCTGTAAACTAAAAAGCAAAAATCACTGTGTTGGTCGTTCATTATGCCTAATTTTAGTAGATATTCTTGTAAATTTGTACTTTACCAATTTACCATAATTCGACTAAATACGGGGAAAAGTATCAAGATTGTAATGAAACTGTATAATTAATCGAATATTCAATGAGTCATAATGATGATTTTTACACGCAAACCCTTAATATATCTAGGGAGAAGGACACAGAGGAGAAAAATTCTTATCGAAGAAAAAAGTGGGATTTTGTTGTTTTATTATTACATACATGTTACAAACGCATAATAAAAAAGTACTACGAGAGTCAAAGTCATCGCAGTACTTTTTGTAAGATGGCTCAGGACGGAATCGAACCGCCGACACATGGATTTTCAGTCCATTGCTCTACCAACTGAGCTACTGAGCCGTATTAAATTATTCGTTCCTAATCTGAGAATCCGATTGTCCATCGTCCAGCTCTCAGGAGGAATATTCAAGTTGCTGCTCGAGCTGTACGCTGATGATTACTCGGGTGAAGGTTATTCACCGTGCTCTACCAACTGAGCTACTGAGCTTATATATGTAATTTCTACATAGAATCAAGATCATCCGAAACGAGTCAGGAGACTCCGAGGTGAATGGTGATTCATTATATAAAAATAAAATGGCGGTCCGGACGGGACTCGAACCCGCGACCTCCTGCGTGACAGGCAGGCATTCTAACCAACTGAACTACCGGACCAAAGTTTTTTGCTTTAGCAAAATAACTGTCATTAACTTGCGCCATCAAAATAGCTATCATTTAATTAAATTCAGCGAAATAATTGCGCTCGTTTACCTTAGCAAATTAACAAACTACCAAACTATCATTCTAATAAAAGAAGATATGACCCATACGGGATTCGAACCCGTGTTACCGCCGTGAAAGGGCGGTGTCTTAACCGCTTGACCAATGGGCCATGCATGATGATAGATCTTTTGCTTCCGCAAAAATCTTTGGTGAGCCATGAAGGACTCGAACCTTCGACCCTCTGATTAAAAGTCAGATGCTCTACCAACTGAGCTAATGGCTCACAATATATATCAACACGAAAGTTTCGCGACGTCTTTCGTGACAACGAAATTAATATTATCACGTATGTGGGGAGGGGGCAATAGTTTTTTGTAGAATTTTGTTGAAAATTATTTTCTGGGGAATAAAAGAAACTTTTAAGCGTAATAAGCCATCAATTCTTTATGAACTGATGGCTTTGTTATGATCATTTCGTGAGAGTGTATACCCTTCCCTTTTTCTCACCTTCCATAGAAGAAGAAACTGACTTGAGAATTCGGGTTGCCAGTGATGAACAGTTAATTTGTAAAAATTCTTTTAGTTGGTTACTGGTTATCAATTCCCCAAAGAGTAATTGATAGTCTTTTAAGGCTGCTAAATGGGCATCTTTAGATTTAATAGTGCAATGGCTGCAATACCAGTAACCATGAATTCTCTGGAGGGGAATATGCTTGCAAACTTCACAAAATACTCCCTTTACTATATCGCCTCTGGAGAGCTGATACTGTTCTATTATTGAATTATCTAAAGGCGTATCTAACTTCATGACTATTCGGATGATCCTTTTAATATCTTTTTGAGTCAGTATATCCGTTTTCTGATGCTCTTGAAGATCTTGAAGATCTGAAATTTTTGAAGACAGGGTGTGATTTTTAATTACTATATTTTTTGTGAATTTATCATTTGATTTAATGACGGTTTGAGGATTACTGAATACAACGAAGCCTTGCATGGGGAGCTGCGGAAGATTATTGCGTTTCAGCCATGTGTTCAGTTGGCTTTTTTGCCGCTGCAGTTGAGTGGTTGGATCTGGATAAGCCTTTTCCTGGCCATTTTTTATTTGTATAATTTGATTAAAATCCTTATCAAATTCAATAATTCCGGCCAAATTTTTTATTTCTAAAATACAGAATAGTCTTTTCGTTAAAATAAGAGCATCCAATTGAAAAAAATGTTCACCATCAAATAATCGAATATCATGAAAAATGTAGTATTCTTCGTCTGGGAGAAAACTCAGATAGTATTCAATTGATTTTTCACCTTTGAATCCTGCAAGATACCTTGCTAAATCGTCCTTGATAAATGAATGTTTGATGTGATGGGGAAGAATTCTGGAGGAAAGTGCTTGTAACTTTAGGATAAGAGGGGGTGTTTGTTTTGATTTTACGATCATTTCATCACTCCAATCTAGTTTTGTTTAGTAGTTATTCAATATGGAAAGCGGAAAATCCTTCTTTTGACAGGAATTAGGTTTGGTATGGGGGGTATTACGGGTTCCGGAATTATTTTATTATCATAAACAGCCAACATATTATCAAAAATCTAGATAAATTATCAAAAACGACACTTTTATTATCAAAAATAGAAATATATTATCAAAACCTAAAAATTTGTCGTTTTAATACCTATTCCCTTATCTATCGTCACCAAAAAGTTCCCAATCAAAAAACCACAGCCCAGCCCCCAAAACCCCGGAGCCAAGCTGCAGCCTCTATCCACATACAAACACCCTAATAAGTCAAACTAGCCGCCACAATCAGCCCAACCACGATCGATACGGAAAATAAGCTGAACCCGATCGCAACGTTGCCTTCTTCTACTTTCTTCGCGAGATTCGTCTTAGGAGTCAGTACGTATTCGATGATCCAGTACGCGATGACCTGGGTGGCGATACCGATCAATCCCCATACGAAGGCATCGAATAGATTAACGCTGTTCGCCCAGACAGTGTAGATGACGATTGCGAGCCCGATTGCTTTGCCCCACAGCTTCAACGCGACGGCCACATTGCCTTCGCGGATGAGTGTGGCTTCTGAAAATTTAGTGGTAAAGGCGAATACGATGACACCGAGGATCATGAGTCCCAATCCGGTGCCTACATGTGCAAGAAAACTGATAAGTGCTTCACTTGTAATGATTTGCATTGATTTCTCTCCTTTTAATCTTCCCCGAAACCGATCGGAAGGAAGTATGATTCGTTATCGGTAATGGCATTGCCGGCACGATAACCGACAGCACCTGCCAAACCGTTTATGACGAAACTGCCGGCCATCAGGCTTGCCTGCACAACACCTTCATCTGTACGGATGCCATACCGAGGCAGTTCAATATACTTCTGATAAACAGGCAATGATTCTTTATATGTCTCTTTCCGGTCCTGCAGTACAACCTTACCTGAGGCTTCAATGATTTTAACCGTATCCCCCTCGCGTCCGAAAGCGGGTTTTTGCACGTAGGTCACGCCGCTTTCCTCAAACGCATCCGGATCCAAGTAGGTCGGTAAGAAAAACGAAGAAATCCATTCATGCTCTTCTTCCGTATAAAACTCGCTACCCGACTCATGAAGCCCCCATATCAAGGCCTGCACCCCTTTTGACTGCATCAAAAAAGCAGAAGGCGGGTTCAACACAGCGAGCTTCCGATCCAGCACAAGCTTAATCAAATCCAGTCCCACTTTATCACCTGTTTCAGGATCGACGTCATCCACCAGATGCTCTACCGGATAAGTCGGACGGTACAATACATCGATCCGCTCCCCTGAAGGAGTATAAACACCCGCTTCCCGGCCGCTCCTGATCTGCAATTGATCCAAACTGACAAATTCAGAAGGAACATCTGCCAATGACTGGAGGTACCGCGTCGTCAAATAATCCTCTTCATGATCACTGTGCGATGAAAAAACGATCTTCGGTGAGCCGTCCCGCTCCAATGTCTGCCAAGAAGCAAGCAGTGCACGCCGGACCTCAAGGCCGAGCTGCTCTTCAAGACCCGCATTTGGATCGTCACAAGAATAGTAATCACACACTTTCCCATTCACATGAAAGAGCTCCTTAATAAATGTAGGCGTATCGCTATTGAACTCCAGTAATTTCACTTGACCATCGTCCAGAACAACAAAATCGAACCTCCCGACGATACATTCCTGTGGAATCGATTTGAATCGTATGTAGGAAAGAGATTCCTCAGGAAACCCTAACTCCAGCAGCGATTCGTCACTGAGCTCACGGAGAAGATCAACCGTTTTCCGGTACACTTTATAGACTTTTTGGGACGCATCACGAATCGCATCCACCGCATCAGGCGATTCTTTTTTCACATCCAAAAGAGCATATTCCATTCCGAAGAGGTCGTGCCAGAAATCTGATATCCCCTCATAAAAGCCGATTCTCTGTTCACGATGGAAAGTATCCATATTACCCTCCGAATCCTCCTTTAGATCCGCTCCCTATGCCTGATTTATAGGACTTCGAATAGGATTTGTAGCCTGAATAATTTCGCAGGCTGGATTTATTTTTAAACATCCTGCCGGCAAACCAGAAATATCCGAAGTGGGAGGACCGGCTGTCGTCGCAGTAGTAAGTGCCGCTTTCTTCGTCCCAGTCCCAGTCATCGCAGTCGGTGTCCGTAGGTTCCGGCGGGAGATCCTGATTTCCGCAGCCCGTGACGGAAATGGCCATGACGGACGCGACGACTCCTGCCATCATTTTTTTCGTTTTGTTCATTGTGCTTCCTCCTCCAGCATTTCGCCTGTTGCTTTGACATATAAGATATAAACGGATCGATCCTCATCAATTTCCGCAGAGTCCCGTTCATACTCTGCCTGATCAATATAGATATATACAGATCCGATGACACTTAGTATATCAAGATGATCTTCATATGTTTCCTGTTTTACTATCGGGTGATTCTTCCTCGGATTCAGTTCACGGATTTCAAGCTTCAATCCTTGCGGCGGAAACAACGGGTCCGTGACAGGCTCTTCTTCAAATATTTCTACATAAATTAGAAAGAGATTCCCTTCCTTAGCAGAGGAAAGCTGTCTGTAGGTGACGCCTCCTTTTACAAAAAACTCGCATTCTCTACGGGCAAGGATCTGCTCAAGTTCAATATCCGTATAATGAAAAATCGGTTCGAACCCATTCATGCCTTTAAGCAGGCGGTATTCCAATAGGGGTCTGGTCATTCTTACTCTCCTCCCTGAGCGGTGTTTTGTCTTTTCATACATAATCAGCGGATTACATTTATTCCTTTGCTCTACGAACGAACACTCTTATGTATACGATTCATAAAAGGAATGGTTTCATTTCCAGCTCGGTTATTGGTATTATTATACTATGATTTTTATATAAGGAGCGGTTGTATGGCCATTTTTATGAGACTTTGGAAACAAGTATCCAAAATGGATTTCGGGTTTATCTTATTGTTATCCACTTTCATTATATTATTGGGTACGTTCGGCATTTATTTTTTAGAACCAGATGGATTTCCATCATTGTTTGATGGTTTCTGGTGGACGATGACCACGTTGACGACGGTCGGATATGGAGATTATTATCCCGTCACAGTTGGCGGACGCCTGCTTGGGATCTTCCTCTTTATTTTCGGGATCGGCATCATCGGGGTGCTGATCAGTAAAACGGTGGATGCGATCACCACTTTTCAAAAATACAAGCGAGAAGGGAAGCTTGAATCTACTATGGAAAATCATTATATCTATATAAACTGGTCGAAAAAGACAGAAAAAGCAATCTCTGAAGTGCTGGCTCATTCACCCAAGGCGGAAATCGTCTTGATCGATACACTAAGCGAGTCACCGATTGATCATGATCAGGTTCATTTCATCCAGGGTGACCCTTCGGATGAAGAAATCTTATTGCGCGGGAACATTCTTGAAGCAAGAAGAGTGGCTATTTTCTCTGATGCACGGATAGAGGACCCCTCTCTCATAGACGGAAAGACATTGCTGATCGCCTCAGCAGTCGAGGGATTATCCAAAGAAAATGATAAGGAAATTCACACGATCGTCGAGGTCTCCGAGGATCGTCACATCCCTAAATTCAAACATATTGCGGTCGATGACTTCATTCTTTCTAATGATTCTGTCTCGTTCTTGATGGCAAAAGCAACGATTCATCCTGGAACCACGAATCTGTTCAGACAGCTTCTCAGTAAGAGATACGGGAATAATATTCATCTCCTGAAGCCGAAAACGGAGTGGAAAACGATCAAACAGGCTTCTGAAGAGCTGCTTCAATCAGGGGCCGTGCTGCTGGCAGTCAACGACAACATGGATTTCACCGATGCAATGAACCGTGAATTACACCAGGCGGACACCCTTTACGTCGTCTGTCATGACCGTGTCTATGACCAACTGACGACCACAATCACATAATAGGAAAAGAAGCTGATCCATTTATTTCAGATCAGCTTCTTTTTTATGATATTATCGTGGGCTCCAAACACTGCGAACCACATTCGTTTGAGAACGGTCAGGTCCAACAGAGAAGATGGAAAGCGGGATACCTGTCAATTGAGATACGCGCTCCAGATAATGGCGTGCATTTTCAGGAAGTTCAGACAGCGTCTTGCATCCTGTGATGTCTTCCGTCCAGCCTGGAAGCTCTTCGTATACCGGCTCGCATTCAGCCAGGATGTTAAGGTTTGCCGGGAACTCTTCCATGATTTCGCCTTTGTATTTGTATGCTACACAAATTTTCAACTTTTCGATGCCTGTCAATACGTCGATCGAGTTAAGGGAAAGGTCCGTAAGTCCGCTGACACGGCGTGCATGGCGTACGACTACGCTGTCGAACCAGCCGACACGGCGCGCGCGTCCAGTGGTCGTACCGTATTCACGGCCGACTTCACGGATTTGATCCCCGATTTCGTTGTTCAGTTCAGTTGGGAAAGGTCCGTCCCCTACACGAGTCGTATATGCTTTTGATACACCAACCACGTGATTGATTTTCGTAGGTCCGACACCGGAGCCGATCGTCACTCCTCCCGCTACCGGGTTCGAGGATGTAACGAATGGGTATGTACCCTGGTCGATATCAAGCATGACCCCTTGGGCCCCTTCAAATAGGACACGGCGTCCGTTGTCGATGGCATCGTTCAATACGACAGATGTATCGACTACGTATTTCTTGATTTGCTGGCCGTATTCATAGTACTCATCAAGGATGTCTTCGATCTTGAAGCCTTCCGTTTCATAGAAGCGCTCAAGCAGGCGGTTCTTCTCTTCAAGGTTGCGTGCAAGCTTTTCTTCGAACGATGAACGGTCCAGAAGGTCGGCGATACGGATTCCGATACGTGCCGCTTTATCCATGTACGCAGGACCGATCCCTTTTTTCGTCGTACCGATCT
Organism: Rossellomorea oryzaecorticis; assembly: GCF_038405515.1. Classification (GTDB taxonomy): domain Bacteria; phylum Bacillota; class Bacilli; order Bacillales; family Bacillaceae_B; genus Rossellomorea; species Rossellomorea oryzaecorticis_A. The sequence continues at coordinate 11,930 of NZ_JBBYAF010000057.1, read as the reverse complement.
TGTTTGCACCTTTACGCTCTTCTTCTACTTCATCGAGCTTCAAGTGATAAGGCAGGATGACGTGTGCACGGTTGCTGATTCGCAAGTTCTCAGTCGTGACGTCACGGTCATGTAAGTATTTAAGTTCTTTTACCAATGCTTTCGGATCGACAACCATTCCGTTACCGATGACCGAGATTTTTTCATTATAAAAAATACCAGAAGGAATTAAATGTAATTTATACGTTTCACCATCGAATTTGATTGTGTGACCCGCGTTATTTCCACCTTGATAACGTGCGATTACTTCTGCGTGTTCAGAAAGGAAGTCAGTGATCTTTCCTTTTCCTTCGTCTCCCCATTGCGTACCTACTACTACTACTGAAGACATATATAGCACCTCCGACAGGAATTAGCATTCCCTCTTTTTTCAAACAAACTCATTTTATCAACCGCAGAGCGGAAAGTCAATCAAAACACGAACAATATTATATGTATTTATATTTATGTTCGTAAAAATAACCTCACTTTACCCCGCTAAAGGCCCGTCCCTCGGCGCTTTAACGTATCAGAGAGCCTGACTGTTAAAAAAATAATAGCCGTAATTTTTTATTTTTGATATGTTTAAATATGTAATTTGAAATTTTCATACAATTGTATACAGAGGTGAGTGTCATGATTAAACGTTTCTTCAGTTATTACCGTCCTCATAAGCGGCTGTTTTACATAGATTTTGCCTGTGCTGTGCTTGTCGGGCTGCTGGAGCTTGGGTTTCCGCTTGCGGTTTCCTGGTTCATCGATACACTGCTGCCTAATGGAAATTGGAGCACGATCCTGGCGGTGAGTGCGGGGCTGCTCGCTCTGTATCTGCTGAGTTCGGGCATGCAGTTCGTCGTGAACTACTGGGGACATAAGCTCGGCATCAATATCGAGACCGATATGAGGCGGGAGTTGTTTCATCACGTGCAGAGGCAGTCCTTCCGTTTCTTTGATAACACGAAGACCGGTCATATCATGAGCCGGGTGACGAATGACCTGATGGATATCGGGGAGCTTGCCCACCACGGACCGGAGGATTTATTCATTGCCGTCATGACGTTCATCGGGGCGTTCTGGATCATGCTGACGATCAATGTGAAGCTCGCCCTTGTCGCCATCATCGTCGTGCCGTTCCTTATCTGGCTGATTTCCTATTCGAATATCAAGATGAACAAGGCCTGGACAAAGATGTACGGCAATATCGCCGACGTGAACAGCCGGGTGGAGGACAGTGTTTCCGGATCGCGCGTCGTTCAGTCTTTTACGAATGAACAATACGAGATGGACCGCTTCAATGAAAACAACCAGTTCTTCCGGAAGTCGAAACTAAAAGCATACAATGTCATGAGTGTGAACTTGTCGGGCATTTATATCACGACACGCCTGATGACACTGATCATCCTCGTGTACGGGGCATGGCTGAGTTTCTCGGGTGCCCTTTCCTACGGGGAGTTGGTCGCTTTCATCCTTTATATCAATGTGCTGTTCAAACCGATTGATAAGATCTCTGCCCTGCTGGAACTCTATCCGAAAGGGATGGCCGGCTTTAAACGATTCACGGAACTGATGGACATAGAACCGGATATCGAAAACCGTCCGGATGCCATCGAGGTATCGACGTTGAGAGGGAATATCGAGTTCAACGGTGTACAATTCGGATACGAGCCACACCGGCCGATCCTGAACGATCTTTCTTTTAAAATTGAACCAGGTCAGACCGTCGCCTTCGTCGGCCCCTCAGGTGCGGGTAAAACGACGATCTGCTCGTTGATTCCTCGGTTCTATGATATCGAGTCAGGCTCGATCACCATCGACGGCATCGACATCAGGGATATGACGAAAGAGTCACTTCGTTCCCAGATTGGGATCGTGCAGCAGGATGTTTTCCTATTCACCGGGACGCTTAGAGAAAATATCGCCTATGGAAAACTGGATGCGACCCAGGAAGAGATCGAGGAAGCATCGAGGCGTGCTCACCTGACCGATCTGATCGCTTCACTATCTGACGGATATGATACGCAGATCGGGGAGCGCGGCCTGAAATTATCCGGAGGTCAGAAGCAGCGGTTGTCCATTGCGAGGATGTTCTTAAAGAACCCTCAGATCCTCATACTCGACGAAGCCACTTCCGCCCTCGATACGGAGACGGAAGCGATCATCCAGGATGCTCTGAACGAACTTGCGAAAGACCGCACCACACTGGTCATTGCGCATAGACTCGCAACCATCCGGAAAGCTGACCGCATCCTCGTCGTAACCGAGAACGGGATTGCAGAGGACGGGACGCATGAAGAGCTATTGTCGATCGAAGACGGGATCTTCACGAAACTCCATGCTCATCAGCATGCGACGATTTTATAGATAAGTTTGCTGGAATCCAGGTGCGGATTGAGACTGTACCTGGATTTTTGTGTTACGCGGACGGGTGAAAAGGGGTTTTGATAATATATTTTGATTTTTGATAATATAATGCTCGTTTTGATAATATATTTTGATTTTTGATAATAAAGTGGCTGATTTTGATAATATACTAACTAAAATACCCCCATCCCCTTACAAAAAGGAAAGGTTACAGCCATGGAAACCGGCGACTTGTACGATTTTGCATCCTGAACCTTTTAATTACCCAAAAGATTTTTTCAAAAAAAGCATTTTACAAGCAAAAAAACCAAGCATGAACCACATGCTTGGTTTTTTCATCTACATCTATCAATCCGGAGGCTGATCTAAGCCCCCGGCGGAACCCCGGAATCATCGAACCGCCGCTCCAGATTAACGAATTTATTATATTCCTTCACGAACGCGAGCGATACATTCCCTACAGGACCGTTACGCTGCTTGGCTATGATGATTTCAATGATGTTTTTATTTTCGGCATCATGATCATAGTAATCTTCACGATAAAGGAAGGCGACGATATCGGCATCCTGCTCGATACTCCCCGATTCACGGATATCGGACATCATCGGACGCTTGTCCTGACGCTGCTCGACTCCACGGGAAAGCTGTGATAGGGCGATGACAGGGACCTCAAGTTCACGGGCAAGTCCTTTCAATGAACGGGAGATTTCAGAAACCTCCTGCTGGCGATTTTCGCCTCCGCGGCCATTCCCCTGGATCAATTGAAGGTAATCGATGAGGATCATGCCGAGTCCGTGTTCCTGTGCCAGACGGCGGCATTTCGAACGGATCTCCCCGACTTTGATTCCTGGTGTATCATCAATGTAAATCCCGGCATTGGAGAGGCTTCCCATTGCCATCGTGAGCTTTCTCCAGTCTTCATCCGTCAATTCGCCGGTACGGAGGTTTTGTGCGTTGATGTTTCCTTCTGCACAAAGCATACGCATGACAAGCTGCTCAGCACCCATCTCCAGACTGAAGATCGCGACATTTTCCTTCGCTTTGACCGCTACGTTTTGGGCGATGTTCAGGGCGAAGGCGGTTTTACCCATCGATGGACGGGCTCCGACGATGATCAAATCATTTCGCTGGAATCCTGCTGTCATATGGTCCAAATCGGCGAATCCAGTTGAAATCCCAGTGACGTCACCCTTACGATTCGTAAGCGTCTCGATATTATCATACGTCCGAACGAGAACGTCCTTGATATTGTGGAACGCACCGGCATTTTTTCGCTGAGCGACTTCCATGATGCTTTTTTCCGCTTCGCCGAGGAGTGCATCCACCTCGTCTTCACGGGCATAGCCGTCGGACGCAATGTCCGTAGCCGTACGGATCAGCCTTCTTAATAAAGACTTCTCTTCTACGATTTTGGCGTAGTACTCGATATTGGCCGCAGTCGGGACAGACCCCGCGAGTTCACTTAAATAAGCGACACCGCCGACATCCTCGAGCTCCTTGGCAGCAGCCAGTTCTTCTGTCACCGTGATGAGGTCCACCGCTTTTCCGGCGTCGCCCAGTTTCAGCATGACGTTGAATATTTTCTGATGAGAGTGACGATAGAAATCTTCTGGTATCAATCCTTCAGAAGCCATCGTCAGCGCACTTGGTTCTAAGAAAATAGCCCCAAGCACGGCTTGTTCCGCCTCGATATTCTGAGGGGGGATCCGCTCTTGTAACATCTCATTCATCTATTTATTACCTCCATTTCGGAAAACAGTTGGAAGACATACTCTATTATTAAATCAATCACGAATTTCCCTGCTAAGAAAAGCGCAAGCGCCTTGTTTAGCCCCGACAAGCGTTGGAGGAGCGACCGGTGAAGTCGTTCTTTGACTTCATTGGGTGGTCCGAAACGTCTCGAGGGGCTAGGCGCTGGAGCTGGACAACTTGAAAAAATGTGATCGGGAAAGAATCCAGATCACATTTTTATCAACCTATATTCATTTTATCATGTTTTTCGGCAAATGAAGTTACCAAATTTCGTATATTGCGAGAAATTATTCTTCCGTTACGTTTACTTTTAATGTAGCCGTTACGTCTGTATGCAGCTTCACAGGTACATTTGTAAAGCCTAAAGAACGGATTGCGTCGTTCATTTCGATTTTTCGCTTGTCCACTTTGATCTTGTGTTCTTTCTTTAACTCATCTGCGATTTGCTTGCTTGTAATGGAACCGAATAGACGTCCGCCTTCACCGGATTTCGCTTTCATTTCCACAGTCAGCTCTTCCAGTGTGGCTTGTAATTTCTTTGCTTCTTCAAGCTCTTCCTGTGCCAGCTGCTTTTCTTTTTTCTTCTGACCTTCAAGCTGGCCGATATTGGCGTTTGTCGCTTCTACAGCCAGACCTTTTTTAAGTAAAAAGTTATGTGCGTAACCGTCCGCAACATTTTTCACTTCGCCTTTTTTACCTTTGCCTTTAACATCTTTTAAGAAAATTACCTTCATGTCTCTTTTCTCCCTTCGAAATAATCATTCAGTGCTTCTTTTAACTGTTGTTCCGCTTCCCCAACAGAAATATCTTTTATTTGAGTGGCAGCATTCGTCAGATGTCCGCCGCCCATTAAGCTTTCCATGATGATTTGGACGTTCACATCACCCAATGAACGGGCACTGATCCCGATGGTGTCGGGTTCCCTTTTTGAAATGACAAAGGAAGCGACGACCTCATCCATCGTCAAGAGTGTGTCTGCCGCCTGCGCGATCAGTACGGAGTCATAGATGACATCCTCATCCGCTTTCGCAATCGCCACGCCTTTTTGATAAAATTCGACCGATTCAATAAGACGGGCGCGTTTGATATAGGTCTCTACATTTTCTTTAAGGAACTTCTGTACGAGGACCGTATCTGCCCCCTGCGCTCTTAAATAGGAGGCAGCATCAAATGTTCTCGAACCGGTGCGAAGCGTAAAGCTCTTCGTGTCGACGATGATGCCGGCAAGAAGGGAAGTGGCTTCAAGCATGGAGATCTTTTCATGCTTAGGCTGATATTCCAAGAGTTCTGTCACAAGTTCTGCAGTCGATGAAGCATATGGCTCCATATAGACAAGCAGCGGATTCTTGATGAAGTCTTCCCCCCGTCTGTGATGATCGATGACGACGACTTTATCGATTTTATTCAATAGCTTTTCTTCGATGACAAGGGACGGCTTATGGGTATCCACGACCACAAGCAGTGTATCTTCCGTTGCCATTTCCAATGCTTCTTCCGGTGTGATGAAGCGGGAATAAAGATCCGAATTGTGCTTAATCTCTTTCATCAAACGTTTGACACCATTGTCTATTTCATTGAAGTTCAACACTACATAGCCTTCACGCTGGTTCATCTGGGCGACCTTCCGGATACCGATCGCCGCTCCGATCGCATCCATGTCAGGATGCCTGTGCCCCATGATGATGACTTTGTCGCTTTCGATCATCGTTTCCCGGAGCGCATGTGATATGACGCGCGCACGTACCCGGGTCCGTTTTTCCATCGGATTCGTTTTTCCGCCGTAGAATTTTACTTTTCCATTCGTCTGCTTGATGGCGACCTGATCACCGCCGCGGCCAAGAGCTAGATCCAGGCTTGACTGGGCAAGCGTCCCAAGTTCAGGAAGGGATGAAACACCCGTCCCGACGCCTATGCTCAAGGTAAGGGGGACGTTTTGTTTCGATGTCGTTTCGCGGACATCATCCAGTATTCCAAATTTTTCTTTTTCCAGAACCTGAAGGATCTTTTCATTGATGACCGCAACAAAACGTTCAGAAGAAACCCTCTTTAAGAAGGCGCCGTACTCTTTTGCCCACTTATTCAGGATGGAGGTCACCAGACTGTTCAGACTGCTGCGTGTCTGGTCATCCATTCCCTGCGTCAATTCATCATAGTTATCAAGGAAGATGATCGCAATATTCGTCCGTTCTTCATGAAATTGCTTCTCGATCTCCTTCTGTTCAGTCACATCAAAAAAGTACAGAAGCTTTTCTTTCAACTTCAATATGACATGGTACTTTCTTTCATTAAGCGTAATGATTTCTGAGTCTGCTTCCTGCTTGATCAGCGGGACAATATTTTCTGCCACGTCATAGAGCGATCTCCCCACGACGGTATCCTCATTGAAGCAGGACGCAAGGAAAGGGTTTGTCCATTCTATGTAGTACTCATCATTAATGAGCATGATTCCGATCGGCATTTCCATCAATGCCTCTTCCCCGACACGCTTTACCCGGTAGGATAAGGTGGAGATATACTCTTCTGTTTCTTCATGAGATCTTTTCTCGAAATAAAAGGCGAGAAAAAACGCGCTTCCAAAGACAATCAACCCGATTAACGAAATAATCCATTTGTAAAAAGCGACTGATACTAACAAGAGAGCTGTTAATATAGCTAGACCGTACAAAGGGTACCGGATCATTCGCTTATTAAAATAAGATGGCATGATTTCAGCTCCTGGAACTTAAATTATATTATCTATGACTTACGTTGTAGGCGTTGTCTAAGATTAAATCCTAAGTCAATTATACCTAAAATTCTCACGAGATAAAGGAGGGGAATCGAAATGATTGTAATTAATACCAAAATGCCCTTCGACCACCCCTTTAAATGGCCCAGAAAATAAAGGAATGACAAGCCTTGAACAGCCATTAACGTCTGCAGGACATAAAGCACATTCATAACCGCCGTATACAAATAGGTCCCCTGCTCGGGTTGTGCAATCATCAAAACAACTAAAACAATCAGGTAGTACCACAAAATGCTTTTAGGAAGCATCCATTCCCTGAACGGTTTGAAAACAGGAACATCGATGCCTAATCTTTTTAAGACCGGGAAGTTTACCCAGATGAAAAGCAGGGCGAAGATGGCGGACATTCCAAGGAAAAATGCCGGCATCAGCGTCTGGATCAATTGGATGGAACTGTTAAGACTCTCGATGAATCTTTGGTCGGGTTCCTGTCCCACCTGCTCGAGCAATGAATAATATGTAGTTTTAGATTCTTTCAAACTGTCTTCCACGATATTAATATTGAAAAAAGCGATTGATAAAACAAAACCTATGACGATATTTATCAATAAAATGAAAGTGGATGACATGAATATTCTTAGTTTATCCCATTTATTCCTGATTCCCCAGCCCATCACGATAGCCAATGATCCAAATGCCAGACCAAGCGGCAGTGCAATAGGCCCGCCAACTAAAAAGCTGAGCAGCATTGCTCCAAGGAGGACATACAGGGAATTCCCGAACGAATGGCTTGCACTGAAAAAAATCAGCGGCAACGGCAAAATGAAAAATGCCAGCGTTCCGAGGAAAGGAACGTACAGCACCATAAGTAATAAAACAGTGAAGATGGCGAGCATTAACGCCCCTTGCGTAATAACACGAGTATTTTTCAACAGCTAACTCTCCCAACATTGATTTCAGGCGAAACAACTATAACAGAATAATCATATCAATTTTTACGATGAATTTCATCTTAACGGCTCGTTCATTTTCAACAGAGATCGTAAAAAAGATGCCCCTGCACGCCATCCTTCTATGTCCTTAGTATATACTCCCTTTACACAAGAGTATTCGTTACGGGTTCACAGAAGGATGATGCAGATGGCATCTTCCTGGATTGATTATTTAATTTTAAACCGCTGAATCGAATCCTGAAGTTCCTGACTCAGGTCCGTGAGAACTTCTGCTGCTTCCGTGACGGAGTGAATCGCCCTTAATTGTTCGTCGGAAGAAGCATTCATTTCTTCACATGAAGCGGCTGTTTGTTCAGCTGTTGCCGCCATCAATTGAATGACGTTGACCACTTCATCTTTATCAAGATTGATTTGGCCCACTTGTTTATACATTTGTTCTATTTCATTCTGCATCGTCTTCATCAGAGCAGACGTTTGATTGAATACATCGTTAGTCTTTTGGATGACCCCGTATTGAACTACAAAGGTTTCTTTTGTCTTAGCCATTTCATCAACAGCCTGATTCGATCCTAGCTGGATTTCGTTTATCGTGCTCTTCACTTGCTCTGTAGCCTGTACGGACTGATCGGCAAGTTTCCTGACTTCGTCCGCTACGACGGCGAACCCTTTTCCGTGCTCGCCTGCTCTTGCCGCTTCAATGCTTGCATTCAGCGCAAGGAGATTGGTTTGAGATGAAATATCCGTGATGGTCTCCATGACAGACTCGATCGTTTTCACTTTGGACTCAAGGCTCATGATCACCTTTTCCATTGAAGAGATATACTCGTTGGAAGAGTGATAGGCATTAACCAGCTCCTTCACTTGATGCAGTCCGGTCTGATTCATCTCATCTGCTTCTCCTGCCATTTCAGCCATTGCTTTCGAGTTGTCATATACTTCATTGATCCGGGTCCCGAGCATTTCGGACTTTTGTTGAGCACTTTCCGAATCGGCTGCTGACTGAGAGGCCCCATGTGCAATTTCATTGACCACCGTCGCCATTTCCTCGCTTGAAGCATTTGTTTCTTCTGACACTGCACTTAAGTTTTCAGCGGATTGACGCACGTTCCCCACAGAATCTTGGACGACCCTGATCGTCTCTCTCATGCTGGCGATCATCTTGTTTAGATCAGTGGCAAGCAGCCCCGTTTCATCCTTCGACTTTATCGTTGACTGAATGGAAAGGTCTCCGGTTGCCACCTCAGTTACCGTCTTTTGAAGCTCTTTGATCGGCTTGGTCATCTTATCGGAAACGAACACAACCATCACAAGCATGACAACAAGCGTCACCATGCCCGTCAGGATCAGCAGCTGTTCAATTTCCTTTGATGATTTCAAGAGGGCATCCATCTCATATGCAGATCCGACTTTCCAATTCGTCTTCGGAACCGTATTATACACGAGTACCTTCTTCTCACCGTCTAACTCATAGTGAATGGTGCCCTGCTTTTCCCCGGATTCCAGCATTTGTTTGATGAAGGATTGATCGGTCATATTCTCTCCCCGTTTAGTCGGGTGCACAATCGCGGTCCCATCCAATCCAAATAGGAACGGATAGCCTTCATACCCGAGCTCCATATCCGATACTCGGTCCGTTAATTTTGTCAGATTTACATCGACTCCGACAACCCCAATGATCTTATTGTCAGAAACGACCGCTTTGGAAGCTGTAATGATATACTCTTCCGTCGCTGTATCGATATATGGCTCGCTCCACACAACACCTGCTTTCGCTTTCACCGCTTCTTTATACCATTCACGGCTTGTCGGGTCAAAATCAGCAGGCAATTCAACAGCAGGTACAATTTTAAGCTGTTTATCCGGAGACGCGATATAAATCGACGTTGCCTCCTGATATAAGCCGAGATAATTATTAAAATCAGATTGAATATCCGCATACAACTCCGTATCCTGGGCTGCATCTGTATCAGGATCAAGCTGGGCTTTGGAATAGTTCTTCAATACATTGGAAACAGAATATTGGTTCAGGCTTTTCTCATACTGTTCAAGAAAAAGCTGCACGGAACTATTAAGTTCCTTCACGACTCCCTTTGTCTGACCGATCACCTGGTCCTCGGTCTTCACCCTTGTCTGCCAGCTCGTAATGGCAATGATTGCGATTAGAGAAGCTACAAATAATACGGAGAAAACCACGATCAGCTTTGCTCTTATGGATGATAGCTTAAGAGACTTTTTATTATCATTGTTTTTTTGACTTTTCTTTTTTTGTTTCTCTTTTTTCACTTCTTTTCCCCCTTGTGCCTTGGACGACTAAAACCTATTCTCCACTAATTTATCGACACGTTTCGTCAGAATTTAATAGGATTGGGGGATTTCGGTCGTTTTAACATAAATGGAAGATTAGGATGAAGGGTGGAAAGTCATTTTGATAATAATATTGGATTTTTGATAATATATAAGGCGTCATTGATAATATATCTTCATTTTTGATAATAAAATGGCTGTTTTGATAATATATCTTTTTTAAGACCATGAAGGGATAATTTTTTTCATAATAAACAGGAATTGATGATTCCCAAAAGATTTATTGCCCGTTTAGGGGGTGAAAAAGGCAAACAAACGTGGAAAAATGACAGTTATACATAAAAAAACAGCAGAGACAAAGTCCCTGCTGTTTTTACCGTTCAGTTATTCACCAGTAACGTATGGAAGTAATGCCATAGTACGAGCGCGCTTGATCGCACGAGTCAACTTACGTTGGTACTTAGCGTTTGTTCCAGTTACACGACGTGGAAGAATTTTTCCACGCTCAGATACGAATTTCTTAAGAAGATCAACATCTTTGAAATCGATATGTGTAATTCCGTTTGCTGTGAAGTAGCATACCTTACGGCGTCTACGTCCACCTCTACGTCCTCCTGCCATTTGTTTCGCCTCCTATCTTGTTTAAATTCGTTATCGTTCGTTTAGAATGGCAGATCATCATCAGAAATGTCGATCGGCTGACCGTCATTTGCAAATGGATCTTCATCTACACGTGTATAGTTGTTGTTATTATTGTTGTTGCGCTGTTGATTCTGATTCTGACTATAAGGATTTCCTTGGTCACGCTGACCTCCACCCGAATAGCCCGGACTTCCTCCACGATCACCTTGATTCGCACTGCGCGGTTCCAAGAACTGAACGCTTTCCGCTACGACTTCCGTCATGAACACGCGGCGTCCATCCTGTCCTTCGAAATTACGCGTTTGAATACGACCGTCAACGCCAGCTAAGCTGCCTTTTTTAAGAAAGTTTGCTACATTCTCTGCAGGGCGACGCCATACAACGCAGTTAATAAAATCTGCTTCCCGTTCTCCTGATTGATTCGTAAAGCTGCGATTCACAGCAAGAGTAAACGAGGCAACAGCCACTCCATTTGGAGTATATTTTAATTCAGGGTCTTTGGTTAAACGCCCTACTAATACAACTCGGTTCATCATCAGAATCAACCCCTTCCTTCTAGTGTTCTGTTTCACGTGAAACAGGTATAGAAGTGTATCTTAAAACGTTCGGATTATTCTTCTTCTTTAACAACGATATGACGGATAATGTCGTCACTGATCTTAGCTAAACGATCGAACTCGTTTACAGCTTCAGTGTTAGCGTTCATCTTCACTAGTTGGTAGAAACCATCACGGAAATCGTTGATTTCATACGCTAAACGACGTTTACCCCAATCTTTTGACTCGATGATTTCCGCACCGTTAGTTGTTAGAACGTTATCGAAACGCTCAACTACTGATTTCTTTGACTCATCGTCAATGTTTGGGCGGACAATGTACATAACTTCGTACTTTCTCATCTGAATGTCACCTCCTCGTGGACTATGCGGTCCTTTCGTTTTGAAAGGACAAGGAGCAATGCGTTCATTACTCACGAAATAGAATTATATCACAGCTTTTCTACTATTGCAATATATCGTAGGATATCTGATAGATTTTATTAAAATGGCATCTTAAAAACCGCTGTTGATTTCCGTGGAAGACTTCGCTTTCCGCGGGTGACCCGTGAGCCTCCTCGGCTTCGCCTGCGGGGTCTCACATTGGCCACTTCTCCCGCAGGAGTCTTCGTCTTCC
>NZ_JBBYAF010000056.1:0-23653 GCF_038405515.1 Rossellomorea oryzaecorticis | reverse complement strand
GAGCGAAGCCCCTCCGCTTTTCGGCCCGCAGGCTTGCCGAGGAGGCTCACGGGTCACCCGCGGAAAGCGAAGTCTTGCACGGAAATCAACAGCGGCGTTTAACAGAGCCATGAAAATAAAAAAGGCGATAGTCCTATTACAAGTGTCGTTCCCTAATTGGGTCTTTCGTCATTTACTAGTTAGGAAGAAGATCAATTATTTATCAAAAGGAGGTTAGTCAATTGATTCGAATTGGAATGCTGCACCACAGAAAGCATCCTGACAGTGTCATCAAAGCGTACGCTTATGCAGCTGTGGCCATGGCAGAAGGAACGGAAATGATTTATTTCTCTCCGGGAGGAATAAATCTAAAAACGAAAACAATTTCAGGATTTGAATATAAAGACGGTGAATGGGTGGAAGGAACCTTCCCTTTTCCTCATGTCATCTATAACACTGGAAGTCCTGAAAAGCTGGCTAAATCCAATGATGTCATCCAAGAACTGAAGAAGAATATTCCATTTACTACTCATTCGATCGGCAATAAAATGTCTGTTTATAGACGATTAAAGGAAGCTGGAGAATTCACACAATATTTGATTCCCTCAGAGGTTGTCAGAGGGACAAATCACTTTTTCTCTTTTCTCGACGCCTATCGCAAGATTGTATTTAAACCAGTAAACGGACGTAAAGGTCAATCGATCATTCTTATTGAACGTGTTGGAAATGATTTTAGACTTTTAATAAACACGGACGATCGTCTATATTCCTATGATGAATTAAAAGAATTTGTTTCAACACATATTGGGGAAGAGGACTTTCTTGTACAGCCTTATATCAATTGCCGGACAAAAGATGGCAGCGTATTTGATTTTCGTCTTCACGTTCAGAAAAACGGTGAAGGAAAGTGGGTCATAACCTCTATCTATCCGAGAATCGGTGCCCCTGGCACGATTGTCTCGAATATCAACAGCGGGGGCTCCATGAATTATCTCGTTCCTTTTTTGAAGCAGGAATATGGAGATGATTATTTTAATATAAAGGGTTATTTAGAAAAATTCTCTTTGCTCCTGGCCCGTCATATGGATAAGTTGCAAAAAGATCGCTATTCAGAAACGATCGATGAACTTGGCATTGACGTCGCATTGGACGACCTGGGGAAGATCTGGATCTATGAAGTGAACTGGAGACCCGGGTGCCCCCCGACTTTTTATCTTGAAATGGATGTCGTGAAAAATACCATCCAATATTGCATTTATTTAGCCAAGAAAAATTCCCGAATTAAAAAATGAAAGGAGAAATACTATGAGTATAAATTTCTCCGTTGAAAGACCGATCATTGCTGTAACCGGAAGCGCAGGGAAAACCACCACCAAATCAATCATCGCCTCCATTCTCAGAACACGCTGGATTACTTTCGAATCAAGTGATTATTGGAACAGGACCGACCATACAGAAAAGCACCAGGATGAAATCAACTTCATTCACCGTGCCATCGTACTTGAGTATGGTATGGCATATCCCGGTGTAATCCAAAAGCATTGTCAGATTATCCAGCCCAACATAGGAGCGATCACGAATATCGGCACAGCTCATATCGGTAACTTCAATGGCGATATCAGAGGAATAGCAGCAGCTAAATCGGAACTTATTAAAGGAATGAATCAAAATGGTCATTTATTCCTGAACGGAGACGATAAGAATTCCAAGCTTCTGCATACGAAGAATTTCACTGGAGTACTGAAGAAGGTCAGCATTCATACCCCTTCCGATTATCAGGCAAAGAATCTGCGCTACAGCGTGGAAGGAATCAGCTTTGACCTGACGCTTTCGGGTAAATCACATACTTTTTCCATTCCTTATCATGGGGAATTCTATGTATACAATGCCCTTCTAGCCATTGCCATCGCCGACCTTCTCGGCTTTACCCCCGAAGAAATGAAACAAGGGCTGAGCGAAGTAAAGAAACCAAGGCACAGGCTTGATGTCATGCAGCTGAAAAACAATATCACGCTGATTGATGATACGGTGCACGCATTTCCGGATGCCATGAAAGGTGCCCTCGATGTATTGTCGATTCTTGAGGGAGAAAAGAAAGTGGCCGTCCTGGGAAGTATGGCAGGATTCGGAAATAAACACGAAGCAGTTCACAAAGAAGTAGGAAGGTATGTTGCCGAGAAAAAGATTGATTACCTCTTTACCTATGGCAACCTTTCCAGAAATATTGGAACTGGCGCACATGAAGCCGGAATGAACAAGCAGCGCATCTTTCACTTTAACCGATCCTCCATGCATCAACTAAATGAGAAACTGCTCAAAACCATCAAACCCAATTGGACTATACTCATCAAAGGTGCGAGCGGGCTGGAGATGGTGAATACGGTGGAGTATTGTAAGAAACACCTTGGTTGATCATTCGTCTTAAGAACTCACACCCGATTGATCAAAACCCGGACTGCTGACAGAATCAAATTAAAAATTGAACGCCTTGTTTCAAGCTAATAATATCAGCTGAAACAAGGCTTTTTAACTTACTTTTAGACTTGTACATAAAAAAGGAAGGGAAACGGACACCCTCCCTTCTCTCTTATTTAATTTCCGTTGTGATCTTTTCCTTTGGAGACTCTTCAATCCAAAACTGAATTTCCGCTGCCGCATTCTTTGCATTGGTTTCAGCCTCTTTTGCCGTTTTTCCCACTGCAGTCACATATGCATATCGGTGTCCCATCGACAATGGCGGTGTTATCACAGATCCTTTACGCGGCTTGACGTAAACCTCTACTACCCCTTGTGAAGCAAGGGCTCTATTTTTTCCTGTGACTTTCTTGAGAGTTCCTTTTTTTTCCACGGTTACGTATTGCATATACGCATTCTTTTGAAACTTAGGCTTTAAATCCGGCTCCTGTCCCATAGCCATTTTTAACGTTTCTTCCACCAGGTTGATCCCATAGGCTGCTTTGATCATGTTGTTCATTCCAGCTCCCGAGATGCGCGCATTTATTTCAATCAGCTTCCACCGAGTTCCTTTCCGGCGAAGCTCCAAATGACATGGACCGTTCTCAAGCCCGTGCTGAGCAACGATTTCTTCCACCGCCTTTTTCAATCCATCAGAAAAGTTCTTCCCTGCATTCAACATTAATTTGTAACCCATAACGATAAAACGTCGATTATAATGAATCTCCTGCTTAATCAACGCCATAATATGAACCTTTCCTTTATGAACCACCACTTCCACCAGGTACTGAGGTTCCGGAAGAAATTCTTCTATTAAAATAGGTTGATTTTCATAACGAGTCATCAACGTTTTATACCGCTCCCTATATTCTAATAGACTTTCAACCTTGTATACATCTTTCGAACCGGTGGATTGGGGAGATTTCATGATCAGTGGGAATTTATCTTTGATTTCCGGTTCCAATGCTTTGCTTTCACGATTTGTTGCAATCGTCCAGTACAAGGGGGTTGTCGATGAGTCCTTCATCAATTTCCGTGATTGAATTTTGTTTTGAATATTTTTCATTCCCGCCGTTGAAAAATGATTTAAATTAAATGCATCCGCAAGGGCACATGCTGTGTAACTATGGGGATCTACATAGCTCACAACAGCCGAAATCTCTACCCCCTTCAATACTAGAGATTTCACTTCCTTTTGGAGTACATCCATATCACTAAGATCACATAATTTCATGAGATGAACATCGGGAAACTCCTCCCGCTTGGCTATAAAGTTAGGTCTTTCAGTAAACAGGACGGTATAATATCCGAGTCTGTGTGCCGTCTTAATCGCTTCCCTACTTGAACCTGACTTAGTCGTTTCGATAAAAATGATAGACTTCATTCAAGGTACGCTCCTTCATTAATAGTATTCTCTTTCAAAGCTCAAATGGGTACGAGCAATGCTTTACCGTATAGTTTATTCTGAGAATACATACGGGGTGTAGGCTGATTCCACGTTGATTTGGCTTATATTCGGCTTTTTAAACACCATTGTCCGTTTCCGTTATATGAAAGCAACAATCTCTTTCCCGGACTTCTCCTATTGGGATTACCCTGCCTGACCAATTCCACTTCGTATTTTCGTGGGTAGGAAGTACGTCCAATTATCTGTTTCCCCCTTATACAGCCCATACTTATCCCAGAGCAGCTCATATACTGAGTAAGAGACTAAAAAAACCAAGAACACTCATAAAGGAGCTGCTTTATCCCCATGAACGAATACATCATTTATATAGGTACACATCAATCAGGCTCCTCGCGGGATGGTATTGAAGCAGGAAAGAATCTGGGCTACTCGACTATTCTATTTACAAACAACGGAAAATTTTTAAGGGAAAGAGAACTCTTTCCGGAAGTTGATGAAATGATTCAAGTGAATTTAAGGCAGGAAGAAGCGATCAGGAAAGAAATAACTTCCCTTCAGCAGCAAGGAAAGAAAATAGCATGCATCATCAGTTTTTTTGATGCTTACGTTTATTTGGCAGCCCAGCTTTCCAATGAATTCTGCGGAACCGGCATTTCCTTGGCGCCAATCACAGATTGTATGGATAAGACAGTACTCCGGACGAAACTGACTGGAAAAGACTATTCTTCTGATTTCATTAAAATGGAGCCTCCCTTTTCAAAAGAGGGAGTAAAAACAATCCCCTATCCTTTTGTGTTAAAATCCCCCGTTTCTAACGGATCGAAGGATGTCCTTCTCATTCATGATGAGAAAGAGCTGACATGGGGCATAAAGAAATTAAGCCGGAAAAAGCCTTCCACAATCCTTGTAGAAGAATACTTGGAAGGGCCGCAATACTTAATCGAAGTAGTGGTCAAAGAGGGCAAGCCCGTGATCGCAGTGGTCGTCAAACAGGAAATCAACTATCGAGAACGATTCATAGTCACCGGGTATAGTGTATCACCCGTTCACGATCAACCGTCATTAGTCAAAAAGGTGGCAGAGATCGTCAATGATCTGGGGTTTGTGAACGGAAGCTGTCACCTTGAGATGAGGCTGGTAAAGAAACAATGGAAACTAATTGAAATCAACCCGCGAATTTCAGGGGGAGCCATGAATAAGATGATCTTTGAAGCATACGGACTGAGCGTAGTGGAAGAAACGTTAAGGGTATACCTTGGAAAACCTCACAGTACCGGCCCCAAATGGAAAAAACATATCTACACCTACTATATGACCGTAAAAAAGATGGGTAAGCTCTTAAAAGTGACAGGAAAAAACAAGGCAGAAGAACAGGAAGGCATCATTGATGTTTATATAAAACCCAGAAAAGGAAAGATACTCCGCCCCCCAACTTCCATGGGGCACCGATACGGATATGTAATGGCTGGGGGAGATTCAGTCAACGAATCAGAGAAGCGTGCAAAAAATGCCTCTAAAGACATTCATTTTTATTTAGAATCCACCTGAACCGTTATATATGCACTACACCACTTCCCGAGTCAAAAATACACTAATAATAAGAGAGAGTTGAAAGGAGGAGTTTGGCGATGATTTGTCATCACGATAACTGTATATGCAAAATCCTGAATGAATTATTAGAGGAGCAATTCAAATTGGCTACTCAAAAATTCAAGTTTATATGTGAGCACGACAAGATAGACACAATCCCTTTTATTCTCTATACAAAAGAAGATAGCCGACCGTTTGAAGCACACTTACACTCAGGCAGCACCATGTTCTTTAAAATAATCGATATCGAAGAAGATTGTGCAACACTGCGGTTACTGGATGGAGTAGATATTGACGGATACACGACAGACGATCTCGAGGAATTATTCGCCCTCTATAAAACCGACAAATGCATCACCATTGACTGCAGCTGCTTTCTCGGAATTCAGCCCCTTCCTCCGAAATTCGTCAACCGGAAGCTTCCGGAGGTCAATCACGGAGACGGTCAGGGAAGCGGTCCACATGAGAGCGGGAGCTTTGGCAAGGGATATGGTTCGGGATATCATTGGGAATGCGATCCAAAGTAAGGAGTGGAGCTGAATCTGATCATTAGGTTTGGCTCTTTTTTTGTCAGGGTGGTCCGAAGTCAGAATGAAAGACTTCATCCCGCCCTGAAAATCCTTAAACTTCGGTCAATTTATTCAGAACGAACGCCTCAACTACTTCTGCAACGCCATTTTCCATGTTAGACGCTGTTACAAAATCAGCCTTCTCTTTAATATCATCCGGTGCATTTCCCATGGCCACTCCAAGACCTGCGAATTCAATCATGGCAAGGTCGTTGTAGCTGTCTCCAATGGCAATTACTTCCTCTCTTTTGATTCCCAGAGGTTTGATCAAATAATCAAGGCTCGCACCTTTTGTTACACCAAGCTGCGTGAACTCAAGGAAGTATGGCTTTGAGCGCATGACGCACAGCTCCCCGTCAAGTTCTGTCTGCAGCTTCTTTTCCACTTCAACAAGCCGGTCCGCCTCTTTGAGCATGAGTGCCTTCACGACCGGTCCATCAATTGCTTCTTTGAAACTCGGCACCACTCTCACCGGCAGTCCAGTGAGTCTGCTTTCGATATCAGCAAATTCGTTTGGCTCTTCTACAATAATAGCATCATCCGAATACGTGAGGATCCCGACGCCTTCACGCTTGCTTAAATCATATAATCTATGAGCCGTTTCAGCTGACAATGTACGGCTGTAGGTTTCATCATTTGTACTGCAATTGATGATCTTTGACCCATTAAAGGATAAAATGTAGCTTCCATATTGGTCGAGCTTCAGTTCCTCCGCAACCCAGCGCATGCCATATGTGGGACGCCCTGAAGCAAGGACCACCTTCACTCCGGATTCCTGTGCCTTCATCAAGGCCTCTTTCGTGCGTGTTGAAATCGTCTGGTCTTCACAAAGCAATGTATCATCTAAATCAAGAACAATCATTTTATAACTCATTAGTTGAAACCCCTTCTATAGTGGAAAATATATTTTCCTACTATAACATCAAAAGGATTTTTAATAAAAGGAAATGTTTGTGAACAAGGGACTCCTTCCCACAAAAAAGACAGCTGAGATCAGCTGCCTTTTTTCAATACATTGTGTTTATGCTCATTCGATTTGGACCTTAACTCCGACCGGATGTCTTTATAGAATGAAACGCCCATCAGGATTATGACCAGGGCAAAAGGAAGAGCTGCGATAATCAGCATATTCTGCAGTCCCTGGGTCCCTCCGAAATAAACAACTGCAGCCGCCATCATCGATTGAATCAAGCCCCATGAAATCTTGACCTGATTTCCCGGATTCAATCGGCCGCCGGTACTGAGCATACCCAATACAAAGGTTGCGGAATCCGCGGAAGTGATGAAGAAAATGGCGATGACAAAAATCGTGATGATAGACATAAAGGTTCCAAGCGGATATTCAGCAAGCGTCCCGAATGTCGATGTCTCCAGACTGAACTTAGAAATGGCTGCTATCCCAAGGTTCTCCAACCGCAGGGCAGAGACCCCGAATACAGAGAAGAAAATGAAACATACAAGGGATGGGAGTAATAGAACGCCAAATAAAAATTCTTTGATCGTCCGGCCTCTTGATATCCTCGCAATGAATATCCCGACGAAAGGCGCCCAGGAGATCCACCAAGCCCAATAGAAAATGGTCCAGCCATTGATCCATGTCCGGCCCTCGGCATCCATTGGTGCGATGCGCAAGCTCATCTTAAAGAAATCTGCGGCGTAATTGCCGAGTGTATTCGTAAACATATTCAAAATCAGCATGGTCGGCCCGACGATGAATAAAAGGACCAACAGGAAAGCGGCAAGACCCATATTGATATTACTCAAATATTTGATCCCTTTCCCGATGCCTGACCATGCAGACCAGAT
Organism: Rossellomorea oryzaecorticis; assembly: GCF_038405515.1. Taxonomy (GTDB): domain Bacteria; phylum Bacillota; class Bacilli; order Bacillales; family Bacillaceae_B; genus Rossellomorea; species Rossellomorea oryzaecorticis_A. The sequence continues at coordinate 15,847 of NZ_JBBYAF010000056.1, read as the reverse complement.
GAATAAAATGGTTGATACAGCCAATACAATCAGCTGTACAGTGAAATTGTTCGGGGTTCCGAATAAGAAGGACAATCCTCCGGTTATCTGTGCAGATCCAAATCCAAGAGTGGCTGCAACACCAACAATAGTCGCAAATACAGCAAGGACATCAATCCCCTGCCCCAATGGACCTCTCATCCTTTTTTCCCCGAATAGCGGGGTGAGTGTGGCACTGATTAAACCAGGTGCACCCCGGTTGAATTTAAAGTATGCCAATACCAGAGCAACAATTCCATATACCGCCCAAGCATGGATCCCCCAGTGGAAAAAGGAATACTTCAGCGCATCCCTTACAGCTGCATCCGTCCCCAGCTCTGCTGCCGGACTGCTTTTAAACGCATGGGAGATTGGTTCTGCCGTCGTCCAGAAGACAAGCCCCATCCCCATTCCTGCACTGAATAGCATAGCGAACCATGAAGAGTTGCTGAATTCAGGTTTTTCACCAGCCTTGCCAAGCCTGACCTTCCCATAGCGCGAAAACATTAAATATACGCAGAAAATTAAGATGCCAATAACAATAAGTAAATAAAACCAGCCGAATTTATCCAGGATTCCCTGCGTGAAGGAAGCCGTGAATCTCTCCAGATGTTTCGGGGCAACAGATCCCCATATAACAACGATCAAAGAAATAAAAAGTGAATACCAAAATACTCGTGTAGCTTGTTTCATGTGTCACCTCGCTAAATTATGTACCGTACCATGTTAACATACCTCTTTTAGATAGCCAGGAAACCGGTTGGGGGGATTTTTCTTATTATCCTCGCGGCAGGAGTTCATATACTGCCAAATCCTTCAGTGGCATTGAATAAAAATTTTCAAATAGGCACCTAAATCTTATTGACAAGAAAACAAGCTATCCTTTAAAATATTTTCATAGCCGTTAACACAGGCATACATATTGTAGCTCGGGGCATTAGCTCAGCTGGGAGAGCGTTTGGCTGGCAGCCAAAAGGTCAGCGGTTCGATCCCGCTATGCTCCATACCGAAAAAGCAGGGAAACCGTAACGGTTTCCCTGCTTTTTTTTACGTGTGACGTGAGAAATCGCTATTTTTCATGAGAAGTGAAGATTTTTTAACGAAACAAGCGGATTGGAGGCATAATTTTTTGCGGTCAAGCCTTCTCGCTATGGTGGTTTTGAGAAAATCTTTTAGTTTTAGGTGATAATCTTCGAGTTTTCATTAATAATCTTCGAGTTTTGGACGATAATCTTTCAGTTTTCACTCATAATCTTCGAGTTTTCCACAATAATCTTTCAATTGCCATGCATAATCTTCAAGTCGAAATTATGAGGTCTGGGCCAGGCACTAAAAAGGACCGCGATGAACAAAGCTGCTATTTTACAAAGAAAGAAATCCTCCTTATACTAAAACAATAGTCGTCGAAGGGTAGTGATACAGAATGCTTTACATATGGAATATCGAGAAAATCATCCAAGAGACATTATCCCGGCACAACCTAGAGATCAACTATGAAGCAAACAATCAGCTGACTGTGCCGATGAGTTATAACGTTTCCCATAATACAATAAGATTTAATTACCTGAAGATTAATGGATATATAGCGAAGTTGAATATAAGGGAGACTAAGGAGAACCTTGTAAAAATCGTTCTCTACCGGGTGCTCGGCTATTATCTGGATTTTAAGAAGAATAAGCATGACACGAGGATCCTGATGTATGGTGACGAGAAGGAAATAAAAGAATTAAAGGCATTGATCGAGAAGAACGCCTGGGTTTATGGGCGGACACTGGTGCCTGAAGAGCTGCTGACCGCTTATGGTAAAATGTATGAGCTGGATAAAGTGTTGTTAAGATAAGAAACAATGAGCGCATGCCACATCAATAATGGCAGGCGCTTTTATTTATCTAGTTCTGAATATAGCGGTTGAAAACCTCGCCGAAATCTTTTCTTGTATTCGCATTATAATGATCATTCAACCACTCAAATGCAAAGCTGGTTGTCTGTTTAAATTCATTCGAAATATCATTATCATGGAATCGGTTATTCGCAATCAAATCCCTTGCCAGTGCCAGGCTCTGGTCTGCAGAATCGATTATACGCTTCCCTTCCTGCTGGATATGGGAGATGGCAAGAAGTGATTTGTAAAGGTCAGCGATGGCTTCGCCTTCTTTTTTATCAATATCCACTGAGAATACTTGGCCGCCCATGGTGAATTTTATTTCAAGGTCCAGGTCAATGGTGCCGGCCGTTTCGATGGACACGTTGCTGATTGGATGCTGATAATATTCATAACGGTAAAGGTTACGTTTGCTGCTGGAGGCTTTCTCACCGTCTAAATGAATGAGCGCACGGTTGGTGAAGCAGTATTCGTCCGTTTTTGATTTAATGAGGAAGTGGATCTTCTCCCCGTCTTCAGTCAGAACATAGTCATCTGATTGTGTTTTATCAAAGTCTTCTCTTTTGATGATTTTCCCGATATCACTGATACCCAATGCATCGCTTGCGAATTTCTTTAGCATGATTGATAACCTCTTTTCTTTTTAATTGATTTGGTGGTTTAAACAATCCATTAAAATATTAATAACACGTATAAACCACCTTTTAATGCAGCTGTTGATTTCCGTGCAAGACTTCGCTTTCCGCGGGCGGTTGGTGAGCCTCCTCGGCATTCGCCTCGCCTGCGGGGTCTCACCTAACTCGCTTTTCCCGCAGGAGTCTTCGTCTTGCACTCCAATCAACAGCTCGAACGAGTTAAAATCAAATATGCTTTTAACGAAGATTTTTTAACACTAAAATACTCACACTACTATGCTATCAATAAAAGGGGGGGAAATGGAAGTATTTTGATAGGACCGCAACACCTTTATACATATGCTGCAGGGAATCATTTATTCTTTTTTTTGGCGTAATGAAAAAGAGCTTGAGGCAGCCTGCCTCAAGCTCTTTCAATGGATTGATCAATAAATCAAATATTCTTCACGTACTTTTTTAAACTCTTCCAGTTCTACTTCCCACTGTTCAATCATTTCTTCCACACTTCTTCCTTCTTCGATTCCTTCACGGATCCAGCCGTTTCCGATGAGGTTGTCGAAGAATGAGATGCCGGCGCTGTTTTCTGCACGGAATTGGAAGTCTTCCGGATACATGTCATGAATTGTTTTGACGATGTGCAAACCTGTTTCGACAGGTTTGAAAGCTTTTTTGTCCGTGACATGGATCTGGATACCGTGTGACAGTTTGCCTGCGTGCTTGGAGGACGCCGGTGTGAAGGACGCCGCTCTGAATGTAACGCCATCAAGTTCCAAGTCATTCAATGCCGCTGCAAGGTCGGCGGCGTTGATGAATGGTGCACCGATCAGTTCGAATGGTTTGGTTGTCCCGCGTCCCTCTGATACGTTCGTTCCTTCGATCAGTGCCGCTCCCGGATATACCAATGCCGTTTCAAGTGTCGGCATGTTCGGTGAAGGCATGACGAACTCCAGTGATGTTTCATCATAATACATCCCGCGTTTCCAGCCTTCCATTTCCACGACGGTCAGGTCTGCGCCGATTTCAAATTCTGTGTTGAATAGCTTGGCTAGTTCCCCGACTGTCATCCCATGGCGAAGAGGGATGCTGTATTTACCCACAAATGAAGAATACTCCATTTCAAGTACCGGTCCTTCGACTTCTTCACCGCTTAATGGGTTTGGACGGTCCAGTACGATGATTGGGATATCATTTTCTTTTGCCGCTTCCATTGCATACGCCATTGTGTAGATATACGTATAGAAGCGTGTTCCTACATCCTGGATATCAAACAGGAGGACTTCAACGTTTTCAAGCATTTCAGGTGTCGGCTTTTTTGTTGCTCCGTATAAGCTGTATACCGGAAGACCTGTTCTCTCATCAATGTAAAATTCAACATATTCACCAGCCTGTGCATCTCCGCGGACACCATGCTCTGGTCCGTACAGGGCCGTCAATTCAACATCCGGGTCATTGTGCAGTGTGTCTACGATACTATTCAGCTCTTGATCGACACCTGTAGGGTTCGTGATCAGGCCAACTTTTTTCCCTTCGATGAGGTGCTTTTCTTCTTTCAGAAGCTGCTCGACACCAAGTGAGAATTCCTTATGCTTGCCTTTTCCCTTTCCATGTCCGTGACTTTTTCCGTTATTTTCATGAGCAGATCCTGCTGACATCGTCGATAGGACCAGGACCAGTGCGAGTAGTGCAATCATCCACTTTTTCAATAACTTCCCCTCCAATTTTTATAAATTAATAGGTTAAGCCGTGACCAAATTCGTATAGAGTGCCTTCATCCACGCCTGGGATTGATACCGGCAGCTTCCCGCCAGGTGTGTTTGTTCCGAAGATCGTTGCCGCGGTTGCTTTGAAGCTTGCTGTACGGAAACCGTATTGAGCAAGGTAAGCGTCCACTTCGCTGTTATAGGCCATGATGTCGTATGGGTTGCGGATTCCGACTGCAATCACCGGGGCTTCCGTTTCTGAGCCCAAGGCTTTTACCAGCTGCATCTGGGCACTTTCCGCTGATCTGCCCGAAACATTATAAGTGTAAGTTCCAACGATGACAGCTGACGCTTCCCTGATTTCCGCTTTCTGTTCCTCTGTTAGCTGATAGGTTGATGGCGCCTCGATGACGGTTGTATTTTCATGGTGCTGTTTCACTGCATTCCCCAAGTTCTCAATGAAGGATCTTCCAACTACCACTACTTTTTCATCGGCAGCTGCATTCAGAGGAAGGGCCTGCTCATTTTTCACCAGGGTGATGGAGCGTTCTGCCGCTTCTTTCTCAACTTGCTTATGTTCTTGGGAGCCAACGATTTCACTTGCCTGTGCGATTTTCTCTTCTAATGGAAGAGGCGTTTCTTCCTTGATGACACCTCGTTTGATTTTCAGTGAAAGGATTCTTTCAACAGATGCTTCGATTCGGTCGACCGACAGTTCTCCGCTGTCGACAGCATCGAGCAGCCCTTGTCTTACTTCACTTAATCCGACCGGCATAAGGACGATATCCGTGCCTGCTTTCACTGCGCGGACGGCAGCGTCCACTGCACCGAAATGATCCGCGATCGCTTTCATATTCATCGCATCGGTGGTGATGATGCCTTCATAGCCCATTTCTTCACGCATTAATTCTGTCAGGACTTTATGAGAAAGAGTGGCTGGCACCGCAATTTCTTCACCTGTTTTTTTAGAAATTGCTTTGGAATCGTCGATTTTAGGGAACGTGACGTGTGCCGTCATGATCGCATCGATTCCTGCATTCATTGCCTGCTGAAACGGATACAGTTCCACTTCCATCAAGCGCTCTTTATCATGTGGCACTTCAGGAAGTCCTAAATGGGAATCCACAGCCGTGTCTCCGTGACCCGGGAAGTGCTTGGCTGTCGCTGCTACACCGGTTGATTGAAGACCTTCTGTGTAAGCCACTCCCATTTCAGCTACCAATTCAGGATCCCCACCGAAAGAACGGACACCGATTACCGGGTTGTCTGGGTTATTGTTGACGTCCATTACCGGTGCAAAGTTGACGTTTATTCCGAGTGAATGCAGTTCTTCACCGATTGCTTTCCCAACGTTATGGGCAATCTCAGCTGATCTTGTGGCACCTAATGCCATATTCCCCGGAAAGTCGGTACCGGATTGAAGACGAGTGACGATTCCGCCTTCCTGGTCGATCGTCATCAATAAGCCATACTTCTCCGCAGCCTCTTGATAATCAGCTACCAGTTTCGTTGTCTGTTCCGTTGTCACTACATTTTCACGGAATAAAATTACCCCTCCGAGATGATAGTCTTTCACCAATTGTTCGATTTTAGGGAGCATTTCTGTTACATTTTCACCGTCCCAATTTCTGAAGTCAGGCATCAGCATCTGACCTATTTTTTCTTCAATCGTCATGTTCGCGATTGCCTCACCTACAATGTCATAGCGCTCTCTTTCTTCCTTCACGATCATAGCCTTGGATGCCGGCTTGCCTTTCTCCCCTTTTTCAGGAGCAGGTTTTACATGCACGGCAATTCGATCTGTATAATCTCCATTCGTCAATTTGATAAAGGATTTACCGCTGTTGCCTGTTAACGTGACATTTCCGTTATCATCTACAGATGCTACATTCTTGTTGGATGAACTCCAGTCCAAACCTTCCGATACAAATGTGAAGTGTCCATCCTCATACACATTCAGTGCCTTCAATTCGAATTCCTCACCGGAATTTGAAACATCCACTTGCGGAGCGTTTTGATAGATGATGAGATCTTTCAACGGGCTCTCTGCTTTCGCATTGTTCATCGGCATTCCTGAGATAATCATCGCCAGCACAAGAACCGTTAGAGAGAGTACCTTATACGTATGCTTCATCTTTTCTCCTCCTTTTTCCTATTTAATAACTTCTTTTCTCCCAGCCTGTGAAGACAGGCTGAAGTTTTTCACCATTTGAAAGGTTCAGTTCGATATCTTTGACATACCAGCCGCGGGAATTAGCATACGAATCTGTTTCGTACGTAAAACGTATGAACTTGGTACCCGCTGGTATTGACACTTCTTCTTCTGACCAGTCTTCGCTGTTACCTGTGAATTCACTTCCGGCTGCCGTCCATGTTTCCCCATCAGGTGATGTTTCCACATGACCGAAGTCAGAATTATTCTCAATTCGATACCAGGTATAAATCGATAAAGCAGCATCCTCCTCAATATTCACTTCCGCTGTCAAACTGCGGTCCAATTGATCACCGTACCCTGAAAACCACGCTTCTTCTTTCTTAGGCATTTCGACCGGGATCGAATCTGCAACCAATCGTGCAAATGGACGTCTGGCTGTATTGGTCGATACCGTGCTTCGTGATGGATGGACACGGTTTGTCAGCAGGATGGCAATCGTGTCATTATCTTGATTCACCACGATCGATGTCCCGGTGTATCCTGTGTGGCCAAGGGAGTTCTCATCTGATAACCCATCCATGAACCATCCCTGGTTCAGTTCCCAGCCAAGTCCATGATCGTCTCCAGGGAACTCGGGAATTTGATTTTCGGAAAGCAATTTGATCGTTTCAGGCTGGAGGATTTGTTTCCCGCCGTAACGCCCTTCTTTTACAAACATATGTACGAATTTAGCCAGGTCTTCTGCAGTCGAGAATACCCCGGCATGACCTGCGACACCGTCCAGTGACCAGGCATTTTCATCATGCACTTCCCCCCATACGAGCCCTCTATCGATCGCCGGCTGATATTCAGTGGCGGCGATTCTTTCTTTAAGTGAAGCTGGCGGGTTGTACATCGTGTCTTTCATTCCAATTGGTTCTGTTATGTTTTCTTTCACAAATTCATCGAGGCGCTGTCCGGATAATCGTTCAATGATGGCACCTAACGTAATCATGTTTAAATCACTGTATGTATAGGCGGTGCCGGGCTCGTTCGCTAGCGGATGATTGAATACGATTTGCATTCTGTCCTCTCTATCATTCCCTTTACTATAAAGTGGAATCCATGCCGTGAATCCGGATGTGTGAGTCATCAGCTGTCTGATTGTGACTTCTTCTTTTCCATTCGCCGCGAATTCAGGTATATAATCCGCAACTGGATCATCCAGCTGGAATGCCCCGTCCTCATAAAGGATCATCGCTGCTGTTGTAGTGAAGATTTTACTGATGGAGGCGAGGTCGAAAATCGTGTCCTTCTCCATAGCGATCGGGGAGTCTGCTTCAGTGAAATCACCGTCCGTATACCTGTACGCATCCCCATAAGCACCATGCTTCACGATATGGCCGCTTCTAGCGACAAGCGCTACAGCCCCAGGCATGACACCATCGGCAATCTTCTCTTCCATCAATGGATCGATCCCATCCAAAGTCGATTGCATCATACCTGCTCCCCGTGCTGAACCGGGATGAAGGACAGGCGATGAAGGTGCCGGATTCCCCCAAGTGAATGCAGGGTGTGCCTGAACATTTTCCGCTTCGGATACTGCCCTGTCATTTTCCCCACCTTGAGCAAGAACTGCGGGACTAAATAACGAGGTACACATCAAAGCAGTTAAAGCAATTGATCTCTTTTTCATCCATCTTTTCCTCCTTATGGTCAAAAATGTAAGGGCTTCCATTTACTCTACTATTCTAGTTTATGGAATTGGTAGTATAGATGTCTATACCACTTAAGTCCTGTTAATGCACATAATGTCGTAATAACGTATGACATATGAACTGTTTTGAATATTTTGATTATTTATGTCGAGCTGAAGGTTGTTTTTGGGAGGTTAATAGAGTGGATGGTCAGGGAGGATATCAAAAAGAAGAGGCGGGGACAAAACTTATAACCCCCAAACAAAGGACGAACAATTTCGGTGAAGGCTCTTATTACCGCTAATGATTTCCGTGCAAGACTTCACTTTCCGCGGGTAGCCCGTGAGCCTCCTCGGAGCTGCGCTCCTGCGGGGTCTTACTTGTCCAGCTGCAGGGCTTAGAGGCACAGGTCATAAGCCAAACCGACCAAGAAGGCAAAGAGCGCCTTCTAGGCCGATTCGTCTTATGCCCCCCCGCCTCTGAGCAAAGCCCTTCCGCTTTTCTTATAAGCTACTCTTCCCGAAGGAGTCTTCGTCTTGCACTCCAATCAACCGCTGGAACAGCTACAAACTAAACGCACAATAAAACCCGACCTAATTTGAATTCTGGAATTCAATTAGGTCGAGTTTTACTAAAACTAAAACACTTTTGTCCCAGCCTCTTTACGTAAACAATTAGTTCATTCTCTGAAGAAAACTCTCCACCATGCGATTGTAAATTTCATGCTGATCGATGTTGGCGGTGTGACCTGCACCTGGTATCAGGCCGATTGAGATGTCTGGATTATGTCTTTTCATGTGAAGAGCTGATTCGACTTCATACAATTCATTGCTGCCATTCAGGACAAGAACAGACGGAATGATGCCTTTAATTTCATCCTCGCTTACTGAAGGATAATGATAGGTCATTTTATATAGCACATTCTTCATCGTTGCCTTCCACTTTTCACCGTGTAGCTCCTTGAATTGTTGGGCAATATCCTGATCATTTTTTTCTATATTCATGAAATGATGATATTGACTTTCCATCATATCTTTAAACTCTTCCGGAATGAACGGGGAATAGCCTGTGAGAATAATTCCTTTTACAAGGTCCGGTTCTCTAAGGGCAGTGTGGATTGCCAGTGAAGCCCCTAGTGATAACCCTAAGAGATACCCTCTTCCCTTGCTCTTTAATTCATTAATTATATAGTCGATTGTCTGTTCGATGTAATCTTGCTCCGCCTCAAGCGTTGAGCCGCCATGTCCAGGCAAATCAATTAACTCCACTTCATATCCATCAGTAAAATGATCTTTCTGATGAATAAAATGTGTTTCTGCGGTGCCCATGAATCCATGTAATAAATAGATTTTTTCCATCAAACTCCCCTTTTCTCTTCCTTGAAAATTATTTTTGTACAACCTTATTGAATAAGAATGACGTACTAAATGTCATGATAATCAAAATAAGGACGCTGGCAATGGGAGCAAGCCCCCTGTTTTCTTCAAAGCCGTCTAATATCCCAGAATAAATTCCTGCCATTATGGCCGTCAAGATGATATTGCTTGTCCTCATATAGACGATCCTCCTCCCCATATGTAAAAGTGCTCCATTCAATTATACTCCACATAATTGGAAAAAGTCTCCATACAAAAAGTACTCTTCATACATTTTTTCCACAAATTTCAAAACTTTCACCCAACGCCATGCGTCAAATTGGTAGAATGGAGAGGACGAAAGCGGGTGATTTTTTGCAGAAAAATCAATATGATGCCTTTCCTTACACATCCAGGGACCTCATTCTGGAAAAAGCAATGAGTGAGTATGGCAACGATATATATTACATAGTGTATTCCTACGTGAAAGACCACAGCCTGGCTGAAGACCTGACGCAGGAAGTATTTGTGAAGGTTTACAAGAAGATGGATACCTTTCGTGAGGAATCCTCATTAAAGACATGGATTGTCCGGATGGCAATCAACCATTGCAAGGACTATCTAAGGCGGTGGGATACGAGGATGATTTCCTTCACTAACACCATCAATGATATGGTGAAGGGAAAATTCGGCACACCTGAGCAAAGTCTCATTCAAGAAGAAACCAACAGTGAACTTATACAAAATTTATTATCGCTGCCAGTGAAATACCGGGAAATCATCTTTTTATTTTATTTTGAAGAAATGAAGCTGGCGGAAATTGCACAGTGCATGGATCTGAACATCAATACAGTCAAGACGCGTTTAGCAAAAGGAAGAAAATTGTTGGGAGCCGCATACCAGAACAGTGAGGTGTATAACAATGGATGAATTGAGTCGTTTACGTGGGTTGATGAAAAAAGAAACGTTCAAGGATCATGGTTTCACTGAAAAAATGCGAAGGAATATTTTAGATGAAATACATTCTGGCAAAAGCAAATCTTCCCATAGCAGGAAACCTGTGCTTGCCCCTGTCATGTCAGCCGTATTCATGTTCGCCTGCCTTTCCTTGTTTATTTATTTCGGGGGGAGCGAGCTTGGTATTTTCGATAATGGCAAGAATGCAAGTCAGACAAATTTTCAGCATGTGGATCTTCATGATAACGAGAATGATCCAAATTGGATTAAAAAAATCAAACTGCCGACATTGGTTCCTTTTGAAGTTGTGGATCGAACCTACAAACATACTCCTCAAGATGGGTTTGACATCTATTCTGTCAAATTATCAGGACCGGAGAGACAAAGATTGACGATCGCTCAAGATGTGGGACTTGAATCAGCTACCCCTGCCATGTACGAACCGGTGAAAATCGGTGATGTAACAGGCAGCTACCGTGAAAATAAGGAACTGGGGACGAGTCACCTTATCTGGTACAAAGATGGTGTCTTGTATTCAATAGGCTACAACCCGCGCACTTCTGATGTCTTGCTTGGGAAAGGAGATTTGGTCAGCATTGCGGAGTCCTTCAAGAATTAAAAGAAAAAATGATTATGTCGCAGGACATAATCATTTTTCGTTTTATTCTACTCCATAAGTTGTTTTTAAATAGTTATTGTTTTTATCATAATAAACTTTTTTCCAGTATTGTTCAGAGGTATCTAAGTAATGGTAAATGTTGTAATAGGTCGTTCTGCTAAACCCCTGATATTCCCAAGACAAGCTTCCGTAGCCTCCTGGCGGCCCCTCGATGCTTCTGTTAATATCCCCTGCCGCCGAAGTTGAAGTTCCAATGACCGTCATCGCTGAAAAAATCAGTGCCAAAGCAAGCATTGCTTTCATTCCGTTTTTCCATACCTGTCTCAACCTGCCATCCCCCTGTCATCCCACTTTTCACAAATTACAATACTCTCTTAGCATACTTCCATTTATTGTATTTTTCAATAAAATAATAGTGAAAAAGTAGGGTATTGGAATATTTGCGGGGTAGGGTGGAGGGTTTATTATCAATAATCGTCAGTTTCTTATTACTAATCTCCTGCAAAGTTTCCCCGCTCCATTTATTCGTTCTCAACGAACAAATGGACAACAAGGAACTGCTCTATTATTTCATTGTTGAGATTCAGCAGTGTCTCAAATGAGGTTTTTATGATTCTCCCTTCAATAAAGGAGGATTCTTCCCGTTCAAACTTAAAGGTCAATAGAGTTCCTGCCTCTTTCATTTTCAGCAATGGCGAAATGTCATCAAACTCCTGCTTGTGAAAAACTTCGGGCTGCCCCTCTATACAAAAGTGAACGATCATAGTACAACTCTCCTTGTTTTCAAGTTTTTTGTTTACGCTTGTAGTACCCGCCTTACCGGGAACCAAAACATGCCTTCTTTCAGTCAGGCAAAAAGGAAAAACTCACACTTTACTTTTCGAAATTTTCCTTATTTTCTAATATACTCGTGATATACTCATTTTAAAGGAGAGATGAAGATGACAACGACAACCTACCCAATCTTTGAAACGGAGCGATTGATCTTACGCCAGATCACCAATGAAGATGTCAGTTTTTTATTTAAGCATTATACTTCCAGGGAAGTGCTGCAGTATTTCGGCATGAGCCCCATCTCTTCTAAAGAAGTGGCCGAGGATATGATTGAGAACTTCGAGAAGCAGTTGGCAGTCGGAGGTCCGATGCGTTGGGCGATTGTGGATAAAAGCACCGACGAGATGATGGGAACATGCGGATTTCATGGAATTGCGAAGTCTTATAAACGATGCGAAATCGGATATGACCTTCACCCGGATTACTGGGGGAATGGAATTATGGGGGAAGCGTTAAAACCACTCATTACGTATCTTTTTATAGAAAGAGAAATGAACCGTATCGGTGCAGTGATCGTCCCGAATAATCAGGCTTCATCCCGTGTCGTGGAAAAGCTTGGTTTCCGGCGCGAAGGCCTGCTGCGTGAATACATTCTGCAGGAAGACACCATGTATGACGCATACATGTATAGTATGTTAAAGAAAGAATGGCTGGATTAGTTATGAGATAACCCTGTTTAGGCAATAATGGTCAGTGCGGATAAAAAAGGGAGGCTGGTTGAATGGTTCAGCAGCTGTTTCATCAATTTTTGCGCTGGCCTTTATTATTGCGGATATTTATGATTGCCATAAGTCTGATGACGATATTTGGCATCCTTATACACTTTATCGAGCCTGATACGTTTCCGTCCTGGTTTGACGGGATTTGGTGGGCCATCATCACGATGTCGACTGTGGGGTATGGGGACTTTGTTCCGACTTCCAACGAGGGCAGGATCTTTGGCATCGTTCTTATCTTGGTCGGGGCAGGATTTCTTTCTACATACTTTATTACATTAGCGACCAATACAGTCATGTCGCAAAATGCCTATATTGAAGGAAAAGCGGACTTCAAAGGGAAAGACCATGTAGTGATTATCGGATGGAATGAACGTGCCAGGGAGATCATCGGTCAGTTGAACTCGCTTCATTTCCGCGGGCAGATCATTCTGATTGACGAAACACTTGAACAGAATCCATATCGAAATCATCATATCCATTTCATCAAGGGAACTCCCTTTAAGGATAAGGTACTGAAAAAAGCAAGTATGCATGAAGCTTCGATCGCCATCATCACAGCGGATCAGAATCGAAATGAAATGGAAGCCGATATGCATACTGTCCTGACACTGCTTGCGGTAAAAGGGAATCATCCGGATGTGTATACCGTAGTGGAAATCCTTCAGAAGGACCAAGTCATAAATGCTGAGCGTGCTGGAGCGAATGAGGTTGTCCAAACCAATATGCAGACAAGCTATGTCATGATCAACAGCATCATTTCACAAGGGATGTCCAAGGCGATCCTGAAGCTTCTGAATCATCTCAGGGGAAACCACCTGCAGCTTGTTCCGATTACTGAAGACTGTGTAAATGAAACTTTCCAAAGTTTAAGTCAGAGGCTTCTGCAAAAAAATATCATCCTGCTTGGAATCAAAAAGGGGGAGGAAACATCGGTAAATCCTCCATTGACGACAATCGTGGAAGCTTCAGATGAACTTCTTGTCATTACCAATTAGGTTCGAGGGAATGAAAAAGCTGACTCCCGTCATAGGAGCCAGCTTTTTTGATTCAATTAATTCCAGCATTTTAGTTTGTCATAATCGTATCTTCCAGTTCTTTCACAAGCTCCCGTCCGATGTCGACGTATTTGTCCGGAATACTTGCATCAGGGTCCTCCGGTTCGGAGAATTGATTAACCGTCCCGGAAAAATCACCGGCAGTGGCAAAATCATCGAGTCCCCTTTGATATTTATGTCCCAGCAGGAATGGCTTCCCGAATTCAACCGTTGCACCTCTGGAATCAAGCTGGCCGTCAATCGCTCTGAAAGGAACACGCAGGAATTGATAGCCGACCTCGTCGTCGATCTTATAATCAAAGTAGCCATGATCATACTCCCAATTACCGCCGATTGTATAGCCAAGTGGTTTAAGAAGCTGTTCAAGCTTGTACAGTTCATAATGTTTACCTTCAATAGTCGATGAAAGCTCAATCACTCAAATCATACCCCTTTCTTTAGGCATAGTTTTTCCTAAAGAGGAGGAAAAATGTATAAAAAAAGCGCGGAGAATTGAATCTCACACGCTCAATATTATGAAATTTACTTCAAACGTTTTTCTAGTTCTGCTTTCTTTTCTTCAAATCCAGGTTTCCCAAGAAGTGCAAACATGTTCACTTTGTATGCTTCTACTCCAGGCTGGTCAAATGGATTGACGCCAAGAAGATATCCACTCATAGCACATGCTTTTTCGAAGAAGTAAACCAGGTAGCCGAATGTGTAGGCATCCATCGCCGGAATTTCAACGATCAGGTTAGGTACTCCACCATCTGTATGTGCAAGAAGAGTTCCTTCAAATGCTTTGTTGTTCACAAAGTCAACCGTTTCTCCTGCAAGGTAGTTCAGACCATCAAGGTCACTGTCCGCTTTTTCAATCTTCAGCTCATGACGAGGTTCCTGTACTTTGATGACAGTCTCAAATAGGTCACGGCGCCCCTCCTGAACATATTGTCCAAGAGAGTGAAGATCTGTGGAGAAGTTTGCGGATGAAGGGAAGATCCCTTTCTGGTCTTTTCCTTCACTTTCACCGAACAACTGCTTCCACCATTCAGAGAAATATTGTAATCCAGGCTCATAATTGATGAGCATTTCAATTGTTTTCCCTTTGTTGTAAAGCACATTACGGACAGCTGCGTATTGATATGCAGGGTTTTCAGTCAGTTCAGACTTACTGAAGTCTTCTCGTGCCTCTGCAGCACCCTTCATCATCTGTTCAATTTCAACTCCGCTTACCGCGATCGGCAAGAGACCGACAGCTGTAAGAACAGAGTAGCGGCCGCCGACATCATCAGGTACAACGAACGTTTCATAGCCCTCGTCATTCGCCAATGTCTTAAGTGCACCCTTTGCTTTATCCGTTGTTGCATAAATCCGCTTGCGTGCTTCTTCCACACCATACTTCTCTTCAAGCATCTTACGGAAGATACGGAATGCGATCGCCGGCTCGGTTGTCGTACCCGACTTTGAAATCACGTTGATTGAGAAGTCTTTTCCATCCAGGAGGTCCATCAAATCTCTCATGTAAGTAGAGCTGATGTTCTGCCCAAGGAAAAGCACCTGCGGAGTCGAGCGCTTCTCTTTTGGAAGAGCATTATAGAAGCTGTGATTCAGCATTTCAATTGCAGCACGCGCTCCCAGGTAAGATCCGCCTATCCCAATCACAAGCAGGACATCAGAATCACTCTTGATTTTTTCAGCAGACTTTTGAATGCGGGAGAATTCTTCTTTATCATAATCCACAGGAAGGTCGACCCATCCCAAGAAGTCACTTCCAGCACCTGTTTGTTCGTGTAAAGAATGATGCGCTACTTTCACTGCATCACTTAAGTATGTAAGTTCATGTTCTCCAAAAAACGATAACGCTTTTGAATAATCAAAACGAATGTGTGTCATAACCATCCTCCGATTAATTTATTTTTCTTCTATCTCACTTTATCGAATGCTGAGACGATAATCAAGAACGCTCCCTTTTTGAAAGCGCAGTCATGATGAATTTTTTCTTATCTTGTTGATTTTGCCCTGTTTATGGTGGTTTAAAACAAAGATTTTGCTTCGAACTCCGCTGTTGACTTCCGTGCAAGACTTCACTTTCCGCGGGTAGCCCGTGAGCCTCCTCGTCACTTCGTTCCTTCGGGAAGAAAAGCGGAGGGGCTTTGCTCAGAGGCGGGTGGCATAAGGCGAATCGGCCACGAAGGCGTTCTTTGCCTTCTTGGACGAGTTGACTTATGACATGTGCCTCTAAGCCCTGGAGCTGGACAAATAG
>NZ_JBBYAF010000055.1:0-24600 GCF_038405515.1 Rossellomorea oryzaecorticis | reverse complement strand
GACGAAGACTCCTGCGGGAGAAGTGGCCAATGTGAGACCCCGCAGGGAGGTACGACCGAGGAGGCTCACGGGTCACCCGCGGAAAGCGAAGTCTTCCACGGAAATCAACAGCGGGTTTTATAGGCAATACAAAAAAAGAGGCTGTATACTTCGGATAATCCGGTGTATACAGCCCGTCAAATATTGGGGACCAAAGAATACTGTCAAACAACCTTCTATTAGGAGTATAGGATTTCTGCCTCGGATTCTCAAACAACAAATATCGATGTAATCTCCCTTTACCACTGCTTGATGCTCTCGATTCAGAGGAGTTCGTGGATTTTTAGAGAAAATGATAACTATAAGCATATTTTTATTTCTTTCATAGATTTGAAAAAAATCCAGATTGGACTCTTGATAATCCATTTGGATTCAATTATGATGGATGAGAGCACAATACTTTGTGTTTGTTCCATTAACTATAACTATATATTGATTTGAATCAATCAAAACAGTAAATATGGTGTCTATAAGACTTAATAGGGAATCTGGTGTAATTCCAGAACTGTCCCCGCAACTGTAAGTGATGACGAAATAAGGAATTTGCCACTATCTTGGTAAAGATGGGAAGGCCTTAGAGTAGGATGAAGCACGAGTCAGGAGACCTGCCGTATTTATAACGTATGATCTTCTTCGGGAATTGGGAGGATATGCGAGGATAGAATAATAGATTTTTATACATATGTCTGTTATATCATATCATCGTTATTCACTACAGCCCGTCCAGTTTCTAAGGATGGGCTTTTTTATATCCTCTCCCGCAGCTTGAATAGTACGAATGAATTAGATTCGGGAGGAATGAAGAAATGAAACTGATTGAAACAGAAAAAAAATCGTCACTTGTTTGGAAGCTTTGCGGGAAATTAAAAATGGAATATCCTGAGTTGAACATGGAAGGGTTTGAAGAGAAGGTGGACAAACTCGTTCAAGTGAAAAAGGAGCTCTCCGAGGAACAACTTTATCAGCAAATGATTCTGGCCGCCGTCGAAAGAGTTTCAACAGAAGAACCACAATGGACATATGCAGCTGCATTTCTTTACTTAGAAAAGCTCTATCGTTCCAGCAGCCGCTCCAGGGGCCATGATCCTGCAAATCCATATTGTTCTTTTTACGATCTGATACAAGAGCTTGTTCAGCAAAACCTATATAATCCACGCTTGGTGGAAGAGTACTCCAGGGAAGAAATTCAACAGATGGAAGACATGTTGAATCCATCTAAAGACAAGCTGTTTACGTATATAGGAATCGTTACTCTTTCTGAGCGTTACTTAACGAAAACACACGACGGAAAAGTATACGAGCTCCCGCAGGAGAGATTTATGATCATCGCGATGACCCTCATGATGGACGAAGACAAGAATCATAGGCTCAATCTGATTAAAGAAGCATACTGGGCCTTGTCGAATCTGTATATGACGGTTGCCACCCCTACTCTAGCAAATGCAGGTAAAAGTTACGGTCAGCTTTCCAGTTGTTTTATAGATACGGTTGAGGATGATTTGAGAGCCATCTTTGACAGTAATACGGATGTTTCGACTCTTAGTAAGAACGGCGGAGGGCTTGGCATCTATTTAGGGAAAGTCCGAAGCAGAGGAAGTGACATCAAAGGCTTTAAAGGTGTGAGTTCTGGAGTCATTCCCTGGATGAAGCAATTAAATAATACAGCAGTTTCCGTTGATCAGCTGGGACAGCGACAAGGTGCGATTGCTGTCTACTTGGATGTTTGGCATAAAGATATTCACTCCTTCCTGGACGTCCGGTTGAACAATGGAGATGAACGGAAGCGTACTCATGATTTGTTTACCGGTGTCTGCATTCCTGATTTATTTATGGAGGCAGTTGAAGAAAGGGACGATTGGTACCTGTTTGATCCGCATGAAATAAGGAAAGTAATGGGCTTTTCATTAGAAGATTTTTTTGATGAAAGAAAAGGTGAAGGATCATTCAGGGATAAGTACCGGGAATGTGTGGAGAACCCTTTACTTACCAAAAAAACTATGCCTGCCATAGACATATTCAAACGAATCATGATCTCACAGCTGGAAACGGGGACACCATTTATGTTCTACAGGGATAGTGTAAATCGTCTGAATCCTAATTCTCATAAAGGGATGATTTACTGCAGCAATCTTTGTACAGAAATCGCTCAAAATATGAGCCCTACTTTTTTAGAAGAAGAGAAGATCGAAGACGGAAAAATTATTACAGTGAAACATCCCGGTGACTATGTAGTATGTAACCTTGCTTCCATTTCCTTGGCTAAGGCTGTTCAGGATGACGTATTACCCCGGGTGGTTGAGATTGCTGTCAGGCTTCTGGATAATGTCATCGACCTTAATGATTTACCCGTCCTGCAAGCACGATTGACGAATCAGCGGTATAGGGGGATCGGTCTGGGTACGTTTGGCTGGCATCATTTACTTGCTTTAAGGGGCTTGAAATGGGAAAGTGATGAAGCCGCAGAATATTGTGATTCCCTTTATGAAGAAATTGCTTACCATACCATTCAGGCAAGTAACAAGCTGGCGAAAGAGAAAGGACCTTATCCATATTTTCATGGTTCCGATTGGGCAACGGGGAACTATTTTATGCAAAAAGACTATGACGGACCGATTTGGGATGAAGTAAAGAAGGATGTAGCAGCGTCCGGTATTCGCAACGGATATCTTCTGGCGGTGGCACCGAACTCATCAACATCGCTCATAGCAGGATCGACAGCTAGTATTGACCCTTTATTCAGACATCTCTATTCAGAAGAAAAAAAGGATTTTAAAATCCCTGTTACAGCACCGGACTTATCTAGTGACACAAAATGGTACTACAAAACAGCGTACCATCTCGATCAGCACTGGAGCATCAAACAAAACAGCAGGAGACAGAGGCATATTGATCAGAGTATTTCGTTCAATCTCTATGTAAGGAATGATATAAAAGCAAAAGAACTCCTGCTTCTTCATCTGGACGCATGGAAATCCGGGTTGAAAACAACGTATTATGTCAGATCCACCTCTGAAAATGTAATAGAAGAGTGTGAAAGCTGTCACAGCTAAAAGGAAGGGGAATAAACAAATGATTACACTGAACAAAAGAGAGCTGCTCGATGCGTCAGCTCCGAATAAATCCACATCCATCATTAACGGGAAAAGCTCAAACGTCTTGAATTGGGATGATGTCAGATTCTCCTGGGCATATCCCAAATACAAACGCATGCTCGGAAACTTCTGGACGCCTTTTGAAATAAATATGTCTAAAGACATCAATCAATTTGAATCACTTTCACAGAACGAACAGGAAACTTTTTTGAAAATAATAGGGTTATTGGCTTTGCTTGACAGTGTCCAGACAGATTATGCAGGGAAAGTCGCAGACTTTTTGACGGATTCCAGTTTGAATGCATTGATGATCATTCTGGCTCAACAGGAAGTGATTCATAACCATTCCTACAGCTATGTGCTCTCGAGCATTGTACCTAAGCATCAACAGGATCAAGTGTTTAATTATTGGAAAACGGAACCCATTCTTCAAAAACGTAATGATTTTGTGGTGAAGGGATACAGGGACTTTGCAGAGAAACCAACAGTCGAAAATTTATTGAAATCGATTGTCTATGATGTCATCTTGGAAGGGTTATTTTTTTACAGCGGATTCGCATTTTTCTATAATCTTGCCAGAAACCAGAAAATGGTGGCAACGAGTACGATGATCAATTATATTAATCGGGATGAACAGCTGCACGTCGGTCTGTTTGAAAAAATATTCAAGGAAATCCTGTTGGAATATCCTTCCCAGAAAACGGATGAATTATGGGAATTCGGACAATCGACATTCTTAAAAGCTGCACAATTGGAAATCGAATGGGCACAGGAGATTATCGGAAATGATATAGACGGTCTGTTAATGACAGAACTTGAAAGCTACATAAAGTTCATGGCTAATAAAAGGGCAAAGCAGCTTGGGTTTCAGGCGCCCTTTGAAGGTCATCAAAACAACCCGTTAAAATGGATCATCGCTTATCAAGAAGTGGACTTGGGAAAAACAGATTTCTTTGAACAGAAATCAAGACAGTATACGAAAACGACGGATGTTAACGGATTTGATGACTTGTAAAGTTCTCCCTTCCACTATTGAAGTTGGTCGAAACAAACTCTCTCCGGGAAGTTTAAACAATTCTTTATCGGGAATATAGAAACTATAGTAAAGAGAGGAGAGATTTAACAATGGCAAATCAATCTACAGACAAAATGGAAAACAAAGTAGACGACACGTTATCACGGATGTCCGAGGATAAGAAAGAGGATATTCTCTCTAACTTCGATCACTTCAAAGAATATTTGGGAAATAAAGTCTCACTTGCGGATAAGCTGGGAATGAATGAAGAACAGCAGGCAAAAGCTGCACAGAAAGTCGGAGACTATCTTGCTGCACACGAAGAACCCAAAAATAGGGAAGAAAAATTACTATATGAATTATGGAAAGCAGGTAACAAGGACGAACAGCATATGCTTTCTCACATGTTAGTAAAGCTCGTGCATGCGGAATCTTAATTTCTCAACAAAAAGGCGCTTCCTATTGAGGCGCCTTTTTTGTGTCATTTAAAACGATGCAGTTTTTATGATAATGTATTCAGCCGCTGTCCTGTGGAAAGAACGAAGTGTTAATCACTCGGATGAGCCTTGAATGAAAACTGATTCTTCCAGCTCCACCATTACGTTTCCTTTTACTGCTCTGGAAATCATACACGAATGTTCAGCTTTAGCGGTTAGTTTCTTCGCTGTGTTCAAATCTCTATTCGTACATTCACTTGATAGGAGAAGGATTGGACGATGAATAATTTTCTTATATGTGATGATGCCTTTCTCCACTTCAACGATTCCTTCAGATTCCATAGTTAACGAAGCTTTTGGTATATTACTTCTTTCAAGCATCGCAGCAAGGGTAATGATATAGCAAGTTGCTGCCGCTCCGAGAAGCATTTCATCTGGATTTGTGCCGACTCCCGGTCCGTCCATTTCTGGCGGGATGGAGATCTTTGAATTCATGGTTGTCGAATTCAACGTTCCGACATCATTTCTCAGCCCCGGCCAATCGGTCTTAATGAAGAAAGAGTGTTTTGTCATTTGACTTTTCTCCTTTTGAGTCATTTATTTGAGTAGAATATCCTAACGGATGCAGTTGGGCAAATAAAAAAGACTCATACTTCGTGGTTGTAGGTTATAGGCTGGTACGTACATTCCATAACTCTGGAAAGAATTGGTGATCAAGAACCTTCTTGAGATAGCTCACTCCGCTTGAGCCGCCGGTACCTTTCTTATGTCCAATAATGCGCTCGACTGTTTTCATATGACGGAAGCGCCATTGCTGAAGCCAGTCTTCCAAATCGATAAGCTTTTCTGCCAGTTCATATAAATCCCAATATTTGTCTGTGTTTCGATACACTTCCGTCCACGCCTTCAGAACAGAGTCATTCTCCTGGTAAGGAGTTTTAACGTCCCTGTTTAAAACTTCATCATCAATGCTGAATCCTGCTTTTGATAGAGCCCGTATAGAAACATCGTACAAGGAAGGTGATTGATAAGCTTCTTGCAGATGTGATAATAATTCGGGATCTTTTTGATAAATCTTCAATACATGGGGAGTTTTATATCCTAACGCAAATTCGATCATTCGATATTGATAGGATTGAAACCCGGATGCCTGACCCAAGTCATCGCGAAATTGAATATATTCCGAAGGAGTAAGGGTAGACAATACGTCCCAGGCATGAATGATCTGCGATTGAATTTTGGAAACACGTGAAAGCATTTTAAATGCAGGAGATAATTCCCCTGCTTCAATGGAAGTAATGCTCGTTCGCAATTCATGAAGAATCAGCTTCATCCACAATTCACTCACTTGGTGAATAATAATAAATAACATTTCATCGTGATGGCCGGATAGTCTTTTTTGGCTGGATAATAGTGTGTCCAGATGCAAATAGTCTCCATAGGTCATGTTGTTGATGAAATCTGTATGCACACTCTCATTTCCCATAGTTTTGGTTTGTTCTTCCTTCTTCGACACCTTCATCTTCCTTTCTGTACAGCTGGATATTTATATGTACAAACGTTTACTATAAGTACTTCTAGATATCAAATCTAAATCCTTTTTATAAATGACAATAACCGTGCTCACAATCCAAAACGGTAGAATTCTGCCGCTTGCCTGCATATAAATGATTGAATTCCGTAACTTGGGGAAAATAATAGTATCCTTGTTGATTAAGGGGCAAAGAGAAATGAAACTATTCTATTATCCGAAAGAGGTCGTTGTCCGATTTTTCAAAGAACGTTTCTTTGATCAATCAGCCCAGTTAGCCTATTATTTGCTATTATCCATTTTCCCTTTTTTACTTTTTGTGTTTTCATTACTAAGTTATTTGCCCATTTCGGAGACGAATGTCCTGCTTTTAATCAAACCGTTCGCGCCTGAAAAATCCTATGCCATCATACATGACAATATTGAACGTATCTTGTATAACCAGCGTGGAGATGTATTATCCATTTCTATCTTCTTTACTTTCTGGTTATCCTCGATGGCAGTCCAGTCCATGGTTCGCTCATTAAATCAGGCTTACAAAATCGAAAGAAAGAAACCGTTTTTGATTGCTTTATTTTATGACTTATTATTAACGATCGGATTTATGTTCCTGATTGCTTTTTCCCTGGTTGTCCCAGTGGTGGAAGAATACATAAGGCAGGCGCGGTTTGCCAGTGGAAGGCTTCAAGGAGAATGGAGCGAGGCATGGGTAATCGGGAAATGGGGGCTGAGTTCGATTTTTATGCTCTTATTGTTCATTTTTCTGTATATGGTGGTACCGAGCAGAAGAATTTCTTTTCTCCATGTACTTCCAGGTGCTCTACTGGCCACATTCGGGTGGCAGGGAGTTTCCTGGGTATACGGGACTTACGTGAAATTGAATGACTATACACAATTCTACGGTCAGCTCGGCAGTGTCATCACACTTGTTGTATGGTTCTATATTTCTTCTACTATTTTGTTGATCGGGGGTCTGTTGAACGGAAGTGTTGCGGAGAGAAATTGAGTAGAATCCTCGCATTCACTTTTTTTGGAATAAACGAAATATCTATAGAACCTATAGTAAAACCTGGAGATTCTAAATCTCCAGGCTTTACTTTTACCTGACTGCATTTTCTTCTTTCATCATTAAAACGAGTTTCTTTGAAATTGCGAGAAGGATCAGTCCCAATATGATTGCTGTGGCACCAATAGTTGCGAATATCTCCAAATATCCTAAAGTAGCTGTTAATGATGCCAATTGACCAGCGAGCAGACTCGCTACCCCGATTGCGGCCATCCAGACCCCCATCAAGAGTGAGGCGATTTTTACAGGAGCAACCTTACTGACCAAAGAAAGACCTACCGGTGACAAAAACAATTCACCCAATGTATGGAATAGATACGTGAAGATGATGAACATAATGTTAGCACGGGTCACGATGTTTTGTTCGTCAGACCCTGTCTGCAGAACGGCAGGTATTAAAATCATGAACCCCAATCCCAGAAGGATCATCCCGATGGCCATCTTCGTGGTCATGTTCAAATCTCCACGTTTTGAATGAGAGAGTTTTAACCATACCCCTGAAAGGATTGGAGCAAGAATAATGATGAACAAGGGATTGACAGACTGAAACCAGGCTACTGGAATCGTATAGCCAAATACCTCCCTGTCGATAAAGTTTTTTGTATATAATGTAAATGAACTGCCGGCTTGTTCAAACCCGGCCCAGAAGAATACCACGAAACAGGCAAGAATCAAGATTGCCCTGGTACGCTGCTTATCCTTAGGGGATAATGGCATATTCTGATTTTCGTTGTTTTCTTCCGCCAATTGTTTATTGGGTTTTAATCCGACCATACCCAAATATCTTTTACTGAAGACACTGAATATCAATTGGCCGATAATCATCCCTAGTGAGGAAGCTAAAAACGCCCACTTAAAGCCATAGTGCATCGTACCATCTGCAAGAGGCCTTAAAAAAAGATCTTCAGCAAGAAATCCTGCAATTAAAGGGGCAAAGAACGCTCCTAAGTTGATCCCCATATAAAAAATGGTAAAAGCAGCATCTTTCCGCTTATCATTCCTTGGATACAGTTCTCCTACAAGGGTAGATATATTAGGTTTGAAAAAACCGTTACCAATGACTAATAATGCCAGGCCGATATAGAGACCAATCTGGGAATGGGTAAGAAAGATGGTGAAGTCCCCGCACGCCATTGTAATTCCGCCAATCGTAATGGCCCTTCGTAATCCGATATATCTGTCGGTTAACCAACCGCCAAAAATCGGTGTAAAATAAACAGCTCCCGTATAAATTCCGTATATAGATAACGCTTGGGCAGGCTCGACGCCCAGACCTCCGCTTACAAAGGCTGTGGTTAAATAAAGGACCAACAGGGCCCTCATCCCATAATAGCTGTACCTTTCCCAAAGTTCAGTAAAGAACAAAAGATACAGGCCCTTGGGATGTTTCCTGCCTTGAGGTAATGAATCCAGCGTTGAAGAATTCATGTTGAATCACTCCCAGTCATTTTGAATATCCAATCCTAACCTATATCGTTTGTCTTTCTCAGTGAAAATATGTTCTAAGGCCAGTTTTTTTAGCTGTTCCAGTCATTGTGTCCACAAATAATTGATTCCATCACCGATTAGGTTTATTTGTAGAAAAGTCAGAAAAGACGATATAATAGTATAAGTTAATGGTTATTGCTAATTACAGGTATATCTAGCTGTTTATTGGAGCGCAAGACGAAGACTCCTGCGGGAGAAGTGGCCAATAAGAAAAGTGGAAGGGCTTTGCTCAGAGGCGGGTGGCATAAGACGAATCGGCCTGGAAGGCGCACTTTGCCTTCTTGGGCGGTTTGGCTTATGACATGTGCCTCTAAGCCCTGTAGCTGGACAAGTGAGACCCCGCAGGCTTGCCGAGGAGGCTCACGGGTCACCCGCGGAAAGCGAAGTCTTGCACGGAAATCAACAGCGGTGTTAAAAAATTCTTTAATAAAAAGGGGGAGTCAGTATGAGTACATATCCAGATGCAAAGAAAACGATTCAATTAATTAAAGAGCTTGTCGAAATTCCAAGTCCATCCGGTAACACAGAAAAAATTATGACGTTCGTGGAAGAATACCTTTCAGATTTGGACCTTGAAATGACGAGAAACCGTAAAGGGGCACTTATCATTACAATCCCTGGAGAGAATACAGAAAACCACCGCATGCTTACTGCACATGTGGATGCCCTGGGAGCTATGGTCAAAGAAATTAAGAGTGACGGACGTCTTCGGCTTTCGATGATCGGAGGATTCAGGTGGAATGCGGTGGAAGGTGAATATTGTCAAATCGAAATTTCCAGCGGCAAACTATACAGCGGAACCATCCTCATGCATCAAACGTCCGTGCATGTGTACAAAAATGCCGGGGAAGCCAAGCGTGATGAAACAAACATCGAAGTTCGTATAGACGAAAAAGTCAGGAATGCAAAAGAAGTAAGAGAACTAGGTATTGAAGTGGGAGACTTTGTTTCTTTCGATCCGCGTGCTGAGATTACAGACAGCGGGTTCATTAAATCCCGTCATCTTGATGACAAAGCAAGCGTAGGGATGCTTCTTCAATTAATACGGCAAATCAAGGACCTGGGAATCGTGCTCCCATATACGACTCATTTCCTGATTTCCAATAATGAAGAAATCGGCTATGGGGGGAATTCGAATATCCCTCCGGAAACAATTGAATATTTGGCGGTGGATATGGGTGCCATAGGCGACGGCCAGTCCACAGACGAGTACACGGTTTCAATATGTGCCAAAGATTCGAGCGGTCCATATCATTACGGTTTACGAAAGCATCTTGTTCAATTGGCTGAAGAAAATGGAATAGACTATAAAGTAGACATTTATCCTTATTACGGATCCGATGCATCTGCTGCCATCAGGGCAGGTTTTGATATCGTACACGGACTGATCGGGGCAGGAATCGATGCATCTCACGCGTATGAACGTACCCATGAATCATCCATTCTTCATACCGAAAATCTTTTATGGCATTATGTACAGTCTAAAATGGTCTTAGAATAATAAATGAGCAAGTCTTCCTCATGGCTTTATTTGCATGTGGAAGGCTTTTTTAGTTTTAACCTTTCCTTGAACGGGAAGAACTGTTATAGAAGGGGATAAGAATCTTCGGTAATTTAGGAGGTATTTCTCTTATCAAAGTAAGATTGATAAGGTAAAATAAAAGCAATATCATACTAAGAACTAATGTGAGGGTACAAATGATGAATACATATAACCTGTTAGAAAGTATTAAATTAAAAACTGTATATGGGGAATTACCGCCCCAGGTAAAAGACATATTTGTCGATTCAAGAAAAGTAACGGAAGGAAGTATATTTGTCTGTACCAGGGGCTACACGGTAGACGGCCATGATTTTGCAGGTAAAGCAGTGGAAAGCGGAGCGAGTTTGATTATTGCAGAAAAGCAGCTCGATATCGATCTTGAGAAGGCTGCCCTCGTTGTGGTAAAAGATTCATTTAAGGCGTTAGCACAGATTTCGAATAAATATTATGATTACCCTTCGAAAAAACTGAATGTCTTTGGGGTCACAGGGACTAATGGAAAAACGACAGTTACGAATCTGATTCACTCGATCCTGAAAAGGGATCATCAGAAAGCAGCACTTTCAGGTACAATCGGTTTCAATTTAGACGGTGAACTGCTTCCGAGTGAGAATACAACTTGTGATAATCTGACCAATCAGCAAATGCTGAATACTGCTGTTGAGAGAGATATCCAGAATTTTATTCTAGAGGTTTCTTCTCATGGATTGAGTCTGGGTCGATTATGGGGAATCGATTTTGATGTAGTTGCATTTACGAACCTCAGCCATGATCACTTGGATTATCATGAAACTATGGAACACTATGGATATGCGAAAGGTTTATTATTTTCACAGTTAGGACAGGATCTTGAAACGCCTAAATATGTTGTATTGAATGCAGACGAAGAATGGTTCGATCGTTATCATTATATGACACCTCATGAGGTGATCAGTTATGGACTGGAATCAAACGCAGACTTTAAAGCAGAAAATATCCAATATGATAACGATAAAACAACATTTACCCTGCATTCTCCCGAAGGTACTTTCGATGTAGAAATGAAGCTTCTTGGAAAATTCAATGTATATAATATCCTTACTGCAATGGCTTGTTTGTACGCTCGCGGCATGGAAGTAGAAAAACTTGTTGAGATTATCAGTGAACTGCCCCCGGTAAGCGGAAGAATGGAAAAAGTTGAGATGGACGCGCCATTATCTGTTTATATCGATTATGCACATACACCGGACGCGATTGAGAAAGCGATAGAATCAGTTCTTCCGTTCAAACAAAATAAAATTATTTTCCTTGTTGGTACAGGGGGGAACCGGGATAAATCTAAGCGGCCGACAATGGCAGAAAAAGCATCTCTGGCAGATTACGTCATCTTGACGACCGATGATCCACGCTATGAAGAATACGACAGCATTCTTAACGATCTTGAAAAAGGAATGCAACATGACAAATATGCTTTGATCGGCGATCGTGCAGAAGCCGTCAAGCATGCAATTGAAGTCAGTGAACCAGGGGATATCATCATTTTTGCAGGTAAGGGACATGAGGATTATCAAATTATCGAAAACACAAAATACCCTCATAGCGATAAAAATATTGCTATTGAGCAAAGCAAAATTAAGTATGTAACGGCAAAATAAATATGCTTATGAAAGGAACCAAACTTAATCATTGGTTCCTTTTATTCATTTAAAGGATGGTATATAGCAAATAAAAAAGGAGAAGGCCGGGGCCATCTCCTTTTAAATCATACGTTTTGGGTATTAAATGAACATACCAGCAATAGCAGCACTTAGTAATGATGCCAGCGCGCCGGCAATGACTGCTTTGAGTCCAAGGCGGGCAATGTCTGCTCTGCGATTTGGAGCAAGTTTACCAAGACCGCCAAGCAAGATTCCCAGTGAAGAGATATTGGCAAATCCGCAAAGAGCGAATGAAATGATGGCAACTGTCTTATCAGACAAGTTACCGATTTGCGGTGCAAAAGCAGAGTAAGCAACAAACTCATTGATGACAAGCTTTTGACCGATGAAGTTACCAGCCGTTACAGCTTCACTCCAAGGAACACCGATTGCAAAGGCAAGAGGTGCAAACAGATAACCAAGAATTAATTCGATTGATAAGTTATCAGCGCCGAAAAATCCGCCGATACCGCCAAGGATTCCGTTGATCAGTGCAACCAATGCGATGAATGCAAGCAGCATCGCACCGATGTTCAACGCTAATGTCAGGCCGACGCTGGCACCATTAGCTGCCGCATCGATGACGTTTGTAGACTCGGAATCCGCTTCCATATCGAATTCTGCAGGCTCTGGCGTATTGTCGGTTTCCGGAACAAATAATTTTGCCATGACCAATCCTGCAGGAGCCGCCATGAAACTTGCAGCAAGAAGGAATTCAAGCGGTACACCGAGCAATGAATAACCGATTAGTACAGAACCTGCCACCGATGCCAATCCTCCGGTCATGACTGCGAACAATTCTGATTCAGTCATACGGGAAAGATAAGGACGAACGACCAGTGGTGCTTCAGTTTGTCCCACAAAAATATTGGCTGCAGCGGACATGGACTCGGCTTTTCGAGTGCCGAGAAGCTTTGAAAGACCGCCACCCAGAATTTTAATGAAGAACTGCATCACTTTTAAATAGTAAAGTACTGAAATTAATGCCGAGAAGAAAATAACTACAGGAAGGACATTAAACGCAAAAACAAATGCGATATTTGACTTCTCTGAATATAATCCTCCGAACAGGAACTCTATTCCTTCGTTGGAATAGTTTATGATCTGATTGACTCCCATTGTCAGCCATTCTAAGCTGTTTTGCCCCCAAGACGTTTTAAGGACGAGGAAAGCGAATAATAATTGAATCGCTAGGCCGCCAAGGACCGTTCTGAAATTGATTTTCTTTTTATTGGAAGAAAATAGGAAAGCGATTCCCAGGACGACTAAAATTCCAATAATACCCCATAAATATTGCATTCTTTTCACCTCATAATAGTAAAGTAACAAACTTGATGCTTTCGGTTTTTTATTTTACAATTCTTTCAGAAGTCTGACAACCTACATTTACACGTTTTTTTTAAAGTTGTACGGACAAGTTATTGTTTAGTATGCACTACGACAGCGTTTTCATGAAAGGGGATTCAGAAATGAAAATAAGAAAAAATTTTATGGAAGGCTTGGAACAAAAAGTATATATCCATGAAAATAAGAAAGAAGAACTGATTTTGATCGCGATACCGGATATCGAATGGTCTTATTTATTTACATATGAAGATGATGATATTCACAAGAACTTAATTCGATCCTTGAAAAGGGCAGTATCTGACGAAAAAGCTGAAGTGATCAGCAGAAGGATTCTGCAGTGGACGAGAGAAATGTAAATATTGATTTATCATATTACAAAGCATATGATGGGAAGGGAAGACTGACGAGAAAGGAATTTATGAATGAAAAAAGACTTTAAAAAAGAGGTTCAGTCACGAAGGACCTTTGCAATTATATCCCACCCTGATGCAGGGAAAACAACATTAACGGAGCAGCTGCTTTTGTTTGGCGGAGCGATCCGCGCAGCAGGAACGGTTAAAGGAAAGAAGTCCGGTAAGTTTGCAACTTCGGACTGGATGGAAATTGAAAAACAAAGAGGGATCTCTGTTACGTCCTCCGTAATGGCATTTGATTACTCTGACTACAGAGTGAACATCCTGGATACACCAGGTCACCAAGATTTCTCTGAAGATACGTATCGAACATTGATGGCGGTCGATAGTGCAGTTATGATCATCGACTCGGCTAAAGGGATTGAAGCGCAGACTCTAAAGCTTTTTAAAGTTTGCCGCATGAGAGGAATTCCGATTTTCACTTTCATTAATAAGCTGGATCGACAGGGACGTGAACCACTTGAATTATTGGAAGAACTTGAAGAAGTCCTCGGAATTCAATCGTACCCTATGAACTGGCCGATCGGAATGGGGAAAGAGTTCCTTGGGATTTACGATCGTTTTCATAACCGGATTGAACAATTCCGTGTTGAAGACGAGGATCGCTTCATTCCACTTGATGAAGAAGGCGAAATTAGTGGAGACCATTCATTGAAGGATAGTAATCTTTACAATCAAACATTAGAGGATGTGCTTCTCCTGAATGAAGCAGGAAATGAATTCTCAAGGGAACGGATTGCGAATGGGGAACTGTCTCCTGTGTTTTTCGGAAGTGCGTTAACGAATTTTGGTGTGCAGACTTTCCTTGAAACCTATTTACAGTTTGCGCCATCACCTCAGCCCAGAAATTCGGATATCGGAGAAATAGATCCTGTAAGCGAAGAGTTCTCAGGCTTTATATTTAAAATTCAAGCGAATATGAATCCGGCTCATCGCGATCGAATTGCCTTTCTGCGAATTTGTTCAGGACAATTTGAAAGAGGGATGTCAGTAAATCTGCCCCGTATCGGGAAAAATATCAAACTGGCTCAGTCCACTCAATTTCTTGCTGATGATCGGAGTACGGTAAATGAAGCCGTCAGTGGAGACATAATCGGTATTTATGATACCGGTACGTATCAGATCGGTGATACTCTTACAGAAGGTAAGAAATCGTTCCAGTATGAAAAATTGCCACAATTTACACCTGAACTATTTGTAAGGGTAACGGCTAAAAACGTGATGAAACAGAAGCACTTCCAAAAAGGGATCCTGCAGCTCGTTCAGGAGGGTGCGATTCAATACTACAAGACCCGAACCGAAGATGTCATCCTCGGAGCGGTTGGGCAGCTTCAATTCGAAGTATTCGAGCATAGAATGAAAAATGAATATAATGTCGACGTAAGAATGGAGCCGATCGGTTCAAAAATCGCCAGATGGATAGAAAACGAAGAAGATGTGAAAGAGACGATGTCAAGTTCACGCAGTATGCTTGTCAAAGATCGACATGAAAATCTGGTTTTCTTGTTTGAAAATGATTTTGCGATGAGATGGTTCTCAGATAAACACCCGGACATAAAGCTATACAGTTTAATGTAATTCCAATAGAATTAAACCCTCTACAAGTCATCACTTGTGAAGGGTTTTTTTGTTTTTTGAGTTTTATCGCTAGTAATACCCGGGACGAAAGGTCTATTATGAATTAAGGATAAATTTTTTGATATTGAGGTGGTTTTTTGAATACTTTATGCTCGAACTGTGGTATTACAATGAATTTCTATGCATCCGGTAATCTATTTTTATATAATGAACAATGCAGGCGTAAGCCAATTGAAGAATGTATGTTTATGGGTCCTGACTCCTATGTACTGCCCTATGATAATCTTGAAACACTTTACATAAACCTTGAATCATGCTCTTCTAAATTAATCGATGAAGGCTGGAAGTGCTGCATCTCAGCTTCTGACGTTCCTGGCGAATATCTTTCAATAGAAGATTTCCTTAATAAAATGAAATACAGGAAAATGATAGAAGTGATTCAGAAGGGGGATTTCGTAAGCTATTTGCAGCCGATTATAGATCTTGAGAACTTTGAATTGTTTGCCTATGAAAGTCTTCTGCGCAGTGCTGACCCTTCACAGAATTTAAATCCTGGAGAATTGTTCATAGCCGCATCATTGACAGGATTTCACTCTATGCTTGATCAACGGGCAAGAAGAACGGCAATAGAAAGCAGGGCAGTTCACATTGAAAAAGGAGTGAAGAGCTTTATCAATTTTCTTCCTTCTACGATTTACAATCCTGAATTTTGTTTGAAACATACTTTCAGTATTGTAGAGAAATATGGAGTGAGTCCGGAAGATCTAGTGTTTGAAGTGGTGGAAACGGAAAAAATAGAAGATGTAAACCACTTGAAGTCTGTACTCGATGTCTATAAACGGGAGGGCATGAAAGTTGCACTGGATGATGTTGGTTCAGGATTTGCAACGATAGAAATGCTTTCATTGCTTCAACCGGATTATGTGAAAATCGATCGATCATATATTTCAGAGTGCGACAAGAATATTGGCAAGCAGCATTTCCTGAAGGATGTGATCCATACTGCACGGGGATTGGGGATTTCTGTATTGGCAGAAGGAATTGAGAGAAAAGAAGAACTTACATTCTGTAAAGAGATCGGAGTGAAATATGCCCAGGGATACCTGATAGGCAAGCCTGATCTGAACGCACAAAAGCCTTTCGTTCCTGCTTTTAACTAGGCACTTTTCGCACACTTTCTTGATTTCCAAATATCTCTGGCAGGATCTTTTGCATTAATTTTATTGACATCGTCCAACAACGTGATAAAATGAAATCAATAAATAATTACTTTAGCGCTTAAAAGCGTTTAAGTGCGAAATAAATAATTACTTGTCTCGAACAAACCAGTAGGATCTCTCAAGACAGCAGCCAGAGACTAAGCGGAAGGTGGAAGCTTAGGTCAAAGATGATCTGAATTACATTGTTCATTAAAGTTCGTTTTTACAGGGGACTTTTATACAAGAGACAATCCTTTATGAAGCGGGAGTAATCAATCTTGCAGTCCTCACTTGATCAGAGGAAGAGTTGATACTCCAATTAGGGTGGTACCGCGGAGAAACTCTTCGTCCCTATACCAGGGATAGAAGGGTTTTTTTCTTATTTAATTCTTTATTTAAACTTCTATCTCATCTTATGGATTCAAATACAACCCACACTTAAGGAAGTGACATCAATTATGTTAAATATCAAACCTGTTCTGAAGCCTAAATTGTTAGAAGCTATTTCTATTTTAGTCATCATACTAGCGACAATCAGTATCAGTATCATTCGTTTAGGTGCTGTACCTCATATCCCGATTATCATTTCTATATTCATACTGATGATGTATGGTTTGATACGTAAAAGCAAGTTTAAAGATATAGAAGAAGGGATGATCTTAGGGGCTCAAGGCGGACTTGGAGCCGTTCTTTTATTCATATTTATCGGGCTGCTTATCAGCAGCTGGTTAATTAGCGGTACGATTCCGACCTTAATGTTTTTTGGTTTTGAATTTGTCTCTCCTTATTACTTTTACGCTATTGCTTTTCTGCTGACTTCCTTAAGCGGAGTGATGATCGGCAGCTCGTTAACAACTGCAGCGACGATCGGTGTAGCATTGATCGGAATCGGAGAAGCCATGGGGCTATCCATGGCGGTTACAGCCGGAGCTATCGTGTCGGGTGCATTTTTCGGTGATAAGATGTCTCCGCTATCAGACACCACAAATCTTGCTTCATCTATTGTGAAAGTGGATTTGTTTACGCATATTCGCAACATGGCTTGGACGACTGTCCCTGCATTCATTATTACTTTGGTTGTTTTTCTCATTTTATCACCGGGCAAACAGGACGTCGATTTATCAGAGCTGCAAGCAATACAAGATGGATTGACTCAATCAGGACTTATACACTGGTACAGCTCTATCCCTGTCTTTGTCCTATTGCTCCTCATTGCGCTTAAGGTTCCTGCCTTACTTGCTCTTTCTATAAATGTAGCGGTTTCTATAGGGATTTCCTTCTTTCATTATTCAATGAATGCTAAGGAGCTCTTTACGATTCTATTCGGGGGATTCACTTCAAAAACCGGAGTGGAAGCCGTCGATTCACTTTTAACCAGAGGCGGGGTAGAAAGTATGATGTTTACGATTTCTTTAGTCATTCTTTCATTAAGCCTTGGCGGATTGTTATTTAAGCTTGGCATCATTCCTGTCTTGCTTTCCAAACTGTCTGGTGTGATCGGTACTGCCAAACGGACCATTTTAACAGCTGCTCTCTCGGCAATCGGGATAAATGTGGTGGTAGGTGAACAGTATTTATCCATTCTTTTGACAGGGGAAGCTTTTCAGACTCAATTCAAGAAACTCGGCCTGCACCCAAAAAATCTATCCAGAACGCTTGAAGATGCAGGAACGGTTGTAAACCCTTTAGTTCCTTGGAGTGTGTGCGGTATTTTTCTCACGGATGTCCTTGGGGTAACTACCCTGGAATACCTTCCGTTTGCTGTCTTTTGCTTTGTATCACCTCTGATTACGATCCTTTATGGATTTACTGGATGGACGATTAAACGAGATAATACTGAAATGAAACCGGCAGTTAATCAGTAAATGATCTAACAGACTAGTGTAAATGGTTATCAGTCTGCAAATTAGATAAGAAAAAAGACTGTTCCGCTTCGAATAGACAAGGTGAAACCTTGAACTGCATGTCTATTCTTGCCGGAGCAGTCTTTTTTGTGAAGTTTGATGGAAGCCAGGGAAATGACGGTGGCACACAAACTTACCCCCCTGGATAAATGCGATGTGCAGTGAAGGTAATATAAAAATGTAGTATGGTTCTTTAAGAAAGAGTATTCCCTGGTTAACCATGAAAATCTCTATCGTCAGAAGAAAAACAAGCGTCATGACGGTATATGGTAAATCGTTATATCTATAGTAAATAATAAGGGTGTAAAGGTAGGTTGTGAAAAATAGATAAACCCCATTGCCTATGACGTTATCTTTTATTTCTATACTGAATAGTCCAATAGGAAGTTCATATAAACCTAATAACGACGATAATATCCACCCTATCGTTTGGGAAAGGGTCATTATTGCGAAATAAAGAGTCACAAAATTTATATAGTGGTATTTCCCTGAATACAAGTATCTCCACCATACCTTGGACAGCATAACGGTCAAACTTAAAAAAAGGATCGTGTAAATTGATTTCCACCAATTATGTTCATAAATATCCAAATATAAGAAAAATGTTTCAATCAAAAAGAACAAACCAATAATAAAGAATATCCATCTGAACCTTAAATGAAAAACGACAATCAATGTGATTGCTACAGGTACTGCAAGAGCTTGCGAAATGATAGAACCCGCTATGCTGTCATTATAATGACTGGAAAAAAACTCGGGATAATATTCATAGCTATTCAGCAGGATAAAGATGACAAACTCAAATAAATAAGCAAGCCCGCTAATAAAAAGCCAAAACAGAATGATTTTGGGGGCTTTTTCCTTTTTTTTCACTAGTATATAGCTCAGCAGGAATACACTTGTGATACTTAAGCACGCAAATGGAACCCAATTTGGCATGTTTTTACTCCTTATTACAAGTATATATTTAGTTTTCTCAAAAAGGCTTAAATTATTAATTTGGTGACCAATGTGTGAACATTTAAAAACAGCGATAGTTAATGATTGAACGTTACTTGTGAAGGACTTATAGTATAGCTAACTGGAATTTGCATACATAGAAAGGGGAGCAGCGTAATTGAAAATCAGTGATTTTTCGATACGTCGTCCTGTCTTTACGATTGTGACGATGTTGTTAATTTTGATATTAGGGGGAGTGTCTCTCCTCAGGATACCTTTAAAACTCATTCCCGATTTGAATCCTCCAGTAGGGGTAGTGGTAACCAATTACCCGGGGGCTAGTCCGGAAGAGGTAGTGGAGAAAGTGACGAAGCCTCTGGAAGAAAGCCTATCTACCTTACCGGGGATGAAAAATATCCAGTCCACTTCCAGAGAAGGATCCAATTTTATTCTCCTCGAGTTTTCATGGACTACTTCAATTGATGAAATTGAAAATGATGTACTACAGCGAATCGATCAATCACCCTTACCTGACGCTGCACAGGAACCCAGGTTCTTAAAGTTTGATCCTGCTCAGTTTCCTATCATTCAAGTATCACTAAGAGAAGAGGGGGACGGGAGCAATCTTAAAGCTCTCTCTGAAAAATTGAAATTGGAACTCACTCGGGTAGAAGGAGTTGCAAATGTAAATGTTTCAGGTTCATTCAATGATGAGGTCGTCATTGAATTGGATCAGCAGGCATTGAAGAAGAATCGACTGAAGCAGGCTGATATCGTCAATACGATTCGAGCCAACAATATTACTTCTCCAGGTGACACCATTGATACAGATGGTCAGACTTTGACGACACGCGTCATCAGCCAATTGCAAAATGTTGATGAAATAAAGAAGCTCGTTGTGGGAGTGAACCCGCAAACAGGGAAAAACATTACATTGTCAGATGTGGCAACTGTGGAACAGAAGGAGGAAAGTACGAATACATCAACGCGTGCAAATCAGGAGCCCGCTGTACTATTCAGCGTCCTCCAACAATCCGATGCTAATACCGCTTCTGTATCTAAGTCGTTTCAACAGGAATTGGACCGGTTGTTGGGACAGGAACAATATCAATCAATTAAAGCCAATATCCTATTTGATCAAGGAGACTATATTTCAGAAGCAATAGGTAATATAACCAATTCATTATTGATTGGCGGAGCCTTTGCCATGCTGGTGTTGTTCTTATTCCTTAAAAATGTAAAAAGTCCATTGATAATAGGGGTGGCCATTCCTTATTCGGTCATTGTGACTTTTGTTCTCATGTTCTTTGCGGATTTTACTTTAAATATCATGACCCTCGGAGCCCTTGCACTTGGAATCGGGATGCTTGTAGATAATGCGATTGTGGTCATAGAAAATATCTATAGACATCTTTCTCTGGGGAAAGACGCAAGGACTGCTTCAAGTGAAGGTGCAAAGGAAGTGGGGGGTGCCATCACGGCATCAACTTTAACAACAGTAGCTGTTTTCCTCCCAGTTGTGTTCATATCGGGATTATTAGGGGAGCTATTTACTGAGTTCGCTCTCACCATATCATTTAGCTTACTTGCTTCTTTAGTCGTTGCACTTACTGTGATCCCGATGCTTGCAAGCAGACTCTTAAAGAAGCCAAAAGGAAATCTTGAAGCAAGGCGCAGGCGTTCAATGACCCGCAAGCGATTCGTTCAAAGCATTAAATGGTCTTTGCGCCATAGATTCGTTATTTTATTTATAACGGTCATTACCCTAGCTGCAGGCGGCTATGGGCTGACGACTGTAGGGACACAATTTCTGCCTCCTACAGACGAGGGATTCTTCAATATGAGAGTCGAGCTGGAAAACGGTTCCTCAATTAAAGAAACGAATGAAACTGTTAAAGCGATTGAAAAGAATTTAGAGGGGCATAAAGACGTCGATGTGTTTGTAAGCCTTGTAGGGACTACTCAGGAAGAATCATTCAGGGGTTCTGAGAAAGGAAATATTGCTGAAATTTACGTGAAGATGAAACCTCTTGAAGAAAGGGATCGCTCCATCTTCGAGTTTGCGGATGACATAAAACCTGAAGTTGAAAAAGCAGCAGAAAGCGTGAATGAATCAGCTGAAATTTCATTCAATTTGCAGTCGACTTCCGGAACGAGTCCTCAAACGTTGACGTTCAACGTTCGTGACACCGATCAGGAACGCTTGGATAAATCTGTAGACCGTTTATATGACTCACTGAAAGATATGGAAAATGTAACAGCACTTAGTACAGACAAGATGGAAACTGTAAAAGAAATACAAATGAATGTTGATAAGGATGAAGCTTTAAAACAAGGTCTTGCTCCCGCACAAATAGGAAGTGCCGTTCAAGACATCACAAGAGGGGTTATGGCTACTCAAATTGTTACAAAAGAATCGGATGTGCTCAGTGTCTTTGTTCAATATGACCGGAATATCACAGAGAATCTCGACGCATTAAAAAAACTGCTTATTCCAAACGGAAGAGGAGAGTATATTGCACTTGATTCAGTGGTAGACTTCAGCATAGAAGATGGGCCGGTCAGTATTCAAAGAATTGATCAACAGCATGCAGTCCAATTTGACTTGCAGTATTCCTCCTCTACCAACCTTGGAGCAATTTCCTCGGCAGTCGATGAAAGAATCGAGAAGCTGAATCTTTCTGATGCAACCCAGGTTTCATTCAGTGGAGATAGAGAGCTGCTTGAAGACTCCATTGATGATATGGCACTTGCATTAGGACTTGCAATTGTGCTTGTATATTTGGTGATGGCAGCACAATTCGAGTCATTCAAGTATCCATTTGTTATCATGTTCACCGTTCCATTAATGGTAATAGGAGTAGCTCTGGCACTCACCATTACCCAAACACCAATCAGTATATCTGCCATCATCGGCGTGATTGTATTAGCTGGTATAGTCGTTAATAACGCAATCGTCATCGTTGATTACATCAATCAGCGGAAAACAACTGCTCCGAACAGTTTTGAGGCAATCGTCGAAGCCGTCCAAGATCGTACACGCCCGATACTTATGACAGCCCTTACCACTATCCTAGGTCTGCTTCCGTTGGCTCTTGGGATCGGCGAAGGAACAGAAATCAACCAGCCTATGGGCATTGCAGTAATCGGTGGTCTTGTCAGCAGTACTTTATTGACTATTTATGTCATACCGGTTGTTTATAGTTTCTTCGATAAAGAAACGAGACGGATGAAAAAAAGAAAAAAATACACGTATAAGTTTTAGTGGAAAATCAGCCTGGTCGGAAATTGTAGACCAGGGTGATTTTTTGATTATATCTACCCAACGGCCTGATCCACTTCTAAATATTAAATGAAAGTGCGTAATAATTGGGAGAGGAATGGTAAAAATAAGCGGAGATACATCTATAGGAGGATTCTCGAGATGTTACTTTCCCTTAATGTACATACGAGCCAGCTGAAAATGTTAATAATATCAGTCCATTCACTCATATACCGGAAGACTTCTCCTTTAATAAGGGGATATTCATGAAGAAAGCCATCACGAAAACAGAAGGGATTCTCTGGAGTATTGCCCTTCCCGGGTTTCCGCAATTATTGGTGGGCTTATGGTTTAAGGGAACGTTATTTGTGTTGCTTGAAATCATTATCAACGTCCAAAGCAATTTTAATCAGGCAATCATGTACAGTTTTTTGGGGGAAACACTTAAAGCTGCATCAGTGATCGACTATCAATGGCTGATGTTTTATCCTTGTCTTTATATGTTTGCTATGTGGGATGCTTATAAAATAGCATTAGCAGAAGAAGAGGAGTATGCATTCTTGCCGTTCGTGATCTCGGCATATTTGGTCACTGTTGGACTTATGTATTCTCCCAGAGTATATTTGTTCGGAAAATTCATTGGGCCCATTTTTTTTCCGATGATGTGCGTCATACCGGGAGTCTTTATCGGTTTAGCACTAAGGTCATTTTTACTGAGGTTTCGATAACGCATATTTCTTTACGAACATTTAATTTTGAAGTAAAATGAAAGTATAAATTATACGTTTTCTACCTGTCAAAGGGGAGTAGCTATAGGCTTCGGCCTAAACAAAGTCGTCATTTCATGGACTTTCCATCGGCTTTGTTGGCATTTTGATAAATGCTAAGCAAGACCTTTGCCTTATTAGGCAAAGGTCTTTTTTATTTTTTTAAAAATCTTTGCCTAATGGAAAACTAATTGTGAGATCAGGAGGGACTTTCATTTTATGGATGCATCAATGTTATTAGAATATGGATGGGTATTGCTTATACTGGTGGGATTGGAAGGTATTCTGGCAGCCGATAACGCGGTGGTCATGGCAGTCATGGTGAAGCATTTACCAGTAGAACAGCGGAAAAAAGCTCTATTTTATGGGTTGTTAGGCGCATTTGTTTTTAGATTTCTCGCTCTTTTCATGATTTCATTCCTAGTGGATGTTTGGCAGGTTCAGGCAATAGGTGCGATTTACCTTTTCTATGTTGCTATACATCATTTTATCAAAAAGAAAAAAGATACAGGAGCGGTGGAAGGAGAACCAGCCAATGCAAAAGGTTCAGGCTTTTGGACAACAGTGTTAAAAGTAGAGCTTGCGGACATTGCATTTGCAGTGGACTCAATGCTAGCTGCAGTGGCTCTTGCGGTAACCCTTCAGCCTGCAGGATGGTTTCAAATAGGGGGGATTGACGGCGGACAATTTACTGTCATGTTCCTCGGAGGTGTCATCGGACTTGTCATCATGCGATTTGCTGCAACATGGTTCGTTAAATTGCTGGAGAAATACCCAACTCTGGAATCCACAGCTTTCTTAATTGTTGGATGGGTCGGTGTAAAGTTAGCGGTATTCACATTGGCACACCCTGAAGTGGCTATTTTAGATCATCATTTTCCTGAATCCAAAGGGTGGAAAGCTATCTTCTGGAGTGTGCTTATACTTCTAGCTGCCGGTGGATATTTATTATCGAGAAGGACTGCCAAGAAAACAGAACAGAAACAAGTTGAAACAGAAACAAAATAATCATGTCAGAAAACTGATGCCGCGTCCAATAGCAGCATCAGCTTTTTCTTTATCCAAGATATATCCGAGTGTTATTGAGTAAGTATTATTAATCTTTATTGTGTTTTATTAAAACGGGTTCTAGCAGTTGATTGGAGTGAAAGACGAAGACTCCTGCGGGAGAAGCGTGACAGGTGAGACCTGTCCAGCTCTGGCGGCTACCCCCTCGAGGTCATAAGCTAAATGGTCCAAGAAGGCAAAAGGCGCCTTCCCGGCCCATTCATCTTATGCTTGTCGGGGCTGAGCAAGCCGCCTCC
>NZ_JBBYAF010000054.1:0-25040 GCF_038405515.1 Rossellomorea oryzaecorticis | reverse complement strand
GCAAGACTTCGCTTTCCGCGGGCGGCCGGTGAGCCTCCTCGTCGCATGCGCTCCTGCGGGGTCTCACCTGTCTCGCTTTTCCCGCAGGAGTCTTCTTCTTGCACTCCAATCAACCGCTGGAACAAGCTAATAACTATACGCACACTTAAACAAAGCCAATAAAAAACCGAACTAAATTGAATCATCAGTTCGGGCTTAACTTAGGCTAAAACACTTTTGTCCCAGCACCTTTTGGACCTTTATCAACTACTTATTCCATTAAAGCCCCCGTTAATGGAATAAGACTAAATTACATACTAATGCTTTTGTTTCTTCCTTTCTTAAAAAGATTAGTAATCAGGAAACTTAATAATAGTAGTACAACGTACATAATGGTGTAGAGACTGGGGGTTATTAGGACAGATAAGATTTCTGAAATGGATAACCCCGAGAACACAGCTAATCCTTTTCCAGTTGCATCCCTTTCAATTCCTGCAAATCCGCCTTCTGCAAGATAATAAAAAGCCAAATTAGATAGTAAAAACCCTATAAAAATGATTAAAATCACATTTAACTTTGAGGTCTTAAAGAAAATCCCTAAGGCAATACCTAAAAGCAAAAAGAACACAGGATACAAAAACAGCAATGCTGCAAAAGAGGTCACTACATCAACTCCTTATTTGAATTTTCAAAATAATTATAACACAAAATGGTTAAATGTGGATATTCAACTAGCCTGCCCAATAACGGAATAAAGCAAAAGCTCAAGATCAGCTGCCCAATCTTCATTTATTGCCCGCTATAATGGAAGAAGCTAATTTATAGTTTAGACTTCATTTCCTTAATAGCATTTATAACTAATTGAGGTTCGTCGATGTGGACGGCGTGTCCAGCCTCCTTAATAACAAGGTGATTACTTGTTGTTGAAAGGTTGGCAAGTTCCTTCTGAAACATCATCCATTGAGCCATAGACTGGTTTGTATGGTGGGACTGTGTACCGCCTGTAATTACAAGAAGAGGAATTTCTCCAAGTTTTGTTCCTCTTACTTGCTCCAAACTTTCTTCAAACTCGCTTAGTGTAGCTTCTACTGAAAACTGTCCTAAATAATCTTCTTGCACTTTCTCTGTGAATAATGGAACCATCTTTTTATTTTGATCTTCGTGAACGGATTCCAAGAGAATTACTCCTGCAACCTCTTCTGGATACTTATTAGCAAATAATCTAACGTTTACACCACCGAAAGAATGCCCTACGAGGAGATACGGAGGTTTCACGTCTGCTTTGTTGAGTAAATTTCTCAGATTATTGATAATTTGCATACTATGTTTTGGTTGGCTACTCTTCTCGCTTCTACCAATACCGTCCCTATCATACAAGAATACATTTGCAAACTTTGAAACATCGCTTTTAATCGAATTCCAATTATTCAAGTCCCAACCATATCCAGACTCAAAAACAATTGTAAAATTATCAGTACAAATTTTTATATGTTCATAATATAGTTCAATACCTTCTAAATATACTTTTTGACCAACTGCACTTCCAGTCATAAACTCCTCCAAAAAATTGTCATTATATATGTGATTCGTCACTATTCAATTAACATACTCCAAATAATTGGAAAGGCATCATTCTAGCAGGATTTATTTGCAGACCTTCAGTTAGCCCTCTAGCTTAATAAGAGAGCCACAAGTTTTTAGCATCTTCATTAGAAATTTGTAGCTTATTCACAAAGTAAGTTTGAAGGGTACTAACTTTTCTACTGTTAGCCCATTCTTTATAGTAATCGATAAGTTCTTGAACACTATTATTACAATAATTTTTGATGAGTAAATCAACTACATATGTACTTCTCCAATAATCATAAAATGCTGCTGAATATTCTAATTCTTCGCTATGACTTGCTGATTCACCAAACATATTAAGCGTATATTCACCATATTTTTCTTTATATTTGTTGATTAGGCAGGATTCTACATACATAGTCGAATTGAACTTTTCTTCCGATAAAATTAATTTACGTGGGATATAGAAACAAAGACCCTCTACAAACCACATATTTTCTTCATCAAGTTCTTTAAAATCTGCATGGAAAAAATTGACGTGATGTGTTAGTTCGTGAGCTGCTATGACTGCTACATCATCCATATCAAGTTCTGAATAATACTTTTTAGCAACTTCCACTCCGTTTGTTGTAGAAATATATATACTTTTCCACGTTTCAAATAAAGGTGTAATATGAATTAAATCCCTAGAAGTATAAGCCGGTAAAGGAATTGTGGAATAAAGTTGGGTGGCAGATGTTAAATCGTGAAATATAATTCCTCTTGGTGGTTGGAAAGAAGCAATCTCATTTAATGATTTTGAAAATTGAACCAGCTTTTCTAACAGTTGTAATCCCTTTTTTTCGATTTCTTGTACTTCTGAAGTATCTGTGACAGAGACTCCGTATTTCACAATATCTCCCCCTTTTGCTTATGGTGACATTTTTTTCTATCTTTGTCATAGTTTAACGACTTCGGAACTTGAACGTTTCAGAGATTCTAAGTTATTCCTATAAACTAAGGCA
The DNA here is from genome assembly GCF_038405515.1 of Rossellomorea oryzaecorticis. GTDB lineage: Bacteria > Bacillota > Bacilli > Bacillales > Bacillaceae_B > Rossellomorea > Rossellomorea oryzaecorticis_A. The sequence continues at coordinate 22,491 of NZ_JBBYAF010000054.1, read as the reverse complement.
ATAGCTGGAGTTCATTTATTGTCCTCTTAGTTAGAGATCAAATTTATTCAAAAGAGACGCTATACCAAATATAATTAAATTTATTCTTAAATCCTACATTTTCCGCAACAGAAACAGAAGCTGTATTTATCTCCATACAATCCCAATATGGAGTAATATTATTCTCTATACATTCATTTACAAAGAAATGAGCAACTTTTTGTCCAAGTTTTTTTCCTTGATGACATTTTAGAGTCTCAATATCAATAGCATGTACATTTCCAGCTACCACGCCAGAAAAACAAATGCTTACAATTTCATTATCATAAACGACAATATACCCAATACCATACTCTAAAAACTTTTCAAAGGACTTCCAAAACTCCAAGATTTTCGAACGTAAAAAATCAATGTTTTCAAACGATACATAACCTTTGTTTTCTATGATGTCTTTGGTAATTTTTATTACTTCATACCCTTGCTCTATAACAGGTTCATTTTGCTTTCTATAATCCGTTTTTTTTAATTCATAAACCCTTTGATTGTAACCTTTCACATTTTCACCAAATACTTTTTTAAAAGTATCATTCCATTTCGAATGATTTCCAATCGCTTCAAAAGCTGTTAAACCTAATTTATTGGCATCATGTTTGATAACTGTATTAAAAAAATCGTATAATTCGAAATTAAATTCCTCATTTTCTTCGTTCCCAATAAAGATAAAACCATTATTACTCCCCAACCAAATGAATCCAGCCGTAGGAGAAATAATGTCATCAACAAATATGCGACCAGGATGCGATCCTTCGATTACGGCTTCTGCTTCTAAGAGTCCTTCTTCATATATTAATTCTCTACACTTGTAATATTCAGACTTTTCAAGTTCTGAAATCATCAGTCATCATCCTCTCTTGCATATTTAAATGTTTTATAAGCTTTTTTGACTTAATACCAATTATTTCAAAAACTTTGAACTTCGGCAATGCTCTTGTTCCTTAATTGAACAAAAAGACGCAATCCCCTTTGGGATTACGTCAGCTTTTAGCAATGCTAATTCTGTTAACCTGCTCCTATGGTCGAAGAAAAGGAAACAAAATATGAAGAATCTCACTGCTAATAAAATATCAAAAACTACAACTTTACACTTTTGATAATAACAGCTGTAGGAAGCACTTTTGCTTTCTCATAAGAATACCATCTGTTTGAGTGCCTTTGGATATCTTCATCGGACAAACAAACATCCTCAACCACTCTTTCAACTTTAAATCCATTGTTTATCAATGTATTGATATATGTACTCATTCTAAATTGTTGCATAATTGCAGGATGACCCCAAGCTTCATGATAATAAGAACCTTCCTCATGATAGGATTTATTAAAAGTTAGGGTACCATTTATATTAGATACTCGGTTATAAATTGGATGTTCCCAACTAAAGATAAATATCCCACCTCGCTTTAGATATTTATTAACATTTGCTAATGTTTTTTCTAGATTAGTTGTCCATCCAAGTGCGTATATAGAAAAAACAATGTCAAAATAATTAGTCGGTAAACCAGGATTATCCTCCATAGGAGATTCAAATAACTTTAACGGTGAATTGCAATTCTTTAATAATGTTTTTGCTGCATCAATCTGTTTACCTGACAGATCCAATCCCCATAATTCACCTGCATTCTTTTGGTCCATGTATTGTAAAGAATGCCCACTACCACAACCAATTTCTAATACCTTTAAATTTGTAACATCTCCAAATAAATTTAATTCTTCCTCACTAGGTGCCAGTGGCCCATATTCGGGAAGGGGATTTCGACCAAAAAAACGATCTGCTACTTCATCCCAACTTTGCTTATTTATAGTAAGAGACTCGACATCCATTTCCATCACCCTCCTTAATAACCATAGGAACATATATTCTATATAAGTCATCATTTTCCTGCAAAAACCATCTGTAAATATACAATTTTTTATAAAAGTCTTCTTCCATTAAATGGCCCTTTAGTGGAATATCTTATATTTCCCTTTCAGCATAAATAGTTAGTTCGATGATAAGAAAAGAGTATGGTTATAAGTGCTCTTCACTCCAATGATAAATTGAGGAATATTCTTCGATGCAAATACAAAAAAAGCCCGGATATTTTTGTCATCCGAGCTTTTTTTCGATTCATTTTATTGTGTTAATCACGTTGTTAAGACCTTTGCACCTATTACTGCATATTAGGGTGTAAATTGCATTTTTGTACTCCAAAACAGAACCCGTTATTTTTCTCTAGCGTTGTTTCTCTATTCAACACTGACTTCAGCAGCAATGATCAAACCAATGACAGACGTTAAGACAAGACCCATAATCATGGAAAACATCTCATTCACTCCTTTTAGTGTCAGGAATCAATTTCCTTCTTACTATTAATGTATCACTTTTGCGCCGGAATTCCCGGGGCATTCGTGAACAACTTTTTACTAATAAATGACAGAATTGTGTCTGATGCTGAACCTGTACCCGGCTGATGTCACGATCATCTCTGGCAAAGAAAAAGAGACACCTCTCAGCAAGGTGCCCCTTTTGATCATCTTTCATTTCTTTGCTTATTCTTATGAAAGATAGCCGTCCATAGTAAGATATTTAAAAACAATTCATCCACCCGCCTTTATGTTTTCTAGGCAGTGTCCTTCTCTACCCATAGCGCATTTAGTCTTTTCTCCTGAATATAAATCATGTTTCATTCTCCTCTCCTATTGTTTCTGCCTCTGTTCATTAATAAATGTTGGACAGATAATGCTGCTTTGTTTTCGTTTGTTCATATTGCTTTGTGACGTTGCAGTTGTGTTCCGCTTCCTCGAAAGATTCTTGTTTCTTTTTGAATGTCACCGTTACGAATAAAAGATTCAATGTCATACCTATCACCCCTTTCAAAGCCTTATTAAGGCAGTAAAAAACCGCACAGAGATTTCTTTCCCGAGCGGCACAAAAAAGCCGCAGGAAAGCACATTCTCCCCGCGGCTTCATTTAAGATTTTAGTCAGAATTAAATGAACGTCATCCCACAAGTGGTCGAATGGTTAAAACGATATTCTGTTGTTCCAGAGTTCATTGTAGCAATGATCATTTTCTTCGACCTCCTTTAGTGTGATTTTTTTCTTACATTGGTTAGTATATCCAATTCGCCATGAATTGTAAACATTTTATTTTCTACAAATTTCGATTTATGCAGCATGCTCTACCATACAATTCCCTTTCTTCGTATCCGAAGCGGCATATGTTCTATATTCATGAAGAATGGGTGCCACTCCTGGATGTAAAATAATAAGACTGGATAATACTAAAAGAACAATTTAGTATAGGTTTTAAATACCACTAATGATTTCCGTGCAAGACTTCGCTTTCCGCGGGTAGCCCGTGAGCCTCCTCGTCGCTTTCGCTCCTGCGGGAAGAAAAGCGGAGGGGCTTCGTTCAGAGGCGGGTGGCATAAGGCGAATCGGCCACGAAGGCGTTTTTTGCCTTCTTGGTCGATTTGACTTATGACATGTGCCTCTAAGCCCTGTAGCTGGACAAGTCTCACATAAGCTACTCTTCCCGCAGGAGTCTTCGTCTTGCACTCCAATCAACCGCTGGAAAAAGGTAAAACTAAAGAACAATTCGGGTTTCACTTAGACTAAAACGATAATGTTCCAGTCTCTTTTATTCATCCGCAGATTGCAGATCTTTTTTATATTTTATCGCTTTGGTGAAGAAGATGAGTGAAAGTCCAAGTAAAACGACCGTCCCTGACATAAGGATCATCGTCTTTACCTGTGTCACGGTTTCAGAAGGGATCACAACTCCCAGGTACATAAACACACTAAGCGCTAAAAGAGTGAATCCAAACCGCTTGAAGTCATTAATTTTATACTGTAAATTCTTTTTATTTAGAGTCTGCTTCATTGAGCAATCACCTACTTTTGAACTAGTAATCTCTTACTCTATGGTAACATAAGCAGGCAGGCAGTCTGCCATGTAATTGATACCAGTTCTTCCAATAGGCAATGAATCCACTTAGCGTGATAGAGCTCTTTCAAGATCTTCAATAAGATCCTCGGCATCTTCCAGTCCGACGGAAATTCTCACCAGTCCATCGGTGATTCCCAATTCGAGGCGGCGGTCACTCGGGATGGAAGCATGTGTCATGCGTGCAGGTACGGATATCAAGCTTTCCACCGCCCCCAGGCTTTCTGCCAATGTGAAATACTTTGTATTCGTCAAGAGGCGATCAGCATTTTCTTCACTTCCCACATCGAATGATACCATACCGCCGAATCCGGCAGCCTGCTTTTTCGCGACTTCATGATGCGGATGAGTTTCCAGGCCTGGATAATAGACCTTTGAAACCTTCGGGTGCTGAGTCAGATAGTCCACTATTTTCTTCGTGTTCTCTTCATGCTCTTCCATCCTCAGGCCCAGCGTTTTGATTCCCCGTATCAAGAGCCATGAATCCTGCGGTCCAAGTACACCGCCAGTGGAATTCTGAACAAAGAACAGCTCTTCTGCCAGTTCTTCTGTATTGACGACAACAAGCCCCGCCACCACGTCACTGTGTCCTCCGATGTACTTCGTGGCACTATGAAGCACGATATCAGCCCCAAGGTTCAAGGGGTTCTGCCAGTATGGCGTGCTGAACGTATTATCAACAATCGTTAATAGATTATGTTTCTTGGCAAGTGCTGCCGCTTCTTCGATATCGGTTATTTTCAGTAAAGGATTTGTAGGTGTTTCAATATAAACCGCTTTTGTATTCGGCTTGATCGCTTGTTCTATCTTTTTAATCTCACTTGAATCCACAAATGTCGATTGAATGCCAAGGCGGTTCAATACCTTCGTCATCACTCTGTAAGTGCCGCCGTATACATCATCCGTCAGAACGACATGATCTCCGCTGTCAAACAACATCATCACTGCTGTAATGGCTGCCATTCCTGAGCCGAACGCGAATCCTTTCTTTCCACCTTCCAGATCCTTGATGAGTTCTTCAAGTGCGTGTCTGGTCGGGTTCCCTGAACGGGAATATTCAAATCCTTTATGTTTTCCCACTTCGTCCTGTTTATATGTGCTTACTTGATAGATCGGTGTAGAAACCGCTCCCGTTTGCGGATCGAGACCGACTCCTCCGTGGATTAGCTGTGTTTTCTTTTTCATGATCAGATTCCTCCTTCATAAATTTTCTTGCTTAAGTAACGTTCGCTCGAGTCAGGAAAGATGGTCAGGATATTGGTTCCGGACTCAGCCTTCTCTGCTTCAATCAGGGCTGCGTGCAACGCCGCACCAGAAGAACTGCCAACCAGCAACCCTTCCACCAATGCCAATTCTTTCACTCTTCTGAAAGCATCATCATCGGTAACGGTATGAATCGCATCAAAGTAGCCCGTGTCCATATAATCCGGCAGGAATTCCATCCCGATTCCTTCGGTTTTATGAGGTCCCGAAACTCCTCCATTCAAAATAGATCCTTCGGGTTCCACGATGACCGCCTTGATATCCCGATTCATTTCTTTCAAGTAACGGGAAGTTCCCATAAATGTACCGCCTGTTCCGGCCCCTGCGACAAAACAATGAATTTGACCATTCATCTGCTTCCACACTTCCGGACCAAGTGTTTTATAATAAGTAGCAGGGTTTGCTTCATTTTCAAACTGGCCCGGATAATAGGAGTTATCGATTTCTTCCGAAAGCTCTTTCGACTTTGCAATCGCACCTTTCATCCCCAGTTCAGTGGGCGTATGAACGATTTCCGCTCCCAGTGCTTTCATCAGTTCCTGCTTTTCGATGCTGAATTTTTCTGGCACACAAAACATGACTCTATATCCCGAATTCACAGCGGCCAAAGCCAATCCGATGCCTGTATTCCCCGCGGTTGGCTCGATGAAAACTCCTCCCGGTTTGATTTTCCCCGTTTCCTCTGCCTCTTTCAGCAATTCGATCCCAAGCCGGTCCTTGATACTTCCGCCGGGATTGAAGAATTCCAGTTTGGCAAATAGGCGGACACCGTTTTTCAATGGAAAATGAGTAAGTTCTATAACAGGAGTGTTGCCTATCAACTCATGCACATTTTTATATACATCCATTTCACTGCCCCCTTTATTCCAATATGAAAAAAGCTGACCTTTGCACACCATCTCCTTACAATCAGTCCATGGAAGAAACAGCGGTTTTGCTGCGGCTTCCTAAGAACGGAAAGAGAATACGGGCGCTTGGGTCAGCTTTTATCTCTATACTTTATACGGATTCTACAATGCTCATAACCATTTTAGCAGAATGCAGGGCTGCTTTTTCCAGGTATTGCTCGAAGGAAACGTCTGATTCCTTTCCTGCTATATCGGATAAAGAGCGGATGATCACAAACGGGACATTGAATTGGTGTGCTACCTGCGCAATCGCGGCGGCTTCCATTTCAACGGCCTGTAAGTCTGTGAACTTATCACGAATCGCTTCTACCCGTGCAGGATCGTTCATGAATGAGTCTCCAGTTGCAATTAAACCTGAAACCACTTGAGCATCTCCCAGTTCCCTGACACTCTCCACTGCTGCTGACATTAATTTCTCATCTGCTGTAAATGCAGCTGGCAATTGAGGAACCTGGCCGTATTCATATCCGAAAGCAGTCACATCAACATCATGATGGCGCACTTCTGTTGAAATGACGACATCACCTACATTCAATGAAGGATCGAATCCTCCAGCTGACCCTGTATTGATGATGGCATCCGGCTTGAAGTGCTGTAACAATACGGCTGTGGACATAGCCGCGTTTACTTTTCCTATTCCTGAACGAAGAAGGATCACTTCTTTCCCCTTCATCGTCCCGCTTGTATATTCACACCCGGCAATTGTTTCGGTATCCGGATTTGTAATATTTTCTCTCAGTAGTGCTACTTCTTCTTCCATTGCTCCAATGATGGCGATTCTCACATTAAAACCTCTTTCTATTGTTTAGTCGCCTCCATGATCCAGACAAAGTTGTTCATCTGGCGAAAATCCACGGAAAACCCCTCTGAGGTCAATAACCCTTTGAGCACTTCGAGAGTCGTATAATATTCCCGTTTTAAATCTTCTGCAAGATTCAGAAAGCCTTTATCTGAAGCTTGATCTATGGCGGCATGATAATGCTGTTCCGTTTCAAACATCGTATCAGCAAATACTATTTTACCACCTTGTGCAAGCAAGTTTCCATAAATCCCAAAGGCTTTTCCTTTTTCTTCGTCTGTTAAATGGTGAAAAGCATACGTACTGACAATCGTGTCGACGCTCCCACCCAGTTTGAATTCGAGAAAATCCCCGTCTAAAAACGATACTTTATCTCCCAGCTTCTGCTGTCCGATGAGTCTCATCTCCGGAGAAGGTTCAAACGGGACGACATGCAGCCCTGCTTCAGACAGTTTAACTGTAAGATTCCCTGTCCCTGGACCGAATTCCACTACTGTCCCACTAGAGCGGGAAACGACCTCCTCAAGTATTTCTTCATATTTATCAAAGACATCTTTGTATTCTGAATCTTTCCCGGCGACCGTATCATCGTAAGAATCCGCCCAGTCTTCGAACAAATCCAAGAACTCTCTTCCCATCCTCAGCACCTCAGTTTTAAATTAAGTTTATAATTCCTATCAATATACTATGAATTAATTTTAAAACTGTTATTAAAGTATCATATACATTTTATAAATTCAACAAATAAAATTTGTAAAAATACCGACTGAACTCTAAAATGGGTAATGGAGCAGTTTGAAATGACGTGATATTTTTCGTATTTAGGAGGAAGCAGAATGAATATTTCATTCGATTTAATTCAAGATAAAGTTGAGTTTTTTGAAGCTGATCGATTACAGACCCTAGAGAAAAAAATAGAAGAACAAATCGAACATAACAAGGCGATCATGCTCGCCGTGCGTGCCGTGCAGCATCAGGTAGCAATTGATGAAGATGGAAGAAGATTATATACAGCTGTCGTCCATTTCAAGGTGAATAACCAGAAATAAAGAAAAGCTCCGGGCATTTGCGCCGGAGCTTTCTCTTTATTAATCTTTATCGTTTTCTATCAGTTCTTCAACCTTTGTCGGCTGCCAGCCTTGTCCGTCCATCCATTGAAGATAAACTCTATAGGCTGTAGAACCGCCCTTCTCAGTTACGGTACCAATGGATTTTTGAGGGCCGCCATTTCCTTCGATGAACCATACTGTCATGTTATCCTGAGGGATGCCGGTTGCGTAGGATAGAGCTTTCTCTTTTTCCTGCCAATCGACACTGCCCGTTTCATATGAAGACACATGATCACCTGACTGCTCTGTCCCGATCGGCTCCCAATTAGGATGCACGATTGTTCTCTTTACATTCTGTTCGTTGCTTTCTTCTATCTGAGCCTCACTGTCATCAAGTGCAACAGATTCCTTTTCCTCTGGTGCATCTTCTTTCTCTTTCTCTTTTTCATCTTGCTTTTCTTTTTCATCTTGCTTCTCTTTTTCTTTATCTTTCTCTGATTCAGATGAATCTGAATCTTCTTTCATAGAAACAGAGTTTTCATCGTCTTTTTGTTTACTATCGCTATCGCTGTCCGTACTGTTTTCAGACGTATTCTTATCGTTGTTTTCAACCTCTGTTGATGCATTTTCTTTATCGGAACCGTTACCGGTCAGGATCGTGGCACCTACAACAACAATCAAGAGAACAACAACAGCGATCATTATGTTTAATACTTTATTGCTTTTACTTTTAGAACGTCGGTCTAATCGAGATTTATATTTCGCCATAAGATTCCCTCCTATTATCCTAAACATTTTAACATGATAGAGTAAAAAGAATAAAGCGAAACATGAACCAATTTCTTTCGTGTAATGGAGATTGGGAGATTTTACTCATTCTCCAGTTTATAAACAGCGTCAACGCTGTCTTTGAAGATCGGGTAAATACCTCCTTCATATTCCTGTACATCCATGTTGACTGCCACTAAAGCATATTTCGGTTCTTCAAATGGAAAATAGCCGGCAAACCATTTATTGTACAATTCTTTGCCTTCACGCTCTTTCCCTGTTTGGGCCGTTCCTGTTTTTCCAGCGATCGTATAAAGAGCGGTGTCTAAATGAGGTGCGGTCCCTTCAGGCGAGTTGACGACTCCCCTTAAATACTGCTGCAGCTTCATTGCAGTGAAAGGGGAAATCCTCTCTCCTTCCATCTTCTTTTTTGGAAAAGAAAACATACTTGTCCCGTTTTGATAATCGATGGACGTTGCTGCACTGACCATATACTTTTCCCCGCCCCGGGCAATGGTCGCCATCATATTGGCGATACCGAGGGGTGTGACCCTGACTTCCTTCTGCCCTATTCCGGTCTGAGCGATATAATTGATATCTTTTCGTTCTTCGTCTGATACAAAAATTCTTCCCTCGCTCACTTGGAGCTGTGAAAAATCCTCATAATGAAATACGTTCCCCTTCCATGAGATTTCACCTAATAGGCCAAGTTTTTCTGCATATTCCTCAAGGGAATGGTCATCTTTTTCCAGCAGTTCTTTCGCTAAATCAGCGAAAGTCCTGTTACAGCTGACTGCGATACTCGTTTTTATATTTATCGTACCATGTTGTTTGTCATCGGGGTCACCGTAGATATCTTCATTACAATTGAACATGCGGGATTCATCCACAATCCCTTCATCCATGGCTGCGGCCGCGACGACTGTTTTAAAAACGGAACCCGGCGCCAGTGATTTCAGCATATAATTGGCGGCGCCTCCGCTGAATGGATCACTGGTGTTAATCGCTGGACGTGACACATTGGCGAGTATTTGACTATTTTCGATATCCAAGAGAAGCAAGCCGCCTTTTTCAATTTTGTACTGATCTGCGACCGTTTCTAATGCCTGCTGCATGTCTGTATCAATCGTAGTTTTGATATTGAGAGGATAAAACGGATTGGCAGGAGCGAGATATTTCACGTCTGCCCCGAATAAAGGGCCCCCGATCGCGTCCACATGATAAATAAGCTTTGACTGTTCTTCTGAAACCAGCCATTCATCAAAGATTTCCTGCATCCCCGTTACTCCGATTTTCTGATGTACTCCCTTTACTTTATCAGGGTAGCGTTCATGAAATTCTTCTGCGTTTTCACCCGTTATCCCAATGAGCTGGGAAGCAGGTACATTCGCACTTTTAAATTTCCTCGTTACGGCAAATACTCCTTGTATTTTCAAAGCGTTTATCTGATTCATCTGTTCTTCGGAAAGCTGATACGCTTCCTTGCCGCCGAATACGATCGGACCTTTTGCATGTTCGAGTTTTGTTTCAATGATTTCAGGGGTCACATGAATAATACGTGCCACTTTTTCAACAGGCCACTCCATTCTCTTTAAAAAAGGAAATAAGACCAGCACATTTTTTTCTATAAACGTAAGCGGCTCCCCATTCCTGTCGAGGAACTGTCCCCTTCCTTCATCAATGACGAGCTGCTGCGTGCGTTGCGCCACACTTTCCTCAATCAAATTGATTTTATGCTTCGAGAACGATTCCGTCTGGAATAATTGGAGCTGCATTAATCTCACGGATAGTATCAAGATGCCCATAAGCAGAAAGGTGCTTAACAGCCTGACCCGTTTTCGTATCATTCCTCTTCACCTCGTCTACATTGTTGACGAGTTTATGGAGTTCTAACCATGCATGGACTTCCTCCATGCCAAGATAAAAACAAGCAATAAAAAAAGAAAGAAACCCTGAAAAGAGTTTCTTCCTCATCATGATGATCAGCTTACTTCTACAATCTTCACGCTCATTTCTCCGCCTGGAGTCTGAACGGTTACTTTTGCACCGACTTTATGGCCAAGAAGACTTTTCGCGATTGGAGAATCATTTGAAATCTTACCTTCAAACGGATCTGCTTCTGCACTTCCAACGATTGTGTAGGATTCTTCATCTCCATCCGGCAATTCCACGAACGTTACTTTCTTGCCTAATTGAACTGTATCTGAATTCATGTCATCTTCCTGGATGATCTTAGCGTTGCGAATCATATTTTCCAATGTAGAGATACGGCCTTCGACGAATGCCTGCTCATCTTTCGCTGCATCGTACTCAGAGTTCTCAGATAAGTCTCCGAAACTTCTGGCGATCTTGATGCGTTCCACTACTTCCTTACGTTTTACCGTTTTAAGGTTTTCTAATTCTTTTTCTAATTTTTCTTTACCCTCTGCTGTCATAGGGAATACTTTTTCTGTACTCATGACCCTCTTCACTCCTTAACTGTCTTAGAGCTTCCCAAGCTCTTTATGTAGTACTTCATGATGCATTAAAATGTAAAGGCAGGGAATGAAGGGAAAGACTCTTCTCCTCCATTCCCCGTTACCATTACATTGTTGGGAATTTAACCTATATATGTTTATCTATGTTATCGTATTACAAAAATGACTTTTGTTCAAGAATTGTTTGAATTTTTGTTACCATTAAATCGATCGCCACGTGATTATGGCCGCCTTCAGGAATGATTACATCTGCATATCGTTTCGTCGGTTCGATGAATTGATTATGCATCGGGCGCACCACTGTGATGTATTGATCGATCACTGAATCGATTGAACGGCCTCTTTCTTTAATATCACGGAGCATCCTTCTGATGATGCGGAGATCTGCATCCGTATCAACGTAAAGCTTGATATCCATTAAGTTGCGCAATCTTTCATCTTCTAATACTAAAATTCCTTCTAAAATGATGACATCCTTCGGTTCTACCAAAATAGTCTCATCAGAACGGGTATGCATTTTATAATCATACACAGGCTTGTCTACGGACTGATGGTTGAGAAGTTCGTTTAAATGCTCAATGAGCAGATCATTGTCAAATGCCAAAGGATGATCATAATTGGTTTTCAGCCGCTCTTCAAAAGGGAGATGGGATTGATCTTTATAATAATAATCTTGTTGCAGCATTAAGATCGAGTGTCCCTGGAATTGCTCATAAATGGCTTTTGTTACACTTGTTTTTCCAGATCCGGATCCTCCTGCTACACCGATAACAACAGGTTTATGTTTCATAACTTTTAAGTGTTCTCCTTTCGCATCATGTTGTCAGGGTAGACTCTCTGATCAACTTTGAATTTCACAATTTGCAGCGGATGACGAGCCACGTCAAGTTCATTCCCTTTTTCATCCCATATCTGTCCGATCACTTGTGTGAAATTCGATATCTCCGGTCCGAAAAATTCCACTTCCTGGCCAGACTTGAAATGATTTCGCTGCTGAAGCGTGACGATCCCAGTTTCCTCATTATAATCCAGCACAAGTCCGACAAATTCAAAATTCGTATTCTTTTTATTGTGAACACCGAACATTTGCTCCTTGAACCCTGGCACACCTTCAAAAAATGCAGGCGCAGCTTCCCGGTTTGCACATTTTTCAAGTTCTTCCAGCGACTCTTTCCTGATCTGGAAATTGTCCGGATCTTTACAGTATTCATCGATTACTTTGCGGTAAACACTTACCACTGTAGCCACATAATGAATCGATTTCATTCGTCCCTCTATTTTTAGACTGTCGATGCCAAGCTCAATCATTCTCGGAATCGATTCAACTAGCTTCAAGTCTTTTGGACTCATAGCGAAAGGAGCATCTTGATTACTGTAGAGAGCCTGTTCCCCGCCATCTTCAAGCTGATAGAGATCATAATCCCAGCGGCAAGATTGACAGCAGCCGCCCCGGTTTGAGTCGCGTGCCGTCATATGATTGCTGAGTGTACAGCGGCCGGAATAAGCAATACACATTGCACCATGAATGAAAGTCTCAATTTCAATATCCACTTTTTCCTTCATCTCACGGATTTCTTCGCCGCTTGTTTCACGGGCCAAAACGACTCGATCGAGTCCTTCTTCTTTCCAGAACTGAACCGCTTTCCAATTGGATAAGCTTTGTTGTGTACTCAAATGAACCTCGACCTTCGGAGCAACTCGTCTGCATGTCTCGATAATTAAAGGATCAGCTACGATGATCCCTGCAATTCCTGCCTCTTGGAGCCCCATTAAGTACTCTTCCAGACCATCCATGTTCTCATTATGAGCATATATATTGGTTGTTACGTAGATTTTCGCACCATACTTCCTGCCGAACTCCACGCCTTCTTTCATGTCTTCCAAAGTGAAATTGCCTGCGTTGGAACGAAGCCCAAATTCCTGTCCGCCGATATATACAGCATCTGCACCGTAGTGGACTGCGATTTTCAATTTTTCAAGGTTACCGGCAGGAGCCAATAATTCAGGCTTCTTCACAATAACACGTTTTCCCTCAACAACGTTAGAGATAGGGTCTTTTACAACCATGGTCAACGTAACTCCTCCGTTCTATTCATCTTTCTTGAACTGATTTTATGGGTCTCTTTAAATGCCGTTGAGATCAAGCTCTGCATGGCTCGTTTAATAGACCGTTTCCTTAAAGAAAAATCCAGTATCCAGCGGGCGGTTTTCTGGCTGAAGCCGTTTTGCTTCATTTAACAACTCATCCTTCGAGTCTTCGTACTGGTCTTCCTCCTGTAAAAATAAATCGATGGCTTTCCGATATAATTTCGTGATTTCCACGACGTAATGAGTGGATTTTAACACTCCGTCAATCTTGAATGAATCGACTCCCGCTTCAATCATTTCCCCGAGTTCATCAATAATGCACATGTCATTCGGGCTCATGATATGGGTTCCGTTTTCATCTTCAAAAATCGGATATTTATTATGACGTTCCTTGTCATGCAGGAACATATTTTTCTGCTGCTTTCGGTTTTCCACTTCCATTACTTTTCCTTGATATTCAAAGTAGTTACCGAGTAAGGAGCGTTTCGATTGGAACATACATGTCATGCCATGCACCTGGACCTCGACTTCCACTTCTGCATTTTCCTTGATTTCCACAATGGCATCCATGCTTAATTCACGTGCAAGGACGGCTCGCTTCGCACCTTTTCTGCCCCAGTAATTGCATGTATACCAATTTGTTGCAGTCGTTTCTGTGTTCCAGTGAAGCTTCATATCGGGTGCTGCGCTTCTTGCAGCCATCAATACAGCGGGATCACCGAAAACAATCGCATCTGCTTCAGCATCTTTCAGGAAAGAAATATACTCTTCCAGATCACCGATTTTATCATTATGAAAAATTGCATTCATCGCGACATACACTTTTTTACCATAGACATGGGCAGTCGTGATGGCCTTCTTTATTTCTTCTTGTGAAAATTCCCCGGCAAGGCGCAATCCAAATTTCTGCTCACCGATGATAAATGCATCGGCTCCGGCTTGGGCTAAAGGTTCAATATCTGAAAGGGATGTCGGGGTCACCAACAGCTCCGGCTTTTTCACTTTCGTTCACCTCTTTTTTTACTAATGGCAATTCCATCCCCTACTGGCAGGATGGATGTTTCGTATTCTTCGTGATTCATCAGCCAACAGTTATACTTCTGCAGTTTCTTTACCATGTTCCTTATCCTCTTTTGTTCGATTTCCTCTTCGGCGACAAGGCCCTTAAATAATACATTGTCTGAATAGACGACACCGTTTTCTGAAAGCATCGATGCATAAAGATCGAAGAATTTCTGGTATTGGCCTTTTGCCGCATCAATGAAAATGGCATCGTACGGGCCATGTTTCTCTACTTCTTCCTGAAGTTCGAGAGCATCTCCCAAAAGAGTATGGATCCGGCTGCCACTTTCGGAACGTGTCAAAAACGCCTGTGCAGCCCCGTACCTCTCTTCGTCCCGTTCAATCGTCGTAATTTCCGATTCTGGAAGGGTTTCCGCCATTCTGAGAGCTGAATACCCGATTGCCGTCCCGATTTCGAGAATACGGGATGGCTGTTGAATGGACAGAATGCCTAAAAGGGCTTCGATCCCCACCAGTTCCATGATCGGCACATTATGCTCTTGTGCATACTGTTCCATTTCTGTCAGAAGCGGAGAACGTTTTTTTGTAATTGATTCTATATAGTTAATAACCTGTTCGTTCATCATATCTTTTCACGATCCTCACCCATGAACTGCCTTATAGTTGCGTCAGAACATGAAAAGAAGAAAGCTGCTTAGAGCTTTCTACTTCATTACACCTATCGCAAATATAACGCACATTTATGAAAAATAACTTGTACTATTTTAACACAAAGAGAAGAGGAAAGCGAATGTTTCTTTCCTCTTCTCTTGCCGTTGCAGTGGTTTCAAAGCCTGCCTTCACAGGATGAATTATTCGGATTTATTTGTGATATATTTGGCTTTCTTTTCATTATGTTCCTCAAGCGTTTCTGAATAATAGACAGATCCGTTGGAGGAAGCGAGGAAATAATAATAATTCGTGTCTTCCGGCTGAAGGGCCGCTTCTATAGATGAAAGTCCTGCATTTGCGATGGGACCCGGCGGAAGGCCAGCCACTTTATATGTGTTATAAGGCGAGTCCACTTCTAAGTCCTTGTATACTGTACGGGATTTATGCTCTCCCAGTGCATATAGAACGGTGGGGTCGGTTTGAAGGGGCATACCTTCCTCGATGCGGTTATAGAAAACACTGGAGATCTTGCCCCTATCAGCTTTTTCTGTTGCTTCTTCTTCAATCAGTGAAGCCATTGTCAATAATTTGTGTGCTGTGAACTCTTTATCAGCCATAGTGCTTTTGTATTGGGCCAGCACCTCATCGGTTTGACCAATCATTTTCGTAAGTATTTCTTCCAGTGAAGGTTTCTTCTCATAGAAAGAATATGTGACCGGGTAAAGATAGCCTTCCAGCGGTTTCTTAATATCTTCATTTAATATTTCGTCTGTGATCAAGTTCGGATATTCCTTTTTTAATTGCCCGAGCCATTTCTTGTCATTCAGTTTCTTTTCGATTTCATCTTTTTTATATGGTGACTTATCTGCGATAATTTCTGCAATTTTATCGAGTTGAAGCCCTTCTGGTATGGTAATTTTAAATTCTGCCTTTCTCATTACCTTGCCTGTTTTCAGACTATTGACAATTTCACTCAACGTCATCGAAGGTGTCAAATCATAAGATCCGGCCTGAAATCCGGATTCATTATTGAACTTCACATAGTATTTAAAAATGGTTGCATTTTTCACAATACCGTTTTCTTCAAGGATGTTACCAATGGAAGTGACTCCTGATCCTATCGGTATCTCCACCTTAACCGGTTTGGTATTTTCCGGATCCACGGGCTTCAGTGCAGACTTAACATATAGGTATCCGCCGACTGCAGTCCCCCCGATGACAATAATAAGTGATAAAATGATAAGTCCGACGATTTTACGAATGACTTTCGCCTCTTCCTGTCTTTCCAAGAGTTTTTTCATAAGTGTTTCTTTTATATTGTTTTTATCTTCCATCTCTTTATTCCCCTTTTCGAGCAAAAAAGCTTGATATCCGTCATAAATTTCGACATCATCCTCCCTATTATACAATATTTTGCACAAAGTGAAACAGGGACCGGCAAAAAGGAATAAAAATTATCCCTTTGCCGGTCCCTGTCTTATAAAATCCTCAATGAAATTTATTCGCCTTCTTCTTCTTCATCCAGGAAAGTATTCAGCATTTCTTCAATCATGTCCCACTCTTCTTCTGTTTCAATCGGCTTTAATTCGCCTTCTTGGCCTTCGTCGCCCGGCTGGAATGCTGAAGCGTGGATTTCGATTTCTTCTTCGTCATTCTCATCTGCTCCAAGCGGATAGTACAGAACATATGACTTATTGAATTTATCTGATTCAAATGTGAAGAGGACTTCACATAGCTGTTCATTTCCTTGTTCGTCTACTACTGTAATTTGTTTTTCTCCGTGTTCCATTAATCATTCACCTCATTATTTTTGACTGTCAAGATATCCCTGAAGAATCATCACTGCAGCCATTTTATCAATTACTTTTTTGCGTTTCTTTCTGCTGACGTCCGCTTCGAGGAGTACTCTCTCTGCAGCCATTGTACTTAAGCGTTCATCCCAGTATTTAACCGGTATGGATAACTCACGTTGAACCAAATCACCGTAAGCCTTTGAAGCTTCCCCGCGCGGCCCGATCGTATTGTTCATGTTTTTAGGCAATCCGACAATAATCGTATCCACTTCGTATTCCTCGGCTAATGCCTTTAAGCGGTCAATACGGAATTCGCCTTCTTCTTCATTGATTCTTACTGTTTCGATTCCCTGTGCTGTCCAGCCAAGGGCGTCGCTTATTGCAACACCTACAGTTTTAGAGCCAACGTCCAGTCCCATTACTCGCATTCATTATCCCTCTTTATGCTGTTTCAAATACGATTTGACTAATTCTTCGATGATTTCATCCCGTTCCAAACGACGGATGATATTTCTGGCGTCCTGATGTCTTGGAATATAAGCAGGATCCCCAGATAATAAGTACCCAACAATTTGATTAATCGGGTTATACCCTTTTTCCTGAAGCGCATCATGAACTTGAAGCAGTACTTCCTTAACGTCATGTTCAAATGGCTCATCAGAAAAATCAAATCGCATCGTTTTGTCAAAAGAACTCATTTTTAGCACCTCTCTTCAGGCTTGTCTCTTCAACAAACGAATTGTTAATCGTTACCTACATTGTACACCACTTTAACGCAGAGTTAAACGGATTTGACCCATTCTTCTACAAATTGCAGTGCTTCCTCTAATTTCTCTGGATTCTTTCCTCCGGCTTGGGCCATATCAGGACGTCCGCCGCCACCGCCGCCGCAGCGGGATGCAACTTCTTTTACAAGCTTTCCTGCATGATAGCCTTTATCCACTAAATCCTTGGTCACTCCGGCAATCACGTTCACTTTGCCATCGCCTGCAGTACCCAGTACAATGACAGCTGATCCGAGCTTCTGTTTAAGATCATCCATCATCGTCCGCAATGCGTTGCTGTCTCCCGCTCCGACTTTAGCTGAAAGTACATTGATTCCATCTATTACTTTCACCTGATCGGTTAAGCTTCCTGCTTCTATGTTAGACAACTTCGCCGCCAATGATTCATTTTCTCTTTGCAGTTCTTTCATTTCCTGCATCAAGCCGTCTACCCGGTTCACGATGTCTTTAGGATTCGCCTTCAGTTTATTTGCTGCTTCTTTCAGAAGTGATACTTGTTCATTCAGAAGGTTGTATGCACTTTCCCCTGAGACTGCTTCAATTCTGCGCGTACCTGCACCGATGCCGCTTTCTGATACAATTTTAAACAATCCGATTTCGGATGTATTTGAAACATGGCAGCCTCCGCAAAGTTCGAGACTGTAATCGCCTATTGAAACTACCCGGACGACTTCACCATATTTTTCCCCAAACAATGCCATCGCACCCATCTCTTTTGCTTCAGCAAGGGATTTTAAATCTGTATTTACCGAAATGGCTTTCCACACTTGCTCATTCACAATGCTTTCGATTTTCTCCATTTCTTCTTCCGTTACAGACCCGAAGTGAGAGAAGTCAAAGCGCAGACGGTCAGGCTCGACTAAAGAACCTGCCTGGTTGACGTGTTCACCGAGGACATCCTTCAGCGCCTGGTGCAGAAGGTGAGTAGCTGTATGGTTCTTCTCCACTTTCTTCCTTGAATCACGGGAAACTTTTGCCATTACTTTATAATTACTTTCCAGCGTGCCTTCTTCGACGATACCGGTATGAAGGTTCTGTCCGTTCGGTGCTTTCTTGACGTTGGTCACATAGACTTTTACACCATCGCTTTCAAGGTATCCTTTGTCACCGATTTGTCCGCCGCTTTCTGCATAGAAAGGTGTTTGATCGAGGATGAACTGGAATTCCTGACCTTTATCCACTTTCGGCTGGCGTTCCTTATCCACGAGGACCTCGATTACAGTCGCATTCGTTTCCAGGTTGTCATAACCGACAAACTTGCTTTCAGTTGTGATATCACTCAGTATGCCTCCCTGTACCTGCATGCTTCCAACATCCTGGCGGGCAGCACGCGCTCTCTCACGCTGGCCTGCCATTTCTTTTTCAAAGCCTGCATGATCGACTGAAAGTCCTTCTTCTTCAGCGTATTCTTCCGTCAATTCCACCGGGAAACCGTATGTGTCATAAAGTCTGAATACATCTTCCCCAGGAATCGTACCTCTGCCTGCCCTCTTCTCTCTTTCTACAATGGAAGAAAGAATTGATAATCCATCATTTAACGTTTCATGAAAACGTTCTTCTTCATTTTTCACTACTTTTTGGATGAATTCAGCCTTTTCTTTTACTTCCGGGTAGAAATCAACCATGATCTCAGAAACGACCGGGATCAATTCGTACATGAAAGGACGGTTGATTTCGATTTGCTTGGCGAAACGTACGGCACGGCGGAGCAGGCGTCTTAGAACATATCCACGTCCTTCATTTGATGGAAGTGCTCCATCCCCGATTGCAAACCCAACTGTACGGATATGGTCCGCAATTACTTTGAATGCCACATCGGTTTCTTCATTTTTGCCATAGGTGCTTCCAGAAATCTTTTCAACGGCTTTCATGATTGGCATAAACAAATCGGTATCGAAGTTGGTAGGGACTTCTTGCACCACGCATGCCATTCTTTCAAGTCCCATTCCTGTATCAATGTTCTTCTTTGGAAGCGGTGTGTATGTTCCATCAGGATTATGGTTGAACTGGGAGAACACAAGGTTCCAGACTTCAAGATAGCGGTCATTTTCGCCGCCTGGATATAGTTCGGGATCTTTCGGGTCATCGCCGTATTCGGGACCGCGGTCGTAGAAGATTTCAGTGTTAGGTCCGCTTGGGCCTTCCCCGATATCCCAGTAGTTACCTTCGATACGGATGATTCTCTCAGCAGGGACCCCGACTTTTTTGTTCCAGATTTCAAACGCTTCCTCATCCTCGGGGTGAATGGTGACGGATAATTTCTCGGGATCAAATCCGATCCACTTTTTATCGGTCAGGAATTCCCAAGCCCATTCAATCGATTCCACTTTGAAATAGTCACCGATTGAAAAGTTTCCAAGCATTTCAAAGAACGTATGGTGGCGTGCCGTTTTACCTACGTTTTCAATATCATTTGTACGGATAGATTTCTGTGCATTTACGATTCTCGGATTCTGGGGAATCACACGTCCGTCAAAATACTTCTTTAATGTTGCCACCCCGCTGTTGATCCATAGCAATGAGGGGTCTTCATGAGGCACCAAAGGTGCGCTCGGTTCTACACTGTGACCTTTTTCCTTAAAGAAATCTAAAAACATTTGGCGGATTTGGGCGCCGGTTAATTTGTTCATTTGAACTTCCTCCTTATAGATGTATGTACTTAAAAAAGAATACAAAAAAGCCCTCATCCCAAAACAGGGACGAGAGCTGGCTCGCGGTACCACCCTGGTTGTGAATATAGAAAACCCTATACTCACCCCTCACACACCTTAACGCGGTTCAACGGCAGGGTTTACCTGCACTCTGGATTAGCATTCGGTCATCCTTCATCTGGAATTTCTTTCAGCCGGGGAAATTCCTCTCTTATGTGCACATGCACTCAGATGGGCTACAACCTACTGGATCCTTCATCATTTTCATCTTGTAAACTTTATTGTATATGTTGGATTATAGAAATATTCAAACCTTTTGTCAATGTTATCTTCTCAGTTTTTCGAATTAAGAAAATGTGTTTTCCCGTGTAAAAAAGCCACCTTGATTACTGCGAGGACAGGAACGGCCACAATCAACCCGATGACTCCTCCTATTTCCCCTCCGATAATAAGGGCCCCCATAATAAACAAAGGATGCATATGAAGGCTCTTCCCTACAATCATGGGAGACAATATATTACCTTCCAGAAATTGCAATACCACCACCAATATGACGACATATAGGATCATGTTCAATGAAATGGTGCTTGCTACAATCACTGCAGGAACAGCCCCGATGACCGGCCCAAAATAAGGGATGACGTTGGTGACCCCCATGATGACACCAAGTATTAGTGGATACTTCATACCCAGGAACCATAACACGGCTGCAGATAGGCCTCCGATGATCAAGCAGACCAGAAGCTGGCCGCGGATATAGCCCCCGAGTGACTCGTCCACATCCTGAGAAAATCTCAGCGCACTTTGCCTCCATCTCCGCGGTGTCAGTTCCCAAAAGAATTTCTTTACTTTTGTTATATCCTTTAATAAGTAGAATGATACAAAAGGAACAATTGCAATAATCAAGAGACTGTTCATCAATTTCAGTACGATCGCGAGTGCTGCAGCAACAACGCCGGTCAGCCAGTCCTCGATTCCTTCGATTCTCTCCTCCAATTGTGTCTGTATGCCATCCGGCCAATTAGATGTTTCACTTTGAATATAATGAAGCCACTTCTGATAATGTGAGGTGAATATCGGAGCATTTTCCGATAAGTCTCTCAACTGATGGATGATGACGGGGGTTCCTTTATAAAGTCCGTATCCCAACCCGCCGAAAAAAAGTATATAAATGAGCATGATGGCAATTCCGCGATGTATGCCAGCCCCATGAAGCTTCTCCACGAGTGGGTGAAGCAAATAAGCGATGAAGCCTCCAATGATGAATGGAAGAAGTGACAGAATCACAACCTCCAGAACGGGATGCCAGACTGGCCTCAGTAAAAAGAGTATATACAGGAACAGGGCACATACAAGTGCTATAGAAAGCCTGTAGAGCCATTTGGCATATTTTCTTGTTTCCACCTGCACCACTCCTTCTTATTGTTTATTGTTAGAAATCAGGGCAGGTTTTTATACAATAAATAAAAAAACTGACTCCCCCTTGATGGAGAGTCAGTCATAATTCGTCTTAAAACATTTTCTTCATTTGTTTACGAAATCTTTTCATTTGTTTTCGGTTCATCATATTTGATCGCTGAGAATAGATCGACGCAGCGATTCCCGCTCCAAAACCAACAATCGATGCAAATGTTCTGTTCAAGAAAGACACCTCTTCCTAGATTAATTGGCGGTCTTCCTCATCGAACAAGTCGTCTAAAGAGCTTAATGATCCATCTTCTTCTACCTGATGAGTATGAATGACTCCTTTTGACAAGGAAAGTTCAATGAAGCATCCCCAACAATAATATTGGTTGATCCCGATCTTCCCTATATCTTTACTCTGGCAGTTTGGGCATTTCATCGTAAGGTCACCTCTATTGCACCAGCAAAACTGGTGATTATTCCCTACCATCATGTCCAATCAGAGTAAAAAATATACCTGCCCTAGAAGAAACACGCCTGAACGGTACAACATGTCTTACCGTTCTTATTTAGTGTGGGACATTTTCTTTATTTCATGAGGAGATACTTTTTCCATAGGAGCCATCCTTTGAGTTTCTCTCTCCGTTTATTAGGGCTTAAAATAGGGTGCATAGAAATGACAAAGCCCGTTCCTTTTCGCTTCAGGCACTTGCTTTCCGCGAGGAGGAAGTCGAGCCTCCTCGGCGTTCCGCCTGTGGCAAGAAAAGCGGAGTCGGCTCGCTCAGCCCCGACAAGCATAAGATGAATGGGCCGGGAAGGCGTTTTTTGCCTTCTTGGCACATTTAGCTTATGACCTCGAGGGGCTAGCC
>NZ_JBBYAF010000053.1:0-25168 GCF_038405515.1 Rossellomorea oryzaecorticis | reverse complement strand
GAAAATATCCCTCCCTAATTCCTGACATATTTATGTTTCTAGTGTACTTTTTTCGGTACAAATATGTCCAAAGGAATTAGGGGGTCGTAGAGAAAATAACAATTTTATTATCGAAATGATGATTGTCGCTTTTCTTTATTATCATTCACCCACGGATATTATCGAAATACCCGGCTTATGATCAAATTCGTCAAGATATGAACGAAAAACGGACCCGGCCATGAACGACACCCTGCAATACATTACCTATCTTAATCAACCAGATCCCCTGTATGATGTACCCGAATCCTATCCCATATCCCCTTCCAATTCTTCTGTCTGATCCGCTCTTCATAAATCGCAGCACGCTCTTTCGTTTCCATAAAATAAGCCGTTGGTTTTAACTCCAGATTCAGCACATCCTCTATCCCCCAAGGTGCGGTTAGAACCAGCTGACTTTCCTTGTCCAGCTTCACCCCAAGGGCCGTGGCCGTTTCAGGAAATTTGGAAATGGCATCTTCTGAAGAAGTGTAGGGTGGAATGTTATTAATGACATGCATCCTTGCTTCATTTTTAACAGACCAAGGGATGCAGGGCAATATGCTTCTCAACTTATCCTCCCATTCCTTTTCAACAGCCTCATCCAATCTTGTATCATCAAAAAAAATCACATCGACATCCGGAGTCTTCGTCCGCTCATCGAACCCGTGCAGCGTATCCCATATTTTCGACCGGACGAACCCTGCACATATCCACCAGTCCGGCAGATCCAATGTGCTCGCAGCCTCCAAAATCTCCATCATCTCATCATCGCGTCTAATTAACGCGAGTATATCTTCTTCCGTCTTCAACATGTTCACCAGATCCCCCTAATTTCACACGAACGTATATTCTCATTTTACCATAGCCGGACGAAATGGCAGCAGTCTCGATACAGAAAAAAGCTGCCTCCCACTTCCAAAAGTGAAGGCAGCTATATCTTAAAGGCACATCACATCTTCCTCCGCGCCCTCATCCGTCCAACAACCAAATACCCGCCGGCCATCACAAAAAAGATCACCAGCAAGCCCGCAAATCCATCTGTAAACCCGCTCCGCTCAATCGCATATCCGAACAGCGGAAAGCTGATCATGATTACGAAACTCTCCATCAACCCGATCAGCGAAAGGAACGTCGACCTGACGTTGCTTTCCAGGAATCGCTGCACAAATGAGCTGAAGATCGGTTCGAAAAGGCTCAACAGTTGCGCCAGGAACAGGAAGGACAACAGGATCGCCCAGTCAGTGGCAAAGATGAACAGGATGAAGAACAAGAGGAAAAGTCCCAATCCGTAATAAAGAATATTGAAAAACTTAAACCGTTCCTCCACCTTGTATGCAATCTTCGCCATCACGACACCTAGGAGTCCTTCAATCGTGAAAATGGCCCCGACCACAATCGAAGAATAACCCAATTGAATGAAGTATTCCTGACCGTAAAACACGATGATCACCATCACCGCGCTCGCCAGGATGAACAGCACGACCGGCTGGTGGATGACAGGGTTGTTTTTCCAGACCCTCACACCAAGTTTGAATTGATGGACCCACTGGTTATACCAGCGCCCGCCGATGTCTTCCGTCTTCTCACGTTCTGGTTCCTTCATGAACAGCAGCGGAATCACGGCAAGGACATGGGTGACGATCGTCGAGACGTATACCCATTCCCAGCTGACTTCGGCCATGAAGCCGCCGAGGAATTTAGCCAGACTGAGCGATAATAACGAAATGGCCGTCATGCTCCCGATGACCCTCGTATAGTCTTTTTCACGATTTTGATTTTTCAATGTATCATACGCAAATGCCTGCTCAGCCCCCGAATGGAAGGTGACCATCAGCCCCATCGACAGAAACGCGAGTGTGAACACGGTAAATGTTCCGCTGATCAGCATCAGCAGTGCATACAGGAGGCTGAACAGATTCCCGATCACCAGGCTGACCTTCCTCCCGTACAAATCGGCGATCATTCCGGTCGGTACCTCAAATAATACGATGGCAAGATGCAGCAAAGCCTCAAGCAGTCCGATCTCACCGAATGTCATGCCCTTATCGCCTAAATAAATGACCCACAACGCGCGGTCAAAAAATAACTGTGCAAAAAATAGATAAAAATATAGCAAATAGATATTGTTTTTTGTCTTAAACATCGATTGTCGTCCTCTCTTAAACAAAAAGTCAAAAAAAAGCCGCAGGGCATCATCCCCTGCGGCTTTCTCTATTTTCAGGAAATCATACATCGTTCATGAATATTCAGCTAAAAATGGACAGACCTGTCCCGTTGGCAGCCGAAAATCCAAAAATAGACATCATGAAAACAAGATATTTCTTCCTGGCCCTGATGTCCACAGTGAACGATTGCATGAGTTTCCCTCCTTTATGTTTAAGATTCTCTTTTATTATATAGAGGTTTCCAGTTATAGACAAGTGAATTTTAGGGCTCATACTCCATTCAGTCTCTTCTCGAAACCTGAACCCCATTCCGTACAAATTTAATCTCTTTAAAACTCCCCCAAAAGCCTTCTGCCTCAATTGAAAAAAATTGATCGGGGTTATCCCTGTTCCTGTAAAGCCGCTTCGTCTGCATCCCCATATTCAAAAAACCCGTCGAGGAATCATAATATCCATCTGCATTCCAATATGTACTGCTGGCTGAAGCCTCCCCGCCTTCGCTACTCAGCTTCAATGTATAGCACTGATCATCCATACAGTCGACTTCATAGGTATCCGTTAGCCACCGGACAAAATCAGCTTCATCTGGTTTATTGATGAAAATCACAACACTTCCAACAAGAATAAGAGCGATTGCAGATAACGCGGCAAGCCATTTTTTACTCATTTCATCCCCCCTCTGAACTAGTTTACCAACCTTATATACTTTCTTAAAGTAGTAGCCGGACGCCACTCATACCAAACGAAAAGAAGCTCAGGATCGGTTTCACAATAATAGAACCATCCTTTGCGCTTCCTGACTCTGCAAGTGCAACGCCTGTGTTATTGAAAAAGAATTTTCATAAAGTACAACGAACGTTGGGAGAAAAGCTTTTTTAATAGAATAACTCTATAAAACATACAAAAATAGCCCCAATAAATAAACGAGGAAGATTAGCTTAACAAGGATTTTCTAAAAAGATACCGAAATATACAATTATGAAACTCAATACTTGTCAAAGGATGTATGAATGAAATGTGAGAAGGGAGTTAATGTTAGTCAGATTATTTCTTGTCAATTAGCTTTGAAAGATTACACCAAATAGTGAGGAGATGGGTTGTATGCAAGGTGTAACCAATATGTTTATAGACCAACTCGACATGCACTTCCATGAGAATGATTGGTTTGCATCCATGGACCAGGCGCTTCATGGGTGCACCACTGCTGAGGCGGCATGGACAAGTTCGGGAAACAGTAATTCGGTTTGGCAGATTGTCAACCACTTGATATTTTGGAATGAAGACGTAATCCATCGAATTAAGGGCACAGAGAATCCCCTTAAGGCAGAAGACAATGAAGAAACCTTCGGAAATCCAGGGGACCCGGAAGACGAAATGGGGTGGGTCCAGACAGTGGAGCGCCTTAATGAAGTCATGAATACATTAAAAACGGTGATTGCAGACCTAGACGATGAAAAGTTAAAAGCTCCTTATGCAGCTGACAGGTACTCAATTGAGCGTTTACTCAGCCAGATCATGTTGCACGATACGTATCATCTCGGGCAAATTGTCCTGTTGCGGAAGCTGCAATCCTCATGGGGCGGCGTTGATTGGTGCTGAAGTTCCGTGCGTAATTGAATAAACGTCATAAAAAAACCGATCAGAGGCGTTGGCCACTGTCCGGTTTTTATGTAATTCGTTTGAGTGAACCGGGGGACCTGACTCCTCGTCCCGCACTTAGTGAATGTCCCTCTTCTTAAATCTCCCTCCGCGAACCTCATTGATGTCCGCCACGGCAAGGAAGGCTGCGGGATCCAATTCTTCGACGATCGACTTCAATTTGGCTTCTTCGAGACGTGTGACGATGCAAAAGATCACTTTCTTGTCGTCCCCGGAGTAGCCGCCTTCGCCCTTCAGATAGGTGACACCGCGACCCAGGCGCGCTAATATCGCATCCCCGATTTCTTGATCTTTATCACTGATGATCCATGCCGATTTCGATTCATCGAAACCATCGATCACAATGTCAATCGTTTTAAAGGCGATGACATACGCGAGGACCGAATACATGGCACGATCCCAGCCGAGTACAAAGCCGCCCCAGGTAAAAATAAAGACGTTGAACAGCATAATGAATTCCCCAACGGAGAATGGGAACTTTTTATTTAACAGGATGGCAAGTATTTCACTTCCATCAAGGGCACCACCGTACCGGATGACCAGTCCCACACCTGCACCGAGTACAATCCCGCCGAACACGGTGGCGAGCAGTACATCTTGAGTAAATGCCGCCACATGGTGAAGGTAATTCGTTGCCAGGGATAAAATGGTGATACCAACCAGGGTGGATATGGCAAACGTCTTTCCGATTTGTTTATAACCGAGAAAGAAGAACGGTATGTTCAGGAAAAAGATAAACGCTCCTATGCTGATGCCTGTCAGGTTATATAAAATGATCGAGATGCCGACAATCCCGCCGTCCATAATCATATTGGGAACAAGGAATACTTCAATCCCGAGCGCCATCATGACCGCTCCCAACAGGATAAAAAATCCGCGTTTTGCGATCTTCGCTTTTGTTAATTTAGGATGCTGCAGCCTTGATTTCACTTGCTGCTCTACTGTTTCATCAGTCAATTCGATTTCCCCCTCCCCCGACATGATTTCCTGTATAAATTATACCTTATTGGACACATTAGGCAAAGTCTCTGAACCTGGAGAGACATAGGGGCAATGCCTCCATTCCCTAAAAAAAGGGTTTCCACCCCTTCTCACAGAATCTATACTTCATAGACAAATAGAAAGGAGCACACCATGTATATCCCGCCGTATTTCAAGATCACAGACGAATCGATTGCCTATGGGATCATAAAAGAACACGGCTTCGCGACGCTCATATCCCAACAGAACGGACTGCCCTTGGCCACTCACTTGCCGTTGCTGCTTAACGAGGAGAAGACCTGTTTATACGGCCATTTTGCCCGGCCGAATCCACAGTGGAAGGAAATCGAAGGCAGGACCGCGCTTGCCATTTTCCACGGACCGCACTGCTACATCTCCCCCTCCTGGTACGAGACGGATCAAACCGTGCCCACCTGGAATTACGTGAGTGTTCATGTATACGGGGAAGTCGAGCTTGTGGACGATGAAGATGAAGTGATAGAATCGCTGAAAGACTTGGTGATGAAATACGAAGCGCCTGACAGCCCGTACAAATTAGAGGATGTGGATTCCAGTTACCTCGCCGGCATGAGCAAAGGGATCCAGGGCTTCAAGCTGAACATCACTAAAATCGAAGGAAAAGCGAAATTAAGTCAGAATCATTCAGCTCACCGGAAAGAACGGGTCATCCAGGCGCTGGAACGATTACCGCATGAGAATGAGCAGGAAATCGCACGGTTGATGAAGCGTAATCAGCGGTAAGGGGCCATGACGGATTCCATAAAAATGGGGTCTGTCCCCAATACGGGACAGACCCTCTACAAAAAGATGCTGCACTGAAAAGTTAACTTTCTTGAACTTCCTTCGGTTTGGATTTCATCCATCCTACAACCCCGATCATGATCAGCACCGACCAGAAGATCCCTTTCCACACCGGGCCCTTTGCAAATTCGTATGCTATGACCCCGACGGCCGGATGAGCGAGCGTGTAGACGGCAAGCTTGACGCCGACCCAGCCGACAATGACGAAGGCAGCCGACTCAAGTCCGGGACGTTTCTCCAAGAGGCCGACAAACGCAGACGCCGCAAAACGCATGATAACTAGGCCGATGATTCCTCCAAGGAGAATGACGATGAAATGTCCGCCATCGAGTCCGCCGATTGCCGGAAGATTGGTCTCAGGCAATGTGACCGCCAAGGCAACAGCTGCCAGGATTGCATCCACCGCAAACGCGATATCCGCTGCTTCGACTTTGACCACCGTCCACCAGAACCCCGACGACTTTGGCTCTTTCTTTTCTTTATGACGTTCCATTGATTTTTTCAACACGTGCTTTTTCAATAAGTGATAGATGGCGATCCCCAACAGATACATGGCTCCGATTGCCTGCACCTGCCAAATGTCCACCAGATACGAGATCATGAACAACGAACCGAACCGGAACACAAAAGCCCCCGCCAGCCCATAAAACAACGCCTTCTTCCGTTTGTCCTCCGGTAAATGCCGGACCATCGTGGCAATGACCAGCGCATTATCCGCCGCCAGAATCCCTTCCAAAGCAATCAAAATCATCAAAACCCAGCCGTACTCAAGTAATAGAGACCATTCCAACGGTCATCCCTCATTTCTCATTTTTTGATAGGCATTCACAACTGACAGCGATACATCGACATGGTGCATCACGAGTCCTACATCTCCTTGCCACTCCTTTTTCCCATAGAAAAAGACCTCTACCGGTTGGTAAAGGTCTCTGGTCTGCATCTATACGCAAGAGATCCTTTACCTAACAAGGCAAAGGTCTCGCAAGCAACATGTTCGTTGCCAAGTGAGCCGGAGATGGGAACCCCATCACGAAATGACGGCATACTTGAAAGCTACTCCCCTTTGGAGTCTTTCCTATTCACGTTTTTCCACCACAATGGTGGCTGTAAGTTAAATATAGCAGGTGGCCGAATATATCGTCAAGTAGGTGTTTTTATTATTTTTTGGCGGGAGAAGTTGGCGGAGAAACATCCATGTCATGATGAAAATAGTCCGCCTCTTCCGCACAAAAAAAGCTGCCTTTCGGCTGGAACTCCAACCCGAAAAGCAGCCTCCTTATCATTTCTTTTCAATAAACGGTCCATAATCTCTTCGCTTATGCTGCACGCCAATCCACTTGACTGTCGTGAACTCCTCAAGTGCCCATTCACCGTTGAATCGGCCGAGTCCAGAGTCCTTTTCACCGCCGAACGGCATATGCGGTTCATCATTGACCGGTTCATCATTTACGTGAATCATTCCGGTCTGGACGCGGTGTGCGATGGCAGTTCCTCTTTCAATGGAAGATGAATGAACTGCCCCGCTCAGCCCGTACGGATGTTCATTGGCCAGCCGTACCGCTTCATCATCGTCCTCGAATGCGATGATGGCAGCTACAGGCCCGAATATTTCATTTTTGGCAATCGGCATGCCGTTGGTTACTCCCGTCATCACCGTCGGAGAAAGTTGGTTGCCATTTGCATCTCCGCCTAGGATCACTTCGGCACCCTGCTCTTTACTGTCTTCGATATCTTTCAGGATTCGCTCGGCTTGATCTTCATCAATCAATGGCCCGATATGGGTTGTTTTTTCAGCAGGATTGCCGGTATTAAGTTCTTTCACCCTCGATACAAAGGCATCAACGAATTTGTCATGTATGTCTTTGTGCACCATGATCCGGTTGATCGACATGCAGATCTGACCTTGATGATAGAACTTGCCGAACAGGGCAGACTCTACTGCCTGGTCGATATCGGCATCGTCGAGCACGATGAATACGTTGTTGCCGCCTAATTCGAGAGCGGTTTTCTTTAAATTTTTACCTGCGAGTTCGCCGATCCTGCGTCCGACTTCGGTTGATCCCGTGAAGGAAATCAAGCGCGGAATCGGATGGGTGACGATGTCATCCCCGATTTCTGAACCGCGTCCGGCCACGACGTTCAATAATCCCTTCGGAAGACCGGCTTCTTCAAAAATGCTCGCGAATAATAATCCCCCTGTAACCGGTGTATGGGTCGCCGGCTTGACCACGACTCCGTTACCCGTGGCAAGGGCTGTCGCAATTGAACGCACCGCCAGATGGAACGGGAAATTCCATGGACTGATGATGCCGACGACGCCGAGCGGTTCCCGGTAGACCCGGTTTTCTTTCCCGGGTACTTGTGAAGGGAGGATCTTGCCTTCCATCCGGTAAGGATAGGTGGCCGCTTCCTTCATGCTGAGGATGGAGACCTTTACCTCGCCGGCCGCCTTCATGTACGTGCTTCCTGACTCCTTGATGAGCCAGTCGATAATCATCTCCTGGTTTTCCTCGACGATGCGGACGGCTTTTTCCATCACATCCCGTTTCACTTGCGGGAGCTCGTTCGCCCATTCCTGCTGTGCTTTCTGTGCGGATTGATAGGCATGGTCCAGATCGTCTTTACTGGCCGCTTGAATTGTGACCAGGTCGGATTGATCATAAGGGTTGCGGTTGGTTATCGTTCTGTCGCTGCTCCCTTTCACCCATTCTCCATTGATGAATAATTTTGTAAAGTCCGTGTTCATGTCAGACACCTCCTACATTCCCTGCTGTGTCGGACGCACAATGATTTCATTCACATCGACATGCTCCGGCTGCTCGACAGCATAAGAAATCGACTTGGCAATGTTTTCACTATCCAAAGGCTTCATTTCCTGCTTTTTAAAGGCCTCTAATACATCATCGTCCGTGATGGTTTCCGTCAGTTCCGTTGCCACGGCACCCGGGCTGATGATGGTCGTGCGGATATTGTGCGATGCGTTCATTTCCTGCCGCAGTCCCTCAGTGATCGCTCTGACCGCGTATTTCGTTCCGCTGTATACGGAGCTTCCAGGCATCACTTTATGACCCGCAACAGAAGAGATATTGATGATATGTCCGGATTTCTGCTCTTCCATATACGGAAGCACGGCAGCTATCCCATAAAGGACGCCCTTGATATTCACATCCACCATCTGATCCCATTCTTTGATCTTTCGTTTATTGATCATGGAAAGCGGCATCAAACCTGCATTGTTAACCAGGATATCAATCCGTCCACATTCTTCCTTCGTCTTTTTCGCCAACTGCTCCATTTCCTCAACATTGGTTACATCCGTGACCTGATAAAAGGCCTTCCCTCCATTTTGTTCAATGTCTTCTTGTAATTCTTTCAATCGTTCTTCCCTTCTCGCTGCAAGCATGACCGTGATTCCTTTCGACGCCAATTCCTTCGCCGTCGCTTGACCGATCCCGCTGCTTGCACCTGTAATGATTGCTGTTTTAGTTGTAGTCATGTATGTTTCCTCCTGTTTTCGTGTGAGATTTAGTTTACTGTTCGTTTCTACATATCTTGTTTTCACGAAAAGTCGATGGGTTAAACA
The DNA here is from genome assembly GCF_038405515.1 of Rossellomorea oryzaecorticis. Taxonomy (GTDB): domain Bacteria; phylum Bacillota; class Bacilli; order Bacillales; family Bacillaceae_B; genus Rossellomorea; species Rossellomorea oryzaecorticis_A. Next base: position 15,937 of record NZ_JBBYAF010000053.1, on the reverse strand, counting down.
AGAGGTGGAGAGTTTGGGAGTTTGATGGCCTGGAGATAGGGGCGGTGTTATTAAGAGAAGAATGCGGAGTTATATCAAAAATAGCAGGCTGATTCCCTTGAGAATTAGACCTGCTATTTTTGGTAGTGCCTAATGGATTGGGGAGGTACCCCATCTGCTCTACACAAAGCGGGACATGGGGGTACGGGCACCATTTTTAAAATTGAGCTGACGGGACCTGGATAAGCCATAGCCGAAGCCTGTAAAAGATTAATTAGTCTTTTTTAAGCTGACTAGACTAGTAGGTGGTATAAGGTGCTGGCTATTTTATGAAGGTGGCTCTACGATCAGTGGGACCCGCATACTTTCTATAATTGTACCAACGAACTAGTCCCCCGCCTCAGCCACAAAACTTAACTATGTATGCCATGAACTTCCAACAGGACCGGAACATACCGAAATCGTTGCAGTTTTCCTTTCAAAGCGAGTCATTTCCATACTGGATTGAAGAATTCTCACCGGGATTCAGGTTAAAAACTGTTTTTCCTTTTTTAAAAAAGCTCTTGTTCAAATAAAAAAAGGTTGTACCGAGATTTATGATCCTGATTCCGGATTTATGATCCCCTATCCGAATTTATGATCCTATATAGAAATTTACGATCCTGAATTCAAAAATACGATCCTAAATCACAATATATGATCTTCTATTCGAAGCTCCCTTCGGCATTAGATATCCCATTTAAAAAACGGGCCACCGGACCTGTCCCCATAGCCCATTGCCTTCCCCATAATAGCCCCCTTTAATATTCACTCCACCACCCTCGGCCCCACCACATGAAGCACAATATCTGCCATGAAATGAGCAATTATCGCAAATTCAAGTCCCATGAAGACAAACAGCGCACCAAACACTAGTCCCCCGATCCCATTGATCACGAGCATACTGAGTATGACTCCGATCGTCATCTCTACATTGGCCGCTGCCACACTGTAATGCATCACCCCGAAGACAAGGGATGAGATGATGATCGCCGTCCAGATCTTCGGTTTCGTCACCGCCCCATTTGTGAATTTCAGGAACAGCCAAAGGATCAGCGTGACGAGAAAGAGCCGGAAGATCGACTCTTCATTCACGGCCGCCCCGAATGACCCCAACGTGCCAAGCCACCAGGCCGGTTCATTCAATGATGAATTGTCCACACCGAGCGGTTTTGAGACGATCAGGCTGAACATGCTGATGGCCACACCAGCCAGAATCCCGTACAGGGCAGAATGAATCCCCTTCATCCTAAAAGAACGAAGCGGCTTGCTTTTGTTGAAAAATACCTCGATGACAGGAGCACCCAGCTTTACTTTTTTAGCGAGCCACAACCCGATAAACAACAGGATGCCCGCTTCCAATAAAACTTGCACCATGTAAAATAGGGTAAAGGACATCTTGCTCAGCCCCATGACTTCATGAAGGTTTTCCCTAGCAATTGCGTAAGGGGCGATCGCCAATGCCCCCAGCATGTTTAGAAAAAGAAGGGTGAAATACACCTTCCAGTTGATCAAAGCCGGCCGTTTGCTTTCTGCAGCTGCGGCAGTGAACCGTTCTTCCTCCAATTCTTCGCTTCCTTCATAACCCTCAGCCCTCTCCTTCAGGTCACTGATGAGCGCTTCTGGATTATCCATATAGATCAAGGCCTTCACAACCACTTTTTTCTGGCTGAAATAGCCGCGTGCGTAAATCGGTTCCTTAAAGACGATTTCATATTTCAGCTCATCGGTCATCCCGAAGATCCGGGTCAACACCCTCGGAAGTGCGGTGACGTGGAAGACATTCTTTTCATGGATCATGCCGCCGTGTGAATGATAATGAGTTTTTGCAGGCTGGATGGTTTCGACATCCCTAATGTGGAAACGCAGCGACCTTCTCGCCCCGATGTTCATCAGGACATGGTTCCCTTTTAGCTGGATGGGGAAGTTTCTAACGAGGTTATAATCGCCGAGCATGTAGAGGATCGTGTAGACATGAAGCACAACCAGGATGTTTGCACGGAGAGGATCCACTTCTTTCAGATAGATATGAAAGACAATGCCCTCGATCACCTGTTCATGAAGGAGCGCGATGAATAGCCAGAAATAGTTTGACCCTTTGTGGTAGGCGTAGGAGCGGACTTTAGGATCTTCCTTCTTTTTCATCTTCCACCCCAACAATGCATGAGAGAAAATCACCCATTCTTTCTTCAAAATGGTGACGAACGGGTTCGTTTCCATGTCCCTCCGTCTGTATTTTACAAACAGGATGACGGCACCGGCTTCCGCCAGCGTAATTAAAATGATGATGGATATGATCATCTGCGTGTCCATCTTACTCCCCCTTTGGCTGATCGTACGAAATGTCTTATGTAACTTTCTTCCTATTTATAATGTACGTTTTTCCTTACGACAGATATAGGGATATTTCCTTTTTTTAGAAAAATAGACATAAAATTATGTCCATCCTGTTAAAATATGTATTTTCCATTGACTATGGTTTGAACTATCAAGTTTATGCCACAATTCGTGATGGAAACCCGCAGTTGAACAATGGCTTGATTCCAGTTACTTTTTAAGAATTCACGGCTTCCTGGCAGCAGTTTCACCCACTAATTAATATTGTAAAAGATAAATTTGTCTTTTTTTACTAAAAAATATGGGGTTACGATGAGTTTCTGCTAAAAACGGAGTTCAGAAGACTAATAGAGTTCATTTTTCCTGGATAAGATCCGGTTAAAAGTAAGCTGGGGGCCGGATATGATCCATTTTCGGAATTTATGATCCATTCGACAAAAATACGATCCTCTTTGGGAATTTATGATCCGTTTTACAAAAATACAATCCTAAATCGAATTTTATGATCTTCTGATAATCATTCTAAACTGGCCAGCATCCCAATCACATCCGGCAAGCGGGACACTGGGCCTGTCCCCACATCCCGGCAGAAAATGGACCACGGCACCTGTCCCCTCGGTCCGCCTCCCCTTGCCCGGACACCGGACTTGTCCCCATGTCCCGCCCCAACACAAAAAAGCAGCCCCCAAAAAAAGGACTGCCCTCCCTACCAAATTCAACTCAAAACAAACGTACCAATCGAATGCCCCGTAAGCTCAATCTTCATCGCTTCCTCGCCGCATCCAATCGAAACTTCTTCACTCTCCTCACCAGCATTCATCACAACCACCGCAACCCGGCCGTCCGGATTCTCAAACGCAGTGGCCGTAACCCGGTCACTAGAAACGCTGCTCCAGATCCTGCGCGCACCAGGCTTGATGAACTTGCTGAAATGTCCAATATAGTAGAACGAACTATTATAATGTACCTCATCGTTCACCGTATCCACGATCACCGGCGCATCGCAGTAGTTGCCGACGTGGTTCGGACCGCCTTCTTCGTTCAATACAATGTTCCAGTCGATCCACGCTTCGAGATGATTGTTAAGGTCACCGATGATATTGCGGGCGTACCTCTCGCCTGTGTGCCAGGCGCCAACCTGCACGCCGCCTTCGATGCATCCCTCCGTGAAAATCAGATGCTTATCCGGAAACGCATCGTGAACCTTCGAAAGATTCTCAAATTCCTCAGACACATACCAGTGGTTGCCGGTTCCCCACACATACTTTGCCGCTTCTGGATCAGACAGCACCGCACTCGCTCGTTCAAAAATGACGTCGCGGTTATGATCCCAGATGATGACCTTCACATCGCCGTGCCCATTCCGCTCGAGGGACGGACCTAAATGGTTCTTGATAAAATCGCGTTCTTCTTCACCCGTATACAGGCACGAGTCCCAGACCTGCTTCGCTTCAGGTTCGTTCTGGATCGTGATGCCCCAGATCGCGACGCCTTCTTTTTCCATGGCGTCGATGTACTTCGAATAGTACTCCGCCCAAACCGGTTCATACTCGGCCAGCAGCTTGCCGCCATTGTTCATCTCACCGTTTGATTTCATCCACGGCGGCGGGCTCCAAGGGGACGCCACGATTAACAGTTCCCTGCCCGCAGCCTTCACCGCATCATGAATCAACGGCAGAACAAGCTTCCTTTCTCGTTCAACCGAGAAGCTACCTAAAGACGTGTCCCCTTCTTCCACATACGCGTAATTTCCCAGCGAGAAGTCACAGCTGTTAATATGAGTGCGTCCGAGACGGTAGCCAAGCCCCTCAACAGGATCGAAGTAACGCTTGATCACTTCGGCCCTTTTCTCCGGACTCACCAGTGACAAACTGTAAGCCGCTGCTTCCGTAAACGCGCCGCCGAACCCTATCATCTCCTGAAATTTCATCCCGGGATCAAGTTCGATGTGGGTGCCTGCAGCCGCTGCCCCTTTCGAAAAGGAAACCGGCTCCTTTTTAGAAAGCCGGTCTCCTGTTTCTTTGGCAGTAAGGATTACTTCTGCGCTGGTGAATCTCATTGAGCAACCTCCGCTTGAAGATTATGGCTCTTTTTGTGATCCCGGATGATTTCCGCATAACGGTAGGCGCTGTCTTTCCAGATCCGCTCCTGTGTGTCAAAGTCGACATACAAGATCCCGAAACGTTTGTCGTAGCCGAAGCTCCATTCGAAGTTGTCCATCAGCGACCACAGATAGTAACCCGCGATGTTCATGCCTTCTTCGTTCAGGTCGGAAACCGCTTGAAGATGCTTTTCAACATAGTCAGTACGTTCCTTGTCATGAACTCGGCCGTTTTCAACGACATCATCGTATGCCGCACCGTTTTCCGTGATGATGATCGGAAGCTGCGTATATTCTGCTCTCAGGCGGCGGATGAGATCCTTGAATTCATTCGGCGCGATGTCCCAGCCCATGCCGGTTTTTTCATAATCAGAGTAGGCACCTCTGTGTAAAAAGTCAGTCGCAGCACTGAACTCAACGATTCCGCGGCTGTAATAGTTGATGCCGAAGAAGTCGCACTCGACCGAAATGGCCTCCATGTCACCTTCCTTGATGAAATCGTAAGAATGGACGTATTTCGAGAACAGATTCATCATGTCTTTCGGATACTCACCTTTAAATACCGGGTCCAGGAACCAGCGGTTGGAGTAGCCGTCCGCATTGTTCGCAGCGAGCGCATCATTGGCAGAATCGGTCTTAGCGTACACCGGTGACAGGTTCAGCGTGATGCCGATTTCCGTCTCCGATGCGAATTCTTTTTTCAGCATTTCGACGGCTTTACCGTGCGACACGAGCATATGGTGAACGGCTTTCACCGCTTCGTCCATATTCGTGTGACCCGGTGCATGGACGCCCTGGTGGTATCCGAGGAACCCGGCACACCATGGTTCATTGTGCGTGATCCAGGAATCAACGACAGCATCGAGCTCCGTGAAGCAAACTCGGGCGTAATCAAGGAACCATTCCACAGACTCACGGTTCACCCAGCCGCCTTCTTCATGGGCCCACATTGGCAGATCCCAGTGATAAAGTGTCACTGCAGGCTTGATGCCTTCTTCGGTGAGGCGTGCTGCCAATTTTTTATAAAAATCCATGCCTTCCTGATTGTACTTCCCTTTCTCAGGAAAAATCCGCGGCCAAGCGATTGAGAAGCGGTATGTATCCACACCTAGCCTCTTGATGTGCTGGACGTCTTCCTCGAAACGGTGGTAGTGGTCGCAGGCAACGTCTCCGTTATGCTGCTTATAGACTCTGCCCGGGATGTCACAGAACATATCCCAGATCGACGGGGTCCTGCCGCCTTCCGCTGCCGCCCCTTCGATTTGATAGGAGGATGTTGCGGTTCCGAACGTAAACTGTTTATCGAATTTCATTGTGTTTTCTCCCCTTTAGCTGTTTATGGCGGAAAAACGGGGGCGGTTCGGCTGCGTCGGCAGCATCGTAACACGTCCCCATCTTCTCTTTATTCTTTGACTGATCCTGCTGAAATGCTGTTGACGATATATTTAGATAAGAACAGGAAGGCGATCATGATCGGCACGACCGATATCGCGATCCCCAAGTACATGCTTCCAAGATTCTGTGCCACCTGTGATCCTTTCAGGAATCCCATCAGGACAGGCAATGTGTATTTCTCCGGCGAGAACAGGATGACGAGCGGCATGATGTAGTTGTTCCATGACCCGATGAAGGTGAAGATCGACATCGTGGCAACGGCCGGCATCATGATCGGGATCGCTACCGTATGGAAAATCTTGAACTCGCTCGCCCCGTCGATGCGGGCCGCTTCGATCAGACTCGGATGAAGCGTTGTCTGGATATACTGTCTCAGGAAGAACACGACGAACGGGCTGGCGATCGTCGGCACGATCAGCGGGATATACGTATCCAGGATTCCGAGATTCTTGCTCAGTTCATAGAATCCGATCAATCCGAGCTGACCCGGCACCATCATCATGACAAGCATGAAGACGAACAGGAAGTTCTTCCCCTTGAAAGTGTAAAAAGCGAAACCGTACGCGGTCAGCGCCGAGAAATATCCCGACAGGACCGTCACGAGCACGGAGATGATCAGGCTGTTCTTAAACCCGGTCCAGATGTTGACGTATTCCATCATCGTCCAGTAGTTTTCCATGAGGGCAGTGCCCGGGATCAGTGTGAACCCTGAAAGAATCGCTTCATTCGATCTCGTCGCGTTGACGAGCATCATCAAAAACGGGATGAAGCAGATGATCGCCATCAATGTCAGCACGATGTAAATGATGCTTTTGATGATCTTGCTCTTATTTTTTTCCTTGGTTTCTTGAGGAAGGACACCCGGATTCGGATCCTTTACTTCCTCCTCGAACTGCACTTCTTTTTCAACGGCTGTTTTTCCCAGCATCTCTTTACACCTGCCTTGCTTGTTTGCGTTCTTTTCCGTACATTCCCTTGAACACGATCGCCGAGAAGATCAGGGTGATGACGAACAATCCATAGGCGACGGCCGAAGCATATCCGTAATTGTTATACTTGAATGCCTGGTTGTATAAGTAGAGCACCATCGTATTCAGCGATCCATCCGGTGACCCGATTCCATCCGTGATGAGCATCGGCAGGTCGAACAATTGAAGACCGCCGATCAGGGACGTGATCATGATGTACAGGAGAATCGGTTTTAATAACGGAAGTGTGATCTTTGTAAACGTCTGAAAGCGGTTGGCCCCGTCGATGAGTGCCGCTTCATAGTAATCTTTCGAAATGCCGGATACACCCGCCATCACGACGATGAAGGAGTGGCCGAACCACATCCATGTCAGGATCAGCGAGACGGACAGCTGTGCAGTGGTAGGCTCGTTCAGCCAGTTTATCGGTTCTGATATAAGACCAATTTTTAAAAGAATCATATTTAATGAGCCATGCTGCCAATCTAGTAAAATACCGAACAGCAAGGCGACCGAGCTGATGGTGATCAAATTTGGCAGATAGAAAATCGATCTGAAGAAGGCGAGTCCCCTCAGCTTCATTCTCATATCAGAAAAGATCAATGCCAGAATAAGTGCCAGTCCGATCTGCAGGATAAAGTTGATTCCCCAGATCTTCCACGTGTTAAAAAAGGCTTCGACAAAATAAGTATCCGTGAATAATCGTTTATAGTTGGCAAGGCCGACGACTTCCGCCACACCGCTGCCTGTATAGTTCGTAAAGCTGTAATAGAATGTAAGTGCCACGGGATAAATACTGAAGATCAAGAAGATGATCCAGAACGGTGCAATGAAGAAATATCCGTATTTATTCACATTTTTCATTCCCCTAGCCCCCTTCGTGATTTAAGATTTGGCAAGCGGCAAGGTAACCCCCGCCGCTTGCCATCAAATAGAAATTAGTTCTTCGGTACCTTCAAGTCAGGGTACGCATTCTGTGCTTTTTGATAGAATTCCTTGATGGCATCCTTCTTCGACTTCTTGCCGTCTACATATTGCTGTACGGCATTTCCGTAGAACGTATCAAGCTGCTGATCATACTTCGTCACGATGCCAGGCTCGATTTCTTTTGCCTGCTCCAGGAAGAATTCATAGTTGTTTTGTCCGCCAAGGAATTCACTGCTGAAATCATCCTTGATTGCATTTGTTACAGGGTTGTAAGCAAGGACATCGCCCGTTTCCTTCGCCCACTCTGTCAGGAATTCGTCATCCTGCGTCATCATTTTTACAAAGTCGTAAGCAAGTTCCTTGTTTTCAGACTTGTTGTAAACCCCTAACCATGTTCCGCCCCAGAAATACGGGCTTGGTCCACTCGTTACGGCCCAGTCGCCTGCTGATTCTTTTACATTCGTCTTCAAGACGCTGTGAAGTCCCCATGTCGGAAGGACATATGAGAATACTTGAGTTTCTTTCTCTTTCCCGTCTTGTTTCACCTTGATCGGCTTATCCATGCCTTCGAACCATGATGGAGACCATTCGGCAGCAAGCGCAGTATAACTGTTCTCGCGAAGTGTCTTAGCATGATCCAGGAACTCGATTTTTTCATCTGTCAGTTGTAATTCGTTCTTGTCATTTACCCACGGCTGCGGATTCTCTCCTTGCGCAAACCAGCGGATCGCTCCTTCATCCGGGAACATGCTGTAGCCTTTTTCCTTCATCTTCTCAGCAACTTCGAACACACCATCCATGGAGCCCATCATCTTGCCGACTTCCGCTGGATCATCTGTGCCAAGTACTTCTTTCGCAATGCTTCTCTTATAGAAAACTCCTCCAGGCGTAGTCTGCCATGAAAGTGCTCTTACATTTCCATCTTCGTCTTTTCCTAAATCAAATACGTAAGGAACATATTTATCTTTGATTTCATCTGCGTTGTAAGGATCCTCTGAAAGATTCTCCCAATATCCTGCATCCACCCATTGTTTAAGGAATGCAATTTCGCCAGTGAACACATCCGGTGCGCCGACACCGCTTTCAAGAACAGGCTTCAGTTTCGTCGGATAATCAGCGATTGGAACGATTGTCAGTTCCACCTTGATCCCATTCTTCTCTTCAAATTTCGTAATCGGTTTCTTTAATTCATCCGTGAATGACCAAACCTTCAAATCAACATCCTTGTCTTTGTCTTTGCTGCCTGCTGATTCAGAACCCCCGGAACAACCTGCGAGCACTCCTGCAAGCAGGACCGCCGTCATAAATAATGCTAGAAACTTTTTCATGTTTATCCCCCTTTTTCCTTTGTGAGTATATGTGGGCGAAATCGGTTTCGGTATTTGTAAAAAAAAATTCATGGATGCCGCTGTTGATTTCCCTGCAAGACGTAGAAGTCTTACACGGAAATCAACAGCTGGAATATGTTTCCGAAACCGGTTTCGAAATCACCTAAAAAATTTTACCGTGCCTGGAGTCCAGGCACTAGTTTATCGATGTACAGGACTCCCTGACGATGAGCTCCACCGGGATGATCTCCGTGGTCTTCATCTTTTTCTTCTCGTTCATCTGATTGATCAGCAGCTGTCCGGCACTTGCCCCGATCAGGTCTGTATCCTGCTTGACCGTCGTCAGTTTCGGTGACACGTACGCAGCCATGTCAATGTCATCGTAGCCGATGATTGAGATATCTTCAGGAATTCTTAATCCTTTTGCCTTGATGGCTTCCATCGCGCCAATCGCCATATGGTCACCGGATACGAACACCGCAGTCGGCATTTCTTTTAAATCAAGAAGCTTGTTCATGGCTATCCTTCCTTCTTCGATGGAGAAGAATCCGCCATTCACCACGTATTCATCGCGGATCGGCAGGTTCACTTCCTTCATGCCCTTCTCGAACCCCTTGATACGCTGGGCACCTGCATCGATGTCTGGATCCCCCGAAATATGAGCGATTTTCGTATGACCCAAAGAATGAAGATAATTCACTGCAAGCCTGCCGCCCTCGATATTGTCCGAATAGACGACACTGCAATTCTGCTTCGTCATGTCGATCACCACGATCGGCACATGACTGTTGACCATCTCCTGCACCTGAGGGTCATGGGGATCGGAGCAAATGACCACAATCCCGTCAACGGCACGGTAGAGGAAATGTTCGAGATAACTCGTATCCCGCTTGCGCAGATTCCGTGAAGCAAAAATCAAATCATAGCCTTCACGCTCCACAAATTTGCGGAAACTCTCAATGATCGCATTGAAGAAAGGATGCTTCATCCCCACCTCATTATCCTCGGCGAACATCACGCCGATCGTCCACGACTTCTTCGTCGACAACGACTGAGCGTGTGCGTTCGGCAGATAGCCCATCTCGGCTGCCGCCTCAATGATTTTCTTCTTTGTCTTCTCACTCACATCAGTATAATTATTAAGAGCTTTAGAGACCGTGGTACTTGAAAAACCGGTCTTCTTCGCCAAATCATAGATTGTAACCATCGTTGTCTCCTCTTTATCGAAAGCGCTTTCGTTGTTTTTTATTATAGCCCAGCTTTTTTATGGAATCAATAGAGTTTTTAGAAAATTATCAAACTTTTTTTGTCACATATGACCGGTTCGTTGTATCGCTTGCTTTGCGGCTGCTAGAAAAGGGCAAGCCGCGGACGGGGGAAGCTGCCCTGGTTCAGATTGTACTTTTGGCCGGTTCATGGGGACAGGTCCTCCGGTTCGTTTTCTGCGCGGACTCGGGCGGCGGGACGCGGGGACAGGTCCGTTGTCCCGCTTATTTTGCGCTATCCGGATTATCCCCCGTTGCAAATTAGAATGATTCTAAGTGGCGCAAAAAATCGAAATCTGGCTTGAATATCAGGAATCTGGGTCGTATTTTTAAAAAGTGGCTCGTTACTATCTGAAAAGTGGATTGAAAAATAAAGAAAGTAGCTTGATTCCAGCCACTGAACGTGATTTCCCAGCTTCCAGCAAGCAATTTCTTCTCCTAATTAAGCTTGTAAAAGATAAATTTGTCTTTTTTTAGCTAATAATAGAGATTTCCAAACAAATAGGCTCAACTTCCCGGCAGAGTGAGAAATTCCGACCCCACAAATCAAGGAACATCAATCCTCTCTTTAAGAATCATATCTTCCTCTGTTACATGATGAATCCTAACCAGTTCATAGTACTTTACTTCACCATCATTCGTAGCACCGTCAACCGTCGCCGTCACGACTACTTTCCCTCTTCTTTCCCTTAACCTGACATCCGTGGTTGTATATTCATCGTGAGCATCTTCACTTTTATAATAAATGTACGTGTACTCACCTTCCCGGAAGATTTGAAAGCCGAGCGATGATTCATTTTCCCCGATAGACTTCCGGATTGTTTCAGGAGCTTCCTCTTTGGTCAGTTCTTCATGCTCAATGGGAGTACCGCGATTGAGCATGAAAAACAGCACTGACACGATACTCAATGCAATGACGATCAGCATCATTTTTTTCATGGAAAACACCCCACTTTCAAGTCATATTTCCTTGTTAAAAACCAGGACCCAACATCTTCTGCTTCACACGATCATCAGGATCTTCACCAAAATCAAAACTTGTCTCGATCTCCCAATACTTCGTGACCACATTCCCCATCGGCATCACAAACGCCAGCTCCCTCTTCTCGGCTCCATTTTTGAAAATCAGTACACCATGCGGCAGATAATCATATCGAAATCCATTCTGGGGATGATAGCTCCTGGGACTCGTATTAACCTTATCTATTATCTTACGAATCAGGTCTTGATCGTCTATGACATAGACAATCTGTCCATCCTTTGAAATAGACAATTCAGTATAGTCGTCCTCAATAATAGGGTAGTGACAGAACCAATACACCGTAATGCCAATCAGGCAGGCAAGCGGAAGGATGGTGATGGGTATCCATTTCTTGATCCTCAAAGTGGGGGCCTCCATTCTATAGGGGTTTTTTAGGAAAGAGATGAGAGTATGTATAGTTATATTTTACTATATTTTAGATATTCGTAGTTATGTTCTGTTACCAATCTATTTTAAAACCAAAATGTAATATTGTGGTAATATATAAGGAGAATTTCACTCGAAGGTTTTGCTGCATACTTTGGAAATGTGGAAAGGAGGCAAAGAAGATGAAAAGTTATTATGCTATTTTCTTTTGTCTGGCCATCACACTGCATAATGTAGAAGAAGCCCTATGGCTCCCTCAATGGTCTCAGATTAGCTCATCCATCCAAAAGCCTGTCACAACAAACGAATTTCATTTTGCTGTACTCATCATAACAGCCATTGCGTACCTTATTTCTTTTCTTTTTGTCGCTTTCCCAAAAACACCTCTACTAAAGCGGGCGTTTATTGGATTCTTAGGTTCAATGATGATAAATGCCATTTTCCCACATTTAATTGCTTCGATTATGACAAAAATGTACGCACCAGGGCTTGCTACAGGAGTACTCTTAATCATACCCGTCAATACCGTCATCCTTTACCGGTTACATACGTTAAACCTTATTACCATAAAGGAAATCCTCATTTCAACAGTTGTAGTGGGAATACTGTTATTGGCAATGATCCCTGCATTATTTACTCTGGGAGATACTCTCATCATCTATTAAAAACTACCGGGGCCAGCCCCAATTCACTAAAGGACGGTCTACCATGCAAAAACATACACTCGCCAAGTTCAAATACTATTCCATCCTCCCCGAAGAATCAGTCAATCGTCATAAAACAGTGATCATCTATCACGGCTGGGGCGGGACGGCTGAAGGATACAAAGATATAGCAGAGGAATTATCAAAAGAAGGTTATCAAGTCATCATCCCTGAGATCGTCTTTCACGATACAAGACAGCCGTTAGACAATCATTTCGACAGGGAGACGACCCAGCAATGTTTTTGGAGAACGATCTTTGAGAGCATCGATGAGTTTAATGATTTTGTTACAGAACTGGTCATACAAAAAGAGGAGATCGTGGTCGCGGGAAGTTCCATGGGAGGATTCATCGCCAATGGAATCTTCGCCCGTGAAACCTCCGTTTCAGGGCTGGCCAATATAAATGGATCCGGCTCGTTTCTTTTGTCCGAAAAGCTGTTTAGAGAGAAGGACGGCCGGGGAGAGATCCCGCTTGAAGAAGTGAAGAAACTAAAGCAGTACGATCCAGTAACAAGAGTGACCGCTACTTCACCAGTCCTGCTGATTCACGGAGACGCAGATGAAATCATATCGATTGAGGGTCAGAAAGACTATTATCGGCACCTGACGGAAAGCGAAAAAAGAAAAAAGGTGGAATTCAAGATTCATAAGGATGTGAATCACGTCTTTACTGCGGAGATGGCCGGGGATTTGATTGGGTGGCTGAAAAAAACATTTTAGGATTGCCCAGGAGGTAAACTTGAGCTTCCTTAATGGAATAATATGAAACTTATTAATTAGATTTACGTCAAATTCTTAAAGGGGGATATTGATGAATAAGTTTCTTTTAGTCCTGACTTTAGTTTTTCTGACTGGTTGTGCCGGCGAGAAATGGGAGGAAAGCAGTATATTTGAATCAGGAAGCTATAAAATGATTGGGGTCGAAGAAAAATTAGGATTTATTTATGATAATTCTGAAGTGACGCGATTCTATCCTGATAAAGCAAACAAGTACATGTGGCATTTATGGGGGAATCCAGAAAAGTTAAAAGGTAATTTGAAGGTCAAGGCTACTCATAGTAAGTCCGGTGAAGAGATTACCGTTATTAAAAGTTTACCGCTGGGAGGATCCCACAACGGGGCTGATGCCCACACACCATCAAAGATGTCTTTACCTAAAAGTGGTATGTGGAAATTAGATGCTTATGTTGATGATCGGCTGCACGGTTCGGTTTATGTAAAGGTATACGAGCCATAAATTTTCCGCCCCCACTAAAGTTTATTCCATCCTTGATCCTTTAAGTAAAGTGAGCTTAACGGAATATATTTTAGAAAAAGCTCAGAACAGCCACTGAGCTTTTTTATGTGGTTATATTGATGTTTTTTTCTCAAGTAATGAACAGCTTTAATCATTCGTCGTCTGTGCTTTCAAACGAAACCCGTTAGTTTTTTCCCCATTTTTCATTGGACCAACAAGATTCACTTATGCCCAGAACCTTCCCCACTACTCAACCTCTTCTAAATTAAGCAGCCTCATATGCACTTCTTCAACATTCCCATTCTGATAGCCCGATCCATTTACCACACGTTCAGGTAAGCGACCCTCCCCATTTTCATCAAGCGGGATCCATCCAAAGCTTACATGAGGCTGAATGTTAAAATCATTAAAGAAAGAGGACCCTTCCCCTGAATCCCCATCATCCAGCGCTTCCATCACCGCAGTCCAATCATCCGGCAGCTTCATCACACCATATGGATGCTCCTGAAGAAGTACTTCCGTTTTCATCTGGATACTTGGATCGTAACGATGCTTAGTCCCTGAAATGGAATAGTAACGGTCCCTCATAAAAAAGTAACTCAACGTATGAATACTGTCTTCTGCAGGGTTAATATTCCAAATGATGCGGTAACTCGACGGATCATCGGGATCGATCTTCCAAATCTTCGGTTCCCCTGCCGTCCGTACTGTACCGAGCTTCCATTTGTGATGCTTCCAAATCCAATTGCTGACACTATAAGTCCCTTCTTTTGACTTAAAAGGGGCTACGGCATGCTTGTCATCGACCAAAATTACCTCCTGGATCTCCCCGGCAGCAGCTTTAGGCAGCAGCTCATTGATTTCCTTCATCATCTGATCTTCATCCGGAAGAGGCGCAGGCTTTGAAAAATAAAACCAGTAGATGGCCAGAGCCCCGGCTATCAAAATGGAGGTACTCATCAATATCGCTTTCTTTTTCACCTTCACCTTGCTGCCCCCTCCTTTAAGATCGATTCACTGAATCTATAATAATATTGATTATGTGAGGTAGAGACAAGTATGCCCTTCCCGTCCACTTCCACATACATGACCGGATCCGCCCCGCTCCCCCACTTGGACGAAACGCCAACCATCTGATAGGGAAAGCGTTCATTCCTATTCCGGTAGCCATCCGAACTGTGATGCATCTGTTCATACCATACATCACTTTCCACTTTTTCCTGCTTCATAGATGATAGCTGATCTACTAATCTATCTTTATCAAGAATCATCCCTTCTTTTCCAGAAGGGTGAATGTCGACAATCGAAGCATTCCCGGCATCTGCTATGTAAGTTGATGCGTTGCTTTCTGGATACACCACCGGATAAAGGAGAATCGAGACCATCGCAGCCGCCAGAAAAATGAAGTTCCCCGCAAACCCCAGCCATGCAAACGACCGATAATTGTCCCACCTGTCTTCCTTCCCCCTCAAGATTCCATATAATATCCACACACCAAGCGGTAAAATAGGGATCTTCAGCAGATTTCCTGCCAACTCCCAATGAATCGAGAATGAAATCAGCCCTGCCATGATGACAACGGCAATCTTCCATACTTTCGGCTTTACTTGCTGTCTTTTATACAGCCTAATAGCTGCCAGTCCGATGAGCACCCATGCCAGCGCGTCCACGCCAAACGATACAGCATCCGTCGAATAATTGAAATTGAACATACTCCCCTTTTCCTTTCTCTATAAAACTAAGACCCTCTTCCATTATAATCCTTTATTTTAACATTAAGTACCAAATGTAAAAAGGCCCGTCCCTCGCTTCGGTAAAACTTTACCGCAGCGAGGGACGGGCCTTCTTCAGGCAAATACCGCAGAGGAGCTCCCCCTCCGGATGGATCTAAGCCACGGGACCAGAGGGACAGGTCCCGTGGTTCACCCGGCATCTTATAGAATAAATTTGTCTTTTTTAACTAAAAAAATTGAAGTAAGGGTGAAGATAAAGCGTAAAACAGATTTAATAAGACTAATAGAGTTCGTTTTTCCTGGTTAAGATCTGGTTGAAACTGAACTGGAGGCCGGATATGATCCGTTTTCGGAATTTATGATCCATTCTCCAAAAATACGATCCATTTTCGAAATTTATGATCCTTTTTTCAAAAATACCGGTTTAACCCCCTAAGTTTGGACACATACTTCACTATTCTTAGGGTTACTTAGTTTTTCATATTTTCTACCGCGCTTTCGCTTGCTGGCCTCAA
>NZ_JBBYAF010000052.1:0-26311 GCF_038405515.1 Rossellomorea oryzaecorticis | reverse complement strand
GGAAGACGAAGACTCCTGCGGGAGAAGTGGCCAATGTGAGACCCCGCAGGCGAAGCCGAGGAGGCTCACGGGTCACCCGCGGAAAGCGAAGTCTTACACGGAATCAAAAGCGGTGATACAAAGGCACTCAATTTGCTAAAAATTCTGCATCACTATCATATTTCTCCAATCCAAATCATAAAGTGATAATGACATTGTCATATATTTCTTAGGTTTGGAACTTGAAAGGAGGAATTTCTTTGTCACAAGATCAACAATCGTGCCTGCGATTTTCTTTAGAAGAATCAATTTGGTTCAAAAAAGGACAGGAAGTTGAAGAATTGCTATCTATCTCCTTAGATCCACATATAACGATTCAAGAACAAGAACAGTATGTACTCATCAGGGGAACCCTTGATTTATCAGGTGAATACCTGCCGAGCACTCTACGGGATGAAGAAGGTGTAGACGAATTTGAAGCAAGTGGTAAATTCGTTCAAACAGTTGAAAAAAGGGAAAAAGGTGAAAATGAGTTTGTCCACAGTTTCCCTGTCGATGTGACGATTCCCAAAAACCGGATTGCCAATTTAGGTGACATCGATGTGTATGTTGAATCCTTTGATTACGTCGTTCCTGAGAATGCTTGTCTCAAACTTAATGCAGATCTGACGATAACAGGAATTTACGGAGAGCAGCAGACCCATACACCGCTTGAAGTCGAGTACAAAGAGGAAGAACTCTATGCGCCTCTTCACCGTGCTTCGGCGGTTGCGGATGCACCGGTGGAAGAAGAGGAAGAAGCAAGGCCTCAATACTACGACGATTCTGATGATGAAGATGAGAATGAATCATATGATCAAGACGCCTATGAATATGATTTCACCGAAGATGAATCAACAGATGATTCAGAGAATGATGAGTATCAGCCATTCTCGCTGGAAGGGAGAACCCCTCCTGCCGGGGAAGAAGATGAAATTCCGGTTCATATCCAGTATGATTCACACTCTGCACAGGAAGAGAGTTACTTCCGGAAAGAAAACGTGTTTGAACTTCCCGAGCATGAATTAAGCGAATCCTCGCAGGAGCAGGAAGTGACGCAGCCGGCAGGCGAACAGATGAATATGCAAAAGCCGCAACCTGTTCAAGAGCAGGAAGAGGAAGAAGAATCCTCTTCGATGGAAGCTCAGTTGGAAGATGCAGAAGAACCATCAGATAAAAAGAAAAAAATCAAAGGGAAGAAGAAATATGAATCCATTTCCCTGGCGGACTTCTTCGCACGCAAAGAAGAGGAGCGGGCTGCCATGCTTAGAGTATGCATTGTTCAAGAAGGGGAAACCCTCGATAACATTGCAGAAAAATATGATTTGACCATCGCTCAACTATTAAGGGTCAATCATTTGGAAGCGAATCAGGATGTATACAGCGGCCAGGTTCTTTATATCCCGAATGAAGAGCCTGTATTCAAGGCGTAATTAAAAATTAAAGCAGAACGATCGAATAGTTTCGTTGAATCAGGACTGACACCACTTACTGGCGGCAGTCCGTTCTTTTTTTACTTTAGGATTCGGTTTACAGAGTGCAGGTACTTTGTAAATACGGGGAGGTGAAGAAATCATGCAAACCCTCGACAGTTTAAAACCTGTCCTGCATCCATACGGGGTTGAACCATTTTTTGTGGAAGACAACGGGAAAGTATGTAAAGTGTATTCCAACAAAGGAACGCTTGCTGTAAAGCATATCTCTCCCCAGACCGGTGTCGATTTTGTCCGGAATGTTCAAACTCTCTTTCAGCGCGGTTATAACAGGATCGTGCCCATCTATCCTACCATGGACGGACGTTATGCTGTCTGGCACGAAGGTGAACTGTATTATGTGATGCCGTGGCTGAACAACCAGGAGAAGGAAGACCGGTTTGAAAAACATCAGAAACTCTTCCGTGAACTTGCCAGGCTTCATACGATTTCCTCTCAGGATGTGAAAATAAACAAAGAAGAAAGGGAAACTCATTATGAGCAGCTGACGACGCGATGGGAAAAGGAACAACAGTTTCTGGATGAATACGTGGAAGAATGCGAAAAAACCATCTATATGTCGCCGTTTCAATATCATTTTTGTATGTTTTATAAGGATGTGTCACAGGCTCTTAAATTTTCACGGAAAAAGCTCGAGGAATGGTATGAAAGTACGAAGGATCTCGAGAAGGTCAGAACCGTCATCATTCACGGCAAGCTGTCAACTGAGCATTTTTTATACGATGACAGGGGACTGGGCTATTTTAATAACTTCGAAAACTCAAAAATAGCTTCTCCTTTTCATGACCTGCTGCCGTTCCTGTCGAGAACTCTTAAAACCTATCCCAAGTATTATGACGAATGTGTTGAGTGGCTGGAAACGTATTTTCAGCATTTCACTGTCCGTAACGAGGAAAGGCTGCTCTTTATGTGTTATTTAGCTTATCCAAGCTCGGTGATCGCAGTCGTAGAGAAATATTTTCATACTCCGAAAAGAAAAAGGAATGAGCTGAAATCGCTGAAAAAATTACAGCGCCACTACTGGCTGTTGAAAAACACCGAGTATGTCGTCATGCGCCTCGATGAAATCGAACGCAAGAAAAAAGAAGCAGAGGAAGAGGAGGCATAAAGGAAGGACTGACGAAAAACGAAAGTCCATGTTTCGTCAGTCCTTATATCCAATCAAAATAAATGGCAAGGGCAATGCCTATAAAAAGGGTTAATAGAAGAACATCAAATGTGGTGGGGAGCAGAATGGTCCGGATGGCCTGAAACACAGAAAAAGGAATGATGAATTGTTTACATATCAAACGAACGTTCCGCAGCCAAGGAGGCAGTGTGTAAGGATTGTACTTCCGCATACTTGTCACTCTCTTTCTGGGTGGATTCACTACTATATCCTATGAAAAGAATGAAATTTGGTTCTTGGGTAAAGTATATAAGGATACAGAAGAATATTTTTTATGAAAATGGGCGATAATGATTGACGAAAGTTCAGTAAATCCTATACTATAATGAGTACATAAATAATTTCAAAAGCGTTGAACAGGAAGAGTACATTGCCCCCCGCTTTCAGAGAGGAAAATCGTTTGCTGAGAGATTTTCCAAGCGAAGACGATGGAAGGTCGCCTGAAGAGCTGCTTCTATGAAGACAGTAGTAGGAGCCGGTTAAAAGCCGTTATTGTTCATTGAGAGTTCAGGGGTTCAGTATGGCTTCTGAGAAAAAAGGTGGTACCGCGAAACGAATCCTTCGTCCTTTTACAGGGCGAAGGATTTTTTGTGTTCTATAAACAATCACCATATAAAAAAGCTACAACGATTCAGGGAGGAAACACAATGGAAACTCAAGATCAATTATCGATGCCGACCAAATACGATCCGAATGCCATTGAGCAGGGAAGATATAAATGGTGGCTGGAAGGAAAATTTTTTGAAGCGGAAAGCGACAAAGAAAAGGAACCGTATACGATTGTCATCCCGCCGCCGAACGTAACAGGCAAGCTTCACCTTGGCCATGCATGGGATACGACTCTTCAAGATATCCTTACGAGAATGAAGCGTATGCAGGGATACGATGTATTATGGCTTCCAGGAATGGATCATGCGGGCATCGCCACACAGGCGAAAGTAGACGAGAAGCTCCGCAGCCAGGGGATTTCACGACATGACCTGGGCCGTGAGAAGTTCGTTGAAGAAACGTGGAAATGGAAAGAAGAGTATGCAGAACATATCCGCAAGCAATGGTCGAAAATCGGATTGGGCCTTGATTACAGCCGTGAACGATTTACGCTTGATGAAGGCTTATCTGAAGCCGTTCAGAAAGTATTCATCGATTTATATAATAAAGGCTTGATTTACCGCGGTGAATACATCATCAACTGGGATCCTGCCACAAAGACTGCTTTATCCGACATCGAAGTTATCCACCAGGATGTCCAGGGTGCCTTCTACCACATGAAGTATCCGCTGGCTGATGGAAGCGGCTATATTGAAATCGCAACAACCCGTCCTGAAACGATGCTGGGTGATACTGCCGTGGCTGTACATCCTGAAGACGACCGCTACAAGCACCTGATCGGCAAAAAGGTCACTCTTCCAATCGTTGGACGTGAAATCCCGATCGTCGGTGACGATTATGTAGATATGGAATTTGGATCAGGGGCAGTGAAAATCACGCCTGCTCACGATCCGAATGACTTCGAAATCGGGAACCGTCACAATCTTGAACGGATCCTTGTTATGAATGAAGACGGCAGCATGAATGAAAAAGCAGATAAATATAAAGGGATGGACCGCTTTGACTGCCGCAAACAGATTGTCAAGGACCTTCAGGAATCTGGAGTACTGTTTAAAATCGAAGAACATATGCATTCTGTTGGGCATTCCGAGCGCAGCGGGGCGGTTGTAGAGCCGTACCTTTCAACGCAGTGGTTCGTTAAGATGGATCCGCTCGCACAGGAAGCAGTCAAGCTTCAGGAACAGGAGAACAAAGTCAACTTTGTTCCTGACCGTTTCGAAAACTCTTATCTTCGCTGGATGGAAAATACACGTGATTGGTGTATTTCCCGTCAATTATGGTGGGGACACAGAATCCCTGCTTGGTACCACAAGGAATCCGGTGAAGTATATGTTGGAAAAGAAGCGCCTGCTGACAGTGAAAACTGGACACAGGAAGAAGACGTCCTTGATACATGGTTCAGTTCAGCGCTGTGGCCTTTCTCGACAATGGGCTGGCCGGATTTGGACGCGGAAGACCTTAAGAGATACTATCCGACAAATACGCTTGTAACTGGCTACGACATCATCGGTTTCTGGGTATCCCGCATGATTTTCCAAGGTCTTGAGTTTACAGGGGAGCGCCCATTCAAAGATGTACTGATCCACGGACTCGTTCGAGCTGAAGATGGCCGCAAAATGAGTAAATCACTAGGAAATGGTGTAGATCCGATGGAAGTCATCGAAAAGTACGGTGCAGACTCACTGCGTTACTTCTTATCGACAGGCAGTTCACCTGGTCAGGATCTTCGGTTCTCATTTGAAAAAGTGGAATCGGTTTGGAACTTTGCCAATAAAATCTGGAATGCATCACGTTTTGCGTTGATGAACATGGACGGTATGACTTATGAAGAAATCGATCTGAGCGGAGAGAAATCCGTTGCGGATAAATGGATCCTTACCCGTTTGAATGAAACGATCGAAAACGTTACACGTCTTGCCGAACGCTATGAATTCGGTGAAGTAGGTAGAATCCTTTACAACTTCATCTGGGATGACTTCTGTGACTGGTATATCGAAATGGCGAAAATTCCTTTATACGGTGAAGACGAAGCAGCCAAGAAAACTACCCGTTCAATTCTGGCTTATGTACTCGACAACACAATGCGACTTCTGCATCCGTTTATGCCGTTTATTACCGAGGAAATATGGCAGAACCTGCCGCATAAAGGCGAATCGATCACGGTTGCATCATGGCCTGAAGTGAACGCAGACTTAACGGACGCGGATGCTTCCGAGGAAATGAAGCTTCTTGTAGAAATCATCCGTGCTGTACGGAATGTTCGTGCAGAAGTAAACACCCCGATGAGCAAACAGATCAAACTGATCCTGAAAGCGAAAGATGAAAAGATCCTGAGCATGATGGATAAAAATAAAGCATACATCGAACGTTTCTGTAATCCTGAACAACTGGATATGGGGACGGATATCACTCCTCCGGAAAAAGCGATGACTGCAGTCGTTACGGGAGTAGAATTATTCCTTCCATTACAAGGGCTGATCAACATCGACGAAGAAGTTGCGCGTCTGGAAAAAGAGCTTGAGAAGTGGACGAAGGAGGTAGCGCGCGTTCAAGGAAAGCTGAAGAACGAAAAGTTCGTAAGCAAAGCTCCTCAGAAAGTCGTAGACGAAGAAAAAGCGAAAGAAAAAGATTATCTTGAAAAGCAGGCAACGGTTAAAGCTAGAATAGAGGAATTGAAAACCGTATAAGAAAAATGAAGAAGGCTTGGGAACAGGAGTCTAATTGTATAGGGTGGACCCCTAAAGCAGCTAGGCTCCCTCCAGCCTTTTTTTGATGGGAGTGAAAAAAATGTTTACATATAAGGAAGCGGTAGAATGGATTCATGCAAGGCTGAGGCTTGGAATAAAACCGGGACTCCAAAGGATGCATCATTTATTAGCAGAACTTGGGAACCCTCAAGAAAGAATCAAATCCGTCCATATCGGCGGCACAAACGGGAAAGGGTCGACGGTCACTTATTTACGCAATATCCTGCAAGAGGCAGGTTATTCTGTCGGTACATTTACCTCACCTTACTTTGAACGTTTCAATGAACGGATCTCTGTGAACGGGCAGCCGATTCCTGATCATGACCTCATTTCGCTTGTTACAATCATAAAACCCATTGCCGAGGGGATGAAAGACACCGAATGGGGGGAACCATCTGAGTTTGAAGTCATCACGGCGATGAGCATGGTGTATTTTGCGGAGACTGCGGGACCTGATCTTGTATTATTTGAGGTAGGCCTTGGGGGAAGACTGGATTCAACGAATGTGATAACGCCCCTGGTATCTGTCATTACCAGTATCGGTATGGATCATATGCAGTTTTTAGGGGATACGATTGAGCAAATCTCATACGAGAAAGCAGGAATCATCAAAAGAGGGGTCCCGGTGGTATCCGGTGTATCCCAGCCCGAAGCAAGAAAGGTAATTGAAGAAGCGGCAAGGAGGAATGAAAGCCACGTCTATCAATCGGGGAAGGATTTTCACACACGGCGGGATTCAGTATTGAATAATGGAGAAAGGTTTCGTTATGAATCATCCCATCATAGTGCCGTTTATGACATTTCCATGATGGGGGCACATCAAGTCCAAAATGCAGAGATTGCCTTGAAAACGGCAGAATTACTCCGGTCACGGGATGAAATCACCTATACAGAAGCCCATCTCAGAGCAGGGTTGAAAAGTGCATACTGGCCGGGAAGAATGGAATTGGTCAGTGAGAAGCCGGCGGTCATCCTGGACGGTGCCCATAATCCTGAAGGGATAACGGCTCTTGTTACAACGATTAAGGAACGATTCTCTTCCAAGAAGGTAACGATTCTGTTCTCGGCTTTGAAGGATAAAGAATTGAAACACATGATAAGGCTGCTTGAAGAAGCGGCATCGGTCATAAGTTTCACCGATTTTCCCTTCCCGAGGGTGGCAGGGGCGGATGAGTTATTTGCCCTTTCCGATCATCCACGGAAACAAAAGGCAGTGGACTGGCAGCAGTATCTGGACGAAAAGCTGAGAATGGCTGCTGAAGATGAAGTGCTATTTATAACGGGATCGCTTTACTTTTTATCAGAAGTCAAACCTGTGCTTCTTCAGAAGTTAGAAAATTCTAGAAAAAATAAGTGACTTTATTCATTTAGTTTGATAAAATATTCTTAAACTTGTGACTATTTAACTATTTTGAAATTTTATTTATATTTATTATGCATTTAGAGGGGGATAGAGATGCAGCTGTCACTTAAAAAGAAACTTTGGATACTTTTTGCCTGGCTGGCGATCGTGCCTCCCGGCTTGTACTATACGTATCAACTCTATCCTCCTCAAAATGTGGAAGGAAACACCTTGGAACTGCTCACGCTGATTGTGTTTGCCACCTTCATTCCGCTCATACCGATTGTCATCAATGGCTCTACCATTTTCTTCATTCAGTGGGTAACCCTTGTAGGTTTCTTGAAATACGGTTTATTTATGGAAATCGTGCTTATGCAGTTTTCGATTATCCCCTTGCTGATCCGGCTTCGGATGTCTAAAACAGATTGGCACAGAGCGCCATTGAATTCACTGATGTTTTTTATCGTTTCTGTTTCAAGCGGTTTAATCTATTTTATGCTCGGCGGCGAAACGGGAGCTGGAAGCATAGGTGAAATGCTGCCTGCTGCCTTGGGTTACCAGATAGCATCCATCATGATCAATCAATTCCTGCTATTAGCGTACCAGCGTTATGTCGTCGCAAATGACATCCGTTTTTACAGCAAAGATTTCATTTGGGACTTCATTGCGAATATGATCATGTTCCCCATGTCACTTTCGCTGTATTTCCTCACCTTTCAAATAGGACCATTCGCTTCACTTCTGATCGGTATTCCTTTCATCAGCTTATCGTTGATATTGAAAATGTATAATTCCTCTGAAAAGATTAATGAATACCTTCAAAAAGCCGGGGAAATCGGACATCAGTTAACAGAAAGCCTGAAAGCGGATGAAGTTCTTGATATTTTTCTCGAGAAAATCATCGAAACTCTTCCTGTGGAGTATGCGTACATATTGGACTGCAAAGGTGATGAACTGGTTCTCTTAAGAAGGGTTGAAAGTAAGGAGAAAGACTTTCACAGTTTCCCTTCTCTGAAAAAAGGCAGGGGCATCAGCGGTATGGTGTGGGATTCAGGCAAGTCGGTCATTTATGATTCCCGTTCTGAATGGGGTGGGCTTGCAGACGGCTATATGCCTGCCGGAGTGGAAAGCGTTTTATGCGTACCGATTGTGAGAAGCCAGAAGGTAAGGGGGATCCTTCTGTTAGCCTCTTCCAAAAAGCGTGCATATGAGAAATTCCAATTGATGATTGTTGAAATTCTATGCTCCTATTTCGGGGTAGCCATCGAAAATGCAAGGCACCATGAGCAAACAAAGCAAAACAGTGAAAGGTGTGCTCTCACGAACCTTTATAACTACCGTTACTTCGAGGACATGCTGTCATTGGAATTCAATGAACTTGAGAGGGGAAGCAGGACATCCTTATCGCTGATCATGCTCGACCTAGATCATTTCAAAGTCATCAACGACAATTACGGGCACCAGAGCGGAAATGAAATCTTGATAGAGCTGGCTGACCGATTATGCAAGTTGATTGGATCCAGGGGTACGGTAGCAAGGTACGGCGGGGAAGAGTTTGTCATTCTTCTCCCGGACACAGAGAGAGCAGAAGCGATTTCGCTGGCGGAAAGCGTCAGGCAGACCATCGCCAACCGTCCGTTTGTCCTCCACGATACGCTTCATGCATCCAACAGAAAGTTAATGGTCAGGATTACCGCGAGTATCGGAGTTGCTTCAGCACCCCAAGATGCAGATGATACCATGGCCTTGATTCGCCATGCCGACAGAGCGCTTTATACTGGCGCAAAACAGGCCGGGCGCAATCGTGTGGCAGAGTATGTGAAATGAGTGAAAGCACCTTCACTTTCCATGTGAAGGTGTTTTTTCTTATTTTGTAAATTTTGTATAATCAGTGAATTTGTCTAATTTATTTAAAACAATTGAAATCATATTGTTTCAATTTTAATAACTATGTAATAAAATGGTGATAGTCGAAATATACAAGATTTTAGCGATTTTCAGCTTTGAAGCAGGGGGATTGAAATGAACATTTTACTATTTGCTGCAGGAGCATATCTCCTCTTGCTGCCATTCCTGAAATTCATTCCCATACAGTCATCGTTTAAACAGAAAGTGAGGCTTTCTTCCCTTTCTTTTGGTGTGACCAGTGTGGCTTTAATAGGCAGTCAGTTTCTTCCGTTCACAAGTGTTCTTGCCATATTGATTCTCTTGACTGGCCTGATGGCCTATTTAGTCCAGTCCAGACTGAAGAACCGGTTGACTCCCCTGCATCCAGAACCTACTCCTCCCGCCTCCCAACTTCAAGAACCCAAAATCTATGAAACTACCAATGAACATACTACCAATGATCCTGAGGAAGAGACAGAGTCAGAAATCATTCCAATTAAAGATACAGAAGAAGATTCCTTTGATGAAGGACAACATGACTACATAGAAGAGTTGGATTGGAAAGAGAATGAGGATGAACATCGCGAGTTCGTGAATGACCTTGATCATGAAGAGGCGGCCGCTGAAGAAGAACTGCCGGAAATCGAGGGCAGGATACCCGAACTGATCACTGATCCTTCTTCCTCCATCAAGGACGAAGAGGAAGAAGAATATGCCCGTTTATTTTCCGGGAGTAAAAGATAAATCTCAGGCAGACAGGAGGTCCCTAAATGAAAAAACCATCGTATTCAACTACCGTTTTTTTAGTGTTATGCACAGTATATCTTTTCGGTTCAGCGCATTTAGGGGCCTACTTGTATGACCATGTTTTCCAATCTGGAAGTGTTTCAGCCAATGAAACGAAGATCGCCGGATTGAAACTCTCAAACGATCGAAATAATGAAACAACCAATAAACTGCTTGAAGAAATAAACCTGTGGAAAGAGACTCAAAATCTATCCATTACATATATGGAAGTGGGGGAGCGCATCCCTTCCGAAGCATTTCAGTTTGATGTTGATGCTACTGTTGACATGGCAGTTGACGGGGAAGATTCCCCGCTTCTTTTACAAGTAGACGAAGGGTTGCTCCGGGAACTATTGATCTCCCTTGGGATGGATATCGAGAGCATACAGATAGATAAGCTCAAAGATGCCATAACCGAGAGGGCTTCAACCCTTGATGCGGAGGAAAGGGAATTCGCACTTGAGGACTTTCTGAACAGCCCGGGAGAAATGAAGGTGCTGGCAGAAAAGAAGATAGGGAATGTTGAATCGACACCGGGACTACAAGAGTTTCTGGCTGAATCCCCGGAAATCTTAATCGAACCCGTATCAACCTTTTCACTCTTGAAATTCGTGGAGGACATGCATATCAGCATGACGAACAAAGAGCTGAGCGTGATTTCTACCGGGTTATATGAAATCCTGCTTCATTCTGATCTCGAAGTCATTCAGCGTCACCATAGCCGTTCACTGCCTGACTATGCTGAGCTCGGGATGGAAGCAAGGGTGGATAAAGATATTCAACAGGACTTTGTATTTGTAAATCCGAACAATCAAGTTTATAAGATTCACTTTCAATTGGCGGGGGATACTATTTTATTTAGTTTAGAAGGAGCGGAACTTCCATATGAGGTGGAAATCTCGCTGCAGAACAAACAAACGGTCGAACCCCGTGTAATTAAACAATACAGCCCTTATGTGGATCAGGGTCAACCGAAAGTGAAGGCAGAAGGGAAAGACGGCGTCCAGATAGAGGTGTGGAGGAGAATGCTGGATTCCAAAGGTTCCGTGTTGAAAGAAGAGCTGATTTCACGTGATTATTATCCTCCTGTTCACCGGGAAGAGCTTGTCAGTCTTAAAGACTATGTGTCTAGTAAAGATAATAGCGGTTCTGAGAGTGGAGACACCGTCAGTTCCACTGGAACGAGTGATGTTGAAGCACCAGAATCAAATCAGCAGGAAAAGGATGATTCTGGGAATGAGAAAGAATCTGATGAACGAAGGGAATCTCAGCAGAAGAGTCCTGAGGCTCAGCCTTCCCCGAGTGAAGATAGTCCGAATCCAAATATGAAGTAATAGCTGTATAAGATAGGGTGAAATGAAATGGCACAAGAACGGAAACGATTGGGTGATTTATTAGTGGAAGCAGGGCTGCTGACACAGGAAAAACTTCAGCAGGCACTTAAAGAGAAGAGCAAAGATCAAAAACTCGGTGATGCCATCCTTCAAAAGGGATACATCACAGAGCAGCAATTGATAGAGGTGCTGGAATTTCAATTGGGCATCCCTCACGTAAGCTTATTCCGATATCCGTTTGATCAAAAGCTGTTTCACCTGATTCCTAAGGATATGGCGAAACGGAACTTGATCATCCCGTTGAAAAAGGAAGGGGACAAGCTGTTTGTCGCGATGGCCGATCCGATGGACTTTTATGTAATAGAAGATCTTCGTTTGTCGACGGGTTTCTTTATTGAAACAGCGATAGCGACGAAGGATGATATCCTTCGTTCGATCAATAAATTCTATGATATGGATGAGAGTTTTGAAGAATTAAAAGGAATAGGGAATGAACCACAGGATGAGCAGGATGAAACCATTCTTGATCAGGATTCCCCGATTGCCCGGCTCGTAAATCAGATACTCTCGAATGCGATGGCCCAGAAAGCAAGTGACGTCCATATCGATCCTCAGGAAACAAGGGTGCTGATACGGTATCGGGTTGACGGAATTCTGCGTACGGAAAGAGCGATCCCGAAACATATGCAGAGCATGCTGACCGCGAGGATTAAAATCATGGCCCAGCTTGATATCACTGAGCACCGAATTCCACAGGACGGACGGATCAAGACGAATATCGATTTCCGCCCGATTGATCTGCGGGTATCGACATTGCCGACCATTTATGGTGAAAAGATGGTTCTCAGGATCCTTGATCTGAGCTCGTCACTCAACGATCTTACTCAGCTCGGTTTCAATACGCTGAATATGAAACGATTCCAGTCACTGATCGAACGGCCGACAGGTATTGTGCTCATCACCGGTCCTACAGGATCGGGTAAATCGTCCACTTTATATGCAGCCTTGAACAAGCTTAATAGTGAAGAAGTCAACATCATCACCGTTGAGGATCCGGTGGAGTATCAGCTCGAGGGAATCAATCAGATTCAGGTGAATGCCAATGTCGGGCTGACGTTTGCCAAAGGATTGCGGTCGATCCTGAGGCAGGATCCGAATATCATCATGGTCGGGGAAATCCGTGATAAAGAAACGGTTGAAGTGGCGATACGTGCTTCCCTGACAGGTCACTTGGTACTGAGTACGATTCATACCAATGACTCGCTGACGACGGTCACCCGGCTGATCGATATGGGAGTGGAGCCGTTCTTGGTGGCGACCTCTCTCAGCGGAATCGTCGCACAGCGACTGGTGCGGAAGGTGTGCCGTGACTGTGCAGTTGAAGAAACCCCGACCAGGAGGGAAGCCGACATTTTCAAGCGGAGAGGATTGACGATCGAGAAGATCAACCGCGGAAAAGGCTGTGCCGCTTGTAATATGACGGGATATAAAGGCAGGCTTGCGATTCATGAAGTCCTGGTCATCAATGAAGAAATGAAGAAGATCATCATGAATAATGAACCGCTGTCAACCTTAAGGGAAGCAGCATACAGGTCGAAGACGATCTTTCTGTTGGATGATGGTCTGTTGAAAGTGAAGCAAGGAATTACTACGACAGAGGAAATCCTCCGGGTAGCAATCGAGTAAAGAGGGTGATCACGATGAAAGAACGCATCAATCATTTATTAAGGGCTGCATTTGAATTAAAAGCTTCCGACATCCATCTTACGGTCGGTTCTTCTCCGGTGTTCCGAATTCACGGAGATTTGAAACGGTACGGGCAGGATGTCTTGAAACCCAATGATACAGAAGGGATGGCGAAAGCCGTCATTCCCGAAGCGCTTTGGGATGAATTCAAAGAACGCGGAGAGCTTGATCTTTCGTACGCGATCCCGGGTGTCTCACGATTCAGGGTGAATGCGTACCATCAGCGTTCCTGCATTTCGATCGCGCTGCGTGTCGTTCCGACGAAAATACCGACGCTCGAGGAACTTAATCTGCCCGAGGTGTTGACGAAAATAGCCGAAAAGCCTCAAGGTCTCGTGCTCGTCACCGGACCGACCGGCAGCGGCAAGTCCACTACATTGGCATCCATGATTCAATACATGAATCAAACGATGAGAAAACATATCATCACACTGGAAGATCCGATTGAATATTTGTACAAGCATGGTTCTTCGATCATCGATCAGCGTGAGGTAGGCTTTGATACGAAATCATTCGCATACGGACTGCGCAGTGCGTTAAGGCAGGATCCCGACGTCATCCTGGTAGGGGAGATGCGTGACCTTGAGACGATTCATACGGCAATCACGGCAGCTGAAACCGGTCACCTTGTACTCGGTACCCTGCATACATCAAGCGCAGTTTCAACAATTGAACGGATCATCGATGTCTTTCCATCCGTCCAGCAATCCCAAATCAGGGTGCAGCTGGCCTCTGTACTTCAAGGGATCATCGCCCAGCGTCTGCTTCCGACTGCTGATCGTAAGGGGAGGGTGGCTGCAACCGAAGTGCTTTTGAACAATTCCGCCGTCGCCAACCTGATCCGTTCGGAGAAAATCCACCAAATCCCAAGTGTGATGCAGACCTCCAAGGCACAGGGGATGGAGCTTTTGCAATCGACAGTGAAAAAGTACGTTGATACCGGGTTGATTTCACGTGAAGTCGCCCAGCCGTATATACAGGAGACCGTTTCTATATGAAGCGGTATAAATACGAGGGAAGAGACAGGAGCGGCCGTAAGCGGGGAGTCATTTCTGCTCCTTCAAAGAAAGAAGCAATGATGAGACTGAAGAATCAAGGGATCCGCGTCATCTCTGCAGAAGAGGTTCCTGAAACGCTTCTCACAAAGGAGATCACGCTTGGAAATCCGGTGAAGCTTCAGCAGATGGTCGTGTTCCTGCGGCAGTTTTCCACACTGCTTAAAGCAGGTGTGACCGTTGTCGATGCAACGAGAATCCTCTCTGCTCAAACAAGCAGTAAAGCACTGTCGAAGGTCCTTGCCGAAGTGGAAATTGAATTGAAGGAAGGAAACCCGCTTTCCGACGCGTTTGCCAAGCACCGAAAGGTCTTTGAACCTTTGTTCATCAATATGCTGAAAGCCGGGGAAGCAACCGGAAGCCTGGATGAAACGCTCGAGCGTCTTGGCGATCACTATGAAAAGCAGCATAACACCCGGCAAAAAGTCATTGCCGCACTTTCTTATCCTGCTGTGGTCGGCATCATCGCAGTCGGCGTCGTCATTTTCCTGCTGCTTGCGGTCGTTCCGACTTTTGTCGATATGTTTGCTGATATGGGCGGGGAGCTGCCGCTCATCACAAGGGCAGTTCTTGGGGCAAGTGAACTCGTACAGGGCTATTGGTACATTCTTTTGCTGCTGGTTATATTAGCTGCTGCGGGTATCACTGTGATCCGTCGCAATAGAGAAACAAAATATTATCTGGATTATACGATTTTAAGAATCCCGATCTTCGGGGGCTTGATTCAAAAAGCGGTGCTTGCAAGAATGACCAGGACATTCAGCTCCTTGTTCTCAAGCTCTGTCCCTATCCTTCACTCCATGGTCATCTTGGAAAAAGTGGTGGAAAACGAAGTGATAGCGAGAGTGATAAGGAAATCGAGGGACTCTCTTGAAAGCGGAGGATCGATAACAGAACCGATGAAGGATCATTGGGCGATCCCGCCGCTCGTTTCGCATATGATTTCAATCGGGGAAGAGACGGGTTCGCTTGACGGCATGCTCTCAAAAGTCGCCGACTTCTATGAAAAGGAAGTCGAAAACACCACGGATCAGCTTAAGTCGCTGATCGAACCTCTGATGATCGTCGTGCTGGCAGGACTTGTCGGGACTATCGTCACAGCAATCATGGTACCGATGTTTGAAATGTTTAACAATGTTCAAAATTTCTAGCATTTCTGATAAAATATTACACATTCTTACTATTTTTTTACTGGTTCTGCTGTATAATGGTAGTAGATTGATAGAGTACTAAAGTACTACATAAAAACCAAATGGGAGGAAAAAAGATGTTGAAAAAGTTTTTAAAAAATGATAAAGGATTGACCCTTGTCGAATTGCTTGCTGTTATTGTGATTTTGGGGATTATTGCGGCGATTGCTGTGCCGAGTATTGGCGGAATTATTAATAAGAGTAAGGATGATGCGAAGGTTGCAGAAGCCGTTCAAATTATTAATGCGGCTAAGTTAGCTCATGCTAGTGATTCAAATGTTAACGAATGGGATCAAACAGCTTTAGATGAATACCTTTCTAATGTAGAAGATTCTGACGGCTTTACAGTAAAATACAATGCAACTAAGAAGGAGTATAGATTATTTGGTCATCACTCCTTATCTTTAATTACTCATGTAGCAACTGACTATACTACTGAAAAAGAAATATTAGACGAAGCAAAGTAGGATGATATTGATATTCATCACCCTCTACGCACTCCTCCTAGGCTCCTTCTACAACGTAATCGGCCTGAGAGTGCCGCTGAAAAAATCAATCGTAAAACCAAGGTCGAGCTGTCCATACTGCCGTCATCAATTGACCGCAGTTGAGCTCATACCTGTAGTTTCATATCTCATCCAAAAGGGGAAATGCCGCCAGTGTAAAGGGCGCATTTCTCCTTTATATCCATTTATGGAAGCTTTGAATGCCGGGCTATTTGTACTAGCTTATCTGCAGCTGGGAATGCAGTGGGAACTTCTGGTCGCATGGACCCTGATTTCAATGCTCATCATCATTACGGTGTCCGACCTTAAATATATGGTCATCCCCGATAAGGTGCTGCTATTTTTCGTGGTGCTGCTCATCATCGAACGCCTATTCATCCCTCTTTCGCCGTGGTGGGACAGCCTGGCAGGCGGAGTGCTCGGATTCGGCTTGCTTTTGCTGATCGCAATCATAAGCAGAGGCGGTATGGGCGGAGGGGATATCAAGCTTTATGGAGTCATCGGTCTTGCAGTGGGAGTGAAGGTAACCGTCCTCTCCTTCATGATCGCCACATTCCTTGGCGCCGTCATCGGACTGGCTGCCCTTGCATTCAAGCTGATCGAAAAAGGAAAGCCGATTCCGTTCGGCCCCTTCATCGCAGCCGGGACAATTTCAGCTTATCTATACGGTGACGCCATAATTTCTCTCTACCTGTCACTATTCTATTAAAGTACTGCAAAGAAAGGATCTCATCCATGGGTTTTCTATCGTTTCTCTCAAGTTCTCATAAAACAGCAAATATTGTATTCACCGACCACTGCATCCGATTTCTCGAGCTGAAACAGTCTTCACCGCTGCTGGTGGCTTCAATGGATGAGCGTCCGCTCCCGGAAGGAGTCATCAAAGGCGGAAGGATCGTCGATGAGGAAACACTTCTGTTCATCTTGGAAGAATGCATCGGCGAATGGAAAATCAAGCGCAAATCCGTCCGATTCGTGGTGCCGGATCCGTTTGTCGTCCTAAGAAAAGTGTCGATACCATCAGATATAAGGGAAGATGAAATGGAAGGCTATCTCTTTCTCGAAATAGGTTCAAGTATTCACTTGCCGTTCGAAGACCCGGTATTCGATTATTCATTGTTAGAAACATCGGGAGAAAAACAAGAGGTGCTGTTGGTTGCTTCTCAGGAAGAAATCGTCGACAGCTATAAGCATCTGCTCGAAGAAGTGAAGCTGAAGCCTGTTGCTGCTGATATTGCTCCGCTTGCCTTATACCGGACTGTCCTCCATGAAGGAAAGGCATCGCCATATGAACACACGATGCTTCTCCATATGGATGAGCAACTGCTGACGATTTCCATCTTTCATAAGCAGGAACCCATATTCACAAGGCCGATCGTACTGGAGGATGGAATCGAGGACAGTGACATCGAATACCCGATGGTCATCCTGCAGGATGCGCTGAATGAAATCGAAAAAGTGATGAATTTTTATCGTTACTCCTTATACAAAGGCGAACAATCCGTCGAAAAGACGGTTGTCAGCGGTGGACATCCCCGCTTGAATGCCTTTAAGGAACAGCTGAAGGAAAGGATCACGATACCGGTCGAATTCCTGCAGTTGAAAAACGTCACGACACTTGATGATGAAAAGGTACCTGCCGGGTACGCGATCGCGTTAGGTCTTGCTTTAAAAGAGGTGCAGCATATTGAAACTTATTGATATTAATCTATTGCCTCAAAAAGAATCGAAACGGACGGCTTTTACCTACAGTATGGTGGGCACTGCTGGGCTTTTCATTCTTCTTGCACTTTTTATGATGCTGTCATGGCAGAGCACGATCGCCGATACGGAAAAAACAGATGAAAAGATTAAGATGACAAAAAAACTCATAGAGGTTCAGCAGACGAAAGTCCTTGGTGCAGAAGCGGCCAACAGCATAGGTGAGCTGGACAAAGCGGTCCGGGATATGGTGGACTATCCAGTGAAAACAGTTCCTCTGTTAAATGAACTGATCTCTCTTTTACCAGAGAGAGGGTTCATACAGGAATTTGAGTATAGTGATAGAACGATTATCAACCTCTCGATACAGTTTGATTCCTCAAGGGAAGCGGCGTTTTACCTCTCCAGGTTAAAAACGGTGGAGTGGATCAAGGAAGCTGAGGTCCTTGAAATCACGACTGAAGAAGTCGTGGGTTCCGAAGAAGATGAGATCCTGCCGAGATACTCGGTAATGTATGCCATTTACTTTGAGTCAGACAAGCTCGCTGCGCTTCTTTCTGAAAAGGGGGAAGAGGAATGAAGATCGACTTCACCAAAAAACAATGGACGATACTGATAAGTCTGATCGTGACGGGTTTGGTCATCTTAGCCGGAGTAAACTACTTTGCATTACAGCCTGCCGAGAAAAGACTGCAGTATAAAAAAGAAGAACTGGGGATTCAGGTGAAATTGCAGGAAGCGGTCGAGGCAAAAGTTGCCACCATCGAAGAAAACGAGACACCGGATTCGAATTCGCTGCAAAAGAAAATCCCTGTCGAACCATTAACCGAGCGTGTCATATTGGATCTCGAAAAAGCGGAACTCCTTTCTGGGAGCACCATTCAGTCCATTTATTTTGAGAAAACCGACGGGGCTCTTGCACCAAAAGAAACTGAAGAAACAGAAGCTGCACCAGCAGGCGACACCGAACTCCCTGCTCTATTAAAAAGCATACAGATGACGATATTAGTAGAATCACCTTCTTATTTCGAGATGGAAGCCTTCCTCGATGAAATTGAAAACTTAGAAAGAATCGTCGAAATCAACGGGCTCTACTTCGAAGGTGAACAAGAACTGAAAGAAAACATGGAAGGCTACAGCGAAGATACCATCACCTTCGAAGTAATCGCATCCGCCTTCTACATCCCGGAACTCATCGATCTCAAAGACGGACTACCCGTCATCGAAAGCCCATCACCATCCTTAAAAAAGGATCCTTTTCCTCAATTTCCAGAGGAAAAAGAGAACGAATAACCAATATATTAAGAGTTTAAAGCTGAAGACTAATAGTAAAACTTGAGTGTAATGGAGCGGAAGGCACTTGACTCCGACGGGATATAGAGGAAAGGGCGAGACCCCGCAGGAGCGGAGCGACGAGGAGGCTCGACTTCCTCCCCGCGGAAAGCAAGTGCCTGCAGCGCAATGGAACGGACTCATTTATAGCAAGAATCAACAATATTAGGAAATAGCTTTCTATTAAAAAATTTGACGAAAACCTCTTGGGACAAGACGACAAAAGTCTTGTTCTTTTTTTTATGGGATGTGATAGCATGGAAAAAAATAGATGAAGGAGGGTGGCGATGGTGGACAAATCCAAAGAAAACAAAAAAATCTCCATCAAAATAAACGGTGAGAGCACGGAGTTTGAAGAAGAAATACGTGTACACGATTGGAAGCTGGGGAAAGCCCAGACAGCAGCAGGCGAAGAGAAGCTCGAGGATCAGGGCTTCGAATGGATCCTGCCGGACGAAACTCCTCAGCCTCCAAAGGAATTCAAAAAAATCAACTACGTGAGCGGCAAGAAAAAGAAGAAGCGGCAATCATTTAAAAATCCTTTCCATGATTCTGTCAATCTCTTAATGTCCATAATCGGTGCAGTAGTTGTCGGTGCCGTTCTCGGGTTCGGAACACTGAAGGTCATCACAAATACAGACGGGGGAACAGTTCCAGCGGCTACCTTACAGGACGACACCGCGGCTGATGTGACAGGAGGAACTGCAGCGGCTGCTCCTGTTCAGCTGAAGGAGTTTTCGACCTCGGTCCTGCAGGGGGGCGTCTTTTCATCCCAGGAATCAATGACCGCTATGCAGGACACTCTGACCTCAAAAGGAATCACCAGTGCTTCGATTGAAAAAGACGGCCAATGGTTTTTGATGCTCGGGGTATCAGCTGACGTTGAGACAGCAAAGGTTCTTGGGGATGACATGAAAGGAAATGGCGTGGAAGTATACGCCAAAGACTTCCAGCTGAATGCCAAAGAAATCAAAGCAAGCAATGAAGAGAAATCTTTTCTGGAGAAGGCCAATGGTCTCTTTGCCATCCTTGCTGAAGAGAGCAGTAACGGGGTAGTGAACGGAAAGACGAATGAGTCTGCAGCGGGCTCCATTGAATCCAGTCTGAAAGAAATAGAAGGGATCAAAGTAGGGCAGGAACCGATTGTACAAATGAAAGAATCTATTGTAAATGCGGCCACGCAGACCCTTTCCGTGAAAACATCAGAGGATGCAGTGAAAGTCCAGGGAGAACTGCTGGGATATCTTGAATTATACAGCAGCTTACAATAAACACTGATTTACGACTATTTTCTAGGAAATAAATGATGGGGCGACAAGAATCGAATTGCTTGTCGCCTTCTGCTTGTTTAAGGAGGCAGGATTTGGTACTATTATTCTGTATCTCCCAATCTATACTTCGAAAGGACTGGTATGGTGTATGTCCAACCTCATACTTGCTTCACAATCTCCTCGCCGAAAAGAGCTTCTTCAACAAATTCAACTTTCCTTCTCAATCATGAGCAGCAATGTCGATGAAACGGTTGCTCCTCATTTGAAACCCCATGAAGTGGTTATGGAACTCGCATTGAAAAAAGCAAAAGAAATTTCAGTGAAACATCCTGAGTCTTATGTATTAGGTTCTGACACTGTGGTAGCCCTAGGGGAATGTATCCTTGGAAAACCTCAATCAGAGGAAGAAGCCAGAGAGATGCTTGTCATGCTTTCTGGTAAAACACACTCGGTCTATACGGGTGTCGCGATTTTAAAAGGTGAGAAACAATCTCTATTTTACGAAAAAACAGATGTTACGTTTTGGGAGTTAACATCTCAAGAGATCGACGAATACATCGTTTCTGAAGAACCCTTTGATAAAGCAGGGGCCTATGGTATCCAGGGACTCGGGGCAAAGCTCGTAAAGGAAGTAAAAGGGGATTATTTCTCTGTCGTCGGCTTGCCGCTGTCAAGGGTATACCGGGCACTTCGCGAAATGGGGTATCTTCAATAAGTACGGCTCCTCTAACTGACAAAGGAGGACCTATGGAAAAAACATTGGAAAAAGAAAATAAGCTGATGATTCGTGATTTCCCCCAGGATGAACGACCGAGGGAGCGGCTCATCCAAAGCGGTGCAGCAAGTCTTTCAAATCAGGAATTATTGGCGATCCTGCTCAGGACAGGAACAAAAGCTGAATCTGTCCTTCAGCTTTCAAACCGTCTCCTGACAAGTTTTGACGGACTGAATCTATTAAAAGATGCTTCCTTGGAAGAAATCACGAAAACAAAAGGCATCGGACTTGCCAAGGCTGTGCAGATCATGGCTGCCGTCGAGCTTGGCCGAAGGATCGGCAACCTTGCCTTCGATGACCGCTACAGCATCCGGTCCCCTGAAGATGGAGCTAATTATGTCATGAATGACATGCGCTTTTTAGCACAGGAACACTTCGTTTGTCTTTACCTCAACACAAAAAATCAAGTCCTCCACAAACAGACCATTTTCATCGGCAGTCTGAATGCTTCGATCGTCCATCCCCGGGAGGTGTTCAAAGAAGCGTTCCGCAGGTCTGCAGCATCGATCATCTGTGTCCATAATCATCCGTCGGGCGACCCGACCCCCAGCAGGGAAGACATCGAGGTGACTAAGAGATTGGTAGAATGCGGTCGGATCATTGGTATTGACATACTTGATCATCTGATAATAGGAGAGAAAAAATTTATCAGTTTAAAAGAAAAAGGTTATTTATGACACTAGGATTTTTTTAATGGTTACGATATAATTATGCTTATGATTTTTACTAACAATATGCTGATTCATAAAGCGTAGCTCATTGAAAAAAGAGTCGTTCTCTAAAGAATGAGTCTTTTCGTTATGTCATGAAGTATCAACTATTGTAAAAAAATTCGAGGATAAAGAGTTTGGACAACTCTCCTGTGAGTCAAATATAAACCAGCCAATTTGTATCAGAAAGGGAGATACCATTAATGTTTGGAACGAAAGATTTAGGAATTGATTTAGGAACCGCTAACACATTGGTATACGTGAAAGGAAAAGGCATTGTTTTACGCGAGCCTTCCGTTGTTGCACTTCAAACTGACAATAAACAGATCGTTGCCGTCGGAAACGATGCAAAAAATATGATCGGAAGAACACCCGGGAATGTAGTGGCGCTCCGCCCGATGAAAGACGGGGTCATTGCAGACTATGAAACGACTGCTACAATGATGAAATACTACATAAAGCAGGCGACCAAAAATAAAAGTGCATTTTCAAGAAAACCTTATGTAATGGTATGCGTTCCCTCCGGAATCACAGGTGTAGAAGAACGAGCGGTCATTGACGCGACAAGACAGGCAGGGGCAAGGGATGCCTATACGATCGAAGAGCCTTTTGCAGCTGCCATCGGAGCCAACCTTCCAGTATGGGAACCGACAGGAAGCATGGTCGTGGACATCGGTGGAGGAACGACAGAAGTTGCGATCATATCTCTAGGCGGAATCGTGACAAGTCAATCCATCCGTGTAGCCGGTGATGAAATGGATGATGCCATCATCAACTATATCCGTAAAACCTATAACCTCATGATCGGTGATCGTACGGCTGAAACCATCAAGATGGAAGTCGGTTCTGCAGGAAATACGGAAGGAATTGAATCCATGGAAATCCGCGGACGTGATCTTTTGACCGGACTTCCAAAAACCATTGAAGTAACGGCTGCTGAAATCGCTTCTGCTCTTCATGATACCGTATATGCCATTGTCGATGCGGTTAAGAGCACCCTGGAGAAAACACCGCCTGAACTGGCAGCGGACATAATGGATAGAGGGATCGTGCTAACTGGCGGAGGCGCGCTGCTTCGAAACATGGACAATGTGATCAGTGATGAAACGAAAATGCCTGTCCTGATCGCGGAAGAGCCCCTTGACTGCGTGGCGATCGGTACCGGTAAAGCACTCGATCATATTCACTTATTTAAAAACCGCGGTAAATAATAGATTTATATGATGTGGGGACTGTTCCTTAAAGTACTTCACCTTAGTACATTAAGGCAGCCCCATCTTTTTTGCGCTTGCAACTGTCGAAAAAGTAAATAATTTAGTGAATGATATCAATAATGGATAAGTTTTGATATAGTATTTAATAGAATTAAAAAAGGTTGAGGTGTACAGCATGCCACAATTCTTCCTGAACAAACGATTAATCATCCTGCTTGTCAGTATTATCGTTCTCGTAGCATTGATCGGGTTTTCGTTGCGTGAAAGAGACAGCATCAGCTGGCCAGAGCAGTTTGTGAAAGATATGGTAGGATTCGGACAATCATTGATTTCAAAGCCTGTCAATTACACAGGTGAAATTATTGAAAATGTAAAAGATCTTCAAAATACATACACAGAAAATGAAAAACTGAAATCCCGCCTTGACGAGCTCGTAAAGCTTGAAACACAGGTAAAGGACCTTAAACAGGATAATGAAGACCTGAGAGCTGTTCTAGATAAGAAAGAAGATCTAAGAAGCTACGATAGTATTCAAGCTACCGTCATAGCAAGAAATCCCGACAGATGGCAGGAACTAATTACGATCGACAAAGGGGAAGTCAACGGCATCAAATCTGATATGGCCGTCATCTCTTCTGCCGGATTGATCGGAAAAGTTAAAAGTGTGAACGAATTTTCATCAACCGTGGAGCTCATCTCTACGAATAACACAAAGAACCGCATCTCGACTGTTATTCAGGGGAAACAGGATATCAATGGCTGGATCGAAGGCTATGATAGTGATAAAAAAGAAATACTGGTCAAACGGATACCGAATGATTTGAAAGTGGAAAAAGGCTCTAAAGTCATCACTTCAGGACTGGGCGGAGTATTTCCGAAAGGATTAGTGGTCGGTGAGGTAAAAGAGGTCAAGCCCGATCAATACGGACTTACCCAAACAGCTTATGTAAAACCCGCAGCCGATTTCTATCATCTCGAGCATGTCATGGTGATTGACCGTGAAATGAAGGGTGTTTCCGAGAGCCAGGCTGAAGAGGATACTAAGGAGGAAGAGCAATGATCAACCGGCTCATCCTTCCTCTGGTGACTCTCTTAATCTTTTACAGTGAAAGCCTATTTGTCATCCTTTTTCCGAGTATGGAACTATTTGACCTGCGTATCCTTGTGCCTCATTTCCTGATCATCTTTATTCTATTCATTTGCGGTTTCTTTCAATATAAAACGGCCTTATTATATGGATTTATCTTTGGATTCCTTTTTGATATCTACTACACTGAAATCAACGGAATTTATTTAGTGTTCTTTCCTTTCGTCGTTTTTCTTGCGCACGGGATGATGAAAGTCCTGCATAATAACCTGTTTGTGTTCGCGCTCATCGTGCTTGTGAATCTATCGGTGCTGGAGTTCCTGGTGTATCAGATCAATGTCATTATCCAGCGCACAGATATGACACTCCTTCAGTTTGCCGACTTACGCTTATGGCCTACATTGGCACTGAACCTTGTCTTTTACATCATCTTTTCCTATCCTATTAAACTATTTCTTCAACGAAAGCAAAAGCAGCTCCTTGAAGATTAACAAGGGGATTGTGGAAGATAAAGAAAAAACATTTTTCTGCATGATAAACGCGAAAATTGTCTAGTGAAAAAAAGGATATAAACATGCTTACGTCGAATTTATAGACGACTGAGGTGAAAAATTACGCCATGAAAAAGAAACCAAATGTAATGATCAAGGGTACAAAAGAAGGACTTACCCTTCATCTCAATGATCAATGCTCGTTTGATGAATTAAAGAAAGAGTTGGACGAAAAGCTGTCTGCACATTACCGTGAAACAGAAGGGACACCTTTACTCACGGTAAATATCCAAACGGGGAACCGTTATCTGACAGAAGATCAAGTAGAAGAGCTGAAGGAAATTGTCAGGCAAAAACGCAATCTGGTAGTAAATGAAGTAATGAGTAATGTCGTCACGAAAAATGAAGCAGAAAAATTAATGAACGAAAGAAATATAGAAACCATTACGGGTGTCATTCGCTCAGGGCAAGTGATCGAAACACCTGGGGATATGCTGATCGTAGGTGATGTGAACCCCGGCGGAAGAATCCTTGCAGGAGGGAATATCTACATATTGGGTGCTTTAAAAGGAATAGCTCATGCAGGCTGCACCGGGAAAGAAGAAGCAGTCATCGTCGCTTCAAAAATGCTCCCTTCTCAGCTGCGTATCGCAGACTGTTTCAATCGAGCACCCGACCGGCCGCTCGATGAAGAACAGCATGATATGGAATGTGCCTATATAGATGACCAAGGTCAGATCGTAGTTGATCGGCTGCAGGTATTAAAGCATCTTAGACCAAATATTACGAGTTTTAAAGGAGGAAGCTAATGTGGGTGAAGCCATAGTTGTTACTTCAGGTAAAGGTGGAGTGGGTAAGACGACTACTTCTGCCAATGTTGGTACAGCATTAGCTCTACAGGGTAAAAAAGTTTGTCTGATTGATACGGATATCGGTCTCCGGAACCTAGATGTTGTCATGGGACTCGAAAACCGCATCATTTATGATTTAGTCGATGTCGTGGAAGGGCGCTGCAAAATTCATCAGGCGCTGGTGAAGGATAAGCGGTTTGAAGACAAATTGTTCCTTCTGCCGGCGGCACAGACAAGTGATAAATCAGCGGTGAATCCTGAACAGATGAAGAAGCTGGTCCTGGATTTAAAGCAGGACTATGATTACATCATCATCGACTGCCCGGCAGGAATCGAACAGGGTTACAAGAACGCGGTAGCGGGTGCGGACCGCGCCATCGTGGTAACAACACCGGAAATTTCCGCTGTCCGTGATGCCGACCGGATCATCGGACTGCTTGAGAAAGAAGATATCGAACCGCCTAAACTGATCATAAATCGCATCCGGAGCCATATGATGAAAAATGGTGAGGCGCTGGATGTGGATGAAATCACTGCACATCTGTCAATCGACCTTCTCGGGATCGTGGCGGACGATGACAATGTCATCAAGTCCTCCAATAAAGGGGAACCGATTGCCCTTGATTCCACAAGCAAAGCTTCGATTTCGTATCGAAATATAGCAAGACGCATCCTGGGGGAATCCGTACCTCTGCAATCGCTTGAAGAAAACAAAGCAGGCGTCTTCACGAAAATCAAAAAACTCTTCGGAGTCAAAGTCTAATCGTTTAATAGAATGTTATAACCCGGCAGTGTCCATATGGACACTGCCGGTTTTTTTTTATGGAAACCTCCGGGACGCAGGGGAGGCACTTTGGGGTGCCAGGCACAAATGGACTGTTTTGAGCCAGGCACAAATGGGAGGTTTTGAGCCAGGCACAAATGAGTTGTTTTGAGCCAGGCACAAATGAGTTGTTTTGAGCCAGGCACAAATGAGTTGTTTTGAGCCAGGCACAAAT
>NZ_JBBYAF010000051.1:0-26765 GCF_038405515.1 Rossellomorea oryzaecorticis | reverse complement strand
ATAAAAGTTTGAATAGCTCTTTTTGCAACGATTCAATCGTTGCGGTAAATCTAGAATTAACGTTGACGTATTGTCTTGTTTTGTTCAGTTTTCAAGGTTCAATTTGTTGTGTGCTCCGTTTGAAGCGACCTTTATAATATAACATCTTGTCCGCTTATCGTCAATACTTTTTTATTATTTCGCAAAAATGTTTTTGGGAATGAATATGTACTGTCTTTCGGACAACAAATAATAGTATACATAGAATTAAGTAATTTAGCAAGGGTTATTTCAGAAAAAAATAAACCAAGAAAAAAACAAATTTTCTTGGTTTAAGAGAAACGAATTTTTGTAACCAACTGTTACCCCAGTACTTCTGTTATATATACATCCTTCTTTTGTGACAGATCGAGAAGCTCTTCATTATTGTTTAATTTAACGATGGGCTTCGTAAATGCGTTTGCTTTTGTATAGACTACCTCTCCATAATCACCGGTTGATAGTTTTACTGCTGTTCCAATATCCAAGTCACCAACCAGTTTCATGAGTGCATTCACCACTTTTATATCAAACTTGCCAAAGAGATCTCTGCTGATCATATCGAGGACCTTGAAGATCGGCTGTCTGCTTCTATATATCCTCTCTGACGTCATGGCATGAAACACATCGGCAATTCCTATAATCTGAGAATACAGGTGGATTCGATCACTTTTTTCGGAGGTCGGGTAGCCGGTACCAT
Organism: Rossellomorea oryzaecorticis; assembly: GCF_038405515.1. Lineage (GTDB taxonomy): Bacteria > Bacillota > Bacilli > Bacillales > Bacillaceae_B > Rossellomorea > Rossellomorea oryzaecorticis_A. The sequence goes on along the minus strand of NZ_JBBYAF010000051.1, from coordinate 26,047 downwards.
CGAAACGTTCATGATGTTGAAAGATTGCAAGTTTCGCTTCTGGTTTTAAGAGGGGAGAATCCTTTACCATCTTATATCCGTTTGCAGTGTGAAGTTTGATTTCTTGAAATTCATTTTCTGAAAGAGGTTTTTCTTTATTCAGGATGTATGTCGAGACCTTTGCCATTCCACAATCCGCCAATACGCCTGCAAGGGCCAGTTGATTGACCTGACCGCTTTTAAGTCCGAGTTTCTTTCCAATCATCGCACTCAAAATGCTGACAGCAACAGGGTGATGGTATAGATATTCTTTTTTCGTAGAGTATTGGTTTAATGAGTATATTAAAAATTTATTCTGTTCGACCGTTTTTACGAGTGGTAAGGTAATTTCTCTCATTTTAGCAATATTAATCGGTGTACCAGATTGCCAGTTTGTGAATTCCTTTTTGAATTCCTCAACAGTTTTTAAATAGGTACTGGTGAATCCCTTATCAGTATTTGCCCCAATTAGGCTTTCAGCGGAAGTTTGTTCCTTGACAGCTGCATCAGTCGGAGTCGGCATTTGCTTGGGCCGGTAATTGTGTCCGTCAGCTTTTGTTTTCTCTATCGTTACTTCAGTGATATTAAATGCTCGGAGGATTTTGATATGCTCGTCATTTAATACTGTATTTTTAGGAATGATAAGGTTTGCGGTCATTCCCATGATATCTTTTTCCACAATACAACCCGTTTGAACTTCATCGCGATGTACTTTCACTTCATTGCACCTCAAATCATCCTTGTCTATTTAGTTTATTTTACCAAATTTGATTCATATTAGTTTGATTTTTTGAAAAATTTATCTTTTAATCGCCGCTGTTGATTTCCGTGCAAGACTTCGCTTTCCGCGGGTGACCCGTGAGCCTCCTCGGCTTCGCCTCCGGGGTCTCACATTGGCCACTTCTCCCGCAGGAGTCTTCGTCTTGCACTCCAATCAACAGCTGGAACCAACAAAACCAACAATAATCTTTAAAACATAAAAAATAAGCTATTCCCTGAAGAAAATCATTTCTTCAGGAAATAGCTTATCATCATTTATTCTTCTGAATCGTCACCAGGTTCGTTGGTAAGTTCTTCAGTTTCTGTTGACTCTGCTTCTGTGTGTTCTGCATCGTCTGCTGTTTCTACAGGTGATTCGGTTTCTTCCTCTTCTTCTTTTTCTACTTTTGCGACAGTAGAAACGAATTCACTTTCCTGAAGACGGATCAGTTTCACACCTTGAGTGTTACGGCCGGTTGTCGAGATATCATTTACGTCCATACGGATGAGAACTCCGTGTGCTGTGATGATCATGAGGTCTTCTTCCCCTGTTACGGCTTTAACCGAAACAAGTTCCCCATTCCGCTCCGTCACGTTACACGTTTTAAGTCCTTTACCGCCCCGGGTTTGAACTCTGTATTCACTTGCCGGTGTACGCTTACCGTATCCGTTTACGGTCACGACGAGGACGTCATTTTTCTCTTCCAGGATCTCCATCCCTACGACGATATCATCATCGGATAGGTTGATTCCTTTAACGCCGGTCGCTGTTCGTCCCATTGAACGCACATCTGTTTCAGGGAAACGAATCAGCATACCTTTTTTCGTACCGATGATCATATCTTTTTCACCGTCAGTAAGTTTGACCGAGATCAATTCATCATTCTCTCTCAAATTGATCGCAATCAGTCCGTTTGTACGGATATTGGCAAAATCAGATACAGGTGTACGTTTGGATACTCCATGTTTTGTCGTGAAGAATAGATACCAGTCATCCACGAACTCTTCTACCCTGATCATCGCATTGATCCACTCATCTTTCTCTACTCCGAGCAAATTGATGATCGGCAGTCCTTTTGCCGTACGGCTGAACTCAGGGATTTCATATCCTTTTGCACGATATGCTTTCCCTTTATTCGTAAAGAACAGAATCGTATCATGCGTCGATGTTGTCAGTAGGTGTTCGACAAAGTCATCTCCCGTTGTACCCATACCCTGGATCCCTCGTCCGCCGCGCTTTTGACTGCGGTATGTGGAGACAGGAAGGCGTTTGATATAGCCGTTATGAGTCAGGGAAACCACGATGTTTTCACGCGGGATCAAATCTTCATCTTCTATGTTTTCAATTCCGCCTGCGACAATTTCAGATCTTCTTTCATCATTGAAGCGCTCTTTGATTTCCAGAAGCTCTTCACGGATGATTTCAAGAACTTTTTCGTCGTCTGCTAAAATGGCTTTCAGTTCTGTAATAAGCTTCATTAATTCCTGGTACTCTTCTTCGATCTTCTCGCGCTCTAAACCTGTCAAACGTTGAAGACGCATATCAAGGATCGCTTGCGCTTGTTTATCAGATAGAGAGAATTGTTCCATCAGTCCTTGTTTCGCAAGTTCAGTCGTTTGGGAACCGCGGATAAGTGCGATGATTTGATCAATATGATCAAGTGCAATGCGAAGCCCTTCCAGGATATGCGCCCTTGCTTCCGCTTTACGCAATTCAAACTCAGTTCTGCGGCGGATGACCACGCGTTGATGCTGGAGGTACTCATATAAACATTCTTTCAGATTCAACACTTTCGGCTGACCGTTAACGAGAGCCAGCAGGTTGATCCCGAAGCTTGTCTGCAGGGCTGTCTGCTTGTAAAGATTGTTCAGGAGCACATTGGCGTTGGCATCTTTTCTGACTTCAATGACAATGCGCATACCGTTACGATCTGATTCATCACGAAGATCCGTGATGCCGTCGATCTTCTTATCGCGGACAAGATCCGCTATTTTTTCAATCAACTTTGCTTTGTTCACTTGATATGGGATCTGGTGAACGATGATTGTTTCTTTTCCGTTGCTCTTCTGTTCAATCTCCACACGGGCACGCATCGTAATGGACCCTTTACCTGTTTCGTAAGCTCGGCGGATTCCGCTTCTGCCCACAATCAAGCCGGCAGTCGGGAAGTCCGGTCCATGGATGTATTCCGTCAATTCCTGGATTGTGATGTCAGGGTCTTTACTTAATGCAAGAATCCCGTCAATCACCTCACCAAGGTTATGAGGAGGAATATTCGTCGCCATTCCAACAGCGATACCTGACGATCCGTTCACCAGAAGGTTGGGGAATCGGGCCGGCAGTACTTCCGGTTCGCGTTCGCTGCCATCATAGTTATCTTTGTAGTCGATTGTGTCTTTATTGATATCACGGATCAGTTCCATGGATATCTTGGACATTCGTGCTTCTGTGTAACGCATCGCTGCCGCAGCATCCCCGTCGACAGAACCGAAGTTTCCGTGCCCGTCCACAAGCATGTAGCGATAGTTGAAATCCTGCGCCATACGCACCATGGTGTCATATACAGCTGAGTCACCGTGCGGGTGATACTTACCGATAACTTCACCGACGATACGGGCAGATTTCTTGTATGCTTTGTCCGCAGTCATTCCCAGGTCGTTCATCGCGTATAAAATACGGCGATGAACCGGCTTCAATCCGTCACGGGCATCGGGAAGGGCACGCGAGACGATAACGCTCATCGCATAATCCAGGAACGATGTGCGCATCTCATTGCTTATATTAATCTCTTTAACATTTGATTTTGGTGTTTCTGCCATAGTATAAGGGACCTCCTTTTAAAGAAAGATTTGGACCTTTCTCTTTGTTATCCTTGTCCTCTATGTAAAAGACAGGATAGATTGATGTGTCTATCCTGTTTTAAAAATGTTGTTTTCTAAGGTTGTAATCACTGGTCACTCAGACCGTTTCTTTGCGCTCCAGACACTTGCTTTCCGCGGGAGGAAGTCGAGCCTCCTCGTCGCTGCGCTCCTGCGGGGTCTCGACCTTTCCTCTATTTCCCGCCGGAGTCAAGTGCCTTCCGCTCCAATCCACTGTGTGCTCTTAATATAGCTAAAGAGCAACACGATCTGAAAACCTTATTTAATATTAGATATCCAGGTTTTTAACGTAAGCAGCATTCTCTTCAATGAAGTTACGTCTAGGCTCTACTTTATCACCCATGAGGATTTCAAAGGTTTCGTCGGCTTCGATGGCGTCCTGCAGACTTACTTGAAGCAGTGTTCTGGAAGTGGGATCCATTGTTGTTTCCCATAACTGTTCAGGGTTCATCTCCCCAAGACCTTTGTAACGCTGAATACCAGGTTTAGGCGTTGGTGAAATTTCTGCAAGGATGCGGTCAAGCTCTTTATCGTTGTAGGCATATTCGATCTTCTTGCCTTGCTGGATCTTGTACAACGGCGGCTGGGCGATATAGATGAATCCAGCTTCGATGATTTTTCTCATATAACGATAGAAGAACGTCAGCAAGAGAGTACGGATATGGGCACCGTCGACGTCGGCATCGGTCATGATGACGATTTTATGATATCTCGCCTTTGAAAGATCGAAATCTTCCCCGATCCCTGTACCTAGAGCCGTGATAATTGCCCGGACCTCATTATTGGAAAGGATCTTATCGAGACGGGCCTTTTCAACATTGATGATTTTACCGCGCAGCGGCAGGATCGCCTGGAAGTGACGGTCACGGCCCTGCTTGGCAGATCCGCCGGCTGAGTCACCCTCCACCACATAAATCTCACTGATGCTTGGATCTTTGGAAGAACAATCCGCCAGCTTACCCGGCAGGCTCGAAATCTCAAGCGCACTCTTACGGCGTGTAAGCTCCCTGGCTTTCTTCGCAGCCATACGGGCGCGTGCGGCCATAAGTCCTTTTTCAACCACTTTTCTGGCAACGACCGGGTTTTCCAGCAGGAACGTTTCCAGATGTTCTGAAAACAGGGAATCTGTAATCGTTCTAGCTTCCGAGTTACCGAGTTTTGTTTTCGTCTGACCTTCAAACTGAGGATCCGGATGTTTGATCGAGATGATGGCAGTCAGTCCTTCACGGACATCTTCACCCGAAAGATTTGCATCGCTTTCTTTGAACACATGGTTCTTGCGGGCATAATCGTTGATGACCCTTGTCAATGCCGTTTTAAATCCGGACTCATGAGTTCCGCCTTCATGAGTATGAATATTGTTGGCGAAAGAATAAAGATTGCTTGCAAATCCATCATTATACTGAAGGGCGATTTCAACGGTAATATCGTCTTTTTCACCTTCAATGAAAATCGGTTCTTCATGGATGACTTCTTTTGAGCGGTTTAAATGTTCTACGTACGACTTAATACCGCCTTCATAATGATAATCTCTTCTTTTTCCTTCTCCGCGCTTATCTTCAATACTGATTTGGATTCCTTTGTTTAAGAAAGCCAGCTCACGAACACGATTTGCCAGCGTATCATAGTCGTATTCTGTCGTTTCAGTAAAAATTTCAGGGTCTGGAGTGAAGTGGATGACGGTTCCGGTCTTATCTGTATCACCAGTGATCTTTAGATCGAAGCTAGGGACACCTTTTTCAAATTTTTGATAGTGGATTTTCCCATCGCGGTGTACATGTACTTCAAGTTCCGTAGAGAGGGCATTAACAACCGAGGCGCCTACACCATGCAGGCCTCCGGATACTTTGTATCCGCCGCCGCCGAATTTTCCTCCTGCGTGAAGGACGGTCATGATGACCTCTACCGCTGGACGACCCATCTTCTCGTGAATCCCGACCGGAATCCCTCGTCCATTATCCGTTACAGTGATGCTGTTATCTTCTTCAATGACGATTTCGATTTCATCACAATGACCTGCAAGTGCTTCATCGATACTGTTATCGACGATTTCCCATACCAAGTGATGAAGACCTCTTCCGCTTGTCGATCCGATGTACATTCCTGGTCGTTTACGTACGGCTTCCAATCCTTCTAAAACCTGAATCTGATTTTCATCATAGGATTGACCTTGTGCTTGTTTTTGTTCCATAGCCATGCCGATTCACCTACACTTTCTAACCTTTCGGGCTTGTATTTCTATAATAAATTCTCATAGTTTGAGTATTTCTTTGATCGTTTCTTAAGCGTGCTGGATGCTAGTGGGGAAAGATACAATTGATTCTTCGTAATAACGAGAGATTTATATGAACCCTTTGCAAGATTACAAAGGTGATTATCTTTATTCTTCAAAAAAAGCTGTAATTCTTCTGAAAACTGTACGGTATCTCGATCGATTATTGCGATGATGTCATCTGTTCGTACCATGACATCTTCTCCGACATGAATGTACAAGGTACCACCTCATTTCAGTCTTTTCATAGTTCCCGCTTCCACTTCGAATTGCGCTGCCTCGTTTAACGTTTGATGATCGATTCCGTCCACATTGGTGGTCGTGACAAAGGTCTGTACCTTGCCTTGTATCGTGTTGAGCAAGTGGGACTGACGGTAATCATCGAGTTCCGACAATACATCGTCGAGAAGCAGAATTGGATATTCATTAATTTCAGAATGTATGAGTTCGATTTCTGCCAGCTTTACAGAGAGCGCCGTTGTCCGCTGCTGTCCCTGCGATCCGAACGTCTGGACATCGCGTCCATTAACAATGAACTGCAAGTCGTCCCGATGCGGCCCGGCAAGAGTGACTCCACGATCGATTTCACGCTCGCGTATCCCTTCAAATTTCCGTTCGTATACCTCTACCATTTTTGACCATTCTTGATCATCTGATACATCTAAAGAGGGTTTATAAAGGATTTCCAGCGTTTCAAGGTTCCTTGAGATCCCTGAATGGATCGGTTTTGCCCAACTCTCAAGAAGCTGGACGAAATCAAACCGTTTCTTGACTATCTTGACCGCCACTTCAATGAATTGATCAGTCAGTACGTCAAGCATCGTTTGATCAGTCTGTTTTCTCGACTGCAAAAGTTTCAAGTAATGGTTCCGCTGCTGTAATATTTTTTGATAAAGACTGATATCATGTAAATAAACAGGTGAAACCTGCCCGATTTCCATATCAATAAAACGACGCCTAACTTGAGGGCTCCCTTTTACCAAATGGAGATCTTCAGGCGCAAACATGACAACATTCATATTGCCGACATATTGACTCAGCTTCTGCTGTTCAAGGTGATTGCACTTTGCTTTCTTGCCCTTTTTTGAAAGCACAAGTTCCAAAGGCAGCCCCCCATTATACTTTTGAATCCTACCTTTTATTTTAGCATATTCCTCGTCCCAGCGGATTAAATCTTTGTCATTTGACGTCCGGTGGGACTTCGCCATGGCCAGAACATAGATGGACTCCATAATGTTCGTCTTACCCTGGGCGTTTTCCCCCAGTATGACGTTCACCTTGTTTTCAAAATTCACTTCGATCGATTCGTAATTCCGATAATTCTTCAATTCCAATTGTTCAATATACATGGACATAACATCCTTTATTATTCTCCAGCAACCACAAAGACTCCTACTTCCGGAATTTCAACTTTGTCCCCGACTGCAAGCTTTCGTCCTCTTCTCTGGTCCTGCTCACCGTTTATGTATACCTCGTATTCACTTAAAAACCATTTCGCCATGCCGCCGGATTGAATCACATCGGCAAGTTTCAGGAACTGTCCGAGTGTAATGATCTCCGTCGTAATCGTGACCTTTTTCTCCACTAGAATCACTACTTTCCGTATAAAGTCTCTAATATCTTATTTTACTCTAAATTCTCTTAAGTCACAACTAAGGAAAGATAGAAGGTCTATCAGCTTGCTTGGAGAGAGAAAGGAAATCGATCACGGGTTACGGTAATCGGACATTTTTTTTGGAATACGGACGGAAAACGGGATTTTCGGACATTTTTTTGGAAATGGGGACAAAATTCAGCGGGTTCGGACAATGATCAGTAGTTTACCGGCAATTCGACAAGAAACTCCATTTTTCACAATACCTTTTACAAAAGAAAAAGCCGACGCCACCGGGCATCAGCTTTGAAATTTATTAATACGTTCTCACAGGAAGAATCAACTGAAGGATCGAATCGTCATGAAGCGGTTTTAACACAAATGGTCTCATCGCTCCTGTGAAATTCACATAGATTTCAGTTCCTTCGATGGCTTTCAATGCATCCATCATATATTTCGCACTGAAGGAGATCTTTAATTCTTCTCCTTCTACAGACTGGCTTTGAACCTGCTCGATGACTTTCCCGATTTCAGGTGTATTGGAGGAAATTTCGATTATCCCGCCTTCAAGCGTGGAAAGTTTGACTACATTGTTTCTTCCCTCTCTAGCCAATAGCGAAGCACGATCGATCGCCTGTAAGAATTCCTTTGTGGTCAAAGTAAGCTCAGTCTTTGTATCAGACGGAATCAAACGGCTTGTATCAGGATAATTCCCTTCAAGTAATCTTGAGAAGAACAATAGGTGTTTTGCTTTAAACAGCACCTGGTTTTCAGTGATGACGATTTCTACAGGCTCGTCCGTGTCATCAAGGATTTTGTTTAACTCGTTCAAGCTCTTTCCTGGAATGACGATATTGTATGACGCATCATTGTTCGTTTCGATCGGCGCTTTTCTCATGGCCAGCCTATGACTATCTGTTGCAATACAGCTTAACTCCCCGTTTGCGATCTGGCAGTTTACACCTGTCAAGATAGGGCGTGTTTCTGAGGTGGACACTGCGAATACCGTTTGTCTGATCATCGTTTTCAAAAGGTCCGTTGACACTTTGATTCCATTACCTTCTTCAATTTGAGGCAGATGCGGATATTCTTCAGGGTCCAGTCCATTCAAATTGAATTCTGCTTTTCCAGAACGAATGACCGTCTGGAAATGATTTTGAACTTCAATTTCAACCGTGTCTTTAGGAAGTTTTTTAACGATTTCACTAAAGAACTTGGCTTGAAGGACGATTCCTCCGGTTTCCATGATTTCTACAATCTCAGTGCCTTCTTCTTCTTTTGGGATAAAGGATTCGATCGAAATATCAGAATCGCTTCCGGTTAAGGTTACTCCTTCTTCTGTAGCAATGATTTTAATTCCTGTAAGAATTGGAATGGTTGTTCTTGACGTTACAGCCTTCATGACATCTTGGACACTTTGAACAAGATCGTCCCTCTGAATAACAAATTTCATGATTATTTCCTCCAATTTGCACATAATTTTATGGACTGAATCATATATTAATAATTTATTTAAAATAAGTAATAGTACTAGTAGGGCCTGTTGATATGTGGATAAGTGTGTGAATTGAACGGAAACACAGCCTATCCACATGTGGACAGACTGTGTGCTAGTTGGTCTCGGTTATCAACAGTATTCAGTTATTAAAAAGTCTCTTTACTAGTTTTGTCGAGTTAGAAACTCTTTGAAAACCGCTATTGATTTCCGTGCAAGACTTTGCTTTCCGCGGGTGCCCTGTGAGCCTCCTCGGCTAGCGCCTCCGGGGTCTCACATTGGTCACTTTTCCCGCAGGAGTCTTCGTCTTGCACTCCAATCAACCGCTCGAACCAGTTGAATTTATTATTAAAATTCTAAAAGAGAGTCTAATATTCCCTTATCCGATCTATTTCGTGGATCCCGCTATATTCTTGAGCTGAAATCATCTATCAACTTTCAAGCAGCCCCTTCTCATACTATTACTTAAGAGAATCCCTGATGTCTTTCAGCTGCTGCTGCAGGAGGGCGTCTGCTCCTAGCAGGGTGCTGATTTTTTCGTGGGCGTGGATGACGGTTGTGTGATCGCGTCCGCCGAATTCTTCGCCTATTTTAGGAAGGGAAGAATCGGTCATTTCCCTTGAAAGGTACATGGCGATTTGGCGAGGAAAGGCAATGGATTTGGTACGTTTCTTTGCTTTGAAGTCCTCTAATTTCACATTGAAATGCTCGCCGACAACACGCTGGATCTCTTGGATGGTAATGGCCTTGGGCTTTGAACTTGGAATGATATCCTTCAATGCTTCAGCCGCGAGATCGGCATTTATGTCTTTATTGATAAGTGAAGAGTATGCAACGACTCTGATCAGTGCACCTTCGAGCTCACGGATGTTCGTATCGATTTGATTGGCGATATAAAGCATGGCTTCGTTCGGGATATCCAGGCCTTCTGCTTTCGCCTTTTTCCTTAAAATCGCGATTCTCGTCTCCAGATCAGGAGGCGTGATATCGGTGATAAGGCCCCATTCGAAGCGGGAACGCAGGCGGTCTTCCAATGTCGGGATCTCCTTTGGAGGACGGTCACTGGAAATGACAATTTGCTTGCTTTCTTCATGCAATGTATTAAATGTATGGAAAAATTCCTCTTGCGTTTGTTCTTTACCGGCCAAAAATTGAATATCGTCAATTAACAACACATCAACACTCCGGTATTTATTGCGGAAATCGACTGCTTTATTATCACGAATCGAGTTGATGAACTCGTTCGTGAATTTTTCAGAAGATAGATACACCACTTTTGCAGCCGGATTATGTTCGAGCACATAATGGCCGATCGCATGCATCAAGTGGGTCTTTCCAAGTCCTACTCCCCCATAAATAAATAAGGGATTATATGCTTTTGCAGGTGCTTCAGCCACCGCTAAAGACGCAGCATGAGCAAATCGGTTTCCGGACCCGATGACGAATGTATCGAATGTATATTTAGGATTCAGCATATTTTGATTAAGATCGTACTGGTCATCATCTTTCCCGGACTTTTTCGGCGGCACTGGAATATCGAACTCTTCCGGTTCCTGGTTTTGGGGAATTATGAACTTGACGACCAGCTCTTCACCGGTTATATCATACAATACTCCGGAGATGAGTTGAGAGTACCGACCTTCTAACCAATCTCTTGCAAACTCATTTGGAGCGGTAATCACAAGAGTATCTCCCTGAATGGAATGAGCCTTTGTCGATTTCAACCAAGTGTCGAAGCTTGGCTTACTGATTTTTTTCTCGATATTTTCTAAGGCTTTACTCCAAAGATCCCCGATATTCTCCAATCCTGATCCCTCCTTTTCTCGTTTGTATAACCTCTGTACAACCCGTAGACGTGTCAAATCTCTTTATCTAATAAAAATACAATGGACTGAATGTGGAAAATATATATAATAAGGAAAGAAAACGGTTAGTCGACAATATCCACCACCTGTGGACAATGTTTTACAAACCCTCTGAATAAGTTACCCACATGATATCCACATTTTGTGGATAAGTAAAATCCGTATTTGAAGTTATCAAGAGTGAAAACACAATAATCATATCAAAATATCCTTAGAGGTGCAATGCTTTTTATATTTTATCCACAACCTCTTGGTGCTGTGGAATTAAATTGTCCACAAGGATTGAACTTGTGAAAAACCTGTCAATAGGTGTTGTGGATAATTGAAAATCGTGTCGAAAACTATCCACAGGGTGTTTTTTTGATTGTTGGGAGAGATTTTGTAGAAGGCAGCAGGAGACGAAAATAATATCGGTGAGTTACCTTTAAGGACTTTTGAATACCGCTTATGATTTCCGTGCAAGACTTCGCTTTCTGCGGGTGACCCGTGAGCCTCCTCGGCTGTCGCCTCCGGGGTCTCACATTGGCCACTTTTCCCGCAGGAGTCTTCGTCTTGCACTCCAATCAACGCTGGATCCGGTTATAATACGGAGGAGAGACTATCATTAATTGTTAAAGAATACTTCTGGAGCAATCACCAAAATTGAACTTTTTTATAGAAGAGACAGAACTCACCTTTCAATAGATAATAAATTTGAAGAAAACATCTTTCAAAAGTATTTTTCGTTTACTTACAATATATAAAAACCCAGAGTGGATTGGAGTGGAAGGCATTTGACTCCGGCGGGAGATAGAGGAAAGGTCGAGACCCCGGAGGCGAAGCCGAGGAGGCTCGAATTTCTCCCCGCGGAAAGCAAATGCCTGCAGCGCAAAGGAACGGTCGGTGTTCCAGCAGTCAGTACTGTGTTTAAAAGTCTAATCACCATGAGTTAACTTTTTTGAAGACAAACAAAATAATTAGTAAAATATAGATACCCAAAAATAAAATAATATGAGTGTTGACTTTTTATGGTGGTCATCCTTATAATAGTGAGGAATGTCTTTAACTTATGAAGATGAACCCTTCAGGGAGGTGTCAATAGATGAAAAGAACGTTTCAACCAAATAATCGTAAAAGAAGTAAAGTACACGGTTTCCGTGCGCGTATGAGCTCTAAGAACGGACGTAGAGTATTAGCTCGTCGCCGTGCTAAAGGAAGAAAAGTATTATCTGCTTAGACCACTGAACTGACTCAGTGGTCTTTTTTTCTAGTAATCGAGCAAAAATGATTAAGATCTTCTCATAAATGAAAGACTTAATGAAAAACAAAAAAACAGGTGTGGCTTATGCGTAAAGAACAAAGAGTGAAGAAAAACAAAGAATTTCAAGAGATTTTTAAAAAAGGGACATCATTTGCAAACAGGCAATTTGTTCTTTATACCTTAAAGCAGGAAGAAGCCCAGCCTTTCCGGATCGGAATTTCCGTCAGTAAGAAAATTGGGAATGCGGTCTGCAGAAATCAGATCAAGCGATACGTGAGGCAGGCTTTTCTAGAGTTGCGAGAAGACGTTCAAGATCACCACGATTATTTAATCATCGCCAGAAAACCGGCGGCCGACATGAATTTTCATGAAGTAAAAAGCAGTCTTACTCATGTTTTAAAAAGAGGGAAAGTATTGAAAAAGCCTTCTAGTGGTAAAAATGATAGGAAAAAGTAAAAAGTATTTATTATTTAGACAAGTTTCAACATCACAACCCTTTGAAAAGATGTTACAATACGAGGGATTGTACTTTTGAGAAATAAGGTTGAGGAAACGAGTCCTTGACTATAAGTAAAAGGCTGTTTTCTAAAAGATTGCTGCTTTTCATATTTGTAAAGCAGCAAAGATTGCGAAAGAGTCGTGTAGAAACATATTAGTTGGGAGGAAAATAAGGGTGAAAAAGAGAATTATAGCCCTCATGGGAATCATTGGGCTAATGGCTGTTTTATCAGGCTGTACGGAATATAACCAGCCCATCACACCTGAAAGCTCAGGTTTTTGGAATGAATATATTGTGTGGCCATTATCACAATTAATAACAATGGTTGCAGAATGGTTCAGCGGTTCTTATGGTCTGGCGATCATCATTGTCACGCTGATCATCCGTTTAGCCATCTTACCGTTAATGATTAAACAAACGAAAAATTCCAAAGCGATGCAGGCATTGCAGCCGGAAATGAAAAAGCTTCGTGAAAAATACAGTTCAAAAGACGCTCAAACTCAACAAAAGCTTCAGCAGGAAACAATGGCGTTATTCCAGTCACATGGAGTCAATCCTTTGGCAGGATGTTTCCCTTTGATCGTTCAAATGCCGATCCTGATCGGATTTTATCATGCGATTGTACGTACAAGAGAAATTGCAGAACATAATTTCTTATGGTTCGACCTTGGAGAAAGAGATATTATCCTTGCGGTTGTTGCCGGTATTACAACGTTCATCCAGCAAAAGCTGATGATGGCAGGTACGGCAGATCAAAATCCTCAAATGGCGATGATGCTTTACATCATGCCGGTGATGATCGTGATCTTTGCCATCAACTTCCCGTCAGCCCTTTCCTTATACTGGGTAATCGGTAACATGTTCATGATTATTCAAACGTATTTCATCAAAGGTCCTGATATCAGAGAAGTACAAGCAGCAAAAGCTGGTGGTTCGGGAGGAAAGAAAAAGTGAGAGAAGTGAAAGCGACTGGTCAAACGGTGGAAGAAGCCATTGAATCAGCCTTGTCTCAACTGAACATCACCAAAGAAGAAGCAGAAATCGAAGTTATAGACCAAGGTAAAAAAAGCTTGTTCGGGCTGTTCGGAGGAAGACCCGCAGTCGTTCAGGTGAAAAAAGCGATCAATCCGGTTGATGAAGCGAAAGACTTCTTATTATCTGTGGCGCGCGCAATGGGAGTGGAAGCTCGCATTGATGTGCATCAGAGCGGAAGAGATGTTGAGTTCCGTTTATCAGGCGAAAAAATGGCCCTTTTAATTGGAAAAAGAGGACAAACATTAAATGCGCTTCAGCATTTGACGCAATTGGCAGCAAATAAGGAGTCCAATCAGTTTTTAACCATCCTTTTGGATGCGGAGAATTATCGTGAACGCCGCCGCCAGACCCTTACCAACCTGGCAGAAAGGCTTGCCGATAAAGCACTGCGCACCAACCGCGCTGTTTCACTTGAACCGATGCCTTCTTATGAAAGAAAAGTGATTCATACGGCTTTAGTGAATGCTGAAAAAGTGGACACGTATTCTGAAGGCCGGGAACCTAATCGGTATATCGTGATTGCACCTAAATAAGTTTTAAGAGAGACGATCCTTTTTGCGGGGTCGTCTTTTTTTATGATTTTTTAAAACTTCCATCTCTTCCACCTTGTGGATACCCGTTTTCAACCCGTTTTATTGTTATTCACATGTGGATAAGTTAAAATAATATAGATGAGAGATAATAGTCTGTGGATAACGTGAAGGCAAAGGAAATTAGTTTCTTTTGTATTAAATAGGTTTGTGATATTCTAATAATTTGGGGAAACTTTGCTCTCTGAATTTCATTCGTTTATATAGATTCAAAACCAATATAAAAAGAGAGGTGATAAGAATGGAACTGGATACAATTGCAGCCATCTCGACACCGATGGGTGAAGGGGCGATTGCCATCGTACGTTTAAGCGGGGATGAAGCCTTTGATATCGGTGCGAAGGTTTTTAGAGGAATGAAGGGCACTTCCATGAAGGAGTTTGCCTCTCATACGATTCATTACGGACATATCATCGATCCGGATACCGAGCAGGTAGTGGAAGAGGTTATGGTCTCTGTCATGAGAGGACCAAAAACCTTTACCCGTGAAGATATTATTGAAATCAATTGTCACGGCGGCTTGGTTTCCGTCAATAAAGTTCTTCAGCTTGTCTTGAAGCATGGGGCGAGGTTAGCGGAGCCGGGTGAATTTACAAAACGGGCCTTCTTAAACGGCCGAATCGATTTATCACAAGCTGAAGCGGTGATGGATCTGATCCGGGCCAAAACAGACCGGGCGATGAACGTTGCCTTAAATCAGATGGAAGGCCGCCTTTCAAAATTGATCAGGAAACTGCGTCAGGAAATCCTGGAAACCCTTGCTCACGTTGAAGTGAACATTGACTATCCTGAATACGACGATGTTGAAGAAATGACGCATGGAGTATTGATGGAAAAATCAAAACGCGTACGGGACGAAATCGATAAATTGATCCAAACATCGGAGCAGGGGAAGATCCTCCGCGAAGGACTGTCCACTGTCATCATCGGACGTCCGAATGTCGGGAAATCTTCTTTATTGAACAGCCTCGTGCATGAAAATAAAGCGATTGTCACTGACATTCCAGGAACGACACGCGACGTGATTGAGGAATATGTGAACGTCCGCGGTGTACCGCTTCGCTTGGTGGATACTGCAGGGATTCGTGAAACAGAAGATATTGTCGAGCGAATCGGGGTCGAACGTTCAAGGCAGGTCCTGAAAGAAGCAGATCTGATTCTTCTTGTCCTAAATTATGCCGATGAACTGACTCATGAGGATGAGCAGCTTTTTGAAGCGGTAAAAGGAATGGACGTCATCGTGATCGTGAATAAGACGGATCTTCCGCAAAAGATTGACTTAGGTCGAGTCAGGGAACTTGCGAAAGAACATCCGCTTGTGACAACTGCCTTACTAGAAGAAGAAGGGATTGATGAGCTGGAAGAAGCCATTTCATCTCTTTTCTTTGCAGGATCCATTGAAGCAGGGGATATGACTTATGTTTCGAACAGCCGTCACATTGCCTTGTTGAATCAAGCATCTCAAGCAATCAATGAAGCAATTAACAGTGTAGAAATGGGAACACCTATCGATATAGCCCAGATCGATTTAACGAGAACGTGGGAGCTGTTGGGTGAAATCATCGGTGACAGTGTCCATGAAAGTCTGATTGATCAGCTGTTTTCTCAATTCTGCCTAGGAAAATAAACATTATACTATTTGGATGAGCGAACCCTCACCCAATAAGGAGGAAATAATAAACCATGCAATATGACGCAGGACAATATGATGTCATTGTCATTGGTGCTGGACATGCCGGTGTTGAAGCAGGACTCGCTTCTGCCCGGATGGGAGCGAAAACGTTAATGGTGACCATCAATCTGGATATGGTTGCCTTTATGCCGTGTAATCCATCCGTCGGCGGCCCGGCAAAAGGAATTGTAGTACGTGAAATCGACGCCCTCGGTGGAGAAATGGGGCGCAACATCGATAAAACGCATATTCAAATGAGAATGTTGAATACAGGGAAGGGTCCTGCCGTTCGAGCACTTAGAGCGCAGGCGGATAAATTCCTTTATCAACATGAAATGAAGCGAACGCTTGAAAATGAACCGAATATGACCCTTCTTCAAGGAATGGTTGAAGAGTTGATTGTAGAAGACGGAGAATGTAAAGGTGTCGTGACAATGACCGGTGCCGCATACCGTGCGAAGACCGTTGTCATTACGACAGGCACATTCCTTCGCGGTGAGATTATTTTAGGAGACCTGAAATACTCCAGCGGCCCGAACAACCAGCAGCCTTCCATCCGCTTGGCGGATCATCTCAGGGAACTCGGGTTTGATACGGTTCGTTTCAAGACGGGAACGCCGCCGCGTGTAAACAGCTCATCGATTGATTATTCCAAAACGGAAATTCAGCCTGGTGACGATGTACCTCGCGCGTTCAGTTATGAAACGACAAAATATATTACCGATCAGCTGCCTTGCTGGCTGACGTACACAAATGAAGAAACACATAAATTAATCGACGACAATCTACATCGTTCTCCGATGTATTCAGGTATGATCAAAGGGACAGGGCCTCGTTATTGTCCATCTATTGAAGATAAAGTGGTTCGTTTTCATGATAAGCCCCGTCATCAAATTTTCTTGGAGCCGGAAGGAAGAAACACTCAGGAAGTATATGTACAAGGTTTATCGACAAGCCTTCCTGAAGATGTGCAGCAGAAGATCCTATCTACGATCCCGGGTCTTGAAAAAGTACAGATGATGCGTGCAGGCTACGCGATTGAGTATGATTCCATCGTTCCGACTCAATTATGGCCGACGCTTGAAACGAAGAAGATCAAAAATCTTTATACAGCAGGTCAAATCAACGGGACATCCGGATATGAAGAAGCAGCCGGACAAGGTCTGATGGCCGGTATCAATGCCGCCTGCCGTGCCCTTGATAAAGAGGAAGTCATCCTCAGCCGTTCCGATGCATACATCGGCGTGCTGATCGACGACCTTATCACAAAAGGGACAAATGAGCCTTATCGCTTATTAACTTCCCGTGCAGAATACCGATTATTATTACGACATGACAACGCAGATCTGCGCTTGACGGATGTCGGAAAGCGCATCGGGTTGATTTCCGAGGAAAGATATCAGCGTTTCACTGAGAAAAAGGAAGCTATCGAGGCCGAGAAAGAGCGGTTGAAATCTATCCGCATCAAACCTGTGGAAGAGACTCAAGCTGTGATACGCGAAGCAGGAGGCAGTGAGTTGAAGGATGGTATTCTCGCAGTCGACTTATTGAAGCGTCCTGAAATGAATTACAGCCATATCAAACGACTTGTACCAAGTGAGGTTGAGCTTTCTTCAGATGTTGAAGAACAGGTCGAAATCCAAGTGAAATATGAAGGGTACATCGAGAAATCCCTTCAGCAAGTCGATAAGCTGAAAAAGATGGAGAATAAGAAAATCCCTGAAAACATTGATTATGAAGCAATCAGCGGCTTGGCTTCAGAAGCCAGACAAAAACTGATCGAAGTGCGCCCGCTGTCACTCGCGCAGGCTTCAAGAATTTCAGGAGTCAACCCTGCAGACATCTCGATTTTGCTTGTGTATATCGAACAAGGGAAAATTGCGAAAGTTTCAGGCGATCAATAGGTAAAGGAAGGGTAAGGTAAGCATGAATATAGACCAATTCCAATCCAGCCTGGAGGAGAAAGGGATTTCTCTTTCTCCCGGGCAATTAGATCAATTCGAGCGATATTTTGAAATTCTTGTCGAATGGAATGAAAAGATGAATCTGACTGCCATTACGGACAAGGAAGAAGTATATTTGAAGCACTTTTATGATTCAATCAGTGCAGCATTTTTTATTGACTTTACCGACGTGAAAACGATATGTGATGTGGGAGCGGGAGCAGGGTTTCCAAGCATCCCTCTTAAGATCTGCTTCCCTCACTTACATATAACGATTGTCGATTCACTGAACAAGCGTATTTCGTTCCTGAATTATTTATCAAAAGAGTTAGGGCTTGAGAACACTCATTTTTATCATGACAGGGCAGAGACTTTCGGGAAAAAGAAGGAACACCGCGAATCCTATGATCTCGTGACTGCCAGAGCGGTAGCCAGAATGTCTGTGCTAAGCGAACTTTGCCTCCCTCTCGTGAAAAAAGGCGGATATTTTGTAGCCATGAAGGCTTCAAATGCAAACGAAGAATTGACAGTTGGGAAAAAAGCAGTTTCGACACTTGGCGGACAAACTGAAAAAGTGTTTTCATTTTTCCTTCCGGAAGAAGAAAGTGAACGCAATATCGTCAAAATAAAAAAAGTAAAAGAAACACCCAACAAGTATCCAAGAAAACCGGGTACCCCTAATAAATTGCCGTTAGAATAGGGATGAAACCATAAGCGGTTCTTCTCTTATAGGATAAATGGTATGCTTTTACTGTAGTGATTTGTGTGAATATGTCTAGATGAGGCAGGAACTTGTCATATTTTAGAGAATTATAATATAGGGAGTTTCTTAAAGGTGGTGTAGGAAGATGAAGCATCCTTTCTCTCGTTTTTTTGGCCTAGGTGAAAAGGAGCAAGATGTTGAATCTGAAGAATCAAGTGTAGTGGAAGATCGAGATGAGGTTAAGAAAATACCAGTAGCTCAAATCGTTCCTAATCGCTTTCAACCAAGGACCGTTTTCAATGATGAAAAAATTGAAGAGCTATCCAGAACGATACACACGCATGGAATCATTCAGCCGATCGTTGTAAGACAAGCGGGTGAAGATCAATATGAAATTATTGCTGGGGAACGCCGTTACAGAGCGGTTCAAAAACTTGGCTGGGAAACCGTTCCCGCCATCGTCAAAAACCTTAGTGATACCGAAACAGCTTCAGTGGCTTTAATCGAAAACCTGCAAAGGGAAGAGCTTTCTCCGATCGAAGAAGCGATTGCCTACGGAAAGCTGTTGGAATTGCATAATCTGACTCAGGAAGCACTTGCTCAACGCTTAGGAAAAGGACAGTCCACTGTGGCAAATAAGCTTCGTCTCCTAAAGCTTCCAGAAGAAATTCATCATGCTTTATTAGATAAGAAAATAACGGAACGCCATGCACGGGCATTAATTCCATTAAAGAAAGCAGATAAGCAAATTCAGCTTCTTGGTGAAATTATCGAAAAAAGCTTAAATGTTAAGCAAACCGAGGACAGGGTAGTGAAAATGCAGGAAGGCTCTGCCCCTAAACCAAAGCCGAAGCGTAAAGCATTCTCGAAGGATATGCGCATAGCCGTAAATACAATCCGTCAATCTCTTTCCATGGTTTCAGACAGCGGAATCAACCTCAACGCCGAGGAAGAAGAGCACGACGAATTCTATCAATTTACCATCCGTATCCCAAAGAAAAAATAGAATCATAAAAAGCGAGAAACAGAGATTGGTTGTTTCTCGCTTTTTTGTTTTCTTTTTTTGTGTACATTGTATGGAAAGGGCAGATTTTTTATATTGGTAATTACCGGATACAGCGGTTGATTGGAGTGCAAGACGAAGACTCCTGCGGGAAGAGTAGCTAATGTGAGACCCCGCAGGAGCAAACGCGACGAGGAGGCTCACGGGCTACCCGCGGAAAGCGAAGTCTTGCACGGAAATCAACTGCGGTGATTAAGGGACCAAAACAAATAATTTCCGCGGAAATATGACAACATTTATCAATTTTCCACTTGGATCAATGGATGAAGGCTAATATTATCAGATTGCTTTATATTAAGCTTTCATTATTTTCAAAAAAGAATCAGACATTTTCCCGCGAATTTTGATAGAATAGAAGAATACTATGAAGAAAAAACGCCCAATCTTGGACGTCAAAAGGCAGGTGACAACCTTGGGAAGAATTATAGCGGTGACGAACCAAAAAGGCGGTGTGGGCAAAACGACCACTTCCGTTAATTTGGGTGCATGTTTAGCATACATAGGACAAAAAGTTCTGCTGGTAGATATAGATCCCCAAGGAAATGCCACGAGTGGTGTTGGTGTGGAAAAAGGTGATGTACATCAGTGCATATACGATGTATTGGTTGATGATGTGGATGTAAACGACACAATCAAACAATCCAAAGTTGAAAACCTTTCAATTATACCTGCGACAATCTCATTAGCGGGGGCAGAAATTGAATTAGTCCCAACCATCTCTCGTGAAGTTCGATTAAAGAAAGCATTAGAAAAAGTAAAAGACGAATATGACTATATTATTATTGATTGCCCGCCATCTTTAGGGCTTCTGACGATTAATGCACTGACGGCCTCGGATGCTGTCGTGATCCCTGTGCAATGTGAATATTATGCATTGGAAGGATTGAGTCAGCTGCTAAGCACTGTACGCTTAGTTCAAAAACATCTTAATCATGATCTGATGATAGATGGTGTGCTGTTAACGATGCTGGATGCACGTACAAACCTTGGAATCCAAGTGATCGAAGAGGTGAAAAAGTACTTTCAAGATAAAGTGTACCGCACGATTATCCCGCGTAATGTTCGCTTAAGTGAAGCACCCAGTCACGGTGAACCCATCATTATTTATGATGCTAAGTCTAGGGGAGCGGAAGTTTATTTAGAACTGGCAAAGGAAGTGGTGGCGAATGGCTAAAGGTTTAGGTAAGGGCATTAACGCTCTGTTTCAGAACGTCCAATCTACTCAAAATGAAGAAACCGTTCAAGAGGTAAAGCTGAAAGACATAAGGCCGAATCCTTATCAACCACGTAAAATATTTGATCCTGGTGCAATTGAAGAATTGAAGGAATCGATTTTGGAGCACGGCATTCTCCAGCCAATCATTGTCAGAAAGTCGATTAAAGGCTACGAAATCGTTGTCGGCGAACGTCGCTATCGTGCAGCCACTGCTGCCAAATTGGACGTTGTTCCTGTGGTGGTCCGTGATTTGAATGATCAGCAGATGATGGAGCTTGCCGTATTAGAAAACCTTCAAAGGGAGGATTTGTCTCCAATCGAAGAAGGGGCAGCCTACCAGATGCTGATGGATAAACTGAAGATCACCCAGGAGGAAGTGGCGAAACGTCTCGGGAAAAGCCGTCCGCACATTGCAAACCATATACGGCTGCTATCACTGCCTGCACCCATCCAAGAGTTGATTTCTGAAGGGAAATTAACGATGGGACACGGACGGGCACTGCTGGGCTTGAAAAACAAGAAAAATCTTTCTACATTGGTGAATCGTATTCTTAAGGAATCATTGAATGTCCGCCAGCTTGAGAAGATCGTCGGGGAAATGAACGGAAATGTTTCACGTGAAACAAAGAAGCCGGAGAAGAAGAAAGATGTGTTTATTAAAGAACAAGAAACCATGCTCCGGGAGCGGTTCGGGACAACTGTGACAATCAAACACTCAAAGAAAAAAGGGAAAATTGAGCTTGAATTTTTCTCTAAGGAAGATTTGGACAGGATTTTAGAGCTGCTGCAGAATAAGTAGACGATATTAATCAGAGAAAGGACTGACCCATTTGATACAAAGGGTCAGTCCTCTTCCCTTTTAAGAAAATAAAAGAAGATTTCTAGTCTGGATAAGGGGAAAATATATGGTATTGTTAGGGACGATTGTAAACGGAATATGTATTATCTTAGGAACTCTTCTTGGAGTTTTTCTTCACCGCATTCCCGAAAATATGAAGGGAACGGTAATGAAAGCCATAGGATTAGCGGTAGTGGTCCTTGGCTTGCAAATGGGACTGAAAAGCGAGAACTATCTTATTGTCATCATCAGTCTGGCCCTCGGTGCGGCATGGGGAGAATGGATGAATCTGGAGGATAAACTGAATGCAATCGGTGCATGGCTGGAAAAGAAGCTTGGAA
Organism: Rossellomorea oryzaecorticis; assembly: GCF_038405515.1. Lineage (GTDB taxonomy): Bacteria > Bacillota > Bacilli > Bacillales > Bacillaceae_B > Rossellomorea > Rossellomorea oryzaecorticis_A. The sequence goes on along the minus strand of NZ_JBBYAF010000051.1, from coordinate 4,024 downwards.
GTAAGAAGGAAACATCCATCTCTCAAGGCTTCGTAACCGCCACCTTGATCTTCGTGATCGGGGCGATGGCCGTTATCGGTGCTCTCGACAGCGGAATTAGAGGAGATCATGATGTCCTCTATACAAAGTCGATCATTGATGGATTCACCTCATTGATCTTAACGACTACATTGGGGATAGGAGTCATGTTCTCTGCCGTCCCGGTCATGCTTTATCAAGGATTGATCGCACTTTTCGCCACTCAGATTCACCAATGGGTACCCAAGGAACTTATGGACGCCTATATTGTTGAGATGACGGCAACGGGCGGTATCATGATTTTTGCTATCGGGCTGAACTTGATTGGAATCACCAAGATACGAGTAGCCAATTTATTGCCGGGCATCTTAGTGGTAGCCATGGTTGTCGGAGTAATACATGCTTATCATTTATATATGTAACATTAAAAACGGGAGGCAGCAGCGCCTCCCGTTTTTTTATGATTATGGAATCAATGTAATTCTTCTCTCCATTTTTCAATGCTTATCGTATTCTTGCGTTCGATGATTTCTTCAGCAAGGACAATGGCTTCGACCATCGTTTTTGCCATTTTCATCACCAGGTTTAATCGTGTATTCTGAAGGACGAAGAATTCCATGAACCCACTGACATTTACAATCCCTGTCAAATGCACATTCCCTACTTCGGGCAGTTCTTTATTAACGCCTGCACCTGGTTTCAACGGTCCATCACATAACTGTATGGCCCCCACACTTTTCAATCTTCCAAGGCAAGCATCAATCCCAATAATAAATGGATTGATATGCTTGGTTTTAATATCCTTCAGCTTCTCTTCCAGATTGACGGCATGAATGGGCTCATCCAAGGTGCCGTATACATGAAAAATCCCAGTGGTCCGCTCATCCAGCAGCGATCCAATCAATGGACCTAATGAATCACCAGTCGATCGATCGGTACCGATACAAACAAACACAATCGGCCGTGTCCGGTACAGAGTGGGAAGTATGGATGAAAGTTGAACAGAAAGATCCCTTGCCGCGTGTTCATCCTGATGAAAGACTCTAAAAGGTTCAGACCTCCGTTCAAACAATCCTCTTTTAAGATTCATGACTTCCACTCCTTTGAAAATAGGTTTATAGGAAAGTATTTTTTAACAGTATACGGACAATTTGGTTTTTTCATACATATAACAGACTGATTTTTCATAAAATAAAAAATTTCGCTATCATTTGTGAAGGATAGGTTAGAACTACCCAAGCTCAGGGAAACTTGATAGAATAATACGTAACTTATTACTGATAAGCAGGTGATACATATTATGGCAAACACAACTCCTGAGGATGTTAAAAAGACAGTTGATGACACTGTGGATAAAATTATCGACAATGATTTATGGGTAACATTGGGGACAAATACACTTAAGATCGCTGCAATCATGTTGATTACATATATTGCGTTAAAGCTGGGACGTTCAGCCATCCGGAATGTATTTAGAGTTCGGTCGAAGGCTCCTCTTAAATTTTCACATCGTCGTGAAGCTACCCTATTAAAACTGCTGGAGAATGTATTGGCATATGTTGTTTACTTCATTAGTTTAATGACCATTCTTTCAACGCTCGGCATCGATATAAAAGGATTGATCGCAGGTGCCGGAATCGTCGGTCTTGCTATCGGTTTTGGAGCCCAGAACCTTGTACGTGACATTATTACAGGTTTCTTCATCATCTTTGAAGATCAGTTTTCCGTCGGTGACTATGTCAAAATTGGATCTGCAGAAGGAACTGTTGAAGAAATCGGCCTCCGTACGACGAAAATAAAAAGCTGGACGGGTGAACTGCATATTTTCCCGAATGGTAACATCACAGAAGTCACGAACTTCTCGATTCATAACAGCATAGCGGTCGTTGATGTCAGCATTGCCTATGAGGAAAATATAGAAGAAGCAGAAAAAGTGATACAGGAATTGCTTCTTTCTCTTCCTCAAAAGTATGAGGATCTCGTGAATCCTCCTGAATTATTGGGTGTACAAACACTCGGGGCCTCAGATGTAGTGATCCGGATCGTGGCTGAAACCCTTCCGATGAAGCACTGGTTTATCGCCAGGATGATCCGGAAAGATGTGAAGCTGCTTCTTGACAAACACGGCATTGAAATTCCATTCCCACGAATGGTGATGTACTCGAGGTCAGAGGAGAACGAGGCTCTGCCTCTTAAAGAAAAACAAAGAGAGTTCGATCAAGAATAGGAGGAAGGCGTATGGAGCAAAAAACATTTCAACTGAATGATATTGTAGAGATGAAAAAACCTCACCCTTGTGGAGTGAATCGCTGGAAGGTGATCCGGCTTGGTATGGATATCCGTATCAAGTGCGAAGGTTGCGGCCACAGTGTAATGATTCCCCGAAAGGATTTTACGAAAAAAATGAAAAAAGTACTGGAAAGTTCCCAAGATTGATTACTCTTTTCATACCCATATCTTTACATGCTTAATCCTTCTGACTGTCAGGATATACTTGCAAAGGACACTCTCCCGTTTTTTAACGGAGGGTGTTTTTTTCTGATTACTGCTTTATCGTCCCAACAACCTCTACTTGTCTTTTCCCTCTATTATCTCTATAATTGTGAAGGGTTCGACCATTAAGAAGTTTTCACATCAATCACGATTTTTCATAGATAAGAACAATAATGAGGAGTGACCGAAATGGCTTTAACAGCTGGTATTGTTGGGCTGCCAAACGTTGGTAAATCAACACTTTTTAATGCAATTACAAAAGCGGGTGCAGAATCTGCTAACTATCCTTTCTGTACAATCGATCCAAACGTAGGAATTGTAGAGGTGCCTGATCACCGCTTAGATAAATTGACAGAGTTAGTGGAACCGAAGAAAACCGTTCCTACTGCCTTTGAATTCACGGATATTGCCGGAATCGTCAAAGGGGCAAGCAAAGGTGAAGGGTTAGGAAACAAATTCTTATCTCATATCCGCCAAGTTGATGCGATTTGTCAGGTTGTCCGCTGCTTCGCGGACGACAACATCACACACGTATCCGGAAAAGTGGATCCGATTGCTGATATTGAAGTCATCAATCTTGAATTGATCCTTGCAGACCTTGAAACGGTTGATAAGCGTCTTGCACGCGTTCAAAAGATGGCTAAACAAAAAGATAAAGAGGCGGTATTCGAGCATGACATCCTTGTGAAGCTGAAAGAAGCTCTTGAAGCGGAGCAGCCTGCTCGTACGGTTGAGTTCTCTGATGAGCAGATGAAGCTTGTTAAACAGCTTCACCTTCTTACTTCAAAGCCGGTATTATATGTAGCGAATGTAAGTGAAGATGAAATCGCAGATCCATCTGACAACGAGTATGTACAGAAGGTCCGTGAATTCGCAAAAGAAGACAACGCTGAAGTAATTGTTGTCTGTGCGAAAATCGAATCTGAAATCGCTGAACTTGATGACGAAGAAAAAGCGATGTTCCTTCAAGAGCTTGGAATTGAAGAATCCGGTCTTGATCAACTGATTCGTGCAACCTATTCCCTTCTTGGCCTTGCTACTTACTTCACAGCAGGTGTACAAGAGGTTCGTGCCTGGACATTCCGCGAAGGCATGAAGGCCCCTCAATGTGCCGGCGTCATCCACACTGACTTCGAAAGAGGCTTCATCCGTGCGGAAACCGTATCCTATGAAGACCTGGTAGAAGCAGGAACAATGGGAGCAGCCCGTGAAGCAGGAAAAGTCCGCCTCGAAGGTAAAGAATACCTAGTAAAAGACGGAGACGTCATTCACTTCCGTTTTAATGTATAAGATTTTGTTGGAAGACTGGAGGCGACTCTGGTCTTTTTTCTTTTTGAAAAACTTATTTGACTAGGCAGCAAGTAATCATTCTAAGATGCATATGTTATCGTACTATTGATTCTAACCGCTTCCAGCTGTTGATTGGAGTGGAAGACGAAGACTCCTGCGGGAGAAGTGGCCAATGTGAGACCCCGCAGGCGAAGCCGAGGAGGCTCACGGGTCACCCGCGGAA
>NZ_JBBYAF010000050.1:0-27278 GCF_038405515.1 Rossellomorea oryzaecorticis | reverse complement strand
AGCAAGCCAAAAAGGCAAAGAACGCCTTTCCGGCTTGCTCGCCTTATGCTTGTCGCCTCTGGGCAAGCCGCCTCCGCTTTTCTATTTGTCCAGCTGCAGGGCTTAGAGGCACATGTCATAAGTCAAACCGACCAAGAAGGCAAAGAACGCCTTCGTGGCCGATTCGCCTTACGCCACCCGCCTCTGAACAAAGCCCCTCCGCTTTTCTTCCCGCAGGCAAAGCCGAGGAGGCTCACGGGTCACCCGCGGAAAGCGAAGTCTTGCACGGAAATCAACAGCGGTGATTAAAGGCTCCATGCTGTAAAAAGTTTGATAAACACCAAAAAAGGTTATATTGCAACGAAACGTAAAAATCCCCCTAGAAATTTCGTCTCTCAAAAAAAAATTTTCAGGAAAAATATCACATAAAAATCCAAAAATATTCATAACTATGTAAGTCGTAAAATGAGATTTTTGTAAACGATTTCTTTATTGAAATAGCAAGGTTTTAAAGTTTTAGAATATTTAGTTAAATGATAAATTTTCCTCCGTTTTTTCTTCTCAATATACCCGGAATAATGGCGTTAAAAGGGTTAAAACCATTAACTAAATTTTTCGTTTTTTCTAAATTTCATGATATACTAACAAAAATTAAGAAAATTCGATTAAAAGGTTTTATTATCTTTCAATAATAGTAGTTAAGAAGAGGGGGACGTTATGAATGAAAAATAATCTTCCTGTTGCGCAGGGATTGTATGATCCAGCGCATGAACATGAAGCATGCGGTATTGGGATGATTGCCAATATAGATGGCAAAAAGTCACACAATATCGTCCAAAACGCCATTAATATCCTTTGTAACCTTGAACACCGCGGAGGACAATCCGCCGATACAAGCACTGGTGACGGTGCAGGTATCCTTACCCAAATTCCTCACAGATTTTTCAAGAAGCAATGTGAAAAAGAAGATATCTCCTTGCCTGGTGAAGGTGAATACGGAGTAGGGATGGTGTTCCTTCCCGAACATTATGACTCCCGGATGCAGAGCAAAGAATTATTTGAACGCATCATTGAAGAAGAAGGACAGAAGACGCTTGGATGGAGACCCGTACCAATCAATGATTCCTTTGTAGGGAAAGTCGCTTCCAAGTCTAAGCCGTTTATCAGGCAAGTGTTCATCGGTGCTTCTGATGATATGAAAACACGGATGGATTTTGAAAGAAAGCTTTATGTAATCCGAAAACGAATCGAGAAAGAAACATCACAGATTGAGGAATTAAAGGACGTATACTTGTGCAGTTTATCTTCCACAACCATTGTATACAAAGGGATGCTCATCCCCGAACAATTAGATTCCTTTTACATCGACCTCAATCACCCTGAGTTCCAATCCGCACTGGCCCTGGTGCATTCCCGCTTCAGTACGAATACATTTCCAAGCTGGCAGCGATCACACCCTAACAGGTATACCATCCATAATGGAGAATTCAATACATTACGAGGAAACGTCAATTGGATGAGAGCGCGTGAACAGCTGTGCCACTCATCTGCCTTCAGTGAAGAAGATCTGGAGAAAATCCTTCCGGTCATTGATGAGACGGGCAGTGACTCATCCATGTTCGATAACGCATTTGAGTTTCTTCACCTTTCTGGTAGGTCACTTGCCCATACCGCGATGATGATGGTGCCTGAACCTTGGGAAAATGATGATACGATTCATCCGAAGAAAAAGGATTTCTATGAATATCACAGCTGCCTGATGGAGCCGTGGGACGGACCGGCAGCGCTTGTATTCACGGATGGTAAACATATCGGGGCATGCCTTGACCGTAACGGACTCAGACCCGCAAGATATTATGTCACAAAGAATGGCATGATCGTCCTGGGATCTGAAGTAGGGGCCCTCGATATTTTTGCTGATGATATCGTCTACAAAGATCGTCTTCAGCCTGGGAAAATGCTCCTTGTCGATTTGGAAAAGGGAAGAATGATCCCGGATGAAGAAATCAAGCTTCGAGTGGCGAATGAACAACCGTACAGACATTGGCTGAATAACAATAAAAAAGAACTGAAGGATCTGCCTGAATCACCATATGGATCTGAAATGTATACTTCTGAGGAAGTTCTGGTGCAGCAGCAGGCTTTTGGTTATACAACCGAGGAAATCAATAAAATCATCAAGCCGATGGTGACGGATGGAAAAGATCCTGTCGGTTCGATGGGGTACGATTCTCCTCTTGCCGTCCTATCGAAAAAGCCGCAGCTTCTTTATAACTACTTCAAGCAGCTGTTTGCACAGGTAACCAATCCGCCAATCGATGCAATCCGCGAACAGATCGTCACGTCTGTCGGAACCACGATCGGAGCGGAAGGGAATCTGGTAGAGCCCGGTCCGGAGAGCTGCAGGCATATCCGTCTGGAGACACCAGTCCTTACGACGGAAGAGCTTGAAAGACTGCGTTACCAGAACGAAGAAGGATTCAAAGCGGTCACATTATCGACCTTGTTTAACGTTACAGAAGAAGAGGACCAGCTGGAAGGCGCGCTGGATAAATTATTCGCGAGAGCTGACATTGCCATCAAAGAAGGTGCCACCCTGCTGATCTTATCTGACAGAGGGGTGACAAAAGAGCGTGCAGCCATCCCTGCCCTGCTTGCGGTTTCCGGTCTGCATCACCATCTGATCCGTCAGCGGACACGAACCAAGGTCAGCCTGCTGGTCGAGTCCGGGGAGCCAAGGGAAGTCCATCACTTTGCTACCCTTCTCGGTTACGGTGCAGAAGCCATCACGCCTTACTTGGCATATGAATCTTTGCGTGACCTTGTCAATAAGGGAGAGCTTCAACAAACGACGCACAGAGAAGCGGTTAAGACATATGTGAAGGCTGCAACAGATGGCGTCATGAAGGTTCTCTCTAAAATGGGAATTTCAACGATTCAAAGTTACCGCGGTGCCCAAATCTTTGAAGCAATCGGTATTCATAAGGAAGTAATCGACAAATACTTCACGCGTACCTCCTCAAGATTAGGCGGAATCAAACTCGATATCATTGAGAAAGAAGTGCTGATGAGACACCGCAAGGCATTTGTGGAGAGAAAAGACTATAACCGTACGCTGGAGTCCGGTGATGAGTTCCAGTACCGTAAAAACGGTGAAGATCACCAATATAACCCAAGTACGATCCATACCCTTCAGCATGCGTGCAGAACGAACAATTTCGAAACGTTCAAGAAATATTCCAAGATGCTGACAGATGAGAAACAAAACCTGCAATCTCTTCGCGGACTGCTTTCCTTCAAAGAAAGACAGCCGGTTCCGATTGAGGAAGTTGAATCGGTGGAAGAGATCTGCAAGAGATTCAAGACAGGTGCGATGTCTTTCGGTTCAATCAGTCAGGAAGCCCATGAAGCCCTGGCGATTGCCATGAACCGCATCGGAGGGCGAAGCAACTCCGGTGAAGGCGGCGAGCATCCGAACCGCTTCACACGGGATGAAAATGGAGACCTGCGCCGCAGCTCGATCAAACAGGTTGCTTCCGGACGTTTCGGAGTGACAAGTCACTATCTTGTCAATGCAGATGAAATCCAGATAAAAGTCGCTCAGGGCGCTAAGCCCGGTGAAGGCGGACATCTGCCTGGCAAGAAGGTGTATCCATGGGTTGCAGAGGTACGCGGATCCACTCCGGGAGTGGAGCTTATTTCACCGCCTCCTCACCATGACATCTATTCAATCGAGGACCTTGCAGAATTGATCCATAACTTGAAAAACGCTAATCCACAGGCGCGTATCAGCGTGAAGCTGGTATCTGCGGTCGGCGTCGGGACAATCGCTGCAGGTGTGGCAAAAGGCCGTGCGGATGTAGTGCTGATTTCAGGATATGACGGAGGAACAGGTGCCGCTCCAAGAACGAGCTTGAAGCATACAGGCCTGCCTTGGGAAATCGGGCTCGCTGAAGCGCATCAGACCCTCCTTCTTAACCGCCTCCGTGACCGTATTGTCGTTGAGACCGACGGGAAGATGATGACGGGCCGTGATGTGGTTGTGGCATCCCTGTTGGGAGCAGAAGAATTCGGGTTCTCAACTGCACCGCTTGTTGTACTTGGATGCGTCATGATGCGTGTATGCCATATGAATACATGTCCTGTCGGCATTGCGACACAGGATCCTGAACTTCGCAAGAAATACATGGGTGATCCTGAACATGTGGCAAACTTCATGCGATTTGTTGCTCAGGAAGCGAGAGAACTGATGGCAGAGCTTGGATTCAGAACGATCAATGAAATGATCGGACGTACAGATGTCCTTCAATCAAATGAAGCAATCGACCACTGGAAGGGGAAAGGCCTTGATTTATCAGCGCTTCTTCATCAGCCGGATGTACCTGAGAAAGTAAGCAGATATGCTGTCAGAAAACAGGATCATGAGCTTGAGAAGACATTTGATTTCCAAGAGCTGATCCCGAGATGCCGTAAAGCGATTGAGAATAAAGAGCCGATAGAAGTCTCGACAGCCATCCGGAACATCAACCGTGTGACGGGTACAATGCTTGGAAGTGAAATAACGAAGCGTTACGGGGCTGAAGGGCTGCCAGAAGACACAATCCGCCTGAAGTTCACTGGTTCTGCAGGACAGAGCTTTGGCGCTTATATCCCGAAAGGTTTGACATTGAGGCTTGTCGGGGATGCGAATGACTTCGTAGGAAAAGGATTATCCGGTGGAAAAATCATCGTTCATCCCGACCCTACATCCACTTTTGTGCCGGAACGGAATACAATCATCGGAAATGTATCATTCTACGGTGCTTCAGCTGGTGAAGCATACATCTATGGAATTGCCGGGGAACGTTTCTGCGTAAGAAACAGCGGCGCGAATGTAGTCGTAGAAGGTGTCGGCGATCATGGATGTGAATATATGACTGGCGGTAAGGTAGTCATCCTTGGGCGTACAGGTCGTAATTTCGCCGCAGGAATGTCCGGCGGAACCGCTTATGTACTCGATGAGGACGGGTCGTTCAATTCCCGCTGCAATAAGGAGCTTGTCCTTCTGCAGCCATTATTCGATCCGGAAGAAACGAAAGAAGTGTATGATCTGATTCAAAATTACGTGAACTATACAAACAGTGCAAATGGTAGAAAGATATTGTCTAACTGGGATGCGTATGTGTCCAAATTTGTACGAGTGATCCCTAAATCCTATCTGAAAATGAAAGAGAGAATTTCAGAGCTTGAAAGCAGTGGACTGGAGAAATCCGATGCTGAAATGACTGCGTTCGAAGAAAGTACAAAAAAACTAGAGACAGTAAAATAAAGAAGGAGGGGGATATGGATGGGAAAACCTACTGGTTTCATGGAATACAAGAGACAACCGCTGGATGAAAGGAATCCTGCCGAACGTACGAAAGACTGGGATGACTATACACTTCCGCTATCAGAGGAAGAGGTCAGGAAACAGGGCGCGCGCTGCATGGACTGCGGCGTCCCTACCTGCCAGTCCGGCATGGAGCTTGCAGGGGTCACGACGGGCTGCCCTGTTTATCATCTGATTCCAGAGTGGAATGACCTGGTGTATCAAGGACAATGGAAGGAAGCATTGAAGCGTGAGCATGAAATGAATAACTTCCCGGAGTTCACAGGCTTTGCCTGTCCTGCACCTTGTGAAGGGGCATGTGTCCTTGGTATCAATGAACCTCCTGTTGCAATCCGGACGGTGGAAAGGTCCATCATCGAAAAAGGATTTGAAGAAGGCTGGGTCGTGCCTCAGCCTCCTGAGATCCGTACAGGTAAAAGGGTGGCAGTGGTCGGCTCCGGTCCAGCCGGATTAGCTGCTGCTGCACAGCTCAACAAAGCGGGCCACTTGGTGACGGTATTTGAGCGGAATGACCGCGTTGGCGGACTGCTGACCTATGGGATTCCTGAAATGAAGCTTCCTTACTCTATCGTAAAGAGACGTGTGGATATTCTGGAAAAAGAGGGAATCAAGTTTATAACGAATACAGAAGTAGGCAAAGATATTTCTTCTTCAGAATTAAAAAGTGAATTTGATGCAGTCATCCTTTGCGGAGGCGCGACGGTTCACCGTAATTTAGAAGTGGAAGGAAGAAATTTAAAAGGCGTCCACTATGCAATGGATTTCCTTCATGCAAATACAAAGAGCTTATTGGATTCCAATTTCGAAGATGGAAACTATCTTTCTGCAGCAGGGAAGAACGTGATTGTCATTGGCGGGGGAGATACTGGTACAGACTGCCTTGCCACGTCCATCAGACATAACTGCAAGAGCCTGACGCAATTTGATATCTACGCGAAAAAAGGAGCGATCCGGGATGAAGTGGGGAATCCTTGGCCGCAGTATCCAATCATCCATCGTGTGGAATACGGGCAGAAGGAAGCAGAAGAAGTATTCGGCCATGATCCGCGTGCCTATGCGGTCATGACAAAGAAATTCGTCGGGGATGAAGATGGCCACATCAAAGAAGTTCACACGGTGAACGTTTCATTGAAAATTGATGAAAACGGCAACCGTATCCGTGAAGAGCTTCCCGGCACGGAAAAAGTATGGCCGGCTGACCTTGTTCTTCTCGCGATCGGATTCAGCGGTCCCGAACAAGGCCTGTTGAAAGAGCTTGAAATCGAAACGAAAAGCAACTCCACTGTCGATGCCGAGTACGATAAGTACATGACCAATGTCGATGGCGTCTTCGCAGCAGGGGACATGCGCCGCGGTCAAAGCCTTATCGTATGGGCGATCAACGAAGGACGCGGGGCAGCACGAGAATGCGACCGCTTCTTGATGGGAACAACTGAACTGCCATAATCAATTGATTGAGAGACCTCTAGGGAGAGTATCCTTGGAGGTCTGTTTTTTTTGGATATCAATGAAGCATTTGTACATATTGTCATGACGACTTATTAACATGTGGATAAAAACCAAATTTGTTATTATTTTGTAATACTATTCTACTAAGTCATAAGTCTCTTTTCTCCAGTGTCCATTAAGGAGAAAATAAATGAAAGGGTTTTCACATTGGTATAGACAAATGATTCTAAACTGGTCCACTTTTGAATAGTTTCTACTAGAGGAGTTTTGTCCACTAGCAGACAAAACCTCCAGCATCCAGAGAGACAGGAAGTGATGTTACATCTATTTATCAGAGGGCCAAAGAGGAATCAACGGAGAACTCACAAGATAGGGGGAAAAGAAGATGATGAACTATTTACAAAGAATCGGGCGGTCATTGATGCTGCCGGTTGCCGTTCTGCCGGCAGCGGCGATCCTGATGGGGATCGGGTATTGGATCGATCCAACAGGCTGGGGAGCAGATAGTCCTGTTGCGGCTTTCTTGATCAAAGCCGGTGCCTCAATTATTGATAACATGGCCATTCTATTCGCTGTCGGCGTTGCCTTGGGGATGGCGAAAGCAAGGGATGGGTCCGCTGCCCTCAGTGGATTGGTCGCTTATTTAGTTATTACCACATTGCTTTCAAGCGGTTCAGTAGCGATGCTTCAAGGAGTGGAACCCGAAGCTGTCAATCCCGCCTTTGCTAAAATTGGAAATCAATTTGTCGGGATCCTTTCAGGACTTGTAGCAGCAAGCATGTATAACCGTTTCAGTCATGTGAAACTGCCGGATGCTCTCGCGTTCTTCAGCGGTAAACGACTTGTGCCGATCATGTCCGCTGTAGCGATGCTGGTTGTATCAGGTATCATGTTATTCGTTTGGCCTGTCATTTATACAGCACTTGTTTCATTCGGTAAAGAAATCAGTGCGTTAAGCTTCACGGGAGCAGGGTTGTATGGATTCTTCAACCGTTTACTGATCCCGACGGGTCTTCATCATGCCTTGAACTCGGTATTCTGGTTTGATGTTGCAGGAATCAACGATATCGGGAACTTCTGGTCAGGCAATGGTGAGAAGGGCGTTACCGGAATGTATCAGGCAGGGTTTTTCCCGGTCATGATGTTCGGACTTCCGGCCGCTGGACTTGCGATGTATCATGCAGCTAAACCAGCGAAGAAGAAGCAGGTTGCTTCCCTTATGCTTGCAGCCGGTTTTGCTTCCTTCTTTACTGGAGTGACAGAACCTCTTGAATTTGCATTTATGTTTGTAGCTCCTGCACTTTATTTAGCGCATGCTGTGTTAACCGGTTTATCACTTGCCATTGCGTCATTCTTCCAATGGACGGCAGGCTTCGGCTTCAGTGCAGGTTTCGTCGACTTTGTATTGAGCTCGAGACTTCCACTGGCAAATATGCCTTTTATGCTCCTTGTACAGGGGATTGTGTTCGCACTAATTTATTACTTCCTGTTCCGTTTCCTGATTGCCAAGTTCAATCTGATGACGCCTGGGCGTGAAGAAGATACGGAGGAGGGAGCGATTGCCGAACCTGTCTCTCAGAAAGATCGATTTGCGGCAATGGCAGCGGAGATTTATGCCGGTCTTGGCGGAGATATGAATGTAACATCCGTCGACAACTGCATTACCCGTCTTCGCGTCGAAGTAAAGAATATGGATGCAGTCGATCAACAAAGAATCAAAGCGACCGGAGTGCCGGGAATCAAAATCACAGGCTCAAACTCCATCCAGGTCGTAGTCGGTACATCCGTCCAATTCGTAGCGGATGAAGTTGAGAAGCTTCGCAATAAAAGTGCTTGAGAACTGACTTTATAAAGGTATTGATTTAATGAATGGCAGCTTAAAACGTCTATCAACAGCTGCAAAATTAAAATTAAGGGACGGACCAGACATTTGGTTCGTCCCTTTCTTATTATAAAAAGGCAGCAAATATCAGTTGGTTCAAGCTGTTGTTTGGAGTGGAAGACGAAGACTCCTGCGGGAAAAGCGTGTTAGGTTAGACCCCGCAGGAGCGAATGCGATGAGGAGGCTAACCAACCGCCCGCGGAAAGTGAAGTCTTCCACGGAAATCACCAGCGGTGTTAATAGTCCAACATGGCGCCGTACTATATTTAATATAATTAAAACTAATTAATAATGATGGGCACAACTGGCGTTCCTTTATTAATCTATAAAATCCCTTACAAACCAGCCCAAATGGTCTATACTTTTAATAAAGAGATTCTCAATAAAGAAGGTTTTACATATGACAGAGAAAAAAAGAAAAGAAGCCGACCTCTATCAGCCCGTTCAAAAACACTTCACAAAACTCGGTTACAAAGTCAATGGTGAAGTGAACGACTGCGACCTCACTGCGGTAAAGGGGGAAGAACTCATAATTGTTGAGTTGAAGCTCTCATTGACGGTCGATTTATTGATCCAGGCAGCAAAAAGGCAGCGTTTGACAGAGATGGTCTATATTGCGATCCCGAAGCCGAAACGAACCCGTTCGAAAAGGTGGAATGACATCTGTCACCTTGTGAAAAGGCTGGAATTGGGCTTGATCACGGTTTCCTTAACCAAAAGGCCAAAGGTTGAATTTGCAGCCCATCCCCAGCCATTTGACCGCAAGAAAGTCATGACATACAGCAAACGTAAAAGAACTGCCCTGATAAAAGAAATTGAAGGACGAAGCGCTGACTATAATACCGGCGGGAGCAATAAGACGAAAATCATGACGGCTTATAAAGAAAGCTGCATCCATATCGCTTGCTGCCTCGAGAATTATGGACCGTTGTCCCCAAAAGCATTAAAAGAAATCGGGACCGGAGATAAAACGCCTTCCATTTTACAAAAGAATTATTATAAATGGTTCGACCGAGTACAGAGAGGGGTCTACCAGCTAAATGAAAAAGGAAAAAAAGAGATGGCAGATTATCCTGAGCTGGTGACTTATTATGTAGAAAAGATGAAAGAGCGTCAAGAGTTGGAGTGATCACGATGGTTCATAATTCGATTTTGTAAAAGTGTGAGTAATCATCCAATTTCAGGATACCCTAATCATTATAACAATTTCGATGAGGTGGTTTCCTGTGCCTAATACGCTTGAAGCATTGTTTGATTATCTGAAAACACGTTTCGATGATGAACCGAAACCTCGTCCGCATATTGGTGAAGCCATGGGCTTCTGGTTATATTACACCGCCATTGCGGAAGAGATTCCAATCCTTGAAGCAGCGCTGAATACAACGACGGATAAAGACTTGGTTAAACTCTTGGAGGATACAAAAAAACTCGCTCTTCATCAAATGCAGGCCACAGAAGAGTTTATGTTGAAAGAAGGGATCCCTCTGCCAGACACCTCTGAAAAGAAACCGGTGTCCGATCCAAATAGTGTCCCTCTCGGGGTAAAAGCGACAGACTCTGAAATTGCCAACCTGATTTCAGCAAAAATAGCAACAAATATTGTCATGTGCGCAACCAATAATAGCCAAAGCGTACGAAGTGACATCGGCTTGATTTGGATGCGATTCCAATCGGAGAAATCTGTATTGGGAATGGAACTGAAAACGAAAATGAAGGAGCGCGGCTGGCTGAAAATCCCGCCTGCTTATCTTCCGCCGGGTGCCCCATCTAATTGATTCAGAAGCCTTTCTCTTTTAAGGAGGAAGGTTTTTTTATGGGATACTTAGTAAATCACTGCGATTCTTTTCTAATAGGTCCAACCTGACTTGTGTATCTCGAGCAAAGTCAGACAGGATCCTGGTGGAATTCAGCTCTGCTGCAACATGATCAAATAGTATATGGAAAACCGGGGATAAAGTAAGCAGTGGTACATCCCCGGATTATTTGTTTACAGAGCCTATTTTATCAGCGCCCTATTCTTCCTATGCTCCTTCCGCAGAACCGCAGTAGTACATAATCTCTTTTCTTCCTCCGTTTGCGGAATCACTTTCGGTACTGGCTTTGGCTTTCCGTATTCATCCACTGCCACCATGGTAAGGAATGATTCTGTCGTCAACGTCTTGATACCGGTCAAAAGGTTGGTAGAGTACACTTTCACATATACCTCCATTGAAGTCCTTCCCGTGGAAGTCACAATTGCTTCAAGGCTGAGCGCGTCTCCAACAGTAGCAGAAGACAGAAAGTCAACCGAATCGATCGAAGCCGTGACCACTACGGAACTGGAATGTTTCATGGCTGACAGCGCAGCGATTTCATCGATAAAGGCTAATACTTTTCCACCGAAGATTGTTTGCATGTGGTTCGTATCCGGCGGCAGTACCAATTTAGTCTGGATCGTGCGTGATCGTTCAACTGGATAAGCTTGTTCCATTTTCTTTTTCATCTCCTCATAAGTCTTGAAATTAAAAATGCATCTCCTTTATATAAAGAAGATGCAGCTATTCCAGAAGAACGATCATGATCGATTCATACCGAATGTAACGTTCCATATAGCGCAACACCCTCCTATCTCCCGTAGGAACTCTGTGTTCTTCCCGATTGGCAGGTCTCCTGGCTCAGCTTCAACGACTTCTTATCCCTTCCCGTCTCCTTCAGGAACAGTGGGCTTCATAAGAATTCTCAGCCTTACAGTGGCGGGACCGCGCTGGATTTTCACCAGCTTCCCTTTTAAGAAGAGAGTCAACCGACATCCTCTTCACCAATGAGCAATAATGAAATTGTGAACGCTATTATTCTACCATATTCAACGTCCCGGAACTCTACTATGTAAATAAAAAGGTAGTAACCTAATATTTTTCCATTTTTATGAAACCTTAAGAGATTATTATCCGTAGATAGTCATATAACCATTATAAAAGCAGAGAAAAAGATTTGCTGCTTTAAAACATAACAGGGGGTAGGTAAGTATGGGTTCATTGACTGCTATTGGGGTGATCATGTTCCTTATTCCTGTATTGATCGTAGCAGCGATTGCGGGGATCGCGTATTATTTCTGGATGAGATTCCGCTACCGCACGGCAAGATCGAATCAGGCTTTGATTATTACTGGTCCGAAACTCGGGGATCCAGAGAAAGAGACGAATATTTTCACCGACCAGGAAGGGCGTTCCATGAAAATCATCAGGGGTGGCGGCTATCGCCTGAGAAGATTCCAAACGTCAACGCCCGTTAATCTGACTTCCTTCCAATTGAAGCTGTCGACTCCGCGGGTCTACACGAACGGCGGGGTGCCGATCGTGGCAGATGCGGTAGCGATGGTCAAGGTGGCTGACACGTTAAACGGGATTGCCAATTATGCGGAGCAGTTCCTTGGTAAAGACCAAAAAGAGATTGAAGATGAAATCATTGAGGTATTAGGTAGTAATCTGCGCGCTATTTTATCAAAGATGACCGTAGAAGATATCAACAGCAACCGCGAGAAGTTTAATGCAGATGTATCGGAAATCGCCCAGAAGCAGCTTGATCTGATGGGCTTTAAAATCACTTCCCTTGGCTTGACGGATATCCGTGATGCCGATGAAGAGAATGGATACTTAAAGAACCTGGGACGTCCCCGCATCGCGGAAGTCCGCAAGCAGGCTGAAATCGCCGAGGCAAATACTGAACGCGAAACACGTATTCACCGTGCCCAGACAGACCAGGAAGCGAAAGAAGAAGAGTATAAGCGCCAAATTTCCATCGCCGAGTCCAAAAAGGAAAAGGACATCAAAGATGCAGCGTTCAAAGAAGAAACAGAGCGTGCACGGGCGAAATCGGAACAATCTTACGAATTGGAAAAAGCAAAGCTTTCCAAAGAAGTAAAAGAAGAAGAATTGACGCTTCAATTCCTTGAGCGCGAACGGGCAGTTAAGCTCGAGGCTGAAGAATCGAAAGTGCGTCAAACGAAAGCAGACGCGGAATATTATGAGACGACTCGTAAAGCTGAAGCAGAAGCGCGAAAAGCAGAAATCGACGGAGAAGCAAAAGCGAAGATCCGCCGTGAAGAAGGTTCTGCTGAAGCGGATGTCATCAGAGAGCGCGGTAAGGCAGAAGCAGAAGCCCGTAAACTGCTCGCCGAAGCAATGGAAAAACACGGAGACGTCATCATAACGGAAAAACTGATCGAAATGCTGCCTGTTTTTGCAGAAAAGATTGCACAGCCGTTAAACAATATCGATTCCGTGAAAATCATTGATTCCGGTAATGGGCAGGGTGTTCCTTCATTCGGTAAGAGCATAACAAGGACCATGCTGGATATGCAGGAACCGTTGAAGGAAATGACCGGGATCGATGTAGGTGAGTTGTTGCGGTCATATGCTGATAGGAAAACACACTATCAGCCTGTCATTTCCCAAACCGGTGAAAGGGAAAGTGCAGCAGGAAAAAACATGACTGAGTCTGACAGCAAAGATGATACAAATGAAGAAAATGAAAATCAGAAGTAAGCTAAGGAGTCACTCTTCAAATTTGAAGGGTGGCTCTTTTTTTAGCACTGAAGTTATGGGGTGTTTAATGTATCAATGTAACATCAACAATCTTATCAAATGTAAGCTGAACATTTGTTGAATTCCTTTTATATCAAAGACTGCGCAGCCGGTATTTTCCCAATGTGCTGAAATGAAAGTTTAATAGTTGAACATTCTGTTTAATGATTGTACAGTATATTTACAAGAGTATTACAAAACTTGTACAAAATTAAAAGGAGTGGAAAAGATGAAAAAGATTTTCTCGATTTTTGTTACTGCTATTTTAATGGTATCACTTGCTGGCGGTGCGTTTGCTGCTGAAAATGATGCAATGGTACGAATTGTACATGCTTCTCCTGATGCACCGGCTGTAGACGTTTATGTCGATGATAAAGCGGTTGTGGAAGGTGCCGAGTTCAAAGCTGCAACGGATTACATGAACTTGCCTGCCGGAGAACATAAGGTGGAAATTTATGCTGCCGGAACAATGGGAAGTGAAGAACCGGTCATCTCTCAAACCCTTACTGTTGAAGCGGGTATGGCTTATACAGTCGCAGCAGCTAATACTCTCGAAAATTTAGAGCTTGTGGTGGCACAGGACTCAATGGAAGTCACAGAAGGTATGACGAAAGTGCGTGTAGGACACCTTTCACCTGATGCACCAACTGTTGATGTCGGGCCAATCGGAGGAGATGCATTATTCTCTGGAGCTGAGTTTAAAGCAATCACAGATTACAAAGAGTTGAAGCCGGGCACGTATAAACTTGAAATCAGAACTCCTGAAGGTGACCAAGTATTGGACCTTTCCGGAACGATGTTAGAGGAAAATACTGTGTACAGCGTATTTGCCATTAATACAGCTGATCAATTGGAAGTACTTGTGCTGAAAGACTACACACTCATGCCGGGAAGCATGCCCGAAACAGGAATGGGAGGAACTGCTGAAGAATCAGCTTCTACGCTTCCTATCATTCTGGCATCTGCTGTATTCGGCGGAGCAGCTCTCCTATTTGCAGCTCGCCGGAAGATTGTGAAGTAATGAGGCTCCGTGTAATTGGAATTTTGTTGACGGCTCTTTTTGCAGGATGTTCTGCAGAAGAGCCTCAATTGGTTCAAAAAATGGAGAATTCATCAATGCCCGTTGTACAGCCTGTACAAAAAGTAGAACCTTCCAAAATAGATGAAAGTGGAGATTCAGTAAGGGAAGAAGAAACAGGTATCAATCCCTCTGTCCTTTCAATCCCTGCCCTTGACCTTGAAGCACCGGTTAAAGAATTCGGCCTCGATGACGAGGGGAATATGGAGCTTCCGAAAAATGGGGAGGATGTTGCGTGGTTTGAACTAGGTTCCAAGCCAGGTGAAGGGGGAAATGCGGTTCTTGCAGGACACGTGGATGACGAAAAAGCCCCGGCAGTCTTTTTTCAGTTGAAGGAACTGGAGATAGGCGATGAAATCTATCTTAGTGGAAAGAACGGAGAAAGGCTTACGTTTGTCGTAAGGGAAAAAGTTGCCTATCAAAAAGATGACGCACCCCTTCGGAAAATTTTCGGTCCGACCGATAAACGGATGTTGAATCTCATCACCTGTACAGGATATTTTGATAAAGATATACGTAATTATGTAGAAAGACTTGTCGTATACACAGAACTGACAGAGAACAGTGAATCTTAAAGGAGTTTTTGTTCCCAACTTGGAATGAAAGCTCTTTTTTGTTTGTCTGATTAACACAAGGCGGGCTGTAACTCTTTTGCTGATTGAAGCAGCGTATGAAGCCGAGGATGAGAAAGTATTAATAAACACAGGTCATATGTCCAATGTGTAATATTTCCAAAAAAATCCTTTAACACTGTGCGTCATTCCTTTACTATTAAGGTAGAGATTTTTCTGGAAAAAGACGCGCTGGGGGGTAACTATGAAACTGAAGATAATCCATACGAATGACTTGCACAGTCACTTTGAAGCATTTTCTCAAGCGGTATCGCTCATCAAAGAATATAAAGATGAGGATACGCTCGTCCTTGATGGGGGAGACTTTGCAGATTTTAAAAGCATTGAACTTCAGGGCACACGGGGCATGGCTGCAATTGAGCTCTTAGAATATGCCGGGTATGATGCATTGACTATCGGAAACAATGAAATGTTCAATGGGGTTGATACTCTCGAGCACATGGCATCGAACAGTTCTGTTCCATTCATCAGTAATAATCTCCTTAAAAGAGACAGCACCAAAATCGAGGGAGTATGTTCAAGCATCATCATTGAGAAAAAAGGTCTGCGCATCTTCATTACGGGTGCATCTCCGGATATGCAGGATTTCAGTGATGGTCTGGGTGTACATATGACCGACTTTAAAAAAGCAATCGAAGAGGAAGTCGCGAAATATGCAGGGAAATATGACCTTTGTATCCTTCTCAATCACCTCGGGACGTTTGTCGATGAAGTTCTCGTGGAGGAATTAGAATGTGTGGATATCATTTTATCTGCACATGATCATAAAATCTATCCGCAGGCAAAAGTGGTGAACAATACTGTCCTGAACAGTGCAGGCTGTTATGGGGAATATGTCGGTATGATAGAAATAGAAGTAAGTGATACGGGTGTGAAACTGCTGAATTCCCAAAATGCAGCCACGAAAGATGCTCCCCGGGACGGAGGAGTCCTGTCCATTTTAAGCAGAAATAAAGAAAAAGCGATTGAGGTGTTGAGCAAGCCGCTCTTCACGATCGATAAACCACTTTGGCACGATGCAATTGAGGAGAATCCTCTAACCAACTTAATCGCAGATGGTGTAAAAGATATGCTGAAATGTGATATCGGACTGATGAACAGCGGGATTGCAAATGCGGGAATCTTCGGATATGTATCGAATAAGAAATTGATTGAGGTTTGTCCTTCACCTTTGAATCCCACTTCATTCGAGATACAAGGGAAAGATCTGCGGGAGGCGTTTAAGCAATCGTTGGATGCTGGTGTATGCCTGAATGAGGGGAAGGGACCGGGATTCAGGGGAAGATTCGTCGGACGCCTGCATGTGTCTGGTGCTCAAATCGTTCATGATGGTAAAAAGGTCCGCGAAGTTTTCATTGCAGGCGAGCCTCTGAATGATGAAAAGTGGTATACAGTCGCATCTTCTGATTATCTGCAGCGCGGGTCCGGTTATCCGTCACTTGCCAACAATCGCAATGAAAGATATCTGGCTGAAGAAATCAAGGATGTTATCCGGATCTATGGAAACCGAAGCGAATTCCTTGAAATGGCTGGGGCAAGTCGTTGGAAAGAGAAGGTCGATGTAAATGTATAACACAAGAGTAAATACACTTCTCAAAAGAAAGGATGAACACAAATGGAAACTGGGATGATATTTGCTTTTTCCATTGCCGTCGGTTCACTGGGTGTAGCCCTCAGTGCCTTATCAATTGCAGGCAAACTTGAAAAAAGGGTAAAAGAATTAGAGAAAAAATAACGTGTTTACGAAAAGCGCTCAGAATTTCTGGGTGCTTTTCTTTTTATCAGTCAGTTCCCTTAAACTTACAGGTTTCTAGTGAAAAACTACGGGGTATCATTTTATAGAATACAAGTATAGTAGTGAAGGAGAAACCTATATGATAAAACGCATCGGCTTAACATTAAGCTGGCTTCTCATAATAACGGTTATCGTCCTTGTCGGTGCTGCAAATTATATATACAACGTGGCCATCAACCGCAATGATGAGGCAATCAGGCTTTACGGGTCTGATGAAGCGGTTAAAGCGGTTAGTGCGCTGGAAGAAGAACAGAAAAGATTGCAGGAACTAAGGAGCTGGACGGAGAAACAGGATTTCGAAGAGGTTGAGTTACAGAGTGATGATGGGTTGACCCTGAGTGCACGATATTTAAAAAATGATGCACCAAATGGGAAAACGGTCATTTTGGCTCATGGATATAAAGGTAATAACGAGCAATTGCCGGAAGTGACAAGATACTATTATCAAAAGGGATTTAATATTTTAAAGCCGGACGCCAGAGGGCACGGAAAAAGTGAAGGTGAATATATCGGCTACGGCTGGCACGATCGCAATGATTTACGAAAGTGGATTGATTATTTAGTAGAAGATGAGAAAGAGAAATTCATCTTTCTCCATGGCTTTTCAATGGGGGCATCTACTGTCTTGATGGCAAGCGGCGAGGAGCTTCCGAGAGAGGTGAGAGGAATTATTGCAGACAGCGGCTATACCTCGGTGAAAGAGGAAATGGTCCATCAATTAAAATATTTATATGATCTGCCTTCTTTTCCACTGATGGATGTCACAAGCCTGGTCACTGAATTACGGGCTGGATTCTCATTTGAGGAAGCATCAGCACTCAACCAAGTGAAGAAAAAAAGAAATAATTTACCCTTATTTATCATCCACGGTGACAAAGACGAACTCGTACCTTCAGAAATGGCTGCACGACTATATGAAAATGCATCCGGCATGAAAGAGTTATGGATCATTCCAGACGTTGGTCATACGGAAGGATTTTTAGAGGAGGAAGAAGAATATCGGCTAAGACTGACCGGATTTATTGAGGAAGCAATGCAGCAATAATATGAAGAAAAGAACAAGGAATTCACACATTCCTTGTTCTTTTTAAAGCGTTCTGTTTTTTGGTAGAAATTAAAATCGTAAAGTCGGATGAGAGTATAAAAATAACTTTAATACTATTGAAAAATTCAGATTATTATGTATAATTTCATACATTATAGTTTTTTCAAAAGGAGGAAAGATGGATGACAGTGAAAGAAAAAGAGCTGTTTGATGAATTGAAACAAGTGCTGAAACGTCATCAAGTAACAACAAATGAAACGGTTCTGGAACAGCATGGAAAGGATGAATCCTATCATCACCCATTTTCTCCTGATATTGTTGTGTTCCCTGAGAGTGCAGAGGAAGTAAGCAAGATTGTAAAATTGGCAAGTGCATATGACACTCCGATTATCCCGTTTGGCTTAGGGACAAGCCTTGAGGGACATGTGATTCCTTATGACAAAGGAATCAGCATTGATTTTTCCCAAATGAACAAGATCCTCGAAGTTAGGGAGAAGGATTTCCTGGTCAGAGTGCAGCCGGGAGTGACCCGGTCCCAGCTTAATAAGGAATTAAAGAAATACGGCTTATTTTTCTCGGTGGACCCTGGAGCAGACGCGACTTTAGGAGGAATGGCTGCCACGAATGCGAGCGGTACCACCTCCGTCAAATATGGTGTCATGCGAGATCAGGTCAGGGATTTGGAAGTCGTGCTTGCATCGGGGGAAATCATCCATACAGGCAGCCTTGCGCAAAAATCCTCATCAGGTTATAACCTGAACCATTTATTTGTAGGATCTGAAGGGACTCTTGGTTGTTTTACTGAATTGACATTGAGAGTATATGGAATCCCTGAACATATTTTGGCTGCAAGGGCATCCTTCCCGCATATTGATGAGGCGGTTGAAGCAGTTGTTTCCATTCTGCAGGCAGGGATACCCGTTGCGAGGGTGGAGCTGGTCGATGAGGCTTCGATGAGGCAGGTGAACATGTTCAGCGATACAGATTACATAGAAAAGCCTACCTTGTTTCTGGAGTTTCATGGAAACGAAGCAGGGCTGAAGCAGGATGTGGCATTCATGCAAGAAATCGTTTCAGACCATGGATGTGAGGAGGTTCATTTCGAGGAAGACCAGGCAGCCAGGAATAAGCTGTGGGATGCCCGGCATAATCTTGCGTATGCATTTGTCCACGGCAATCCTGGTAAAAAGATGATGGTAACCGATGTATGCGTTCCAATATCTGAATTATCCGGGGCTATCAAATCCGCCCGAGCTAAGATTGATGAGCTGAATCTTACTGGAGGCATCCTCGGCCATGTCGGTGATGGGAACTATCATGCTCTCGTGATGCTCGACCTAAACGATCCGGAAGAAGTCAAAAAAGCGGAGGCCTTCAATGAACAAATCGTCGAATATGCCCTTGAGAGAAACGGGACGTGTACCGGGGAGCATGGGGTAGGAGCAGGGAAAATGAAATATCAGCAAAGGGAACATGGAAGGGCACTGCAGGTCATGAAGAGCATAAAGTATGCCCTTGACCCATCGGGACTCTTGAATCCCAATAAACTGATCCATACCACGAAGGAGGATAGGGGATGAGATTACTAGAAACCATCAGTCATCTGGCAGGAAAGTATTTCGCCGTCTGGGTCATCCTTGTGGCCGCGGTCGCTTATTTTGTTCCTGCACCATTTTTACCATTGGGAAGCTTTATCACGATCCTTCTGGGTGTCGTCATGTTCGGAATGGGGCTGACGTTGAAACCGGTTGATTTCAAACTTGTTATTCAAAAACCGCTCCCTGTCATCACAGGGGTCCTTGCGCAATTCATCATCATGCCGCTCGTGGCATTTGCGATTGCCTATGTGATGGGTCTACCGAATGAGCTGGCGGCAGGCTTGGTGCTGCTGGGTTCCGTTCCAGGCGGGACAGCATCGAATGTCATGGTCTATTTGGCAAAAGGGAATTTGGCATTATCGGTTGCGATGACGTCGCTCTCCACACTGCTGGCACCAATTGCAACTCCGTTCATTTTATTGGTATTAGCCGGACAATGGCTACCGGTCGATCCGTACGCCATGTTCTTGTCGATCGTCCAGGTGATCATCATACCGATCACGCTCGGATTGGTTATCAAAAAGCTTTTTCCGGGAACCGTGGAGAAAAGTTTGAATGTCATCCCATTGATTTCGGTTGCAGCAATCATCATTATTGTATCAGCAGTCGTTTCTGCCAACGTTGGGAATATTGCCTCCTCAGGATTCATGGTTTTCTCAGCCGTGATGCTGCATAACATTCTTGGTCTGGCGCTGGGGTATGGTACAGGAGTCCTGATGAAATTGGATGAAAGCAAACGGCGTGCCATTTCGATTGAAGTGGGTATGCAGAATTCGGGACTTGGAGTCGCCCTTGCAACCGCCCATTTCGGTCCGCTCGCCGCTCTCCCAAGTGTCATAGCTGCAGTCTGGCACAACATCTCAGGACCGATCATTGCAACCTACTGGAGTAAAAAGACTGTAAAAGAGGATGAAATAGAAGTGATAGAAAAAGGTCAAGAGCCTCATGCGACTGTGAGATAAAACAAAACTAGAAAACTAGATGATTTAACTAATTTCTGGTCTTTTCCGCATTTATTCGTGTCAATGAGTGGACAATCTCCATTTACTATTATTAAGGGCTTATCCAAGCTACTTAAATGGTAAAGGAGAGATTTATATGTGTGGATCAAAAGGTTTTAACGATGCATGCTGTCCTTCTGGTCAGATTTTTCAGGAACAGCTTTGCGGGAACTTCTATGGCGGTACAGAAGGTGAAACTCAAATTGTTTGGCAGGCACCCCTAGGAGATTTTTTTGAAGGGACCTTTGAGATTTTCAACTCTGCAAGCAGTCCTGGCGATGCTACAGGAACTGTAAATCCAGGAGGGGTTACTGTAGGTCCGGTGCCTCCAGGATTTTCTATGGCCCAAACCGTTCTAAATCCAACTGACTTTACGATTACAGCTCCAGCCGGGGTAAATGGTAAATTCTGTATCACCCTTTATAAGCGCGTACTTGCGTAGTCTCATTACTTATTGAGTCGATACGTAAAGATAAAAGACCCGACAGGATGCAATTGAATCCTGTCGGGTCTTTTTCTATTCATATAAAGATAGATTTAGTTTCATAATTGATAGGATTTTCTCCGTGTTGGATGTGGGGAAACAGGAGGGTCATATTCCTCCTGCATAAAGGTATTGAAATCGTTTCAGTGAATTCTATGAGAGGTCAAATGGTGATGGATAATGGATGTTCAAGCAATACTCACCCTCGCAGGTGTTTGCCCCTGCACCGGCACAGATGATCTCCAAGGTATCGAAGCGCTGGACGGTAATCGATTGGCTGTTAGGATTGTCCCCAGGCTGGTCAGGTATGGTCAGTGTTCCAACTATTGCTCCAGCATCCCCGTTTAATCGCAAATTGACAGTCAGTATTGCTGCACATCCCCCTTCATAACTAACGGTTACCGTTCCTGCTACAGGAAAGGGTGCACCCATCTGACGGGAGCGCCACACAAATCGATCATCATTCAATTGGTTATTACAATCAAGTTCGAAGAAACCACAGAATTTATCAGATAATATCGGTCTGACTGCCGTGCCCCCGTTTTCGTCAGGACAACAGCCGCATTTTAAGGCCATAAAGAAAAACCCCCTTTTTCATATTTTATGAGCCTGTACACTTTGGGGTTCTCCATTTTGCCCACTCTTTAGAAAAATAGTATCCGAATTCTATCCAAACATTAATCTGGAAAAGCACCTTAATACTGTTCAGAACATCAAGTGAAGTACCATTCAGTATGCTTTTGGCAGAGGAAGAGAAGGGGGGGCGAGAATGCCATGAATTGAAAAAAGAGGTTGGGACACAACTAAAACTCTTTTGTCCCAGCATCTTTATTTGTATAAATAAATTCTGATCTGATCCTGCTTGTCTATGGTTGCGAGCAGAACGTCATGGACGGAAGCATTATAGGAAAGTCTCAGCTGGTTATTCAACCAGGATTCATCTTTTTTTAAATGATGTAATTCCCCATAATTGATCTTTCCTTCTTCAATAATCGGAATCGGCAGATCAAATGGTTTATGAGATGCAGTGAATTCCTTAAGTGTAACAGGCTGATGCTCGCTCTTTAGGAAAATGGAGATTTCCCCTCCTGGTTCCCATAGAGCCAGGGCTACTTTATGTACCTCTTCGGTTTGCTGTTTTCTT
This sequence comes from Rossellomorea oryzaecorticis, assembly GCF_038405515.1. Taxonomy (GTDB): domain Bacteria; phylum Bacillota; class Bacilli; order Bacillales; family Bacillaceae_B; genus Rossellomorea; species Rossellomorea oryzaecorticis_A. The sequence continues at coordinate 5,261 of NZ_JBBYAF010000050.1, read as the reverse complement.
AATTCTGATAAAAGGCTGTCGAGAGGAATCCTGGCCTTTTTCAGGTTATGATAATTGATTTTTCCGTTTTCAATCAGCGGAATGGGAGAGGGATCTAACATTTTTTTTATAAAAGTAAACTTCAATGTGATGAACACGCCGATAAGATATAACGAGACTAATGTACTCATGGTAATCATCGACCCTTTTAGTCCCAGTCCTTCATCAGATAATGGGTGAGCCATGATATTTCCTAGAAGTAAGGCCATGACAAAATCAAGGAACCTTAATTGAGAGATGGATCGCTGTCCCATCATTTTAGCGATGATCACTAAAAAGAAAAAACCTGTTACAGCTCTCAGAACCCATTGGACAGCAGTTAAAGACTCCTGGCTAGCGAAAAAATCCAAATCAACCCCACCCTCAGTAATTCAAGCTTTGTTGATAAACTACGATATAGTCTATCCATAAAAAAGAAAATAATGAGTTCATTCAAGGAGTATAAAAAAAGATGCCCCAATAGGCATCTCTCATCATTAATTCGCTTGATGCAGACTTCTTTGTACTTCAGCTTCAGATTTACGATTTACAAGATAGCCGATCAATAATACGGCAACAGTGAGTCCAATCGTAATCGCATAGGTTACAGGGCCATGATGAATATCAAGAAGTTCAAGGAATTGATGATCTCGGACAATCATTTCACCGGCAGTAAATGCAAGGATACCTGCCCCTAAGTATGCAATCCAGCGATGCTTCTCAAGAATCTTCACAATCGCTTTTGAACCGAAAATCATGATCGGAATGGATATGAATACACCCAGTGCGATCATCCCGATATTTCCATGTGCAGCACCTGCAACAGCTACCACATTATCAAGACTCATGACAGCATCAGCAAGGACGATGGTTGTAATTGCCTGTTTCATTCCTGAATGTGACTTGATATTGGCTTCGCCTTCTTCCTCTACCAGTACTTTATAAGCAATCCATAGAAGAAGGATTCCTCCGATCAGATGTACATAAGGAATTTTTAATAGATAGACAATGATAGCCGCAAAGAAGATACGTAAAATGACAGCACCTGCTGTTCCCCAGAAGATTGCTTTATTTTGAAGCTCTTTCGGTAGTCCTCTTGTAGCCATTGCAATGACAATCGCGTTATCACCGGACAAGATTATATCGATCGCAATAATTTTTAATAGAGCAATGATGGCACCTGAAGAAATCGCAAGTCCGAGCGGAAATAGAAATTCCATAATGGTTCCTCCTCGTTTCTAGTAAACACCTAATGAAAACACAACTTTTTTATTTTAACATAAAAAAAGAATTCGAGAAGAGAGTTTAAAGGCAAGGGATGGCGCACCTGAAATTTGGTGGCTGAAAGAATCAAGCTGACCAAGAAAATCAGGCGTTTTAAATATACTGCAAGTGGTAAATTAAAAAAGAAGCATTTAATATTTATTAGGAGGCATCTTCAGTTTTGGGTAATCTATTAATAGTAGGAGCCGTCCTGTTTATTCTCGTTAACTTGATCTATTTCTTTAAAAATAAAGAATTCAAATATAGTTACTTCAGTACGAAAATGTTTTATAAATTATTCTTTGTGCTGATGGGGATTACGGTGGCATTTGCAGTCCTTTATTATGGTTTGGGAATGAGCGAGACCGTGTTGCGATACAGCGTACCGGACGGCAAGCCCGTCCCGCACGATTTCTCGAACTATCTATACTTCAGCGGGGTAACCATTTTATCAGTCGGATATGGAGACTTTCTTCCGGTAGGCAATCTTCGCTTCTTTGCACTAATCGAAGCAGCCATCGGACTTCTTCTTCCATCCGCCTACTTCATGAGAATGCTGAACTCAAAAGGCGACAATTAATCGAAGGCCCGTCCCGCGCTTAACGCAGCGCGGGACGGGCCTTCAAATGTGTTGAATATTTGTCACTTGTGATGTGAAGGGGAGATACATACAATAAAGAAAGACAATACTTGATGAAAGAGGGGGAGGCAGACTGGATGAAAAGGGTTCAGAAAGTAGTTTTTATCACACTTGGATTTGTTTTTATGGGAATCGGCATCATCGGTATCGTGCTTCCGCTCATCCCCACTACACCCCTATTATTATTGGCCTCCTACTTCTTTGTAAAAGGGTCTAAACGATTTGAAGTTTGGTTCAAAGGGACAGGTGTATATAAGAAACATCTAGAAGGATTTGTACAGAATCGTTCGATGACGCTACGCCAGAAGATCATACTGATGATATTTTCAGATGTTATGATTCTGATTCCGCTTTTTATGACGGATAAAATCATCGTTAAAGTGATTCTGACCTCGATTATTGTATATAAGTATTATTACTTTATTTTTAAGATTAAGACGGTGAAGGTTCGGAGTTACTGATGCAGGGTGATTAATAGTATGAATAGTTACAAACGCAGCTGATAATTCTTTTCAATATGTAAAAAAACCCGCCCTGTAAGAGAGGGAGGGTTTCATTTATTGTTAGATAGTCTATAACAGGCTATCTATATTTATGTGCGGGCAGCACAGCTGAGTCCGATTTCGCCACTTGAAACTAGCAATCATTATCATGCGTCCCCTTACAAAGAATCTTAAATGACACATATGCTAATACTGCTGCTAGAATTAATTCAGGTATTATGACGTACCACAACATAAAATCGGAGAGTATTTCAGCAGCTTCAGGCTGTCTCGCAATCCCTTCAAGTCCGCGCGCACCGGCCCATCCAAGCCCCAATCCAATTCCTCCAAAACCTAATAGGGCAATAGCCGCGCCAATACAACAATAAAACCACTTAGAGAATTCAGGCATGTTTCCACCTCCTTCGTACCTATAGAGTTACTATATTCAGTACAAAGAAAATGGTATAGGTGAATGATTCTATTATCTGGCATTTGTGTTTGAACGGAAGTAGTTTATAAAAAAGAAGAATTCAATGGGAAAGAATGATCCATATAGATAAAAAAATATGTAAAAAAACATACCGCAATGGCAATAAGAGCCAATTGGTATGTTTTTTTATTATGGCAAACCCTATAAACTGCCGGAAAGTCACCACAAATTCGGCTTCACGACCATAAACCAGAGCATGGCGAGCAGAAGGATGAGGTATGTCCAAATGGTTCGCTTCAGTTTTGCTATCAAAGGTTCACGATCCTCTTTGTCATCATCAAGTTTTTTGAGCGTCGGTGAAAAAGCCCGGGCCAGAAAGAATAGAGAGCAAAACATAATGAAGAGGGTCATGAGGATCCACGGGGTGCTCCATGTCCACGGCCCCAATACGACCAACAGGACGCCTGAACCCACCAGCACATGTCCTGCGTGTTTGGATAATCGCACAGTAAAACGGAATGTATCCAAATACGGAGTCACTTCTGCTCCAGAAGCTGCTCGCAGCTTCTTGATCATCGGAAATAATATAAAAAACGGACCGATGGAAGCCACTACACTCAGTACATGCAAATAAATAATGAAACGATAGAATAAATCCATTTGCGTGCCCTATTCGTTTACAGCACTGAATTCATGCACCCATACTCTCATCTTTGGATGCCAAGGCATTCCCGGGTGGTAAGACAAAATGGTTTCCTTGTATTCTTCCACCGTTTGAAAGCCTTCCTGACGCGCATGCTCATCGGTCAATTCACCAAGAGATTGGGAATATACGTTATCCACTATGTACTTTTTCCCCTTTAATTCCATGATTTCACCGACATCTGCATAACGTCCGTTTCTGCGGGTTGCCGTCTTTTTCCCTTGAAGCACCAGTTCAACGTCTTCCTCTTTCGTTACGAGGCGGTCGATGGTACATGTTTTAGGCGGTAATTCTTGTTTATTCATAGTCAATCACTCCTTTCGCTATATACTATAGCACAAGTTTTCCCATCTATCTCAATATCGTGAAAATCTCCATACGAATCATTTTTTACAAAAATTTGGCGATTCACCGTAGTAAAGAAGTAAAAGGGGTGATATGATGAAATGAAATCAAATGCAGGAAACATGACTGCAGAAATCCAGAGAAAAGGTCTTGAGTGCATTGAAAAAGTGGCAGACATACTTAGTGTTGGTATTCATCATGATGGTTTGGGGGTTCAATGTCCCTGCTTTGAAAACGTTGGTAACAGCATTCACCCCCGTAACGATTACGTCTCTGCGAATCTTTACGGCAGGGATCACGGTATTTATCATTCTTGGAATCATGAAAAAAATACGGATTCCTACAAGGCGCGAGAGTCTCTTTATCATAAGCGGCGGACTGCTGAATGTAGTGAGCCATCACTATTTTCTCTCCGTGGGGTTAACACAGACAACTTCCACCAATGGTGGACTCATACTCGGAACAGGACCGTTGTTGACGGCACTGCTGGCTTCCATTCTTCTTAGGAACCGGCCGACTGTCATCAAGGTAATTGGGTTCATCCTTGGCGGAATCGGGGTTTCCATCATTGTTTTATCAGGAGGGGAAGGATTAGGCAATTTGAATAGCGGCGATTTGATGGTGTTCATTTCCATCTTTTCACAAGCGCTGAGCTTCATTATCATCAGCCGTGCAGCCAAAACGCTGGATCCCCGTTTATTAACTGGATATATGCTTGTATTTGGTTCGGTGATTTTGTTCATTATCGGCATGGTGAAAGAGCCCGGCGGACTATCAAATCTAGGCCATGCGTCCGCTGGGATCTGGGTGCTGTTTTTTGCTTCAGCAATGCTTGCGACCGCTCTCGGACATATGCTGTATAATCATTCGATCGGTCAGCTCGGTGCAGCCGAAACCTCTATCTTTCTTAATCTCAACACGTTCTTCTCGTTAATAGGCGCGGCATTATTCTTAGGAGAGAAAATCACTTCTTATCATTTATTAGGACTGCTGTTCATCATCCTGGGAGTCATTTGCGGTGCAGGAACCCTGGAAGAACTCATTCTAAAAAGAAAAAAGCAAAGATTCTATACTAAACAACAGAAGCACCATATGTAATAAAAAGTCTATCCACGGTATTAAAGTGGATAGGCTTTTTTTATTAGTTTTAATAAAAACTATGTTAAAGAATAATATTGATCTTTAGTGGTTCTAGCTGTTGATTGGAGTGCAAGACGAAGACTCCTGCGGGAAATGTAGCTTATGTGAGACTTGTCCAGCTACAGGGCTTAGAGGCGGGTGGCATAAGTCAAACCGACCAAGAAGGCAAAGAACGCCTTCGTGGCCGATTCGCCTTATGCCACCCGCCTCTGAGCAAAGCCCCTCCGCTTTTCTTCC
>NZ_JBBYAF010000049.1:0-27733 GCF_038405515.1 Rossellomorea oryzaecorticis | reverse complement strand
GATGTATTCGTACATTTCTCAGCTATCCAAGGCGAAGGATTTAAATCTTTAGACGAAGGTCAAAAAGTAACGTTTGACACTGAACAAGGTCAACGTGGACTTCAAGCGACTAACGTAGTTAAAGCATAATCGCTTTTGCTGAAAAAGGACTCTCATTCGAGGGTCCTTTTTTTTTGCTTCCAACTACAACGAAGTGCTGACCGGCGTTCCAGCGCAGCTTTTTCCACTGGAATTATGCATTTTCCATGCAGTTTATAATATACCGCCAGTGGTACAGAATAGTAAGGACGGATGGGCAGATGCCTTTTTTTAAAAAAAATAAAAACAAATAATTGACTAAAATCGATTACAGTTGTAAACTCTAAATATAAGTTGATTACAAATGTAAACGAATTTGGAGGTGGTATCTTTTGCCCAATGAAGAAAAGCCGGAAATCACGGATTCCGAATGGGAAGTCATGAGGGTCGTCTGGACGCTTAAAGAGGTGACCAGTAAAGAAATCAGTAAAGTCCTTGAAGAAAAAAAAGAGTGGAAACCGGCGACGACCAAGACGTTTATTGGGAGACTGGTGAAAAAAGGCATGCTTCATACAGAAAAGACCGGAAACCGGTTCATCTACACGGCTGCGGTCACCGAGGAAGAAAGCCTTAAGACTTTGAAGGCAGGATTATTCACCCATATCTGCAGCCGTGCAGTCGGCAAGACGATTGCTGATTTAATTGGGGAGGCAACTCTCAGTCATGAGGACATCGTCTTGCTTGAAGAAGTTCTACAAAACAAGAAACAAGAAGCTGTCGACGAAATCGCATGCAACTGCGTTCCCGGCCAGTGCACCTGCAAAAAAGATCACGGCATGAACTGCCAGCATTAATTAAAGAGTTCTTTCTTTGGGTGTTGATAGATACAGCAATCAAGTCTGACATTTTGCTATGTAGATTATAGTCAGTTCTAGCTGTTTATTGGAGTGGAAGACGAAGACTCCTGCGGGAATAGTAGCTGATGAGAGACCTGTCCAGCTGCGGGGCTTAGAGGCACATGTCATAAGTCAACTCGTCCAAGAAGGCAAAGAACGCCTTCGTGGCCGATTCGCCCTATGCCACCCGCCTCTGAGCAAAGCCCCTCCGCTTTTCTTCCCGCAGGGAGGTACGACTGAGGAGGCTCACGGGCTACCCGCGGAAAGAGAAGTCTTCCACGGAAATAAACAGCGGCGTTCAAAATTCAAACAAACTTAAGGAGTGTTTAAACATGGAAAAAACATTATTGAAAGTATCAGGTATGACTTGTGGAAACTGCGTGAAGAAAGTAGAAACAACACTTAATGAACTTGACGGAGTGGAAAAAGCAAAAGTCGATCTTGAGAATGCATCCGCAAAAGTAAAGTACGACGAAGCTAAGCAATCTCCTGAGAGCTTAAGCAAAGCGGTTACTGAAGCAGGGTACGAATCAGAGCCAATCAAATAGAAAAGGTGGTCTCACACGATGACGGAAAAAACGTTAAGCATCGAAGGGATGACATGTGCGTCGTGTTCGCAGACAGTTGAAAAAGCGACAGCGAAACTGTCAGGTGTTCAGGAAGCCAATGTGAATCTGGCAACTGAGAAACTGAATATACGATTTGATGAAAATGAAATCACACTGGATGAGATAAAAAACGCTGTAGATGATGCAGGATACAAAGCCGTCTCTGAAATGGAAAAGAAAACATTCACGGTATCCGGCATGACTTGTGCTTCATGTGTGCAGTCAGTGGAAAAAGCAACAAGTAAACTTGATGGAGTCAAGGAATCAACCGTCAATATGGCAACGGAAAAAATGGTCATTCAATATGACCCTTCAGTACTATCGACAGCGGATATCAAAAAGGCGGTATCCGATGCAGGATATGAAGCCCACGAAGATGTCGACGCTGTGGATGCGGTAGATGAAGACAGGGAAAAAAAGGAGCAGCATATCAAGCATATGTGGAAGCGCTTCTGGGTTTCAGCTGTCTTCACGGTCCCGCTCCTGCTCGTTTCGATGGGTCATATGTTCGGTATGCCGCTGCCCCAAGCGATCGATCCGATGATGAATCCGATTGGATTCGCGCTCATTCAGCTCGTGCTGACAATCCCGGTGATGGTGATGGGGAAGCCATTTTTCACTGTAGGCTTCAAGACACTGATCAAGCGTCATCCCAATATGGATTCATTGGTGGCGCTTGGTACAAGTGCCGCATTCGTTTACAGCTTAATTGCGTCGATCTTTATCGTTTTGGGTAATGAAAGCTACGCGCAGGATCTTTATTACGAATCAGCGGCAGTCATCCTGACGTTGATTACATTAGGAAAGTATTTCGAAGCCCTTTCAAAAGGGAAAACTTCGGAAGCTATCAAGAAGCTTATGGGGCTGGCCCCTAAAACAGCGACCGTCTTCAGGGACGGGAAAGAAGTCGAGATTTCCATTGAGGAAGTCGAAGTAGGCGAAATCATCATCGTAAAACCTGGTGAAAAGATGCCGGTTGACGGTATCGTGGTCGAAGGAACCACTTCTGTTGACGAATCGATGCTGACAGGTGAAAGCATTCCGGTTGAAAAGAAGACCGGATCTTCCATCATCGGTGCGAGCATCAATAAAAACGGAACGATCCGCTATGAAGCGACCAAGGTCGGAAAGGATACGGCTCTGTCCCAAATCATCAAACTTGTAGAAGATGCACAAGGTTCAAAAGCGCCGATTGCCAAAATGGCCGATATCATTTCCGGGTATTTTGTGCCGATCGTCATAGGGCTTGCCATCTTAACGGGTCTCGCCTGGTATTTTGGAGGGGAAACAGGTCTCTTCGCATTCACGATTGCGATTTCCATCCTTGTCATCGCCTGCCCTTGTGCTCTTGGACTCGCGACCCCGACGGCAATAATGGTCGGTACCGGCAAGGGTGCTGAAAACGGCGTGCTCATTAAAAGCGGCGGTGCACTCGAAACGACACACAAGATAGACACGATCGTGTTTGATAAAACAGGGACGATCACGGAAGGGAAGCCTGTCGTAACAGATATCGTGACGGTTGAAGGTTTCTCTGACGAAGAGCTGTTGATCCTTGCCGCTTCAGCTGAAAAAGGATCTGAGCATCCGCTTGGTGAAGCGATCGTCAGGGCAGCTGAGGAAAAAGGACTCCCCCTTCTTAAAACAAGTTTCTTTGATGCCATCACGGGTCAAGGGCTTGAAGTGACGGTTGACGGCAAAGATCTGTTGCTTGGAAACCTCAAACTCATGGGTGAAAATGGTGTTGATCCAGGGGACTTGGAAGATACAGCAAACCGATTGGCTTCGGAAGGGAAAACGCCGATGTACATTGCGGTTGAAGAAGAAATCGCCGGCATCATCGCGGTCGCTGACACCGTAAAGGAAACGAGTTTCAAGGCGATTGAAAAGCTCCATCAAATGGGGCTTGAAGTGGCGATGATCACCGGAGACAACAAGCGCACCGCTGAAGCCATCGCAGGCCAGGTAGGCATCGACCGGATACTGAGTGAAGTCCTTCCAGAAGACAAAGCAAATGAAGTCAAAAAACTTCAGGATGAAGGAAGAAAAGTCGCCATGGTCGGGGATGGCATCAACGACGCCCCGGCACTTGCGCAGGCTGACATCGGAATCGCCATAGGATCCGGGACGGACGTCGCCATGGAATCAGCCGATATCGTCCTGATGAGAAGCGACCTGATGGACGTTCCGACGGCCGTCGAACTAAGCAAGGCGACCATCCGGAACATCAAACAAAACCTGTTCTGGGCATTTGCCTATAATATACTTGGAATCCCGGTCGCCATGGGAATACTCTACCTGTTCGGAGGCCCCTTGCTGAATCCGATGATCGCTGGTGCCGCTATGAGTTTCAGTTCCGTATCTGTATTGCTGAATGCCCTTCGCCTTAAAGGATTTAAACCATCAAGCACGTAAGGAGTGTTTCAGAGTATGAGTAAAGATCTGACATTAGAACTCTATACAAGGCCCACCTGCTCCGACTGCCAGGCGGCCAAAGACTACCTGGCAGAGCACGACATCGATTACGTGCATAAAAATGTCGGCGAGGATGAGGCGTTGGAGAAGGAATTAATCGAAATAGCGGGTTCCCGCATCGTTCCCTCCTTTGTTTTTTACAAAAAAGGTCTATTGGGTAAGAAGAAATTCGAGAAGAACCTGATCGGCTTTGAAAATAATCGAGTGGAAATTGAAGAATTATTGAGCTGAGCATTCGTAATACGGCAGACCTTCAACGTTGGTTGAGGGTCTTTTTTCTGAGAAAAAAGTTGAAACCTTCTCCATGTTTGTCCGTATATAGTAGTAGAACAAGAACATGAGGGGGAAATCATGAAAAAACTACTTGGACTTGGATCGGCGGTACTTCTGACAATCGGATTGACCGCATGTGGAACGACAACGAGCGGAAAAGATGTGGAAGAGATTATCAATTCTTCTATTTCTGCGTCAGAAAAGATGAAAAGCTTTCACGTGAAGATGGAAATGGAACAGGATATCATCCCTGCTGCTGAGGATGCCGGGGAAGTGAACCAGTCGTCGACGATTGAGATGGATTACGTGACGGAACCTCTTGGTATGTATCAGACGACAGAAATGACGATGATGGGAATGCCAATCGAAGCGGAAACCTATTTTACGGAAGAGGGACTTTACACGAAGGATTCAATGAGTAATCAATGGCAGTCAGCGCCGAAGGAACTATCGGATTCCATCGTGGAAATGAGTAAGAACCAAGCGGATGCAACTGAGCAGCTTAAGCAATTAAAGGAATATATCAAAGATGTGAAAGTGGAAGAAAAAGAGGGTCACTACCTGATCTCTTTCTCCGCTTCGGGTGAAGAATATCAAAGTTTAGTAGAAGAGACGGTAGAATCCACGATGCCTGAAGGAATTATGCCGAAGGAACTGCTGGAAGGCTTGAAAGTGAACAAATTGAGTTATACCTATGAAATTGACAAAAAGACGTACCACCCGGTGAATTTTACGGTCGATATGGATTTCGACATGGAGATTGAAGGGGAGAAGGTGCAATCGGTCCAGAAGATGAAGGGAAGCTATTCGAAAATCAATGAGGTTGATGACATTACGATTCCCGCAGAAGTAAGAGAGGGCGCTGTTGAAATGGATGATTCAGCAATGCAGGTTGAATAGTGATCAAAAGCGTGTGGCGGCCCCGCACGCTTTTTTTATAGGAGGCTCACCGGCCGCCCGCGGAAAGCGAAGTCTTGCACGGAAGTCAACAGCGGTATTTAAAAGAGGTTTTATATAAAAATAACTTTCGGAATAGAGAGTTCAAAATTGTGATTCAACGATAAGGATAGTACGATAGTCTTATGATAAACGTATTGGTGAAAAACTAAGATGTACGCTTGAAGGGTTACAATCAAGTAGGAGCTTTTTCATACAAACAGGATGATATATCACGAAAAGAGGATGAGCATGAACACAATGCTAACAACTGAAAAATTACAGGGCTTTGAACCGGGTCAGGTAGTGGCCGCGATCGAACGGTCATTGGCCATGATTCAATTCGACCCGAACGGAAATGTTTTATGGGCGAATGAGAATTTCGCCAAAACCGTTAAATACAGTGTGAGTGAGCTCCCGGGGATGAGCCACAAGCAATTCTGCACACCGGATTTTGCTGATAGCAGGGAATATCAACAGCTTTGGAGGAATCTGCGGAACGGGAATAGTTTTCAGGAAAAGATTCAACGTGTGACGAAACAAGGAAATCTCATCTGGCTTGAAGCTACATACACGCCGGTCTATGACGATGGAGGGAAGGTTGTCGGAGTGGTGAAAGTGGCAACGGACATTACAGAGCGTGAAAATGCCACTGTCAAGGTCGCTTCCGAGTTGCAGCAAATGTCTGAAGAACTCAGTGAAAAAGCGGAAGCAGGGATCAAGAGAAGCGAGGAAGCCAGCCTTGCCGTCGAGCGGCTCGTGGAGGAGTCGAAAGAAAATCTTGAAATCATGGAATCTCTTAAAATGCAGGCAAAATCGATTGAGGGGATTGTAAAAACAATCCGTGAAATCGCGACTCAAACCAATCTCCTTGCATTGAACGCAGCCATCGAAGCGGCGCGTGCCGGTGAGCATGGAAGAGGATTCAACGTCGTAGCCGGTGAAGTCAGAAAGCTCGCTACGCGTGTGCAGGAATCCATCGGTGAAGTCAATGCACGGATCGAGGGGATTACCGTTGAAATCAATAAAGTCAGCGAAGGAACGATCCGCTCACAGTCAGGGATTTCAAACAACCAGCTCCTCAATGATCAGGCAGTGGCGGCATTCCAGGAGATCGGAAGTGCAGCCCGGCTATTGGACCAGCAGGCGAGGGACTTTAAAGATATTCTATAACAATCGAAGGCCCGTCCCTCATCGCGTTAAAGCGACGAGGGACGGGCCTTCTATGTTGAGATCAGTTGTCCTTGACGGATTTGCGTTCAATGAGTTCGGTCGTCAGCTTATAGCTCTGATCGACTTTTTCCTTTGACAGCACCTGGAAGATGAGGTGGACTGCAAGGGCGCCGGCTTCGTATTTTGGCTGGCGCATGGTGGTAAGCGGAGGGGAGACGTATTCTGAAAGCTGGATATCGTCGAACCCGATGATCGAAATATCATCAGGGACAGAGATCTTCTTTTCATTAAGCGCCTGGATCCCGCCTATCGCCATTTCATCATTCGCATAAAAGATGGCCTGCGGGACATCCTTTTGAGCAATGATCATCTTCGTTGCCTGATAGCCGCCTTCCCTGGTGAATCCGCCTGAAACTTTCCATTTGGGACGATACTCGATTCCGTGCTTCAGAAGCGCGGCTCTATAGCCTTTGAATCGCAGCTCGTTATCATGGGAGTTATAAGGGCCGCTCACGTAGGCGATTTCTCGGCTGCCTTTTTCGATCAGGTGCTCGGTTGCCATGAAAGCACCATGTTCGTTGTCGACTTCTATTTGGACGACATGCTCACTTTGTATGCTGCGGTCAAGGACCACAATCGGGAAGCCTTCCCGGGAAGATTCCAGAATCGTTTCATCATCGATGTTATGGGCAAGGATGATGACGCCGTCGACCCGTTTTTCCCGCAGGAATTTAACCGCGGTGGATTGTGCCCCGCCGATTGAACTGCATGCAATCAAATCATACCCGTTCGTTGAAGCGACATCCTGGACGCCTTTAATCAATTCAGAGTAATAAGGTCCCGACAGGTCGCTCAGGATCAATGCGATCGTATTTGTGCTCGTTCGTTTCAGGTCGGAGGCAAGTCCGTTTTTTTGGTAATTTAATTGTTTCGCTGCAGCCAAGACTTTCTCGCGGGTCACCTCGCTGACCTTGGTGCTGTTGTTCAGCGCGTAGGAAGCGGTCGAAACCGCGACACCAGAGAGCTTAGCCACGTCTTTTATGGTTGCCATGAGTTTCACATCCTCTTAAAATAAGGCAGACCTTATTTTTTCGTTATCTATACGTTTTATTATACAATTATTGGAATGAATTGGAAGTGTTTTCACTTTGTATCAGGTACACAACCGCCTCGTATGGACGCAGTTTTTTCAACTCGGAAGGATGTGCTGTCCCTCTGTAGTTACTTATCAGTATTTCACAATCCTTATCATCGAATCCCGAAGGCAGTGTGAAGGCCGGTTCATGCTCGTTGAAATTCGCTATCACAAGGAGGATCTCATTCCCGGATTTTCTCGTATAAGCGAATATCTCGGGGTGATCTTCCAATATCAGTTCATACTCCCCATACACGATGATGTCATGTTCTTTCCTTAATTGAATCAGCTTTTTATAGTGATAGAAAATCGATTCTTCGTTTTTGACTGCGTCCTCTGCATTGATATTCTTATAGTTTCCATTAACTTCAAGCCAGGGTGTACCGGTAGTGAAACCGCCGTGAAGATTCGAATCCCATTGGAAGGGGGTCCTTGCGTTATCCCTGCCTTTTACATGGATTGATTTCATGATGTCTGCATGAGGCACGCCTTCGGATATTTTTTCGTTATAGTAATTGATCGTTTCGATATCCCGGTAGTCGCGGATGTCATCGAATACGATATTGATCATCCCGATTTCTTCACCTTGATAGATATAGGGGGTTCCCTGCATCATGTGAAGGAGGGTGGCAAGCATCTTCGCCGATTCTACCCGGTATTCTCCTTCATTTCCCCATCGGGAGACGATTCTCGGCTGGTCATGATTATTCCAATACAAGCTGTTCCAGCCTTGGCCGTGGAGCTCAGTCTGCCATTTGCTCAGTGTTTGTTTTAAGTCGATCAGGTCAAGAGGCTTCAATGCCCATTTCCCTTTTCCTGCTCTTTCATCAAGCGACATATGTTGAAAGGTGAAGACCATATCGAGCTCGTCCCGTCCTTCACCCGTGTACAGTTTTGCTGTTTCAGGCGTGGCAGAAGGGGTTTCGCCGACGGTTATGGTCGGATAGGTGGAAAGGACCTCCCGATTCATTTCCTGCAGGTAGTCATGAAGATTCGGTCCGTCGGTGAGGATGTTCTCATCGATCTCTTTCCCGATCAAATCGATCACATCCATGCGGAAGCCGCTGACGCCTTTCTCGAGCCAGAAGTTCATCATTGTATAAAGATGCTTCCTGACTTCTTTATTGTGAAGATTAAGGTCCGGCTGCTTTTTGCTGAAAAGATGGAAATAGTACTCACCGGTCTCCTCATCATATTCCCAGGCAGGTCCGCTGAAAACGGACGTGATATCACTCGGAGGTCCGTCGCTCGATTCTCTCCATACATAATAATCCCGGTAAGGATTGTCCTTGGATTTCCGTGATTCAATGAACCATCGATGTTCATCGGACGTATGGTTGATGACGAGATCCATCATAATGTGGATGTCTCGTTTGCGCGCTTCTTCAATCAGCCTGTCCATATCTTCCATCGTACCGAAATCACTCATGATTTCATAATAATCGCTGATGTCATATCCATTATCGTCATTCGGTGATTGATAGACAGGACTGAGCCAGATGATATCGATCCCTAAAAAAGCGAGATAATCCAGTTTTTCGATGATACCGGGGATATCCCCGATCCCGTCTCCGTCATGGTCATTAAAACTGCGCGGATATATTTGATACACCGTTGATTGGTGCCACCATTTTTTGTTCATAGATCCTCCTAATGTGCTTTGGCTTTTGAATTGTTTTTGGGGGAGGGGAGTGAAGGTGTATGTTTGTGGTTCCTGGCACAAAAACTGGAATTTGTGCCAGGAACAAACCGTTCCATTTGTACCAGGCACATAACAACCGCATTGTGCCTGGCACCGAAAAATCAAACCAGCCTGAATCTGGCCTAAAAGACACCAAATGGTGCCGGCCTCATCTCAGCGAAATGAAGGCGGACACCATTCAAAACCTTATTTAATCCCCGACATCGTAAATCCTTCCACAATATATTTCTGGAAAAACGAGAAGATGATGATGATCGGCACAACCATGAATGCAGCGCCTGCCATCTGTAATCCAAAGTTATTGGCATACTGTCCTTGCAGAAGGGAAAGTCCCACAGAAAGTGTGTATAGACTCTCATCATTCGCGATGATCAGCGGCCATAAGAAACTGTTCCAGGCACCGATGAATGTCAGGATCCCCTGTACCGCGAAAATCGGTTTCGCAATCGGCACGATCAGCCGGAAGAAGATATAGAATTCCCCGGCACCGTCAAGACGTGCAGCCTCGATCAGATCTGTCGGAATCGTCGTCATGAATTGTCTGAACAGGAAGATACTGAATGCAGCTGCAAGTCCAGGCAGCACGATCCCTGTCATCGTATTCGTGAGGCCCATTTCATTTAAAATCAAGTAAACAGGAATCATTGTTACTTGTGCAGGGATCATCATTGTCGCCAGCACGATGTAAAAAATCTTTTCTCTTCCTTTAAATTGATACTTTGCAAATCCGTAGCCGGCCATGGCGTTGAAGAACAGGCCGACAAAGGAGAATAGGACAATGATCAAGGTGTTTCGTAAGTAGACGCCGAAGTTCATGCTTTCAAACAGATTGACATAGTTTTCGAGCGTCGGATTCTCAGGAATCAAGGTCGGCGGAATTTGAAGGACTTCACTTTCAGGTTTGAATGAACTTGAGATCATCCAGATGAAAGGAACGGATACAATGATACCGCCGAGAATCAGCAAGATGATGACAGAGAGCCGTTCCAATTTAAATGTTTTCATAGTTTCAACTCCGATACTGGTATATTTTATAACTTAGTATTCTGTATCAGATTTTCTAATCTTAAATTGAACCAATGTAATGATGATGATGAACACGAACAGGATGAATGAACCTGCTGCCGCGTAGCCGAATTCACTGAATTGGAAACCTTTTTGGTAAATGAATAATGCCATTGAAATCGTTCCATCCAGCGGGCCTCCGTTTGTCATGACGAATGGCTCTTCGAAGAATTGCAGCCAGCCGATCAGTGTCGTGACGGTAACGAAGAAAGTCGCGTAGCGCAATAATGGAATCGTAACATTGAACAATACCTGCCAGCGGTTGGCCCCGTCCATTTCTGCCGCTTCATAATATGATTTCGGGATGCCCTGAAGTGCAGCGAGAAAGATGATCATATTGATCCCGATTCCCTTCCATACAGCTAAAACAATCAACGATAGTTTGGCGATCGTTGGCTCTCCTAACCAAGGAATCTTTTCGACATCCAGTAATGATAGTAAGTAGTTGAATAGTCCATATTCCGTGTTATAGAGGAATCCCCAGATGACAGCCACTGCGATGATGTTCGTGATCGACGGCATATAGTACACGCCGCGGAAAACAGTGAACAGCTTGCTTGTCCCATAATTGAGCAGAAGGGCGATCCCTAAGGAGAAAACAATGACGAGGGGGACCCCGATGATCACATAGAAAAGCGTATTGTAAATCGACTTATGGAACAAATCATCCGAAATCAATTTCGAATAGTTCTCTATACCGATGAAGCTCACATTCGACCAATCAGCGAGTCCCTTCAAATCCAGGTCCGTAAAGCTGATCAGGAATGCCACGATGATCGGAACGATACTGAAAACAGTCAAAATGATCACTGCAGGAGCAATAAACACGTATGGATGTTTATTTGTTTTGAAACCTTTTAATCCATTGCTCATGATATCCCACCTAACTAAAACACCGCGCAAGGGTTATTTTAAAAATGGAGTTCAGGCAATCCTTTAGAGGATGTGCCTGTAACTCCAAACTTACTTCCTTATAGCAGCGAATGCTTCACTAATTTTAAAAGATGTCCAGCTCCGGCGGCTTGGGACTCGAGGTCATAAGTCAAGTCAGCCAAAAAGGCAAAACCCGCCTTTCCGGCTGACTCGCCTTATGCTTGTCGTCCCAAGGCGAGCCGCCTCCGCTTTTCGTAATGTCCAGCTCCGGCGGCTTAGCCCCTCGAGGTCATAAGCTAAATGGTCAAGAAGGCAAAAGGCGCCTTCCCGGCCCATTTAGCTTATGCTTGTCGGGGCTGATCAAGCCGCCTCCGCTTTTCTAATTTACTCAACAATTTCGTTTGCTTTTTTATTAAATTGCTCTAGTTCTTTATCGATATCTGCACCGCCGACAGTGATTCTTTCAATGGAAGAAAGGAATTCCTGTGCGATCTTTTCGAATTCTTTGATTTGCGGTGATGCTTTCGTGTTTTCAAGCTGCTTACCGAAAACAGATAGTAAAGGATCTTCTTTCAGCTTAGGCTCTTCCCAAGCTTCCGTGCGTGAAGGAAGTGTGTTTGACATTTCCAGCCATTCCATTTGTGTTTCCACTTCGTTCATATAAGAGATGAATTTAAGAGATTCATCAACATTTTCAGAGTTGTGGAAAATCGACAGGTTCGATCCGCCCATGCTTGATGTGTTTGTTTCATTTTTCGGCATTTCCGCTACTGCCCATTTGTCTTTCAGGTCAGGAGCCTGGTCGTTGATGATGTTGATCATCCAAGGGCCGCTGAAGAACATCGGTTTCGATCCGCTCTTGAATGCTTGTACGATATCGATTCCTTCTGCAGTAGGACTTAAACCTTCCTGGAAGTAGCTTGCATAGTACTCGATCGCTCCCTTGAATTCAGGGCTGTCGAAGTTCATTTTGTCCTTGCCTTCGAACTCGTATCCATTTTGCCAAGCAAAGATGAATGGAGTGATTTGGTCATTACGGTCGATATCAAGGCCGTACATGTCGTCTCCGCGAGCGTTCAGCTTTTCAGCTGCATCCTTCATTTCATCCCATGTTGCAGGAGCCTTGTCGTATCCGGCTTCTTTCAATAAATCTGTACGGTAGTATAGAACGCGTGTATCGATGTACCAAGGAACACCGACGATTTTGTCGTCATACTTCATGGAAGTGACGGAACCTTCGAAGAAATTCTCAGGCTTGAATTCTGGATAATCTTCTAAGTGAGAAGTCAGATCCAATAGTGCACCGGCGTCAGCAAATTCTGGAACCCAGGTTGTCCCTAATTGAAGGACGTCCGGGCCGTTGCCTGAAGCGACTGCTGTCAGAAGCTTATCGTGGGCGTTGCCCCAAGGAATTGCTTGTACTTTAACCGAGATGTCTTTGTTCTCTTCTTCAAATTTAGATGCCATTTCTTTTAGCTTTTTACCTTCTTCACCCATTGCCCAGACGGTGATTTCTTTTTTGCCGTCTTTTGAGTCACCGCCGCCTCCGCATGCTGCCAAAACAGTGGATAATGCCATCATAGCGACTAATAGAAGTGTCCATGATTTCTTTCTCATTCTCCCATCTCCATTCTATTCTTTATTGTTTTTTAACAAGTGGCTCTGTTAAACGCCGCTGTTGATTTCCGTGCAAGACTTCGCTTTCCGCGGGTGACCCGTGAGCCTCCTCGGTAAGGGGGGAACTGTCCAGCTGCAGGGCTTAGAAGCAAATGTCATAAGCCAAACCGACCAAGAAGGCAAAGACCGCCTTCATGGCCGGTTCGTCTTATGCCACACGCTTCTGGGCAAAGCCCCTCCGCTTTTCCGTTAGGAGTCTTCGTCTTGCACTCCAATCAACAGCTGGAACTGCCCGAAATCAACATTAATCTTTAACACAGCCTTATAAAAAATGAAGCATTGCCTGAATGATTCCTTCTGTTATTCGTTAAGAAATGAAAGTTGGAAATCATTCAAACGTTATTGAAACGTTTCGATAGCTATATTATAATCAAACATGAATCCGCTTTCAACCACTTTTTGAAAAATAGTTGATTGTTAAAATTTGTGACGTGAAAAGATGAGTGTGGAAACTAATTAATCCTTTATGTATAGATGATTTTGGCAATTGTGCAGTTTGGTTGTCTATGTTGACTATCGGTGGGAATACCCTTATAATTCGACTCAACTGTTAATTGAAACGTTTCACTAAAAGTAAGGATCACAGCATCAAATCCTAATCCTTGGAGGTTCCAATATGAAAGAACAAAAGCTTACTTCATTAGTAAATGAAATGACATTGGATGAAAAGATCGCACAGCTGACTCAGCTCGCCACCCCATTTTTCAAGGGGGCAAGTGATGGGGGACAGATCACGGGTCCGATGGCCGATATGGGCATCACCGACGAGATGATCGAGAACGCGGGATCGGTCCTCGGTGCGTCCGGAGCGAAAGAAGTGAAAAACATCCAGCGAAAGCATCTGGAAGATAACCGTTTAGGCATTCCATTATTAGTTATGTCTGATATCGTGCATGGTTATAAAACAATTTTTCCAGTCCCGCTTGGAATCGGCTGTTCTTGGGACCTTGAACTGGCAGAGAAAAGTGCAGAAATCGCTGCAAAGGAAGCATCGGCATCCGGTGTACATGTCACGTTTGCCCCGATGGTCGATCTTGTCCGCGACCCTCGCTGGGGAAGAGTGATGGAATCGACGGGGGAAGATCCTTATTTAAATAGTGAGTATGCCAGGGCTTTTGTGCGGGGCTTCCAAGGAAATGACCTGACAACTGAAAAAGACCGCGTCGCTGCATGCGTGAAGCACTTCGCAGCTTACGGGGCAGCGGAAGGAGGCCGTGACTATAACACGGTCGACATGTCTGAACGGGAGCTTCGTGAAAATTACCTGCCTGCTTATCAGGCGGCACTTGATGAAGGCTGCGAAATGGTGATGACCGCGTTTAACACCGTCTTCGGCATTCCTGCAACTGGGAACAAGAAGCTGATGCGTTCGATCCTCCGCGAAGAAATGGGGTTTGACGGCATTCTGATCTCTGACTGGGGAGCAGTTAAGGAAATGATTCCTCACGGCGTGGCAGAGGATGAAAAGGAAGCTGCTTTGAAAGCCCTTACGGCTGGAGTGGATATCGAAATGATGACGTCGACTTATGTGAAATACCTAAAGGCGTTGGTTGAAGAGGGACAGCTTGATGAATCACTGATTGACGAGGCTGTCCAACGGATCCTGACTCTGAAAGAAAAGCTTGGTTTATTTGAAAATCCATATCGCGGAGCGGATGAGGAGCTCGAAAATGAAATCGTCATGAGTGCTGCTCACCGCGAAGCTTCAAGAGAACTTGCTGCGAAGTCAGCTGTATTATTGAAAAATGAAGGCGTTCTACCTCTTAAAAAGGATCAGAAAGTCGCACTGATCGGTCCTTTCGCAGAAAACGGAGATATCCTTGGACCGTGGTCATGGCTTGGTTCGAAGGAAGACGCCGTAACGGTGAAGGAAGGGTTTTTACAAAAAATCGACCCTTCACAGCTGGCCGTTGCAAAAGGCAGTGATATTGAAACAATCACCGAAGAACAAATAAAAGAAGCGTTAGAAGCGGCAAACGACGCAGATGTGATCGTCCTTGCACTGGGCGAGGATTCGGATATGAGCGGTGAAGCAGGCTGCCGCGCGGATATCAAGCTGCTGGGAGCGCAACTCGAACTGATACAGCGCATGAAAGAACTCGGCAAGCCGATGGTGTCCGTCTTATTCAACGGACGCCCGCTGGATCTTCACGGCGTGTGGGACCAAACGGATGCCGTACTGGAGGCATGGTATCCGGGAACGGAAGGCGGAGCAGCCATAGCTGACTTATTATTTGGGGACCGCAATCCGTCCGGCCGTCTAACAATGTCCTTTCCTTACAGCGCTGGCCAGATTCCGGTATATTATAATCACTTCAATACAGGGCGTCCCAAGGGTGCGCCTGATGCACAGGAACGCTACGTATCGCAGTATCTGGATATTCCGAACAGTCCATTATTCCCGTTCGGTTTCGGCCTGAGTTATACCGAATTCACGTATGGCGGCATGAAGCTCTCCCGGGAAAAAATGACCTGTGAGGACTCGTTGGAGATTTCAGTTACAGTGACGAACAGCGGCAGCGTTTCAGGAGAAGAAGTGGTTCAGCTTTATGTCAGGGACGTGAGCGGAGAGGTGGTCCGTCCGTTGAAAGAACTGAAGGACTTTGAAAAGATCAAACTGGAACCGGGTGAATCGAAGGAAGTATCCTTCATAATCAGGGAGGAGCAGCTGCGCTATCACCATTCCGATTTAACGTTTACGAGCGATCCCGGGACATTTATCGCGTATATCGGTGGAAACAGCAGAGATGCTATGGAGAAATCATTCACACTATTAAAATAGAGAATCGAGGGGAAAGTAATGAATTCAACTATTGCATTGACATCAGGAGATCTGACATTTAATTTTTTACCTGGCGGCGACTTGTTTGCCGTTACACATAAAGACATCATGGTAAACCAACTGATGACCAATCCGATCGATGGTTCAATGAATAATTTATTTTTGAGAGTCCATGGGGCAGACGAAATCAAGTTCGTTCCGATGGTTGGTATAAAGTCAGAAAGCTCAGTGGAATGGGCGGAATCCCAGGTGAAGTGGAACGGGTCCTTCGAAGGCGTTTCATATGAAGTTATTTTCACTCTTACGGATAAGGGAGTTTGGTTCTGGGATGTCGCGGTTGACGGGAAGGACATTGAAGTCGACGTGATTTATGGACAGGACATTGGTCTTGCAGATAAGGGCGCGGTCCGATCTAATGAGGCCTACATGTCTCAATATATCGATCATCGCGTATTCGAAAGTGCAGAGAAAGGCTATGTCGTCTGCTCCCGTCAAAATCAGCCGCAGTCAAGCGGATTCCCTTATTTACAGCAGGGATCTATTGGAAAAGCGGCAGGATATTCCACTGATGGCTTACAATTTTTCGGGTTGTCATATAAAGAAAGTGATGAGCCGGAAATTTTAACACAGGAGTCATTGGCGAATGAAGTGTATCAGTATGAATTGGCTTATACGGCCCTTCAAACCCCGAAAGTTCAGTTGAACGGAAAGAACCGGTTTACTTTTTACGGTCTGTTTAAAGGAGACCATGCAGAAGCGATCGGAGTTTTAGAATATGAAGAAGAAATCAAGGCAGCCCGGGAAGAAGTTCAAGCAATCGTTTCCGAATTTAGAGGTTCCGTTGAGAATGTTCGATTAAGACCTGAGATCGGCAAGCCTCTTCGTACGCTTTCGATGACAGAAGAGGAAGTGGAGGGACTGTTTGAGGGCCGTCATAATGAAGAGCGTGAAGGTGATGCGCTGCTGTCTTTCTTCACGGATACACATGAACATGTCGTGTTAAAAGAGAAAGAATTGATGGTGGAAAGACCTCACGGGCATATTCTGATGTCCGGAGAAAACCACCGTCTGAAGGAAAACACGATCACGACAACCTCGTTCATGTACGGGTTATTCAACTCACAGCTGGTGGTCGGAAATACTTCTTTTAATAAAATGCTGACGAATCAGCGCAGCCATTTGAATGTCATGAAGACGTCTGGTCAGCGCATTTATGTAGAGGTGGACGGCCAGTACCGTCTGCTGACGATGCCTTCGATGTTTGAGATTGGCTTCAACTACGCACGCTGGTACTACAAGACAGAGGACGATATGATCGTCGTGACGAATTTTACTGTGGTCGATTCACCTGAAGTGCAGCTGAATGTTAAATCACAGAACGGCAAGGCGTATCGTTATCTGGTGACGAATCAGGTCACGATGAATAACAACGAGTATGAGGTTGCCTTCGATGTGAAGCAGGAAGATGACGTCCTTACCGTGACGGCAGATCGTGAGTCTGACAGCAGTTCAACCTTTCCGAATCTTTGTTATCGAATGAAGGTAAAAGGTGCGGAGATCGAGGTTGGCCGTGAAGAAAAACTTGCGGCAAATGTGGAAGAAGGTGCTGCTTCCCTCCTCGTGCTTGATGTAAGTGATTCTGCGGAATGGAATCTGACCGTACAAGGACTTCTGAACGGGGAAGAACTTGGGTTTGTCGAGCGTGACATGACTGAAGAGATCGGGAAATACCGTGAATACTATAGAGGGATCATGAACGGATTCAAGCTTTCACAAGGTGAAGGGGTGCCTGCGGAACTTGAGAAAGTGAATGCGCTTGCCTGGTGGTACACACATAATATGCTTGTCCATTACTCAGTGCCGCACGGTTTGGAGCAATACGGCGGAGCAGCGTGGGGGACGCGTGATGTGTGCCAGGGACCGACCGAATACTTCATGGCGACACAGAACTATGAGTCTGTAAAAGAGATCATCAGAACCGTCTATTCCCACCAATACGAGGATAACGGCAACTGGCCGCAATGGTTCATGTTCGATCAATACTTCAAGATCCAGCAGGACGACAGTCACGGGGATATCATCGTCTGGCCGCTTAAGGTCGTAAGTGATTATATTGCCGCGACGGGTGATTATGGTATTTTGCAGGAAGAGATTCCTTATACAGAGCGTGACGGTTTCGGATTCACGAAAGAGAAAGAGACGCTTCTCCATCATATCCGTAAGGAACTTTCCTATATCAAGGAAAACTTCCTGCATGACACATTCCTTTCTTCCTACGGCGACGGGGACTGGGATGATACGCTTCAGCCTGCGAATGCCAACCTGAAGAAATACATGGCGAGCAGCTGGACGGTTGCCTTGACGTATCAAGTGGTCGTGAAGCTGTCCTCTGTGCTCGAAGGGGTTTTAGAAGAAGAAGCGCACGAATTCCGCGCCCTCGCAGAAGGCATCCAGCAGGATTTCAACAAGTATATCCTGCAAGATGATGTCATTCCTGGGTTCGTGTATATGGAAGAAGCGGGGAAACCTGAGTTCATGGTTCACCCGACGGATACGAAAACAGGCATCCATTACCGCCTGCTTCCGATGAACCGAAGCATCATTTCAGAGCTGTTCACACCGGAACAGGCAGCTTCCCACTATGAATTAGTGAAGGAGCACCTATACTGTCCGGATGGTGTCCGGTTGATGAACCGTCCAGCCAAGTATGAAGGCGGAGTCAGCACGCACTTCAAACGGGCGGAACAGGCCTCCAACTTCGGCCGCGAAATCGGGCTGCAATACGTGCATGCCCACATCCGCTACGTAGAGGCGATGGCTAAGCTCGGTTACACGGATGAAGTGTGGAGAGGATTGGAAATCATAAATCCTGTTGGATTGAAAGATGTCGTGCCAAATGCGGAAAGACGACAAAGCAATGCGTATTTCAGCTCGTCAGACGGTAAATTCAATACCCGCTACGAAGCACAGGAACGTTTCGGTGGACTGCGTGACGGTTCCGTGCCGGTCAAAGGCGGCTGGAGAATCTATTCAAGCGGACCGGGTATCTACATGAACCAGCTGATTTCCAATGCCCTCGGTGTTCGTCAGGAAGGTGAGGACCTCGTGATCGACCCGGTTCTCCCTGAAAACCTCGATGGGCTGACATTCGAATTCAAATACCACCATCATCCGGTTACATTTGTCTACCATCTGGGAAGCAGTGATGGCAAACGTGTTGTCGTCAACGGGCAGCAAGCCGCCGGCGAAATAGTCTCCAACCGCTACAGAAGCGGGGGACTCCGAGTGAAAAAAGAAGAACTCGAGCAGCTCTTGAAAGAAGACAGCAATAGAATAGACATCTACATCTAATAGCATAACCGAAATTTTTTGAAAGCCTGCCCTGATGTACCTGGGCAGGTTTTCTGCTGCCCCTGGAATTTGATTTAACAAGCTTTTTCGATAAAATATGTGATAACAGTATTCCATGAAAGAAGGTGAGCGTTTGAATTCAATACCGGATCATTTGCAGGAAGGCTTGGATATACTATTCATTGGTTTTAACCCCAGCATCATGTCGGGAAAGACAGGTCATCACTATGCGAACCCGACAAACCGGTTCTGGAAGATTCTCCATCAATCTGGATTGACGCCCCGTTTATACCAGACAGAGGAGGATGGGGATCTGATCAAACTCGGGTACGGGATGACGAATATCGTTGAACGGCCGACGAAGGATGCCTCAGAGATCACGAAAGATGAATATGAGGAGGGCCGGATTCAGCTTAAAGAAAAGCTGGAAAGATATAACCCGCGGGTGGCCTGTTTTGTCGGCAAAGGCGTCTATCAGCAGTTTGCCAAAAAGAAAAAGGTCCCCTGGGGATGGCAGGAAGAATCGGTAGTCGAAGGAGTCCGTGACTTCGTAGCTCCGTCATCCAGCGGCCTTGTACGGATGAAGGTAGAAGAAATCGCGGATATTTATCGAAAGTTATTGAGGGAGGAAAAACCTGTTTGAGGTTGATCCCCGTAATAAGGATAGATGATGGTAATTGGTTAATCCCCTGCTTATGCGGGGGTTTTTTATATGCAGATCAGCGGATAAAAAATGACGATTAGCAGAATGTAAGAAAGGGACTGATTTAACCTGCATATATTGAAAGCCATTTTTTCTCAACTGTTTATTCAGCATTTATGGACGGACATTTCAATTTCTTTACAATCGTCTATCAA
The DNA here is from genome assembly GCF_038405515.1 of Rossellomorea oryzaecorticis. GTDB lineage: Bacteria > Bacillota > Bacilli > Bacillales > Bacillaceae_B > Rossellomorea > Rossellomorea oryzaecorticis_A. The sequence continues at coordinate 7,911 of NZ_JBBYAF010000049.1, read as the reverse complement.
TCGAGGTTTAAGACATTCTTCACGAGGGAAGAGGACGGAAAAGTTGAACATTTTCAGCTGGATACTTCAGATATACAGGGTGTGAAAGAGATGATCGACATGCTAAAGAAAATACCAGCCGCAGCAAAACGCTACGCAAGAATGACAAAGCGGGAGAAGTGGAATGAACTGTATTCCAACCTTTGGATGACACCGATGATTTATTCGTTGCTCTCCATCTTACTGGTCTTCATCACCATTTGGGTGGATCTGAAAATGAATATTTATCAGGGGATGCCTTCTTTCCTCAGGGTCGATTACGGACTGACGAAAACGATTTTAAGTACGCTGACCGCCGGGATCTTATCGCTGACCACCTTTACTTTTTACGGCGTTCTCGGTGCCTTATCTACCTTCTCAAGCCAGTTCTCACCAAGGATTCTGAAAAATTTCATGATGAATAAAGTGACTCAGAGAACACTTGGGATATTTAGCGGGAGCTTTCTTTATGTGCTATTTTGTTTATTTTTCATCAATGAAGACACAGCTCAGGCATACAGTTTAATTCCGACAACTGCCGTCGTGACCGCGCTCTTGACGATCAGTACGTTCGCCGTTTTTATCAATCATATCGTCACATGGCTGCAAGTGACCAATCTGACCGAGCAGATCAAGCTTGAATCCGTGGATATCATCGAAAGCTCGCTCGTCTATGAACTGAAGCCGCATAAAGCAAAGAATCCCGGTGCCGTCAAAATGCAGGTGCCGGGCGGCGGAGGCACCACGTTGAGGGCAGAACAGTCTGGTTACCTGCAGAAGATTGACTTTGCTGAGCTGATCCGGAAAGCAACCAAAGACAACCTGATCATCCAATTGGAGAACCGCATAGGGAGCTTCGTCTTCCGGTCTACTCCTCTGTTGACATACTGGAATCCTTCAACTGACTTTGAAATAGATGAAGGCAGCTATTTGGAGATGTTTCAGGTCGGTAAAAATCAAACCGAGCTCCAGGACATTGAATTCAGCATCAATAAATTTGTGGAAATCGCGATCAGGGCACTCGGGAATGATGATCCGAAGACGGCGACCAATATTATCTATCAAATTGGCGACCTGCTCATTCAACTCTCGGAAATGGAAGTATTCTCCCCGTACCTCACAGACGATGATGGGAATCTGCGCGTCATCATTAATAATTTGACGTATGCAGACTATCTCTACCGCGGCTTTGCATCGATCAGGCACTATGCGAAAAAAGATGCCGTTATAACAGGGGAATTGCTTTACGTCCTGAATGCCATTGCTCATGCAATCGATGAAAAAGACCATCAGCACGTCTGGGATTTCACCCAATACACTGCCATCGGCTTCGACCATGACCTTCTCTATGACTTGGACATCAATCGATTCAACGACGTCCTGAAGGAGATTGCCGAAACCACTGGAAATACAGACCGTTTTGATGAACTGATGAAGAAAATCAAAAAATAGAGCCAAACGGTCCCGCTTTATCATGATAAAGGCCCGTCCCGCGTCGCTTCACCGTGCTGAAGGCCCGTCCCTCAGGCGTTGCAGCGTGACGCGGGACGGGCGTTTTGTTTTCTGTTATACTAGACGAATAGTTTAAATATTTTGATTTTTTGTCGTTCAGCGGGGTGTACATACGAGAAGCTTGGACTGCATAAGAAACCCTATCTGTTTTGGCATGCTTTGACTGAGGGGAAGTGCATTAAAAGATAAAGGGGTGCAAGTCTGTGGAGAAGTTTGCTTGTTTTCGTGTCCCGCAGTCCATTTTTTACGGTCGAAAGGCTTTTGTGAATGTCGGCAGGGAAGCGGCTGAGCGGGGCGGAAAGGTCCTGATCGTAAGTGATAAGATCATGGACGAACTGGGGTATGTCAGTGAGTGCCGTCAGTATTTACAAGAACAAGGTGTGAAGAGTGCCGTTTATCTCGGTGTAGATTCCGAACCGACAGATCGATATGTTTCTGAGTCACTCGAGGTGCTTGAAAAAGAAGGCTGCGACCTGGTCGTGTCACTCGGAGGAGGGAGCTGCATCGATACGGCCAAAGCAATCGCCGTGTTAGCATCAAATGGCGGTTTTATCGGTGAATATATGGGGAGCAGGCGAATAGCTGATAAAGCGCCTCTTCCTCATATCGCCATTCCGACAACTGCCGGAACGGGTTCTGAAGCGACTGATGTGACGGTCATCACAAATACGGAGAATGACGTGAAGATGATGATCAAGCAGCCTGCCTTCATGCCGGATGTCGCCATCGTCGATCCGCTTCTGACCATTTCCTCCCCGAAAAGTGTGACGGCTGCGACTGGAGTGGATGCATTAAGCCACGCAGTGGAAGCGTATTTGTCTAGAAAATCCCACCCGATGACAGATACAGTGGCTCTTTCAGCCATTCAATTAATCGCAGACAATCTGATGGCCGCTTTCCGGGATGGTGAAAATCTCGATGCGCGTGAAGCGATGAGCCTTGCTGCCATGCAGGCGGGAATGGCATTTTCAAATGCGTCGGTCTGCCTGGTGCATGGGATGTCGAGACCGATCGGAGCAATATTTCATGTTCCGCACGGTTACTCGAATGCGATGCTTTTACCGGCTGTCCTCGAATTCAGCAAAGAGCACTGCATCGAACGCCTGGCTGATGTAGGGCGTATTTTTGAGAAAGAAAACAGTCATCTGTCGAATGAAGAATGCGCTGAAATCGCAGTGAACTCGGTCAAAAAACTTTGTATGCAGCTGAATATCCCGAACCTGAAGGGATGGGGAGTCGATGAAGAAGCGTTCCGTAAAGCAGTGGGCAAGATGACGGAGGATGCCTTCATCAGCGGCAGCCCGGCCAATAACCCGCGTGTGCCGGAAAGGGAGGAACTGGAGGCTCTTTATCGTACCTGCTTTGATTATCAGTTTGCTTCAGAGGAAAAGGTAGAAAAGTAGTTTCTCAGACAAAAAAAGATTTGAATCAATAACCTATTGAAAACCACTCTTGAAAGGGGAATTCATTCATGGCGACTGCAACGACTAACACATTGAAAAACTTTATTAACGGCAAGTGGGTGGACGCTAAAACCGACCATTACCAATCTGTACCGAATCCTGCTACAGGGGAAGAACTGGCACAGGTCCCGATTTCATCAAAGCAGGACGTGGATGACGCGGTCAGGACCGCAAAAGAAGCATTCCAATCCTGGAGCAGGACCCCTGTTCCTAAACGTGCACGAATCCTATTTAAATATCAGCAGCTTCTTGTCGAAAACTGGGACGAGCTTGCAAAGCTGATCACGGAAGAAAACGGGAAAAGTTTTAAAGAAGCATATGGAGAGGTACAGCGCGGAATTGAATGTGTCGAGTTTGCTGCCGGTGCACCGACCCTGATGATGGGGAAACAGCTTCCGGATATCGCGACGAATATTGAATCAGGTATGTACCGTTATCCGGTGGGCGTAGTCGGGGGGATTACCCCATTCAATTTTCCGATGATGGTGCCGTGCTGGATGTTCCCGCTGGCGATAGCTTGCGGTAACACTTTCGTCCTGAAGCCTTCAGAGCGGACACCCCTCCTTGCCAACCGTCTGGCGGAGCTTTTCCAGGAAGCGGGGCTTCCGGATGGCGTGTTGAATGTCGTCCATGGTGCGCATGATGTGGTAAATGGACTTCTTGAGCATAAGGATGTTCCAGCGATTTCCTTTGTGGGCTCTCAGCCGGTGGCGGAGTATATTTATAAAACCGCTGCCGGGAACGGCAAGCGGGTACAGGCACTGGCAGGAGCGAAGAATCATTCCATCGTGATGCCGAATGCAGAACTTGACTCTGCCGTGAAAGAAATCATCGCAGCGGCGTATGGTTCAGCAGGTGAACGGTGCATGGCCTGCTCCGTTGTGGTCGCTGTCGGGGACGTTGCGGATACCCTGATCAAGAAACTCAATGAACAGGCGGATGCCATTAAAATCGGAAACGGCATGGATGAAGATGTGTTCCTCGGCCCTGTCATCCGCGATGATCATAAAAAGAAAACGGAAAGCTACATCGAGAGCGGAGTGGAAGAAGGAGCGAGGCTGGTCCGTGACGGCCGAAATGATGAAGCATACAAGGAAAATGGCTATTTCATCGGCCCGACCATCTTTGACAACGTCACGTCTTCCATGAAAATCTGGAAGGATGAAATATTTGCACCGGTGCTGTCGGTCGTGCGGGTGGAAACCCTTGAAGAGGCCATCAAACTGACCAATGAATCGGATTTCGGAAATGGAGCCTGCCTGTTCACGAAAGATGGCAGCGACGTCCGTTACTTCCGTGAATTCATCGAGGTCGGTATGCTCGGCGTCAACATCGGCGTACCTGCACCGATGGCATTCTTCCCATTCTCCGGCTGGAAAAACTCCTTCTACGGAGACCTTCACGCCAACGGATCAGACGGAGTCGAATTCTATACAAGACGTAAGATGCTTACAGCACGCTGGTAATATGGAAGGCCCGTCCCTCGTCGTTTAACGCGATGCGGGACGGGCTTTCAAATTGGACTTCTCATCAACACTGATCTGTGGTAAGATATTGATAACTTACAAGAAATGGAGGTTTTCCCTTTGATCTTAATCAGACTTCGATTCCGCGCTATGAACAGATAATTGAATATGTTCGAAGGCTCTGCCTGTGTGCAGGGTAAATGGAATTGGTCTGCCTATTTTTAAGGGGAACTTCATTTGACGGTGAAGAAGAGGGGACGAAACTCTTCTTTTTTTATGTCTTAAAAATAGAACTGAATAGTGGACTTGGAGTGGATACCCCAGAGTTTTACACCTGGTGTAAAAGGGTATTCCATAGTCATGCCGGCCCCATGCAAGAAAGGAACGCGGACCTCTGTTTTCTTATGAAAACAGTTCTTCACGTGACCGGCTGACGGATCCATTTACAACAAAACACAGGCAGCGGCCTGTGTTTTTTCAATATTACTAGAATAGGAAGTGAATATATATGATGGAAGAACGTTTAAGAGCCATCGCCCTGGGTGTCAACACAAAGGAACAGGGAGAAGATTTTGAATACAGCATGCTTGAATTAAAGGGACTGGCGGAAGCACGACACATCGATGTCATGGCAGAAATGACGCAGAACCTGCCGAAGAGGAATCATGTGCACTATATCGGAAAAGGGAAAATCGATGAGCTCCTGCCTTTGATCGAGGAAACGGAAGCGGATGTCCTCATCGCAAACGATGAACTTTCACCTTCCCAAATCAGGGTGCTTGAAGAAAAACTCGATATCCGGGTGATGGACCGGACCATGCTCATTCTCGATATTTTCGCAGAAAGAGCCAAAACGCGGGAAGCACAGCTGCAGGTAGAAGTGGCACAGCTTCAATACATGCTGCCGAGACTTGTCGGAAGACGGGAATCACTAGGCCGTCAAGGCGGGGGATCGGGTCTTGCGAACAGGGGTGCCGGTGAAACGAAGCTTGAACTCGATCGCCGCCGCATCGAAGACAACATCTCGGCACTCAACAAAGAACTTGAAGCGCTGGTCGAGCTGCGTAAAACGCAGCGAAAGCAGCGGAAAAAGAGCGGTCTTCCGATCGTATCGCTCGTCGGATACACCAACGCCGGCAAATCAACGACCATGAATGCACTGATTGAAACATTCAATCCTGGCGACAACAAGCAGGTATTTGAAAAAGATATGCTGTTCGCTACATTGGACACATCCGTCAGGAATATTACACTCCCTGATAACAAGGTATTCCTCTTGACCGACACAGTCGGTTTCGTCAATAAGCTGCCTCACCACCTCGTCAAGGCATTCCGTTCGACGCTTGAGGAAGTGGCAGAGGCGGATCTCATCATTCACGTCGTCGATTATTCTGATCCCCATCATGAAACATTGATGAAGGTCACGAACGAAACACTCGATGATATCGGCGTAGGAGACATCCCCGTGATTTATGCCTTCAATAAAGCGGAGCTAGTCGATGAAGCCATGGTCGCGAAGGTCGTGAACGACAGAATCTATCTTTCGGCAAAACAAAGAAAAGGCATCGATGAACTGGTCGAAGTCATCAAAAGCTATATTTTCAAAGACTATAAAAAATGTGAAATGCTCATCCCGTTCAGCCAGGGTCAGCTGATTTCTTATTTCAATGAGCATGCCAACGTGATTCATACGGAATATGAAGAGAATGGGACGAAGCTGACAGTGGAATGCAGGAGTGCGGATTATGAGAAGTATCAGGAGTATGTGGTTCAGTAATACTTTCAAAAAAGAAAAGGACTTTTTCGTGAAGTCCTTTTCCTTATGACAAATCGATCGAATTCTGATGCGCAGCTCCAAGCTTATTTTTTATGATATAGAAGTGATAGAAATATTCTCCAACTGCCACCATCATAGCAGATATGAATGCTGCAGATGCTGCTAGTCCGCCATTCAGCCCTTCATACCAGATTACAACCGAAAAGACGAGCACAAGCGTCAGGATGAGATCAGCGGCAGTGGTGAAGAGATTGTTTGTTTTATGTAAGACAGCCATATCCCCTATACCATAAGAAATCGCTCCGAATAGTACAGTGATGGTGGCGATGCTCTCTGCAGAGATACGAAAACCCAAGCCCAATACAAGTGACAATACTGCCAGCGTCATGATGCCTTTGACGGCGAATGCCTTTACATGGTTCATAAGAATCTCCTCCTTGGAGGGTCAGTATTCATTCATCTTTGTGTGTGTTTTTCCCGTCAGACTGAAAAGTAAACAAGTATAAAGAGTATAAAGGCAGTCAACTGAATTAAATGTAAAAACCAAACAATGCGGAGGTGATTCAATGAATTCACTACAAGGAAAAACAGCCATCGTAACGGGGACAAGCCGGTCAAACGGAATCGGGACGGCCATCTGTCTTGCGCTTGCAGAGGCGGGAGCAGACATATTCTTCACACACTGGACCCCATTCGATGAAACGGCTGGGAACGGGGTGGAGAAGGACTGGCCAGGAATTTTAGAGGAAAAGTTGATCAAGATGGGGGTCCGTGCCGCCCATATGGAAGCAGATCTTGAAAATGACCAGACACCTAGTAGGATTCTTCGTGCCGTCAAGGAATCTCTCGCCACACCGGACATCCTGATTAACAATGCAACATACTGTGCTCCTTCCAATTTCCGTACACTAGATACAAATATACTGGATAAGCACTATAACGTGAACAACCGCGGCACTCTCATGCTTTCATTGGAATTCGCCAAAGCATTCGAGAAAGCGAATCCAGCAGGAGGGGAAGGAAGGATCATCAATATGGTGTCAGGTGGACCTGATCCCGACAACCTTGCATATATTGCTACCAAAGGAATGTTGAAAGCCATCACGCCGCCGCTTGCCACTGGAGTAGCACCGCTCGGAATCACCGTTAATTCCGTCGATCCCGGTCCGACCGATTCAGGATGGATAGATGAAGAACTTGAGAAAGCATTTCTTCCGATGTTTCCAATGGGCCGCCTCGGCCTGCCGGAGGATGCAGCAAAACTGATCAGGTTCCTTGCAAGCGGGGAGTCTCAATGGATCACCGGACAGATCATAGAATCCAATGGAGGATTTTTAGGTAAATAGATTGATAGAAAAAGCCTGCTGGGATTTCAGCAGGCTTTTATCATGGCTTCCTCGAGGAAATGTCGAATATAGCCCGGGAAATATAAGGGAAATGAGTGAATAATGTCGGATTCCAGTACGAATGAGGCTGGAAGAAAAGTTATTTTAGTCTAAGTAAAACCCGAACTGATTTGTCTTCTAGGGGGCAAATAAGTTCAGGTTTTTAACTTGATCAAATGTACGCTTGAATTTCAACTCTTTCCAGCGGTTGATTGGAGTGCAAGACGAAGACTCCTGCGGGAAGAGTAGCTTATGTGAGACCCCGCAGGCTTGCCGAGGAGGCTCACGGG
>NZ_JBBYAF010000048.1:0-28300 GCF_038405515.1 Rossellomorea oryzaecorticis | reverse complement strand
GGTCCATTTCGTTTACTCATTTTGGCTCCTCCTTTGATACTTCTATCTTAATATCTTTAGAAGTAGGTGTCCAAAAGAGTAAAGGGGCTAAATAGTTATCTGCCAAAAAAATTTTTTATCTGCCAAAATCCCATTATATCTGCCATTCTTCAAATTACGACAGAATTCGCACCGTTACTCTCACGCCTTACCCTTTCGAACGAAAAAAGCAGAGTGGTAGTCCACTCTGCTTTATCACTCACTGTTTATCTTAAAAGAACTTGAATTTACCTTTTTTGAATACAAGTGAAGGTCCTCCAACCATGTAAAGTGCACGGTTGTCTACTACCTTCTTCATGAATGATGCCTTCGTACCTGTAAGTTTCCTGCCGTAAACAACGCCAATTGCGTCGTCTTCACCAAGTGAACATACAGTACCTTTCAGGTCTGGTGTGAATTCTTCCAGAGGGTCTTTGCCATGAAGTAGAGCTGCGATGTTACGCGCACATACTTCCCCTTGCTGCATTGCAATCTGTGCAGTCGGCGGGTATGGGCGTTCTGTTTCTTCATTGATCATCAGAGAACAGTCACCGATGATGAAGATGTTGTCATGACCAGGTGCACGAAGATCTTTGTTGATCTTGACCCGGGCACGCATGTTTTCGATACCTGCTTTTTCAATGATGCGGTTACCGCGGACACCCGCTGCCCAAACGATTGTACCGGCTTTGATTTCTTCTACTTCATCTTCACCTTTAGAAATCAACACGCTGTCTGCTTTTGCTTCTTTAAGAGGAGTTCCGATGTGGAATTCAACGCCTTTTTTCTCAAGAGCGGCACGTGCATATTTCACAAGTTCAGGATCGAAGCCTGGAAGAATCATTGGTGCTGCTTCCACACAAACAATACGTACTTTTGAAGGGTCGATATCGTATTCTTTGCAAAGCTCAGGAACACGGTTACCCAGTTCCCCAAGGAATTCAATACCAGTGAAACCTGCTCCGCCTACGACGATTGTCAGGCGCTCATCTTTTTTCACTTCTTCGTTCTTATACGTAGCGAATTGAAGCTCGATGTGCTCACGGATTTGACGGGCAGAGTTGATGTTTGAAATCATGAATGCATGCTCGTGCAATCCTTGGATTCCAAAAGTCTCAGACTCGGCACCAAGTGCAACCACAAGATAATCGAATTCTACTTCGCCTTGGCTTGTTACGACTTTCTTTTCTTCTACTTTAATATCATCCACAGTTGCCTGCAGGAAGTTCACTTTGCTTGTATTCACAACATCTTTAATATCATAACGCACACGGTCATGATGAAGCGTTCCTGCAGAAGCTTCATGCAGCCATGTTGTTTCATAGTGGTAATCATTCTTATTAATAAGGATGACTTCCGCTTCATTTGTACTCAATTGCTTTTGAAGACGAGTTACTGTCATTAGCCCGCCATAACCTGCACCTAAAACAACGATTCTTGGCTTTCTCAACTGAATCACATCCACCTTTTTGATTGAATTTGCGTCGGATACTCTTAGAGTCCTCCACATCGGTCTTTTTTATCCCGTCAATCTGCTGATACTATCTCATTCCCCGATTAAGCGGAGCTCAAAACAAATTATGCGGGACGATTCTTTTCAAATGAAAAGAGAGTACTGTATAAAATAGTATAAAAACAAAACCATAAGTATGTGACATCTTTCACGTACGAATGCAAACCGCAAAAATTGTCATAAATTCTTAACAATATGCCTACATTACATAATATTCGTTTTACCTTATCTTTTCAAGGTCTTAAAGATAAATAATCATTCTTGGGAAAATTGCGACAATAAGAGGGTGGGCTGAAGGAAGAATGGCCGGCGTGACATGTTTTCTGTACATGATTACCACCGCTGCAGATCAATGGAAATATTGGATGACGTGGTCTCTTCAACTGGATTCAGGCGACTCTGCTTCAATACTGTTCAAATTCAGATGGTTTATGAAAATTGACCAATTTCTCTCCTTAGAAGTAGTTATCTATTTGTTATTTGAGAATAGATTGCGCCGCTTTCAGAAATAATTGCGCCGGAATACCATTAATTGAGCCACATTTACGATAATTGCGCAGGAACCTAAATAATTGCGCCACTTTCACGATAATTGCGCCGGAACTCAAATTATTGCGCCGCTTGTCGAATTTTCTACGTCTCGGGGGCAAAGCCTCCACTAGCAGCAAAGACCCTCCTCATACAAACAAATAACTGACTATTCCAAAACAACAATCTAAATTTTGGGAAGGATTCATTTCTCTATGATAGAATAAATTAAAATGATGTATCTTATTCTGGGAGGGATTTACTTGAAGGAAGATCAAAAAGTGTATGATATAACGATCATCGGAGGCGGCCCAACAGGGTTATTCACGGCTTTCTATGGCGGCATGAGAAAAGCTTCAGTAAAAATCATCGAAAGCTTACCACAATTGGGCGGTCAGTTATCCACTCTATATCCTGAAAAATACATATATGATGTGGCAGGGTTCCCTAAGGTGAAAGCTCAGGACCTTGTGAATAATCTCTTAGAACAGATGTCTAAATTTGAAACGACGATATGCCTTGAGCAGGCTGTGGCTGATGTGGAAAAACAGGGAGACGGCTGCTTCAAGCTTACGACAGATAAAGAAATCCATTATTCCAGGACGATTATCATCACAGCCGGGAACGGTGCATTCCAGCCGAGACGGTTGGAGCTCGAAAACGCTTCTCAATATGAAGGAAACAACCTTCATTATTTCGTCGATAACATGGAGAAATTCAAAGGCAAAAAAGTGGCGATCTGCGGCGGCGGAGATTCTGCAGTGGATTGGGCACTCATGCTCGAACCGATTGCCGAAAAAGTCTATCTGATCCACAGAAGGGATAAATTCAGAGCCCACGAACACAGTGTCGAAAACCTCCACAATTCTTCTGTAGAGCTGAAGACTCCATTCGTTCCTGCTGAAATTGTAGGGGATGAGTCAAGGATCCATCAGCTTATACTTGAAGAAGTTCGCGGCGATGAGAAGGAAATCCTTGATATCGACGAGCTGATCGTCAACTTCGGATTCGTCTCTTCCCTCGGCCCTATCAAAGACTGGGGACTTGAAATCGAGAAAAACTCAATCGTCGTCAACTCGAGAATGGAAACGAATGTAGAAGGCATTTACGCAGCAGGAGACATCTCCACCTATGATGGAAAAGTCAAGCTGATTGCCAGCGGTTTCGGGGAAGCACCGACAGCTGTCAACAATGCAAAAGCATACATGGACCCGAAAGCAAGGGTCCAGCCGATGCACAGTACTTCCATGTTTACAGATTAATTAATTTTCAAAGAGGTTCAGGACTGGTTCCTGGATCTCTTTTTTTCGGGGAGAATTGTTGATCGACTTTGATTATCGTAAGGGCATAGATAAACGATTGTTTAATTTAGCAAGTAATGGGTAGACCAATAATAAAGGCAAAAAACTCAGGAAAAGGATGTTGAGATCAGATGAATGTACTTGTTATTGGAGCGAATGGCCATACCGGCCGCCTCGTCATAAAAGAGCTTGTAAACAGTACCCAGCACTTCGCAAAAGCAATGATCCGTAAATCCGAGCAGACAAAGGATATGGAAGACCTCGGTGCCAGACCAGTTGTCGCAGATCTTGAACAGGATTTCTCCTATGCACTTGATAATGTCAATGCTGTCATTTTTGCAGCGGGAAGCGGCAGTAAAACAGGAGAGGATAAAACGATTGCAATCGATCAGGAAGGTGCAAAAAAAGCGGTTGATTATGCCAAGCAAAAGGGAATCGAACGATTTATCATGTTGAGTTCCATGGGAGCCGACCAGCCGGAAAACGCACCTGAAGGCATGCACGTCTATCTAAAAGCCAAAAATGAAGCGGATATACACCTTCAAGAAAGCGGACTGAACTATACCATCGTCCGGCCAGGTGCCTTGACCACTGACGATGCAACCGGAAACATAATCGCCCAGCGTTCCATAGAAGATAAAAGCGGCAGTATCTCACGGGCAGACGTCGCAAAAGTGCTCGTGGAATCATTGACTACTTTAGAAACGAGTCATAAAGTGTTTGAAATCCTGAACGGCGAAACTCCGGTTAAAGAAGCTATAAAGAAAATATAAGCAAAGAGGACCAGCGCGTAATGCACTGGTCCTTCTCTATTTATACTCTAACAATTCTCCGGAGTACCCTTATTCGTCGCTGTCACAAACGATGATCCACAGCCGCATGACGCGATTGCATTCGGATTGTCGATCGTGAATCCGCCGCCCATCATGGACTGTTTAAGAACGTTGATATATCAAGGTTTATCTAATAAATAAACGATTGTGAATTACCAACTAGATTGTTAATTCCTTCTTTGCTCGATTGTTAATGTCATATACATCATTTTACCTAAATAATCCTTTTAATTCAATTACCAGCTGGATATTTTCTGTTTCTTTTCACAATCTTTTAATAAATCCATGTATCCTTGCTCTTTAATATATTCTCTAATTTTAGGAGTTTCCTCAGTTTCTTTAGCTTGACAACTTTGACTTGGTAAATCAATATAGTCTTCTGGGTACCAAGTGACTGTTATTGGTATCTTACTCATAAGCTTCTGAGGGAAACAGCTTCCGGAAGCCAAGAGTTCTTTATCCCGCAAATCATAGCCACATATATTTATTCTGAGTTTTTCACAAATGTAAAAAATTGACTTAACCTGATACCTCGATCTCCAATAACCCCAATCCCATAGAGTGGAAATAGGAACATACTTATATATAATTTTGGAATTTAAAGTATCAATCGGAATTCTGATTAATAAAACTATGCAATGTCTGTGGTTTTCTTTAAGTTTTAATTTTTCGCTTTTGAAGGCAATTACATCAATTGCACTCTTATCTAGAGTACAGATATCTTTTATAAAAGCATGTACTTTTTTATAGTAATCTACATGCGGATAAATTGAATTTGTTGTTCCCTCTATCCATTCTCTTTGTATTCCAAACTTGTCACAAGTCCAAACAATTAAATCATCATTTAATATATGTAAAATACTTCCTTCATCTTTAAAATCTTTTAATTGTAATCCAAACTCTTTATCAATGAAAAATGGTATTTGAGTTTGAGCAATACCGTGTACTTCATATACCATAACAAATCGTCTTACAACATTTCTTATTGGAGAGTTTTCTTCTTCTTTCTGAGTCATCTTTTCATAATCTACTTCTGTAGGTTTGTTATCAACACTAATTTCATTTTTATTTTTACTTTGCCTAGTTTCTTTAATTATCGTATAGAATAATACTACAACAGAAATTCCCACGCCTGAAAATAGCCAGTCTTTGTTATCTATCAATATTTTTAGAAGTTCCTTCAAGAATATATCCCCCATTATTACATGTATTTCCCCAAAAAATTTTTCAGATTAGTTCTTTTAACTTTCTATACAAAGTCGCCTTGGAAACACCTGTCATTTCTTCTATTTCTCTAACAGTATATTGTTCTGTATTATATAACTTTAAAGCGTTCTCTACTTTTTTGTTATCTTTCTTAGGTCTTCCCCCTTTTCTTCCTCTCAACCTTGCACTTTCTAATCCTGCTCTAGTACGTTCTGAAATCAAATCTCTTTCCATTTCACTTAGCACTGCCAACATTCGAAACATAGCCTTTCCTACAGCTGTAGTAGTATCTATGTTGTCTCGAATACTGACAAGTTCTATGCCCCTTCTCTCCAACTCCTCAGTTAATTCAATTAGTTTCTTTGTAGACCTTCCTAGACGGTCTAGCTTATAAACTACGAGAACATCTCCTTCTCTTGCATATTCTATTAACTCTAAAAGCTTCTGTCTATCATCCTTCATTCCGCTCACTTTTTCAGAATACACCTTCTCACATCCAGCGTGTGTGAGAGCATCCATTTGAAGATCCAAGCTTTGGTCTTGAGTGCTTACCCTTGCATACCCAATTTTCATACATACACCATCTTTTCCATTATTATACTAATAGTGTACCATAAAGGTGGATATATGTATATTTTGATACAATGATTTTGAAACGAGTTTTGAAACACATTTAACACAAAAAATGCTACCTAATTCTCAATAGGTAGCTTTGTATCAAAAACATCCGTTTTCGAGACAGCGCTATCAGTAAACTTTTAATAGTAAATAATTTTTTATTTTAAACCTTCAATTAAAGAAAAGAGTAATGCTAGAATGTAAATATGTGTATTAATTGGATAATAATACTTTAGAGATTTATGCTAATAAATGCGGAGGGGATAATAATGAATAAAGAACCTTTAAGAAATTACTTAAGAAAGCGTTCTTCCTATTGGGAAATATTAATTGTGGGTATTGTATTAGGGGCATCAATAAGTTTAACAGTGAGTAGTCTTACTCTTATTGAAAACTTCCCTGCTATAACTGGAATAGTAACAGGAATAATTCTATGTGTTATTACATCACTAACACTAATGTATAAAACAAAATTTAACTTAGAAAAAGAAAAGTCTATTTCGGGTTTTCTTCACTACGATGACAATAAAAATATAATCAAAAGTGTTCCTAGATATGATTTTTCCACAATGATTAGCGAATACTTAGAGTCAGCATTTATTGAAAATCCAGCCTTACTTAGACAATGGAAAGAGGAGCCATTAAAAGACACTACTACTTTTTCAAATAATACTTATAAATATAATAAAAACTTCTCACATAGATTTATTTGTCAAGCAGTTGAATATTATTTACTCAGTAAAACCTCTACATATTTAACAGATTACTTTAATTCATACAAGGATAAAAATGATGAAGATCTCAAAGTATATAGAAGAGATGAAGTTCCAGAAATCCTCCTAAACAATAAATTATTTGAATTATTCTCAAGACCCATCGACGACAGAACATTATTTGATGGGAGCTTTCATGGAGAAAACACTAAACGGATTGCACTAGCCTATTCGAATGGTGCTAGATTTGAAAACTTTAATTTAACTCTCCCTAAAAAAAGTAAAATAAAAAGAGTCTCTGAAGAAAGCATTGAGATAGAAACTCCGAGATTTAAACTCCTGATCAACGTAAATTTTAGAAATACAAATACAGTTTTCCCCATGTCATTTAATGAGTTTTATTTGGGAGATGAATATAGTGCTCCCTTATCTGTTAAAATCGACATTAAAATTAAATTTAAGTTTAGTTCTTTTTTCTTTGTTAAAGACTGGAAATATTACGAATGGGTTGATGAACTACTATATAAACTAGACAATGAAATTTCAAAAGAGAATTTTTTTCGTACTATAAATTGGGATACAGCATTAACCCTTATAACAAGTATTAAAAATAATGAAAAAGAGGTAGCAAGACCTACGAAATAATCAAAAATCGCTGAGTTTCTGTCATTTTAATTACCTCACAAAATATGGTTTTTATTTAATATATAGATTTGAGCGTTAGAGATGGTAATGTATGACACACTAATGTTAATTAAAATATTTTAAACAATAAAGTCATTCCATTTTTTTGGGATGGCTCTATTTTTTTAACAGAACAATAAGTGTTGAAAACTATACATGCTTTGATTACAATATCAACAATTTGTACATTGATTAAAGCTACTGGGTACTTCCATTCATAATCTGGGATATTCCTTCTGATTTGACATTTTTCCTACTGGTTTTTTCTCTTTCTTTTCTTTAAAGTCATAAAAAAATCCTCCTCAAATAGTTAGGCTTTGACATTAACTATCGAGAAGGACTGTAATTAACAACCTTAACTTTCATTACATAGGATTGTTATTACACATTTAAGTGATTGTGTACACGCAATATTACCTGGTAATTCACAACCCTGTTCTATTTTTATCCTTTAGCAATTCTCCGGAGTACCCTTATTCGTCGCTGTCACAAACGATGACCCACAGCCGCATGACGCGATCGCATTCGGATTATCAATCGTAAATCCGCCGCCCATCATGGACTGCTTGTAATCGACTTTCGTACCGTTCAGGATGGCTGCATCATTTTTCGCCACAACCAGCTTGATTCCGTGCTGTTCAAGTACTTCATCACCTTCCTGGACCTCCTGTTCAAAGCCCATTCCATAGGAAAGACCGCTGCAGCCTCCCCCTTTAACCGATACACGCAGCATGGCATCCGTTTCGTCATGCTCCTTCATCATATCCTTAATCTGAAGGGCAGCAGCTTCCGTTAGATTCACAATTTCACTCATTCAATACACCTCCAACCATTTGTCTTCTTACTTATTAGTATACTCCTTTCTATTTTACTACTCAACCGAGGGAAACTATGTGACGACGTTTGCCTGGCATCATAATGTTGATCGCAGGATGTTTTGATGTGCCATCGGCTCAAAACCGGCAATATGAGCCAGGCACCGAACACCGCAGCCTCCAGTACAGCCTTAAGTCCCTGACATTTTAAAATACACCACAAAAAACACTAGTCCAATACTCCCCTTTCAAGGTATAATAAGGAAAATAGTCCCTTAATCGAGGTGAGAATGATGACTGAAGTAACGCCCTTTTACGATAAAAAAGTCCAGTGTCTTGCTTGTAAGCATTCTTATTCCACTACTAAAATCCGCTCCCGTTTCGTCAAGGTCAAAGGTCATGACAGCGATTTTTGCCCAGTCTATGGCTGTGATGAACTCAACCCTTTACTCTACAATGTATCCGTCTGCCCTCAATGCGGCTTCTCCTATACCGATGAATTCACAAAGTATATCGTCCCGGTTTTAAAAACAGACCTGGAAAAGAAAATAAGCCGTCACTGGCAGCCACAGGATTACGGCGATATCCGTTCCATAGACGAGGCTATTAATACGTACAAGCTCGCTGCCTATTGCGCACTTATCAAAAAAGAAAAGAAAATCACGATTGCCGGTTTATATTTGCGGACAGCCTGGCTCTACCGTAAAACAGATGAAGACGAACAGGAGAGAAGATTTATTAATCTTGCGACTCATGAGTACATCGAGTCTTATTTGAACGATGATTTTAAAGGCACGGCTATGTCTGAAACTAAGCTTTTATATCTTATTGCAGAACTCCTCCGTCGTCAGGATAAATATGAAGACGCCGTAAAGTACCTGTCAAAAGTGATTGAAAAACAACATCTGTCAACCGAACCAAAGATTGTGGAGATGGCAAAAGAGCAATGGTATGAAATGCGAGAGAGCTTTAAGGAGCAAAAGCGCAATCATCTCGCTTAAAGTGAACTTCACAATAAAAAGCTGGGCTCTTAGCTCCAGCTTTTTTCAAATTTCTATTTCAATAATCTCTGGCCTCCCGTGAAAAGTTAAGTCTTGCATTGAGCTGTACAGCGATATTTACCAGACTTAAAAACAAAAAAGCCGATCCTAAGATCAGCTTGGAATTAAAACATTGGATTTTCTTCTAAGAACTGATAGATATTTTCCACCAATTCCTCAGGGGTATCTCCTTCAACAGGTTCTCCGTTCACTAATGCGTAAAAAGATGAAGCGCATTTTCCACAGTAGCCTAGACACCCGTATTCGATGACATCGAGGTTCGGATCTCTTTCTAATATTTCAAGCGCCTTTTGCGCACCGCTTGCTAAGTTACTGATACAAAATTCTATAATAGGTTTCAATTCCATCACCTCACTACTCTTTGTAATGCTACCTTTTTTTGTGATAATCGTCAATCATAGCGGTTTGTATATTCGTATAACAGATTGTGAACATTTTCCCTTATTTCTGTTGTGAAAACGCCGCTATTTCGATATACTTTTAATGTTAATAGGTTTATTTATTGAATAAACCGTCTAATTATGAATCATATTGAAAATGCTTACTTTTCAGGACAGTCGTCCTTTTGCCTCTACCCAAGTAGAGAATCTTATATAAACACACTATATCGACAAAATTGCAGAGAGCCAAAAAGGGGAAATTAACATGAAACAATTAGTGCTGCTTGGCGGAGGATATGGCAATATGCGCGTTCTTCTTCGCTTGTTACCCAATCAACTCCCGGAAGATGTGTCCATTACGTTAATTGATCGCAACCCATACCACAGCTTGAAAACAGAATACTATGCTCTGGCAGCTGGAACAATTTCCGATCATCATGTACGCGTATCATTCCCGGAACATGCCCGTTTATCCTACGTGTATGGTGAGATATCAAAGATCGATACAAAGAATAAGACAGTACAGCTTCAAGATCAGGATGCTGTACCATATGATGATCTTGTCATCGGACTTGGCTGTGAGGACAAATATCATAATGTACCGGGTGCAGATGAATTCACTTACAGCATTCAAACGATCGACAAGTCGCGCCGAACGTATCAAACGCTGAATAATCTTCCTGCTGGCTCAATCGTCGGAATCGTCGGAGCCGGACTAAGCGGAATCGAGCTTGCCAGTGAACTGCGCGAAAGCCGTTCCGATTTACAAATTAAGCTATTCGACCGCGGAACCCGTATTTTGAACGCCTTCCCGGAACGTTTAAGCTCCTATGTGCACGGATGGTTTGAAGAGAATAACGTTGAAATCGTCAATAACTCAAATATCACAAAGGTGGAACCTAACACCCTGCATAACCACGAAGAACAAATCTACTGTGATGCCATCGTTTGGACAGCAGGCATCCAGCCTACAAAGGTAGTTCGTGATATGGATGCTGAAAAAGACTCAAGCGGCCGTGTTGTGATTTCAAAATATCATAACCTTCCGGACGATGAGAATGTATATGTAGTCGGGGATTGTGCGAGCCTTCCTCAAGCTCCAAGTGCACAGTTAGCGGAGGGACAGGCTGAACAGATTGTCCAGATCCTCTTGAAGCGCTGGAAAAACGAACCGCTTCCCGAAGAGCTGCCAAAAATCAAATTAAAGGGTATTCTAGGATCACTCGGTAAAAAGCATGGGTTCGGATTGGTAAACGAGCGTTCCATCACTGGACGCGTTGCCCGTTTGCTGAAATCGGGAGTACTATGGATGTATAAATATCATAACGGATGATTGCAAAAGAAACCGACATGCGTGCGGTTTCTTTTTTTGATCACCCCAATGAACAAAAGAGACTATCCCCTGAGGAAAAGTCTCTTCTTTTTTAAATATCACTATACCGCTTTATATCCATACTTCTCCAACTCTGAATAAATCGTTTTCAAACGTGGATTTCCTTCTCCTACAACCTCGCCCTCCAAAAGCACGATTGGATAGAACATATCCTCTTCGATGACTTTGGCAGCGAAGCTTTTGATGGATTCGTCTTCCGGTGGATTGTAGATGTCTATATATTTGATTGTAAATGGCTGATCCGGGTATTTGCGTCCGACTGCCGCTTCAAGCCAGTCGTATGTTTCTTTTGATGATGGCAGATTCACGCAGCTCGGACAAAGGACCTCAGCACCATACACATGAATTTCAACTGATTTACGATCCATACTCTCTTCTCCCCCTTCATTCCCCTCATACAATCATTTTACAAAAAAATCAGCAAAGTGGGAATACAAATGTGTTTTACAGCAAGGTTTGTAGAAAAAAAATAAGGATACCTGACTGTTCCAGCTGTTGATTGGAGTGGAAGACGAAGACTCCTATAGAAAAGCGGAAGGGCTTTGATCAGAGGCGTGTGGCATAAGACGAATTGGCCATGAAGGCGCTCTTTGCCTTCCTGATCAATTTGGCTTATGACATGTGCCTCTAAGCCCTGCAGCTGGACAGTAACTACCTAAGCCGACGGAGGCTCACCAACCGCCCGCGGAAAGCGAAGTCTTCCACGGAAATCAACAGCGGCGTTTAGAACAAAAAAAGAATTTCCCAATTGTTTGCGGGTTGATAGATTTTTTACAGATATGTCATTATAATAGAGAGTAAGGAAAGGAGTAGATAATGATGGCTGATCAAGCACAATTAGATTCCGTACAGGAAGTACTAGATAAATTACGTCCGTTCCTACTTCGCGATGGCGGGGACTGTGAACTGGTTGACGTGGAAGATGGTATTGTGAAGCTTCGCCTGTTAGGTGCATGCGGAAGCTGCCCAAGTTCAACAATCACTCTTAAAGCTGGTATTGAACGTGCACTAGTCGAAGAAGTACCAGGAATCGTTGAAGTAGAACAAGTTTTTTAATCTAAACTTACTAGATGACTCACACTGTTGAGTCATCTTTTTTTATTGACTCATTTTACCTAAGTACCATTAAATACCATATATTCCATTAATCTTTAGAGTCATGCTGTTTCTTTTTTCCCATATACATTTTATAATGACGAAGATTTTTATTTTTAAGGGGAGAAAGAGAAGGTTTGACTAGAGAGATATTTCAAAATGTTGTTGATGAGATGTTGGGCCATTTGGATTGCAAGCTGAATGTGTTAGTGGAGGATGCTTTTCCCGGCACGCGTCTAGTTGGCGGGAAGTACAGTATGAATACGAATTCCATTACAATCTTCACGGAGGATGTCACTGAGCAATGTCTTCGGATGTTCTCCGGGGAAGAAGTGTTACTCGATTATTTTAAAGTCGTGTTTGCCCATGAACTAGGCCATGCACATGACAAAGAACTTGAAGAATTGGCTGAAAGGTTAGATTGGGCCGATGAGCAGGAAAGAAATCAATTGATGCTGCGCATTGAAGAAAATGCATGGAGATTTGCCCGCAGCATTCTACCGGACGTGGCACCCTCTTTCCTTGAAGAAATTGAATCCCAGTCACTGGCTCCTTATTACCAAGCTGTAGAAAAAGACCTTTTACCTGCATGATGGCAGTTAAAAACACGCATCAATGATATGCGTGTTTTTTTTGCTCTTTATTTTACTTGCGTCTTGGGCTTGTCCCCTTTTAACACCGCTATGATATTCTGTACACACAGATTCATCATCGCTAATCGGGTTTCGGTTGAGGAACTTGCGATGTGAGGCAGTGCGACGACATTGTCCAGAGAAAGCAGCGGGTGATTGGAGTCGATTGGTTCATTCACAAATACATCCAGCCCCGCTCCTGCGATTTCACCTGTATTCAGAGCTTCTATCAATGCCTCCTCGTTTACGATCGCACCACGTGCCGCATTGATGAAGAAGGCAGATTTTTTCATTGCCTTAAATTGCTCTTTTTGGAATAAGCCTTCTGTTTCCTCCGTAAGCGGGGCAAGTACGACGACAAAATCAGATTGGGCCAGAAGCTCATCCAATTTCACATATACCGCGCCCAGCTTTTCTTCCGCTTCCGGCTTTCTTGAACGATTATGATAGAGAATGTTCATATCAAATCCTTTCGCTCTTCTGGCCACGGCTTCCCCTATGCTCCCCATTCCAACGATACCAATCGTCTTATGATGGATGTCCGCTCCTGCCAATAGCAGAGGGGACCAGCTTTTCCATTGTCCTTCTTTAATATAGCGATCAGCCTCGACAATCCGGCGAGCAGACGTCATCAATAATGCAAAGGTTAAGTCAGCCGTTGTATCGGTCAGCACATCCGGAGTATTACAAATGACCACTTCTTTCTGATTTGCTGCTTCGAGATCGATGTTGTCATATCCGACTGCCAGGTTCGCAACCACCTTTAGTGACGGGGCTTGCTCCATGAGTTCTGTATCCACTTTATCCGAGAGCATAGTGATCAGTGCCGATGCCCCGTTCGCTTTCTCAAGCAGCATATCTCTCGGGACCGGAACGTCTTCCTTATCCCACATTTCCACTTCAAACTCACTATTCAATGGTTCAATAACGGTATCCGGTAATTTCCTTGTGATAAAAATAGATGGTTTCATTGAGCTTCCTGCCTCCAATGACGTTTCCTTCTAGTGTATCATAAAAGGGCTTCCATTTATGTTATCAAGGCTTTATAGCCAGCCCACCAATGGGATCCCCCACTTTTTCACCGGTACCTCAGACAAGTGGTAAAAGTCAGACAAAAATGCTTCGTAATGCTTGGAGTTTTTCAAGTAGCGCTCAAGCTTATCCTCGGCGGTTTTCTTTTGCTGATCAGATTGAGAGATATAGTATTCTTCTATGCATTCAAAATAATGGAGCGGGAATAGAATCCTGGAGTACAGCAGTCTCCATGCGAATGGTGAAAGCGGTGCGACTGATTGATATTCCCTTAAGAACCCCTGCATTCCGGGATGGAAGGTTTGATTCTTCTGGAGATATTGTTCTCTCACCCATTCTGCGAGATCCCTGCTCGCATGATCGAATACCCAGTGAAACGGAAAATGGATACAGGACTCTGTCCCCCATGTGCTGTGCTGAAAACGTTCGTGGCAGATCGTACCTGCATCCTCTGGTTTGGGATCTTCATCAAGTTCTGTATCGACAAGATATTGAATGGCGTTTTCCGATAATGCATTATAATAAGGATAGCTTTCGACGAATCGTCGTTCAAACTCATCGACCGGCTGATTCTCAAGCACTCCGAAGTAGGCTTTTTCAAGTTGGGAAAGCCTGGTTTCCCATAACGCTTTCCACTTTCCCATCCTGCTGATCTTTTCCACCTTTTCTTCGAATAACCTGCCTCTAAAATGAAATTTACCAAGCTTTCTGCCCATCTTACTATCAGTAACTGGAGGAAGCTTTTCGTTTCGCACCACTACATAATCCTGGTTTTTTTCTGTTACTAGATAACGCCCTTCTGAATTCTGGACAAATGAAGAAACATAGCGGTCTCCTTGTGTCTTCATGTGCTCAGTCAATTTATACATTTCTACCAATGTTTCCTGTTCCACATTTGAAACACTTACAATACTATATAATAATCCCCCCGCCATATAGCGGTCCATCACGCCGTCAAAGAAGGCGCGCTCAGGGGTTAACCCAAAATGCTTCGCTAAAATCTCATGAGACATATTACCCTCTCCTATCTGTATACAAGCGGCTTTCATGGTAAAAGAATGCTGCTATGTTTATCCATTCATACGATAAAATCAACTTTTCAAGGAATATCCTCATGTACTGATGGGCAAGAATGAGGATAGAAGCTATTATTATGTCTATTTTTAAAAAGCGTATCATATGAGTAAAACAAGGCTCTGTCTCTTGAATAATATTTAACACAGAAAAGGTGAATAGGATGAAGGACAAAAAATCAATGGATATATTAAAAGAAACCTCAAGAAACTGGCTTCACGAAAGAGGAGTCGAAATTGAAGACATCGCCAAATTAGTTATGTACCTTCAACAGAAATACCATCCTGACCTGGAACTGGAAGAATGCATATATAACGTGGAAAGAGTGTTAACAAAACGAGAAGTCCAAAATGCCATTCTTACAGGAATTCAATTAGACCGGTTGGCAGAAAAGAAAATGCTTGAAGAGCCCCTTCAATCGATTGTGGAAGTGGATGAAGGCTTATACGGAGTCGACGAAATACTTGCTTTCTCGATTGTAAATGTGTACGGATCGATCGGATTCACCAATTATGGATTCATTGATAAACAGAAGCCGGGAATTCTTGAGAAACTGAACGATAAATCATCCGGAAAATGTCATACCTTCCTTGATGACATCGTCGGGGCTATTGCAGCCGCAGCCTCAAGCCGTCTGGCTCACAGGAATGAGAATCAGATATAAAGGCAGGCTGGCCTGTAAATCATCGCCAGAAACGAGAAAACAGACCTCTATCCGAGTGTCTGTTTTTGCTTTGAATAATTTCCATTTTCTTCCAAAAAAACATGTAAATATTAGCAAGTTTTTATTGCACAATATAACATTCTTTATTATAATTACAAATATAGTTGTAATAATTGTAATTATAATTGTAAAAATATTACTTCTCCCACTCCCAATAAAAGGCTATCACGATTTCTACCATTCCCCCTTTTTCATTGGTCGCAACAATGAAAAGGATCGAGGTGAGAGCAAAATTCAGTTACTCAGTGATCAAGCCTTACTAGAAGCATACAAAAAAGCAAATGCATTACATTTAGACAAAGAATTCATTCAATTAATCAAGCATGAGATGACTAAGAGAAACCTCATTTTCTTAACTCAGAAGCAGCCTTGATCATCTTCTCTTCTTCTGGAGTGGGAATGACATCTTCCCAGTGAACCTGTAAACCTTGGATAATGGCATGAATTTTGTTTAACGATGCATTTGCATCTCCTTTTTCAATTAAAGAAATATAATTTACAGTCAATCCACTTTTCTCGCTCAGCTCTTGAATGGTGATTTCTTTTGCCCGCCTGTGTCTTCTGATGTTTTTTCCAATTAACTCAGTAATACTCATATTTCACACTACCTTTTTGTTTTTCCATAAAAAAGAGTTAATGAGACAGGGTCACGAGGGAACCACTACCCTTATTCCCTATCATAACACTATAAAACATGTACCGCTCATATTTCTTTAATATGCTTTCGGAATCTCCCCTTTCATTAATTATCAGGAAATATATATCATTTCCCCGCTCTATTTTACCTACATAAAAAGTCATTGTCTATTTTAAGAATGCTCGATATGCTCATTTTTTTAAAGGAACGCGTCCCATAAAAAAAGGTGATGGACTTGAATGTCCATCACCTTCTCCTTTTTTATACATCCCATTCATCCAGCGTGTTGATTACATACGTCGGCTGTTCTTCCATCTGCTTCAGGATTTCTTTTGTTGTGACTCCTGTATGAACAAGTAGCGTATCCAATCCTGCATTCATTCCGGCTTTAATATCTGTATCATAATTATCGCCGACCATTAACGTTTCTTCTTTTGAGACGCCCAATACCTCTAATGCCTGCTCCATGATAATGGATTCCGGCTTGCCGATGAAGATTGGCTGAGTCTGGGTCGAAACGGTAACAACAGAAGTAAGTGAACCATTCCCAGGCAGCAAGCCTTTTTCTGTCGGAATGGCGATATCTCCATTTGTTGAAATAAATGTTGCCCCGTTACGTACACCGAGACAAGCGAGGGCCAGTTTTTCATAATTGATGCCGCGGTCGATCCCTACCACTACAAAGTCCGGCTTCTCTTCTTTAAGTGTGATTCCTTTTTCCTCTAGAGCTGAGCGGATCCCCTCTTCTCCAATCACATATGCTGTGCTTTCAGGCTTTTTGTCGGCTATGAATTGAGCAGTCGCCATTGATGTGGTGAAAACCTGTTCTTTTGCTGCAGAAATGCCGAAAGTTTGGAGCTTTTCTGCTACTTGTTCAGGGCGGCGCGACGAATTATTCGTCACAAACAGATAAGGCAGCCCTTTCTCCTTCAGCCGGCGTACGAAATCACCAGCTTCCTTGATGACTTCTTTCCCTCTATACATCGTTCCATCCAAATCGATTAAATAGCCTTTGTATTGTTTCATTTTCTACCTCCGTTTGATACGTTTATTATGCAAATATCTCCTGAAATCTATCATCCAAAAGTTGTTTTAAACGCCGCTGTTGATTTCCGTGCAAGACTTCGCTTTCCGCGGGTGACTCGTGAGCCTCCTCGTCGCAAAAGCTCCTGCGGGTCAGAAAAGCGGAGGCGCCTTGCTCAGCCCCGACAAGCATAAGATGAATGGGCCGGGAAAGCGCATTTTGCCTTCTTGGACTATTTAGCTTATGACCTCGAGGGGCTAGCCGCCAGAGCTGAACAAGTCTCACATTGGCCACTTCTCCCGCAGGAGCCTTCGTCTTGCACTCCAATCAACAGCTGGAACTGGTTATAAAAAAACAATAAATTTGCAAGCGATAAGAAAACGCTTTCTAAAAAGAAAGCGCCCAGTGACTCTCATTAATTTTTGAATGCTGAAACGGGTCCGAGTTCATTTTCCAGATAGCTGCGTACATGAACAGGAAATTGCTCTAATGTAGAACGTACATCATGAAGGATCCGCTGCAGAGCTTCATGATTGACGTTTGTATATTCTTGAACCAGAACTTTACGCTGTTCGATCAATCGTTTTAAATCTTTGCTCATGCCTTCATTGATGACCTTTTCATCCAACAGTATATCGATAATGTCTTCGTAGCTTCCGGGATCTCTCATGATAAAACCATCGATCATACTGTTTCCAACATCAAGCACCGACTCGATGAGGGTATGGCCGATTCTTTCAAGAGCGAGCTTCTCAATCGTGGATTCCCACCCTGACTGATTATGTAACAGACTCAATTGATCATTCATAAATACTAGTATTTCTTCAATTTTTTCTCTGTCCACGAAATACATTTTGTTCACCTCTTCTGATTGACATCCTTTTATAGTTTAACATAATTTTTATCAATCTATATAGAGATGTCTTCACTGCAAATCGGCTTCCAGTTTGTTATGATGTAGAAAGCTGACTGATTAAAGGAGGAAATCGTGATGACTGAACGATTTTATTTATACGATGATAATGAACAGACAAAAACCCGCTTTGTAAGTTTTATGGGTGAAAACCAGCGCTATGACTTAGCCATCACCCAAACAGGGAGATATTATGGAAAATCGCTCGTACTCGACCTTCAAGGAAGCCACTTCGCCATCCTCGGCCGCGACGACCTCGATGAGCCAGGCTACCTTGAAAGTGTTTACAAACTGACGGAAGAAGAAGCTGCAGAGCTGCGGGACTTTTTGAGTGAGACGATAATGTAAAGATCCCGAATGAACCTTTATCTCCTCTCACATACTACACCTAAGAAAGGTGGGAGATAGTATGAAAAAAGATCACCGCGACAAGGAAGAAGAAGTGTACAGTGATTTTTCAAATGTAGAGACTCAGCGGAATTTTCTTGTACCGGAGACGCTTCCGGAGGGCCCTTATGGATCTCCGCGCGGCAAATACACACCGGTTGAAAACAAGAGTACGGAATGGGAAGAGGGGCAGCGCTATTACAGTGCGTTCAACTATGAAAATAAATCCCTTCATCAGGATATCCCCCGTCAGGAACCCGGTTCCCATCCAGTCCACGCAGACCCTGACCGGAATGAAGAACCTCCATATACTGAAAATGAGTAATAAAAAGGAACATCTCTACTTCATGAGATGTTCCTTTTCTGTCCTTACTTATTTACTTTTTTCAACAGGAAGTACGCACATCCGAAGTTGCAGTACTCATAAAGATAATCCTTATGTGTACTCACCTTGGTATCAAAGGAAGCTTTCTGATTTTGGTCATCAAAAAACCCTTTAAGGCGCAATTGTCCATAACCCCAGTCTCCGAGGATATAATCATATTTATTTAAAATGTCGCTGTATCTCTCTTTGAATGCTTCTTCGTTAAATCCGTCCCTGAATTCTTCTACGATTTCATAGCATATGTTTTGAACACAGATCATTCCATCCACCCTCTTTCTTCCTTATCCTTACTTTAAATTATAACGGATTGTCCATTAATTACTATGAAAAATTATAAATTGAGATGGTCACCCTAACAAATAGGGGGTGTTTCAATTGAACAAATATATTCTCGGTACAACCGTATTAAGCTTTGCCTTATTCGGTGCTGCCTGCAATGGCATAGACAAGGCAAATGAAGAAATGTTTCACGACAACGGCAACACCATCAATGTGAACGATCAGGAAGAGCTTTTTAATGAAAATGTCAGCAAAGATTCTAAACGAAACGGGGAAGATTTCGGATATGTCCGCCAGCAGAAAAGCCCAGTGCAGGGCCAAGCCATTTCGAATGAAAATATGTATCGTTTAGACCGGGAGAAGGTTGCCGACAGCATCAGTAAAATGAGCGTAGCCATACCAAACGTGGATGATTGTGCGACCCTTGTGACGGATGAAGAGGTGCTGATCTCTTATAAAACCGACAAAAAGGACAAGGATGCCCGTTTCAATGTCGCCGATCAGGTGAAGAAAACGGCCATGTCCGTCATTCCGCGCTGGTACCATGTATATGTAACCGATGATCCGAACTTGATGCAGAATGTAGAAAATCTTGCAAAAATGGACAGCGACAGTAAAAATGTCAATACTGCCATTGATGATACGATTAACTTGATGCTAAAAGCTTCTCCTCAAGGCAAAAACATTGATGCTGGTGAAAATGCCAACGGTGAAATGATTGATGAACAGAATATGAATGAAGATGATGTACATCAAATCAATAAAGAGCGTCAAAAGCGCACTGACAACTCAGAAACAATGATGGATTAACGTTTCTCCAAAGATCAGGCAATAGCCTGTCTATGGTGAAAACTCCATGAGCTGGGAAGTTCAGAAGCTCCGCATTCACCATTTTAAAGAGCTTTTAAAAAAAGGACTGACTAAGAGAGACATCTCAATAAGTCAGTCCTTGCTTTATTTATGCCATTTCTTTCTCTCCTGCTTCTTGTTTTGCTTTGGCAGCTGCGTTTACCTGCTCATCAGCATGGTAAGAAGAACGTACGAGAGGACCTGCTTCACAGTGGCTGAAGCCTTTTTCCATTGCCGCTTCACGAAGCTCGGCAAATTCATCCGGATGGTAGTACTTCTGTACTTTTAAGTGCTTCTTCGTCGGCTGCAGATATTGACCAAGGGTTACGATATCTACATTATTTGCACGTAAGTCATCAAAAGTCTCAAGGATTTCTTCTTTTGTTTCTCCAAGACCAACCATGATGCTTGATTTCGTAGGAATATCAGGATTCAATTCTTTTGCACGGCGCAGGAATTCGAGAGTACGATCATATGTAGCACGCGCACGAACTCTTGGAGTCAATCGGCGGACGGTTTCTATGTTGTAGTTCATGATATCCGGTTTTGCATCCATTAGTGTCTTGATGTTGTCAAACACTCCGCCCATGTCGGAAGGCAGTACTTCAATGGATGTAAATGGACTTTTGCGACGGATGGCACGCACTGTTTCAGCAAATACCTGTGAACCGCCGTCTTTTAAATCGTCACGGGCAACAGCCGTGATGACAACGTGCTTCAGGTTCATTAATTGCACGGAATCTGCTACTCGCTCAGGCTCTTTAAGATCCAGTTCGTTCGGCAGCCCGGTCTTAACTGCACAAAAACGGCATGCGCGTGTACAAATATCCCCAAGAATCATAAAGGTCGCGGTTCTTCTTGTACCCCAGCATTCATGGATATTTGGACATTTCGCCTCTTCACATACTGTATGAAGATTCTTTTCACGCATCATTTTTTTCAAGCCCATATAATTATCGTTCGTATTAAGCTTAATCTTAAGCCATTCCGGCTTACGAATATATTCGTCTTTCTTCGTCATACCCCTCATCTCCAATCCTAACAAATTCTGATTTAGGCAAAGCTCTTTTCGCATACTTTGTTGCTTACACACAAGAAAATATCGGAACTTGGGTATTTTCCGATTGTATGTCCATCTCTCCTAATAGCTTGAGTTCGAAAAGAGCACGTGGAAAACGCCCTTTACAGCCCCCTTGATTATAAACGAGAAGCAACAGCATTTAGAAAATAGCCTTAGGTAAGAGTGAAACGCTTACTGATCGTTCATTCTATATAAAATAAAGCCATCATCAATATACTTCTTTTGTCACTTTATCATACTAAAAAAATGAAAACAAGCATGTACCTCTTTTACCATTTATTGATGATTATGAATCCTGATGCTCGTCACAAACTAAGTGTAGAACTCTAAGTTGGAGGGATTGACTTGTATATACGAATAGTTCTTACTTTGATCCTTCTCTGCATGTTTACAGGCCCTGTTCAGAGCCGCGCAGCAGAGACGTTGTCAGAGGAACAAATACACACCAAACGTATGGAGTTATTTCAAAAAAGTGAAGCACTTACTCAAATTCCTTGGTATTATCTTGCAGCAGTCGATCAATATGAGCGCAGCTTGCGCTTTGCGCGTAAAGATAGAGAAAAGCCCTCCTCTTTGATCTCCATCTATATAGATCCTGAGAAATGGGCCGGTCCTTTAAATCCACGGCTTCAAGATGAAAATCCGAAGACAATCACCCTATTCAATGGATTCGGAAGGGACGGGGATCTTGACGGTAAAGCAAGTATCAAAAGTGATGAAGATATCCTGGCAGCCTTTACAGATTACATTTTACAGTACGGCATCGATCGTGATAATTTCAAACTGGCTTTATGGGATTACTACAAACGTGATAAGACTGTCAGTATCATTATGGGAAAAGCAAAGATCTATAAGCACTTTGGGACGGTTCACCTGAATGATAAAGCCTTCCCACTCCCGCTCAGATTCAATTACAGCTACCGCAATACGTGGGGTGACGCGCGCGGCTGGGGCGGGCGTCGTATACATGAAGGGACTGACCTCTTTGCGGACTATGGTGTACCGGTCAGGGCAACTTCATACGGTATCATCGAGATGAAGGGCTGGAACCGATATGGCGGCTGGAGAATAGGTATCAGGGATATTAATAACACCTATCATTATTTCGCACATTTAAGCGGTTTTTCGGATAACCTGAAAGTCGGTCAGGTTGTGGAACCCGGGATGGTAATCGGAGGAGTCGGCAGTTCGGGATACGGACCTCCCGGAACATCTGGTAAATTCCCGCCTCACCTTCATTACGGCATGTACAAAGATAACGGTCTGACTGAGTGGTCCTTCGACCCCTATCCGCATCTGCGCCAATGGGAACGTCAAGACCGCATCAAAAGCAAAAAAAGATAACAGAAGGCCCGTCCCGCACCGCTTTAAAGCAGTGCGGGACGGGCCTTTAATGGAGTAAAGAAAAAACAGACGATGGATAACTTCATCGCCTGCTTCTTTGTTCAGTTCATATTATGATGCTTTTTTTGATTTGGATACCGCATTAGCGATACTTGCCGCCAGGCCGCCCCAAATGATGACGACACCGACAACTAACATTATGATTGCACTACCGCTCATGTCAGCTTACCTCCTTATAGCTTTCAGCTTCTGTTTTGGAATGCCAGCGTTTAAAGGTAAATGCCACTCCGATAATTAAAGCGAATGCAGCTACAAACCAGCCGCTGTATAGGACGAAGGCATCTGAGTATCCTCCATAGTTCCCTGTTTCCGTATCAAATTCTTTAAGGATGTTCATCTTGAATAATCCAAACATCATCCATCCAAGAACGATCGGTGTGATGACACCAAGGCAAAGCTTCCACCAGCCGCCAAGCTGAATGTCGGAAATACCGTTTGAATGATCTTTGAATGTATTGATCTTTCGTAAGAACCATGCCACTACGATTACTTCCACTAATCCTATGAACGCTACCCCGAATTGGTTGATGAAGTAGTCGGCAACATCAAGGAATAATAATCCGCCCTGCGTTGCGAACAGAATTGAAATGACTGCAGAAAGTCCCCCACCGAAAGCCACTGCTTTTGTACGGGAAAGGCCGAATTTCTCTGAGATCGCCGCCACATAGGTCTCGGAAATCGAGATAAGTGATGATAATCCCGCAAGGACAAGTGAAGCGAAGAATAAGAATCCAAACAGGCCATTCAGTGCCGGGAATTCATTAATGATCTGCGGGAAGACAACGAATGCCAAGCCAACTCCTCCGCTTACTACTTCTTCAACCCCGACTCCTTGTGTTTGAGCCATGAATCCAAGTGCAGCGAATACCCCGATCCCTGCAAGCAGCTCAAATCCTGAGTTACTGAATCCTGTGATGAACGCGTTATTCGTGATATCCGATTTCTTCGGAAGATAACTTGAGTACGTGATCATAATTGCAAACGCAATTGATAAACTGAAGAAGATCTGGCCGTATGCAGCTACCCATACATCCGGACTCATGATCTTACTGAAATCAGGAGCAAAGAATGCATTCAGTCCATCAAGTGCTCCAGGTAAAGTTAAAGCGCGAATCACAATGATCAGGAATAAAATTACGAGTGCAGGAATAAAGATCTTGTTCGCCACTTCGATACCTTTCTTTACACCTTTGAAGAGAATGCCAAGTGTTATAATCCAAACAAGTACAAGCGGGATGAAGACTCCGCCAACGATACTTCCTGTTTGACCCGGATCAACCGATAACTTTAGATACTCACCGAATAAGAACCCTTCTGTATCGTCTCCCCAGCCCTTGTTGAAAGCGAAAACACTGTATGCCATCGCCCATGCAATAATGACGGCATAATAGGTGGATATGACAAATGCTACGAGTACCTGCCACCATCCAAGCCATTCTGATTTTTTATTCATACGGAAATATGACAATGGTGCAGATCCGCGATACTTATGTCCTATCGTGAATTCTAATACGAGTAATGGAATACCGGCAGTCAAAAGAGCAAAAAGATAAGGAATAAAGAATGCCCCTCCACCATTTTCATATGCTACCGCCGGAAAACGCCAAATGTTTCCCAACCCGATAGCAGACCCTACTGCAGCCAGGATAAATCCTGCACGTGTTCCAAACTGGGCACGTTTTTCCATGTTGGTTCCCCCCTGATTTTCCAACTACCATTAAAAAGGTAATTGAAATTTTTATATTTTCAGATTATTTAATCTAAAGTCAGTATAGCTAGTTCTAGGACAATTGTCAAAGCAAAATTTTGCTATTTTAGACACATCTTCTACTTTTATAGTTCAATTCTCCCTCTGTAAGAAAAAGTAAATGAAAAATACCAACTTTATTTCCTGATTACTAGTTATTTCTACTGTGTTAGTTTCGATAATGGACTTCATAAGCCGTCCGGATCCCTGATTCTATTGCACCTTCTATCCATCCATGAAAAGAGGAGGTATGTTCTCCTGCAAAATGAAGCCTTCCTTCCGGTTTCCGGGTAATCTCATCGAAGTTTTTCTGCTGCTGAGGAGTAAATAATGTAAAGCAGCCTGCAGAATAAGGGTTTTGACCCCAATTGAACCAAACAGCCTGGAGGAATTCCGTATAGACGATGTTGCCGTATATTTTTGCTAAATCTTTAAGCACAACACGAACAAGTTCTTCATTGGACAAACTATTCCACAATACCGCATCACTCCCCCAGCTGTAGCTTGCCAGCAATACCCCGGGACCATCCGAACCAATCCCGTGACTTGGGATGTAAGTGAATTTTAAAGGCAGGTCACTGGTAATATTGCCATACCCCATTTTCTCCCAGAACCTGCTTTTAAATTCAATACCGATTTTCACTGCCTGGACATTGTTCACCTCCCTTATTGTCTGCCACTTCTTAAAGGAAATTGAATCATGGGGAACGACATCCACAAATTGAAATACCGTAAAAGGCATTGTGACAATCGCATAGTCACCTGAGTATTGCGATACCTTGCGTGTAACAGGATTTAATGTCTGTACACACACCCGATTATCTTCCTGGATGATCTTGACCACTTTCCGGTTAAGCTTGATCTCTTTTTGCAGCTCATTGATGAATGACCGGGGCAGATGGTCATTTCCGCCGGTTATTTCGTAAAATGTTGTTTTCTCACTGAAAATCGGATAAATGACGTCCGTCAATATGTCGATAAAAGAGAAATCCGGGAAGCCCTCTATCCCAAGCATGACACCGATTTTTCGAATGGCATTGTCCGAAAGGGATTTTCCGAACGGATTGGAGGCAAGATAATCACCCATCGAGTAAATAGAATACTGCTTTTTGAATTTTTTCTGCTCTTCCGGGGTACTTTTTAAATATAAATCAAGGAATGGCTGAGTTGCTTCGAGAAAAAGTTCTGCTGCAGTTTTTCCTTTTTCCTCTTCTTCAAGTGGAAAACGTAAAATATCCGGGTTTTGTTTATATTCACTTTTGGGGGTCAGGACTGAGTTGGCAAAAATCAAATCCTTCGGGGAAGAGTTGATAAAACGATTAATCGGCAGGTTAAAACGCTTAATATATTCAAACACTAATTCATGGTTTTCCGGAATACGCATGGCACCAAAGTCGAGGTAATTCCCGGATGTAAATGGTTCTCTCACCGTATAAACCCTGCCGCCTATCCGATTGTTACCCTCCAATATCATTACTTCATGACCTGCTCTTTTCAACAGGGATGCCGAAACCAGTCCAGCCATCCCTCCTCCTAATATAAGCACTTTTTTAGGGTTGGAGGATTGCTCGAATCCATTCCAAATGATGGATAGTAAATCTTCAGGATAATGTAAATCGGCATAGCCTTCCACCTCTGTCAGCATATCGGTTCCCCCTTTTCTCTTATTCATATGAGAGAGTAACAGCTGGTAGAATGCGGGCGGACGGCTCATTTTTCATAGCTGCAGCGAATGCTCCTCTCTGTCATGGATTATTGGTATTGGTCAAGGTTCAATCGAGTTGGCACAAAACACGAAAAAACCAGAAGCAAATCTGCCTCTGGTTTTTTTCTGTAATTATTGAGAAACTGCCGTATCTGTTTTCTTTCCTTTTATAAAGCCAACACCCGCCACTATTACGATCACTACGATCAATCCAAGCAGAGTGCTTCCAGTGAACCCTAATACAAGGTATCCGATCGAAGCCGCTAAAGCTCCGATGAGTGCATATGGAATCTGCGTGAGTACGTGGTCAATGTGATTGCTCCCCGCTCCCGTTGAAGAGAGGATCGTTGTATCAGAAATCGGTGAACAGTGGTCTCCAAGAACCGCACCCGCTAAAACCGCTGCCATCGCTGGAAGTAATACACTCACATCGGTCGCTGCTGCAATTTCTCCCGCAATCGGAAGCAGGATTCCAAATGAGCCCCATGAAGTCCCTGTAGAAAATGCCATGACACCGGCCACCAAGAATAGCAGCACAGGCAGAATTTCAACTGGCATGTTCGATTTTTCCACTAATCCGGCTAAATACGTTCCAGTTTGAAGCTCATCGATAAGAGTGACGATTGCCCATGCAAAGATAAGGATATATACCGCAGGAAGCATGGATTTAATTCCCTCAACAACCGCTGTCCCGGCTGCCCTTCCCCCAACTCCCTTCAAGCTGACTTGACGGAAGAAAAGAATGAGTGCAATCACTAATGCGAATAAGCTTCCATATAATAATGATTTTGTTACATCTGTATTTTCAAATACCGGAATGATTTCAAATGCTCCCACTGCCTTATACCCAGTCCAAAGCATCATGCCGACAGTTCCGACAACAAGAGCGATGATCGGCCAGGCCAAATCGCCGACTGAACCTTTAGAGCTTACAGGCAGGTCATTCTTCAACTCACCCGGGATATCTTTTTCCGGGTCATAAAGATTGCCCGTGGTGATTGCTCTTTCTTCATGTTCCTTCATCTTTCCGAAATCAAAACCTCTATAAGCAACAATCAATACTAATAGAATAGCTGCCCATACATACAGATTCATAGGAATCATTTGAATGAATGCAGAGAATGCTGTGTATTCCGTGATGCTGTGTGTTGCAAGAATCGATCCGATAATACCGATGATATATGCTCCCCAGCTTGATACCGGTGAAACCACACAGACCGGGGCAGATGTGGAGTCAATGATATAAGCAAGTTTCGCACGTGAAATTTTATGACGGTCCGTGATCGGTCTTGAAACCTGTCCGACCGCAAGCGCATTGAAATAATCGTCAATAAAGATAATGATACCTAAAACAGCCGCCAATAATTGCGCGCCTCTTCTTGTCTTCACGCGTTTCATCGCCCATTCACCGAATGCGCGGCTTCCGCCTGAAATGTTAACGAAAGCAGTGATGACGCCAAGTATCAATAAGAATAGAATGATATACACATTCCAGGTATTCAATTCACCGTCGGCAACGAAAATGCCCTTGACCGCTTCCCATATCTTACTGAATGTGCCTGTAATTGAGAAATCTGTGATTAGAAGTGCTGAAGCGATGATCCCTACACCCAGCGAAAGCAGTACGCGTCTCGTCAAGATAACCATCAGGATGGCTAAAAGTGGCGGGATGATTGAATAAATCGTGTTTTCCATAATGTCCTCCTCCTATTTGATAGGGGGGAACCTCATAGCATGACAGAGGAATAAAAAAAGGTAATGATAGAGGATCCTATCATTACCTTTTAATGAGTAATGTAAGTGCTCCATCACGATCTGTAGCTCCCCATCATAGAGTATCCCCTATAATGACAGTGTTACCCTTTTTCAAGATAACCCCAGCAAATATACTTCTGACAAGCATATTTACTTCGGCAAAGGTTCCCTTTCATCTGTTGTCTCAGTTGTCATCCTCAAACAGCTTACTCTTGAACCCTGCACCTCTACCCCATCGGATTGATGATGTGGTTATAATATTAAAATTTCCTTTTTTAATATATCAAACTATCATTATTTTGACAACTTTTTTAATGGGAAAGTGCGAGGGCAGGTTTTTCCAACCTTTATTGCCGCAATTGATTTCCGTGCAAGACTTCGCTTTCCGCGGGCGGTTGGTGAGCCTCCTCGTCGCTAAAGCTCCTGCGGGTCAGAAAAGCGGAGGCGGCTTGCTCAGCCCCGACAAGCATAAGATGAATGGGCCGGGAAGGCGCCTTTTGCCTTCTTGGACCAT
>NZ_JBBYAF010000047.1:0-30338 GCF_038405515.1 Rossellomorea oryzaecorticis | reverse complement strand
AACAAAGCCCCTCCGCTTTTCTTCCCGCAGGCTTGCCGAGGAGGCTCACGGGCTACCCGCGGAAAGCGAAGTCTTGCACGGAAATCATTAGCGGCGATTAATAGCATCATTTTTATAAAAAACTGCCTTATTACCGACCATCAAAGGAGGAAGAAGCATGGAGGAAAAATTACGATCCCTTCAGACTGAAGCAATTGAAAAGATTAATGAAGCACAAGATTTAAAGGAACTCAATGACATTCGTGTCGCTTACTTAGGAAAGAAAGGACCTGTAACCGAAGTTTTAAAAGGTATGGGGAAACTTTCTGCAGAAGAACGTCCTAAAATGGGTGCACTTGCGAATGAAGTACGCGGTGCAATCACCGAGAAAATCGAAGCAAAGCAGGAGAAGCTTGAAAAAGAAGCAGTGGAGAAAAAGCTTCAATCAGAAACAATCGATGTGACACTGCCGGGCAGACCTGTAAGAAAAGGGAATCACCATCCGCTTACGATGATCGTAGAAGAAATTGAAGATCTATTCATCGGAATGGGTTATACCGTTGAAGAAGGGCCTGAAGTCGAAAAGGATTACTACAATTTTGAAGCGCTGAATCTTCCAAAAGGACACCCTGCCCGAGATATGCAGGATTCTTTCTATATCACAGAAGAGACATTGCTTAGAACCCATACATCCCCGGTTCAGGCAAGAACGATGCAGCGTGCGGAAGGAAAAGGCCCTATTAAGATCATCTGTCCGGGTAAAGTATACCGCCGTGATACGGATGATGCGACGCATTCGCACCAGTTCATGCAAATCGAAGGCCTTGTCGTGGATAAAGATATCCGCATGAGTGATCTGAAAGGGACGCTGAATGTGTTTGCGAAGAAAATGTTCGGGGAAGACCGTGAAATCCGTTTGCGCCCGAGCTTCTTCCCGTTCACTGAACCTTCCGTCGAGATGGATATCTCTTGTAAAATCTGCGGGGGAGAAGGCTGCCGTGTATGTAAAGGAACCGGCTGGATCGAAATTCTTGGAGCGGGGATGGTGCATCCGAACGTTCTTGAAATGGCAGGGTTTGATTCGAAAGAATATACAGGCTTTGCATTCGGAATGGGACCTGAACGTATAGCGATGCTGAAATACGGCATCGATGACATCCGTCACTTCTATACGAATGATACCCGTTTTGTTACACAATTCAAAGTGACTGAGTAAGCAACACTATTATCGAGCGGAGGTTAAAACATGTTTGTTTCATATAAATGGTTAGAAAACTATGTAGACCTGTCAGGAGTGACTCCCGAAGATCTGGCAGAAAGAATCACAAGAAGCGGTATCGAGGTGGAAGGTGTCGAAAGAATCGGTGCTGAAATCAAGAACGTCGTTGTCGGGCATGTACTGGAGTGCGAACAGCACCCTGACGCCGATAAACTGAATATATGCCAGGTTGATGTTGGAGAAGGAGAACCAGTTCAAATCATCTGCGGTGCCCCGAACGTCGGTAAAGGTCAAAAAGTGGCTGTAGCTAAAGTGGGAGCCGTACTTCCGGGTAATTTTAAAATCAAGAAAGCAAAGCTTCGCGGTGAAGCCTCTCATGGAATGATTTGTTCTCTGCAGGAATTAGGCGTTGAAGGAAAGCTTGTTCCAAAAGAGCATGCAGAAGGAATCTATGTCTTCCCCGATGATGCAGAGGTTGGCCACGATGCAGTGGAATTACTCAACCTTGATGATGCAATACTGGAACTGGGCTTAACACCAAACCGTTCTGACTGCTTAAGCATGCTTGGAGTTGCATATGAAGTGGCCGCTATCTTAGACCGTGAAGTGAAACTGCCGGAAGTTAAGCAGGCAGAAGGAAAAGAAAAGGCATCTGATTATGTCACCGTAAATGTTGAAGCGAAGGAAGATAACCCGCTGTACGGGGCAAAGATTATTAAAAACGTAAAAATAGGCCCTTCACCAATTTGGATGCAGAATGCACTGATCGCTGCAGGTATCCGTCCTCATAATAACGTGGTCGACATCACGAACTATATATTATTGGAGTATGGCCAGCCGCTTCATGCATTTGACTATGACCGTCTCGGATCGAAGGAAATCCTTGTCCGCCGTGCAAAAGATGGAGAGACATTCATTACGCTTGATGATGCTGAAAGAACCTTGTCATCAAGTCAATTGGTGATTACGAATGGGGAGGAACCGGTTGCCCTTGCTGGGGTCATGGGCGGAGCCGATTCTGAAGTCCAACATGATACAACGACTGTGCTTCTGGAAGCAGCTTACTTCACTGGGGCGATTGTAAGAGGTGCATCGAAGGATCATGGACTGCGAAGTGAAGCGAGTACCCGTTATGAAAAAGGAGTAGATCCCGACCGGGTGCTGAAGGCCGGGGAGCGTGCTGCAGAACTGATGGCAGAATACGCTGGCGGCGAAGTTCTTGAAGGAACAGTTCTATTCGATGAATTGAACATCGAACCGGCAGTCGTTGAAATCACGCTTGAGAAAATCAATTCTTCATTGGGGACGTCTATTTCGATTGAAGAGGTGAAAGATATCTTCAGACGCCTTCAATTCGAAGTCAGTGTGGATGGAGCGACATTCACCATCACTGCTCCAACTAGAAGGGGAGACATCACCATCCAGGAAGATTTGCTCGAGGAGGTTGCCCGTTTATTCGGATATGACAATCTTCCGCTCACTCTGCCTAAAGGAGAAAGTACTCCTGGAGGGTTGAATGCTCATCAATTAAAACGCCGTACGGTCCGACGTTATCTGGAAGGCGCCGGTCTTCTGCAAGCCGTTACGTACTCATTGACCAATGACGAGAAAGCGACTAAGTATGCACTGGACGTAAAAGAACCGGTACGTCTGCTGATGCCGATGAGTGAAGAGAGAAGCAATCTGCGCTTAAGCATCATTCCTCAGCTTCTCGAGGTTGTCGCTTATAATAAAGCGCGTCAAAATGATTCACTTGGCTTCTACGAAGTGGGATCCGTTTTTTTGAAGGAATCAGGAGAAGAGCTCCCATCAGAAGAAGAGCATATCGCTGGAGCTTTGACTGGTCTGTGGCATACGCACCCTTGGCAGGGAGAAAAGAAAGCTGTAGACTTCTATGTGGCAAAAGGTATACTAGAAGGACTGTTTGAAGAAATCGGTGTAACTGAGGGTGTTTCCTTCCGCCAAGCTTCCATAGATGGTATGCATCCTGGGAGAACAGCTGAAATCCTGCTGGATGATGCGGTGATCGGCTTTGTTGGTGCGATTCATCCTGAAGTTGAAAAAGATCTCGACTTAAATGGAACCTATGTATTTGAACTGAAAGCGAAGCCTGTCTTCCATTATGAGAAGCCGGCATTAAGCTATTCACCGATTCCACGTCACCCGTCCATCACAAGAGATATCGCCCTTGTGGTAGATACGGATGTAAAAGCAGGTGAACTGAAGTCTGTGATTAAAGAGGCTGGAGGCAAACTTCTTAAAGAGGTATCTGTATTCGACCTTTATGAAGGCGAACATATGGAACCTGGCAAGAAATCACTTGCATTCTCGCTGAAATATTTCGATCCTGCGAAGACACTGACGGATGAAGAAGTCGTGAAAGTACATGACGGCGTTCTTGCTGCAGTGAAGGAAAAAGCCGGAGCTGAATTACGAGGGTAATAATTGAAGAAATTTGATAGGGTGTCAGACCTGAGATAGGGTCTGGCATCTTTTTTATGGTTTTTATGAAAATATTTTTGAAGTTTTTGGTAGTTTTCATCGGAATGTACAGGGGAGATGGGGAAATTATGAGGTAATCTGGGTGTAGCGAGGGGCTGGAAGGGTCAGATGAGGGTCCGGGTTACAGTTTATGATCCTAAATAAAATTTTATGATCCCAATAAGAGATTTATGATCTTGTTTGGAGATTTATGATCCTATTTCCAAAAATATGATCCTAACAAGAAATATATATTATCTTTTTGTCGAAAAATCTTTAAAAAGGGTTGGAAACTGACCACCTAATTTCTACACCCCTCCCATATCCCGCACACATATGGACAATTCAAAATCAAAAAACCTCCACCGCTCAAAAAAGGTGGAGGTCCCATACTATTTTCCTGCAAGCTTAATCGCTTTCTCGCTATTTGCAAAATGCCATTTCGTCATCGACTTTAATTCTTCAATTCCTTTTCGCTTAATGATTTTTGCCGCGGCAACATCCACCTGTTTGCCTGCTCCTTTGGGAATATCCACTCCCGCTTTTGCACTCAGTTTATCCATTTCCTTCAGGAAGGCATAGCGGGCGATGATGGATGCGGCAGCAACCGCAATATGGATGCTTTCCCCTTTGGTACTGAAGTAGACACGTTCCCTTTGGATTTTTTTCTGTGCATGAATATGCTTGAAGTAAGTATTCTTTTCAACAAACTGATCGATAAGAATGCCTTCAGGTTCTTCCGGTGCCATTTTATCAAGTAAATGATTAATGGCCTGGTTATGAAGAATGGCCTTCATCTTTCCTTGTGTCATCCCCCCGCTTTGCAGGTTATTGTATTTGTCATTATGAAGGACCAGTAAACTATACGGAATGGTCTTGATCAGGTCCTTCGCAATGGAAATGATCTGTGGATCCTTTAGATTCTTTGAATCCTTAACCCCCAGCTCTTTCATTAAAGGGATCTGATCTTTCCTGACATAGGCACTCACGACCGTGATGGGACCGAAGAAGTCGCCGGTTCCTACTTCATCCGAGCCTATTACTGACCAATCCGCAAAGTTTTCAGGCAGCTTCGTCGTTCCTTTGGAAGGGGACTTCGCTTTAGGTGTTTCTGCGCTGCCCCATTTAAGTGCTTCAGTCTCCCCGTTTGCACCTTGGAACAGGACCTTTCCGGATTTATAAGCGGTCACGGTGCAGCCGGCTGGTTTCGCAGAAAAAATGGCACCGGGGGGCAGCTTGCTGACAAGTGTATCCCTATAGTGATCTTTCATTTTTGTTGTTAGTGCACTGTTTGCTTGAATGACTGTATTCGCCAAATGAACCTCTCCTTATGACAAAATTCTATGTAATATGCTGTTTCTAAAAGATTATTGTGTTTCGTACTGTTCCAGAATCCTGGTCCAAGTGGGTACACGTGCTCTTTTCAAAAATAAGCTTGAATAGGAATCCGATTATGCAACCGAAAATACCCAAGTTCCGGTATTTTCTAGTGTGTAAAACGACAAAATGTGCGAAAAGAGCTCCGTATTAACAAAAAATCAGACTATAATTGACAATTTCTTTTCAAAACAAAAAGATTTCATGGTATGATATTGTTTAGGATTCTTATGAACAGGGGGTACTCGGATTGTCTGAAGAACAAAGAAATCGCACCAATGTAGATATCTATGGTCAACAATATACTATTGTCGGTACAGAGTCGACAAGTCAAATTCGATTTGTTTGTTCGAAAGTCGATGACAAAATGAGAGAAATCAAATCTATGAATCCATCTCTTGATACTGGTAAGCTCGCTGTATTGACAGCCGTTAATGCAGTTAATGATTATATCAAACTGAAAGAACGGTTTGAAGAGCTGGAAAGAGAAATTAAACGTTTAAAGGGTTGAAAATAACATGCTTGATTTAGTACTACTGATTATCCTGTTAGTGGGGTTCTTCACCGG
Organism: Rossellomorea oryzaecorticis; assembly: GCF_038405515.1. Lineage (GTDB taxonomy): Bacteria > Bacillota > Bacilli > Bacillales > Bacillaceae_B > Rossellomorea > Rossellomorea oryzaecorticis_A. The sequence continues at coordinate 24,714 of NZ_JBBYAF010000047.1, read as the reverse complement.
TCTTAGACGCGGTTTTATTCTGCAGGCTGTCCATATGACAGGTTTTATTATTGCTTTTATTGTAGCATACATATATTATGATCAGCTTGCACCAAAACTTACATTGTGGATTCCATATCCTGTACTTGATGAACAATCAAAATTAAATATGATCTTTGAAATGACCAATATGGATCAGGCGTATTATCGTGTCATCGCGTTTGCCATGATTTTCTTCGCGGTCAAGATCATTGTTCATGTTTTGGGATCTATGCTCGACTTTTTGGCTCATCTTCCCATCCTGAAACAATTAAATGTTATTGGCGGGGGATTGCTCGGATTGATCGAAACGTATCTTATCATTTTTATTATACTGTTTATTGCCGTACTGCTGCCTATTGAGACGGTACAGTCTTTCATTAACGATTCATTTATTGCACAGGCGATGGTCAAACATACCCCTGTATTTTCAGAAATGGTAAAAGACTGGTGGATTGAAAACGCAGCTTGATTGGAAGGCTGATTTTGAGAGGGTAGAATGGTTGAGTTAAGCGGGAATCTTAACAACATTCGTTTTCCTCGAAAAGTCAGCCTTTTTTGTAGCAGATTGTGTCCTGATTTTTGGCTTATCGAATGAAACGAATGTTTCATTCGCTTTTCAGCTATGCTGAAAAGTCGTCAGTATGGAAAGAACCTGAAGCACAAATGCATTTGTGCTTCAGGTTCTTTCCATACTGACGGAATAAGCCAAAAATCAAACGGATTCGGTTTGCATCGCTTTCTTTTTTTGGTTATTTTGCTACTATATAAGAAGAGAAGTATGACGGATACCTATTTATATAGAGAGAAGCAGGTGAATGGGATGAATAAGAAGGATATTATTAAATTATTGGAAACGATTGCGATTTATATGGAACTTAAGGGTGAAAACTCTTTTAAAATATCGGCTTATAGAAAAGCAGCTCTTGCACTGGAAAATGACGACCGCAGTTTAACTGATATCAGTGATTTTACCAAACTGAGCGGGATTGGCAAAGGTACAGCGGGCGTTATTGAAGAGTACATAAAAGAAGGTTCGTCATCTGTGCTTGAAGAATTAAAGTCAGAAGTGCCAGAAGGATTGATTCCTCTTCTACAGCTTCCTGGTCTCGGCGGCAAGAAGATTGCCAAGCTATATAGTGAACTGGGTGTGGAAGGAATTGAAGACCTGGAGGAAGCATGCAGATTGGAGAAGGTCCAGGGTCTTCCTGGATTCGGCAAGAAGACAGAGGAAAAGATACTGGCTGCAATCGCTCAGGTTGGCAAACGTCCGGACCGTCTGCCGATCGCATTCATGATAGGGATCGCTGAGGAAATCGAAGCGCACTTAACTAACATAAAAGCTATCCATACTTTCTCCAGGGCGGGAAGCTTAAGAAGGATGCGGGAAACAATTAAAGATCTGGATTTCATCATTTCAACAGATGGACCGAAGAAGGTAAAGGACGAATTATTAAAACTGCCCAATATTGTTGAAACGATTGCGGCGGGCGAGACAAAAGTTTCGCTGACCCTTCAATATAAATGGGATGTAAGCATTGATTTTCGCATCGTGAAACCCGAAGAATTCGCGACTACGCTCCACCACTTCACCGGTTCGAAAGAGCATAATGTCCGGATGAGACAGCTGGCAAAGGAACGCGGTGAGAAGATCAGTGAATACGGTGTTGAAAATAGTGAAACCGGCGAAATCAAAACATTCAATACTGAAGAAGAATTTTATGCGCACTTCAACCTTCCGTTCATTCCGCCTGAATTAAGGGAAGACGGGAAAGAAGTCGATGATTACCATAAGGACTTTGATTTAATAGATTCCTCTCATATTAAAGGTGATCTGCACATGCACACCACTTGGTCGGATGGTGCTTATTCCATCGAAGAAATGGTACAGGCATGCATTGCTAAAGGCTATCAATATATGGCCATCACCGATCACTCCAAATATTTGCGTGTTGCAAATGGCTTGACGGATGAACGCCTATTAAAACAAATAGAAGAAATCAAGGAAATGAACAAGAAGTATGATGAGATTGAAGTACTGTCAGGTATTGAAATGGATATACTTCCGGACGGCTCCCTGGACTACAGTGATGAAATTCTTGAAAATGTGGATGTCGTCATAGCTTCCATCCACTCCAGCTTTTCACAATCACAGGAAAAAATCATGGAACGACTGACAAATGCACTCAATAGTGCGCATGTCGATATCATCGCCCATCCGACAGGCAGAATCATCGGACGGAGAGAAGGGTACGATGTAGACATGGATCTTCTTATTAAGCTGGCAAAAGAAACGGATACAGCGCTCGAGCTTAATGCGAATCCGAACAGGCTCGATCTCTCTGCTGATAACATCCGGAAAGCCCAGGAAAACGGTGTGAAACTTTTTATCAATACCGATGCACACAGCCATGAGCATCTTGAATTCATGAATATCGGTGTGGCTGCGGCAAGAAAAGGGTGGATCAAGAAAGATACTGTAATCAATACATGGAATAAAGAAGAACTGTTAAACTTTTTAAATAGAAATGATTGATTCTAAAACGGGATAAAAACATTACTTAAATTTGAGAAAGGGCCAGCTCCAGCGCCTAGCCCCTCGAGACGTTTCGGGTCCGGTCATTGAAGTCAAAGAACGACTTCACCGGTCGGCCCTGAAGCGTTTGTCGGCTGAACAAGGCGCTTGCGCTTTTCTTATAAAAGGTGGAATAAAGTCTGTGAATCCTAAAGTACTGAAAACACTGGAATTTGATAAAATAAAAGAATTGTTAAAAGAGTTTGCCGCCTCTGCCCTCGGGCATGCAAGAGTGTCAACCCTGACTCCATCGATTGACTTTGAAGAAATTACAGACATGCATGAGGAAACGGATGAAGCGATGACAATCCTCCGCTTAAAAGGTCATGCACCACTTGGGGGGATTTTTGATATCCGTCCTCATGTGAAACGTGCTGGAATCGGGGGAATGCTGTCTCCCGGTGAACTGGTGCAGGTAGGGAGTACGATACGGGCAAGCAGAAAGCTTAAAACGTTCGTTGAAGAATTAGTGGATGATGAAGTTTCCATTCCCCTGTTGCAGGCTAAATTGGATTCCATCATACCGCTGCCTCATTTAGAACAGGAAATTCGCAGTGTCGTAGACGATAATGGGGAAATTCTGGACTCAGCGAGTGATACCCTGCGTACGATCCGCACACAGCTGCGTGCAAACGAAGGAAGAATCCGGGAAAAGCTCGAACGCATGATCCGCTCTTCCAATGCATCTAAAATGTTATCCGATGCCATCATCACCATCCGGAATGATCGATACGTCATCCCTGTAAAGCAGGAGTACAGAGGGCACTATGGGGGTATCATTCATGACCAGTCATCTTCCGGACAGACGCTCTTTATCGAACCGGAAGCGATTGTTCAATTAAATAATCAACTTCGCGAGCTGCGGTTGAAAGAACAGAATGAAATTGAAAAGATCCTTCTTGAACTTTCTGCAAAAGTACAAGAATCAGGTGAAGAATTGCTGCTGATTGTAAGTGTGTTATCAGATATTGATTTCATGTTTACAAAAGCTAAATTTGGAAAGTCCATCAAAGGTTCCAAGCCGATCATCAACAATGACAGACGCATCAAATTAAATAAAGCCCGTCACCCGTTGCTGCCGATAGAAGAAGCGGTTGCCAATGATATCGAACTAGGCAATGATTTCTCATCCATCGTCATCACTGGTCCGAATACCGGGGGAAAAACGGTCACACTGAAAACCCTTGGACTCACAAACATCATGGCACAAGCCGGTCTCCCGATTCCTGCACTGGATGGATCCGAAGTGGGAATCTTCCATTCCATCTATGCTGATATAGGGGACGAACAATCGATCGAGCAAAGTCTGAGTACATTCTCTTCTCACATGGTCAACATTGTGGAGATATTAAACAAAGTGGATCACGAAAGCCTTGTCTTATTTGATGAGCTGGGAGCAGGTACCGATCCTCAGGAAGGTGCCGCACTCGCCATCTCCATTTTAGATGAAGTCCATGGAAAAGGTGCGAGAGTGGTTGCGACTACCCATTACCCTGAATTAAAAGCATACGGTTACAACCGGGATGGGGTCGTAAACGCAAGCGTGGAGTTTAACGTTGAAACGCTGAGTCCTACCTATAAGCTGCTGTTGGGTGTTCCGGGAAGAAGTAACGCATTTGAGATTTCCAAACGTTTAGGCTTATCAGAGACGGTCATCCAGCGGGCGAAATCTCATATTGGCACAGACAGCAAAGAAGTTGAAAATATGATTGCCTCATTGGAACAAAGCAGGCGTCAGGGTGAAAAAGAACTGGAAGAAGCCCATGAATTCTTAAAGCAAGCAGAAAAAATGCATAAAGACATGCAAAAGCAAATGATGGAGTACTATGAAAAGAAAGATCAAATGTTTGAAAAAGCTCAGCAAAAAGCAGAAACAGTAGTTGAAAAAGCAAAAGAAGAAGCAGAGCAGGTCATCAAAGATTTACGGAAAATGCAGCAGGAAAAATCGGCTCAAATCAAAGAGCATGAATTGATCCAGGCAAGAAAACAACTGGAGGAAGCAGCACCGTCCCTTCCGAAATCTTCGGATCAAAAAAGGAAGGCGCAAAGCACTAAACGTGAACTCCATCCTGGTGACGAAGTGAAAGTACTAAGCTTTGACCAGAAAGGCCACCTTGTTGAAAGGGTGTCTGACAAGGAATGGCAGGTTCAAATGGGTATCATGAAAATGAAAGTGAAAGAATCAGACCTTGAATTCATCCAAACCCAGAAAAAGGTTGAAACTAAACCGTTGGCTGTTGTTAAAGGAAAGGATTTCCACGTAAGCGTGGAGCTGGACTTAAGAGGGGAACGGTTCGATAATGCCATATCCAGGGTCGAAAAATATATCGATGATGCCCTTCTCGCCGGCTATCCTCAAGTGTCAATCATCCATGGTAAGGGAACCGGAGCTTTGAGGCAGGGGGTACAGGAATATTTAAGGAATCATCGTGCGGTTAAAGGTATCCGCTTCGGTGATGCTGGCGAAGGTGGAACGGGTGTCACTGTAGTGAAGTTCAAATAAGGAAGAAAAGGGAGAAGAACAATGGAGAATTTTTGGGAGAATGAATACATTCACACGGCAGGAAATTATAGCGTTGTCATATTATGTCTCATCCTTTTCTTAACAGTATTCGAACTGGTCACTAAATATAAAAACTGGGAAGAAATCAAAAAAGGAAACCTGGCCGTTGCGATGGCTACCGGCGGGAAAATATTCGGGATTGCGAATATTTTCCGTTATTCCATTCAGCAGCATGAAACCATCCTCACAACGATCGGCTGGGGAGTCTTCGGTTTTTTCCTGCTGCTGATCGGCTATTTCATTTATGAATTTCTAACCCCGAAGTTCAAAATAGATGAAGAAATTGCAAATGATAACCGTGCGGTCGGCTTTATTTCACTTGTCATTTCCGTGGGATTATCGTATGTCATAGGAGCAGGGATTTCTTAAGGAGAGGAATTATGGAAACATTAGCGAAGGTCTTACTCGTTTTGTGCGGAGGATTTATCTTGGTCGGTATTATTTATATGTTGTTCTTTGTTTAGCAGGAGGGCTGTCTCGTTGGATGAGGCAGTCTTTTTATTTCCTGAAAGACGAACATTTTTAGCTCAGGCTCTAATTACCGCTAATGATTTCCGTGCAAGACTTCGCTTTCCGCGGGTGACCCGTGAGCCTCCTCGTCGCACCTTGTGGTGGACTTACCTGTCCAGCTGCAGGGCTTAGAGGCACATGTCATAAGCCAAACCGGCCAAGAAGGCAAAGAACGCCTTCATGACCGATTCGGCTTATGCCACCCGCCTCTGAGCAAAGCCCTTCCGCTTTTCTGATAGGAGTCTTCGTCTTGCACTCCAATCAACCGCTGGAACAACCCGAAAACTAAATGCACATTGGAACACAACCAATAAAAAACCCAAACTAATTGAATCCTGGAATTCAAATTAGTTCGGGTATTACTTAGACTAAAACACTTTTGTCCCAGCCGCCTTCTTGATTACATTATTGAATTGAAAATACTTCCTTCTTCAATAGTTCCTCAGGATTTTTTCCGATCGGATCTTGGTGGAAGTGGTCACGGATGACTCCGTCTTTTAGGTAGTTTGCGATTGATACCATGATCATGCCTTGATCGAGTGCAAGGTAGGCTTTCGCGATTTCACCTGTTTCGACGTTGACCGAGTCATAGAATCCGTATTTCCCGTAAGTATTCATCTCTTTTAGCACTTTGATGTTCTTCCGTACTTCATCTGGTGCATATTCTAAAGCCAGGAATGTTGCATGAGGTGTGACGGTGGATTTGTCTCCATAGCCGGAAGTACCAAGCGGCGTAGCTGCAAATTCACTGTAGCCGTCCGGAGTAGCAGCTGGGGAGAAGCCCCATGCTTTGTATCCTTTATCTTTGGCATACTGGATCTGAAGTTCGACATGGCGTTGATTATTCAAGCCAAGTGCATTCTTGCCCAGTTCTTTTTCTTTTAATACGATGCCCGGCATCAAGCCCTCGAACATACTGCCTCCCCAGCTCGGAACGAATTTCACGCCGTTGTATTCATAGTGGCCTTCAAAAACGGAGACTCCGTCATACTCCGCGTAATAACCCTGTGGAATTTGAGACTGCCAGTCCCATTCGGCTGGAATGGTACGCTCCAGTTTCCACCAGTGCTCGCTCGGGACATCGCCTTTACCAATTGAAATATAACTTGCCACGCGTGGTTCTGTATAGAGGAGCCCATAGTGATGGTCAGTCATTTTTCCTTTGGCCACATCGTATCCTCCACGAAATTTACCCACTTCTGGATCATAAAGGGTAGTGTAATTCATATTTTCAACCAGTTTGCTGGTCTGGTCATTCAATTCTTCATAAGCCTGTCCAACTACGATCAAACCTGCAGACAGCCATCCGTTATCAACTTGTGAGATGAATTGGCCCCAGTCTGTTTTCAGCGAACCGTCTTCGGTGTAGTACCAGTTATAAAATAAGCCATTCCATTTTTTCAATGATTCCAATGTATTCAACGTAACTTGTATTCGATCGACCGCTTCTTCTTTAGTGATGAACCCCATTTCCTGAGCAGAAACTGTACTCATCATGTACATTCCGATATTCGTTGGCGAAGTGTGTGCTGCATTTTTCTTGCCTTCAGCCGTGTAGCGGGTTTCGTCGAACGTAAGACCGGTATCCGGGTCCGTATGATCTTCGTAAAACTTATAGGTCTTTGCTGCAATCGCTTTCAATTCAGCGCGCAAAGCCGTTTCCTGCCCATCCGTCCCCTGAGCAGAAGCGGCCGGGATGTAAAGAAGGCTCGTGAAAAGACATAAAATAGTAAACAGACTGATTTTCTTTTTCAAACTCAATACCCCTTTCAAAATTTGTAATCGAAACGTTTCACCAACAGTGTAACATGTTCAGCTGCAAAAAAGATAAGGTTTCTAAATATTCGGTCAAATGGTATAGGAACTGCTGATTTGGTGGGCCATAAGGCGGAGGGGAAGGTTTAATAGCGTGCCAGGAATGTGGGAAAAGCCTTCAATCATATCTTATAGAGAAGCATCTAATAAAATAAATTTGTCCTCGATCCTCAATACAAACAAGTAGGAATTAAGTCGTGGTTGAAAGGTAATTCAAATTGTAACTGATGTCCCCTTATATTATAATAGTAAAAAGAACTAAATTTTCTAAAAATTCTGGAGGAGGGATTACAATGACGAAACCTTGGCTTGCAGAGTATCCTGACGAAATTCCCGGTGAATTAATATTGCCGGCGAAGCCTCTGCACTCTTTTTTGACCGAGGCTGCAGAGCTTTACGGATCTAAATCGGCCATCCACTTTATGGGGAAGGAATTGACGTATCGGGAAGTGTACGATTCGGCATTGAAGTTTGGCAATTACTTAAAGGGGCTCGGAATCGAGCGGGGGGACCGTGTCGCCATCATGCTTCCGAATACGCCTCAATCAGTCATTGCGTATTACGGGGTCCTTTATGCAGGGGGAGTGGTGGTTCAAACCAATCCGCTGTATACGGAAAGAGAAATTGAATATCAAATGAAGGATTCGGGTGCAAAAGCGATCCTTACCTTGGACATTCTTTATCCTAGAGTATCGAAAGTCATGAAAGAAACAGATCTTGAGCATATCATTGTAACCGCTATCAAAGATTATCTGCCATTCCCAAAGAACATGATTTATCCTTTCATTCAAAAGAAACAGTACGGGATCGTTGTTAAAGTCGAACCTTCTGAACAAAATCATTTATTCAAAGACATCATGGCTGCTTCAAAGGCTGAACCGATTCCGGGGGAATTTGATTTTGAAAATGACATAGCCCTTCTGCAATATACAGGAGGAACGACAGGGTTCCCCAAAGGAGTAATGCTCACGCATAAAAATCTGGTGGCAAACGCTTCAATGTGTGATGCCTGGCTCTATAAGTGTAAAAAAGGGGAAGAGAAGATCCTCGGCATTCTTCCGTTCTTCCATGTGTACGGTATGACAGCCGTAATGATTCTTTCAGTGATGCAAGGATACAAGATGATCCTCCTCCCTAAATTTGATGTTGAAACTACATTAAAAACGATACAGAAGGAGAAACCAACTTTATTCCCTGGTGCACCGACAATCTATATCGGCTTATTGAATCACCCAGACCTGAAGAAATATGATCTGTCATCGATCGATTCATGTCTCAGTGGAAGTGCCCCCCTCCCGGTAGAAGTCCAGCAGAAATTTGAAGAAGTCACCGGAGGAAAACTGGTGGAAGGATACGGATTGACGGAATCCTCTCCTGTTACTCACGCAAACTTCCTGTGGGATAAAGAAAGGATTAAAGGAAGTATCGGACTGCCTTGGCCGAGTACAGATAGTGCAGTCTTCTCCCTTGAAACAGGCGAACCGCTGCCCCCTAACGAGATAGGCGAAATTGTCGTCAAAGGTCCTCAGATCATGAAAGGTTATTGGAATCGTCCCGAAGAAACCGAGCAGACATTAAAGGATGGATGGCTGCTGACCGGAGACCTGGGATACATGGATGAAAGAGGCTATTTCTACGTGGTGGACCGTAAAAAAGATATGATCATAGCTGGAGGCTTTAATATTTATCCAAGGGAAATAGAAGAAGTATTATATGAACATCCAGCCATTCAAGAAGTGGTGGCAGCAGGAGTTCCTGATCCTTACAGGGGGGAAACGGTCAAAGCGTATGTTGTGCTTAAAGAGGGAGAGTCACTGACAGAAAAAGAACTGGATGAGTTTTCACGCAAATATCTCGCTGCCTATAAGGTGCCGAGGATTTATGAATTCAGAAAAGAACTTCCTAAAACCGCTGTTGGAAAGATCTTGCGAAGAGCTCTCGTGGATGAAGAACGGAAAAAGATAGAAGAAGAACAGAAATTAAGTTAAAATCAAATTAGGGGATCTTAAATAGATTCGCTTTCTTTTTAAAACATAATTGGACAAGGGTACTTCTTGACAATTATACACATACATTTTATTATTTAAATATGAATGACCATTCATTCATATTTTGATAAGGCAGGTCAACTAACTATGAAACGAAATAAACCGAAATACAAACAAATCATTGATGCTGCCGTCGTCGTTATAGCCGAAAATGGTTATCACCAGGCACAGGTTTCGAAGATTGCCAAACAAGCCGGCGTCGCCGATGGGACCATTTATCTTTATTTTAAAAACAAAGAAGACATTCTGATTTCCTTATTCAGAGAGAAGATGTCCATCTTTGTTGAAAAAATCGAAGAAGTTATAGCAGGAAAACAGACGGTTTCAGAGAAATTATTAGTGATGATAGAAAATCATTGCAGGCTTCTATCAGAAGATCATCATTTAGCGATTGTCACACAGCTTGAGCTCCGTCAATCCAATAAGGATATCAGGGCAAAGATCAACGATGTATTAAAAGGATATCTTCAATTGGTTGATAAAATTTTAATAAGCGGAGTGGAAGCCGGTGAACTTCCGAAAGACCTAGAGGTGCGCCTTGCACGTCAAATGATATTCGGGACACTGGACGAAATGGTCACAACCTGGGTAATGAATGATCAAAAGTATGATCTGGCAGCTCAAGTCCCTGCTATTCACAAACTATTACTTCATGGGTGTGGCGGCAGGAACTAAACTAGTTTAGGGGGATGAGAGATGGAGAATTTATCATGGTCATTAGAAGGAAAGGTAGCGCATGTTACCATACAACGCCCGCCTGCGAATGCACTCGCAAGCGGCCTGATAAGGGAAATCGATGCCATTCTTGACGAACTGGAAGGAAACCCTGAAGTCAGGGTCATTCTTCTAAAAGGTGAAGGACGTTTCTTCTCTGCGGGAGCGGATATAAAAGAATTCACAACGATTGAAACGGGAGAGGAATTTTCCCAGCTTGCCAAAAAAGGACAGGATGTTTTCGAACGGATGGAAAACTTCTCTAAGCCAATCATCGCAGCGATTCACGGTGCCGCACTAGGAGGGGGCCTTGAGCTTGCGATGGGCTGTCATATCCGTCTTGTCACAGAGAACGCAAAACTTGGCCTTCCGGAACTGCAATTAGGACTTGTCCCTGGTTTTGCAGGATCGCAGCGTCTTCCTAAACTTGTCGGCAGGGCAAAGGCAGCAGAAATGCTTTTGACGAGTGAACCGATCAGCGGCACGGAAGCAGTCCAATGGGGACTTGCCAACAAAGCATACAAGGAAGATGAACTATTCACCAAGGCTGAAGAAATGGCACATAAAATCGCCAAGAAGAGCCCTGGCGCCATGAAAGCTGCAATTGAGCTGCTGAGCTATACAAAAGATGACAGATTCTATGAAGGAGTCATGAGGGAATCTGATTTGTTCGGAGACGTCTTTGTTTCTGATGATGCGAAAGAAGGCATTTCTGCTTTCATAGAAAAGAGAGAACCTGACTTTAAAGGCTAGTAAACATTCTATTAATATAGTAAAATCAAGACAAGGGTAGTGTGAAAACGGTATCATTCCGTACGCACTGCCCCTTCAAAGGGGCTAAATTTTCAAAATCTTTTTAAGGGAAAGAATGTTTTAATTATTAGGAGGGACTTACGAATGAACATCTATGTACTTTTGAAAAGAACGTTTGATACTGAGGAGAAAATTTCGATCCAAAACGGTCAAATCGCAGAAGATGGGGCTGAATTTATTATAAATCCATACGATGAGTATGCGGTGGAAGAAGCCATTCAAGTCCGCGATGCCCATGGCGGGGAAGTGACAGTCGTGACTGTCGGCGGAGAAGAAAGTGAAAAGCAATTAAGAACAGCTTTGGCAATGGGAGCAGATAAAGCTGTGTTAATCAATACAGAAGATGATCTTGATTATGGAGATCAATTCACAACGGCATCGGTTCTGTCTCAATACTTAAAAGAACAGGAAGTTGACTTGATTCTTGCCGGAAACGTGGCAATTGATGGAGGTTCCGGGCAAGTAGGGCCGCGCGTAGCTGAGCAGCTGGATATTCCTTACGTAACCACGATCACGAAGTTGGATATCGATGGTGAAACAGTAACGGTTACCCGCGATGTTGAAGGTGACTCTGAAGTAATCGAAACTTCACTGCCTTTATTGGTGACGGCGCAGCAAGGATTGAATGAGCCTCGTTATCCATCTCTTCCTGGAATCATGAAGGCGAAGAAAAAGCCTCTTGAAGAATTAGAACTTGATGACTTAGATCTGGATGAAGATGATGTAGAAGCAAAAACGAAAACAATCGAAATCTACTTACCGCCTAAGAAAGAAGCAGGAAAAGTATTAGAAGGCGAGCTGGACGCCCAAGTATCAGAGCTTGTACAGCTTCTTCGCAACGAAGCGAAAGTAGTATAATTTCGGATCGAGTCTTTAGTAACTTATCTAATCACAATCAACTAACACTCAGGGGGTATTTAACATGGCAAGAAAAGTATTGGTACTAGGAGAAGTCAGAGACGGGTCATTGCGTAATGTTTCTTTTGAAACGATTGCTGCAGGTAAAACAGTTGCAGAAGGCGGAGAAGTCATTGCAGTCTTAGCAGGCAAAAGTGTAAGCGCTTTAGGGCAGGAAATGATCCAATACGGTGCAGATAAAGTAATCGCTGTTGAAAACGATAAGCTTGACCAATATACTTCAGACGGCTATTCACAGGCGCTGATGGCTGTCATCGAGCAGGAAAAACCAGAAGGGATCATCTTCGGTCATACTGCATTAGGAAAAGATTTGTCACCAAAGCTTGCAAGCAAATTAAGCACTGGGCTGATTTCTGATGCGACTCACCTTGAAGAAGCGGGCGGAAACCTTGTTTTCACACGTCCTATTTACTCAGGTAAAGCATTTGAGAAGAAAATCGTTACAGACGGTTTGATCTTTGCTACAATCCGGCCAAACAATATCGAACCTTTGGCAAAAGATGATTCTCGCACGGGCGAAGTATCTTCATTGTCGGTTGATGTGAAAGACCTGCGTACAATCATCAAGGATGTAGTCCGCAAAGCAAGTGAAGGTGTAGATTTATCTGAAGCAAAAGTCATCATTGCCGGCGGACGCGGAGTGAAAAGTGAAGACGGATTTGAACCTCTTAAAGAATTGGCAGATGTTCTTGGGGGTGCAGTAGGTGCTTCACGCGGAGCCTGTGACGCAGATTACTGTGATTACTCATTACAAATCGGACAGACAGGAAAGGTTGTCACACCAGACCTTTATATCGCGTGCGGAATTTCTGGAGCAATCCAGCATTTAGCCGGAATGTCCAACTCTAAAGTAATCGTTGCAATCAACAAAGATCCAGAAGCGAATATCTTCAATGTTGCCGATTATGGTATCGTAGGTGACCTTTTCGAAGTCGTTCCGATGCTGACAGAAGAATTCAAAAAGCTTAAAGTCGCATCTTCATAATTCGTGAGTTTTAAAAACAAAAGAACGGGTAAATAACATAAGAGTATATAAGGAAGTAGCCACATGTGGTTACTCCTTATTTTTTGCTCTGTTAAAAGGGTGTTTGTTATTATTACCTGTTCTAGCTGTAGATTGGAGCGCAGCGACGAGGAGGCTCACCGGCCGCCCGCGGAAAGCGAAGTCTTGCACGGAAATCAACAGCGGTGTTTAAAGTGTAATTTTTTGAAGGTCTGTATAGAACGTTTACCAAAGGGTATATTACCAACGAGCAGATTTATAGCATAGCGATGTTATCGGTGATATACTTACGTTATATTCATTGAATTTAGGAGGCATATACTTATGGCAATTACAAATGCTACTGATCAAAATTTCGGAAATGAAACAAACTCTGGACTTGTACTGGCAGACTTCTGGGCTCCTTGGTGCGGACCTTGTAAAATGATCGCTCCTGTTTTAGAAGAGCTTGACAGTGAAATGGGTGACAAAGTAAAAATCGTCAAAGTTGACGTAGATGAAAACCAAGAAACAGCTGGAAAATATGGTGTAATGAGCATCCCGACACTAGTTGTCCTCAAAGACGGAGAAGTAGTGGATAAAGTAATCGGATTCCAGCCGAAAGAAGCACTAGCAGAACTATTGAACAAACACGCATAATAAGTATTGATCGAAAAAGCCGGGGCCTAAAGCCTCGGCTTTTTTTATGCAAACAAATGGTTGGAGCAGTTCCAGCTGTTGATTGGAGTGCAAGACGAAGACTCTTGCGGGAGAAGTGGCCAATTCGAAAAGCGGAAGGGCTTTGCTCAGAGGCGGTTGGCATAAGTCAAACCGACCTGGAAGGCGCTCTTTGCCTTCTTGGTCCGTTTGACTTATGACATTTGCCTCTAAGCCCTGCAGCTGGACATGTGAGACCCCGCAGGAGCGCAGCGACGAGGAGGCTCACAGGTCACCCGCGGAAAGCGAAGTCTTGCACGGAAATCAACAGCGGTGTTTAAAAGAGAGATTACAAATTTTCGTTGACTATGAGAATGGTTCTCGATATAATGTGAATGAAAATCATTATCAATTATTTCTTGGAGGTACATACATATGAGGAAGTCAGAATTAGCTAAAATCTTTACGGCATTTCTATTGACAGGTACAGTACTGGCAGGATGCTCAAGCGCATCAGAAGAGCCAAAGGAAGAGAAGTCCGCTGAAGAGAGTCAAGAGAAATCAAAAGATGATAAGAAAGATGACGCAAAGCTGACATCAGAAGCTCAGGTTAAAGCATACTCTGATATGAAAGCAGAACTGGAAAAAATGAAAGAAGATCAAGAAGTGGATTGGAACAAAGTAAATGACATCTACACTTCTGAATTACAGGCACATGTAAATGAAGTGAACGGTGAATTTTCTCAGGCGGTTGAAGCTGCGATTTCAGGCGGGGAATCAGGAGACCTTGATAAAGACGTTGCACGCCAGCTAATCGATAAAGTGACTCAATCTTATTTCTATCAAGTTCAAAAAGGCTTTCAAGGACAAGCGGCTGAAGACTTAAAAGCAGGCAAAGCTGATGATGCTTCAAAGAAAATGGAAGAAGTGAAGTATCTAGCGGAAAACGTATTTATTCCGACTGCGGAGAAGCGTGACAGCTACTATGAGCTATCCGGCGAATCCAGCATGGTTGAAAACATCAACAATGGTCTTTCTTTACAAGAAGAAGCGATTGCCAATTCAAATGCAGAAGATTTCTCTGTGTACAAACAAGTGACAGATAAAGCGATCTACCAAAGCTATTATATGGCTTCGAATTCATATGGGGAGAAAATCAGCAAAGCAGTTGAAGAAGGAAATAAGGAAGAACTCTCCATTATGCAAGCTGAAGGATATGGATTCCTTCAAGCAATCAAAGGTTCATTATCAGGCGGTGATGAAGCAGCTGCAACAGAGCTGAATGAAATTTTCTCTTTAGAAAATGATCCTGCTACAATTGATGCTGAAAAAGTAAACAGCCTTTATACGAAAGCCATCACAGGAAAAGTTAAAGGGTATCACGAGAAAGTGACTGAATCACTTGAAAAAGGTGAAGTGGCTTCAGCAAGGGAACAAGCGATGGAAGGAAATATGTTCAGCAAAATGCTGGAAGTGAATATCAAGAACAAGCTTGGAGAGGAAAAATCAAAAGAGTTGTTTGATCACTCCAAGAAATGGTTTGAAGCAGTTTCTTCAGAAAAAGCAGATGAAGCAAAACAGCATAGTGAAGCTATTCTCGACATCCTGAACCAACTATAATAGAAATTGAATGGAGGCTGGCCCTTTGATGTGGGTCCGCCTCTATTTTTGTGTAATCTTCTTTTCATTTCTATGCTAAACTAAAGCTATTGTGTAAAAGCGAGTGTGATAAACGTGAAAATTGTACTGACAGGCGGCGCGGGATTTATCGGCATGCATCTTGCCGGCAGGCTGTTAAATGAAGGCCACAGGGTCATCATCATTGATAGCCTTCATTCGTATTACCCGTCCGAAAGGAAGAAACATCATTTAGAGGTCATCAACTTTCCAATGAATGATTTTCATAAAGTGGATTTATTGGATCGTGAAGCGATCAAAGCCATCATGAAAAAAATCCGTCCCGATGCGGTCATTCATTTGGCAGCTCTCCCTGGGGTCGCTTATTCAATTGAGGAACCGCTGAAATATGTGGATTATGATATAAAGGCGACGATCAATATATTGGAAGCATGCGGAGAAGCAGGGACAGGTCGATTCCTGTTTGCTTCGTCATCATCCGTTTACGGTGACAAGCCCGGAGCTGCATTGAAAGAGGAAGATGCAGATGGAAAGACCGTCTCCCCCTATGCAGCCTCGAAGTGGAGTGCTGAAAGCTTCTGTCATATGTACGCGGGAATGTACGGATTGAAGCTGAATATCATGAGGTTTTTTACTGTATACGGACCATGGGCAAGACCGGATATGGCGATTCCCAAGTTCATTAAGAAGTCAATGAAAGGTGAATCGATCTCCATATTTGGTGCTGACAGCGGAAGGGATTATACATACATTGATGACATCGTGGAAGGTATACATTTGACACTGCTGCATGGCAGAAATGGAGAAATCTATAATCTTGGCAGTGGACGAGAAGTGAAAATGCTGAGGCTTTTGGAAATCCTACAGAGCTCCTTCCCCTCCATGAAACTGGATTTTACCGATTACCGTTTAGGGGATGTGTTATCCACCCATTCAGATTTATCAAAAGCGATGAATCATCTCAATTATTCTCCGAAAACGACCATTGAAGAAGGATTGAAAAAAACGATCCAGTGGGCTGAGAGCAATGAAAAATTTCTATAAACTGATCAAATATGCCGTGGGAATGGGGATAGCGTGTACCTTTATATGGTTTATAGCCACGGGCTGGGATGGAGGGCAGTTTTTCATATTGATTAACAGGGTTGTGGAACACCCGCTTATCATTTTGACAGGCACAGCATTATATGGAATGTCTTTTTACTTGAAAGGTTTCGCCATGAAAATCCTGCTTCGCCATTCTATCCGTCTTTCCAGTGCGATGTATGGTTTATGGTACAGTCTTGCATCAAATCATCTGCTGCCCTTCAAGGGTGGGGACATTGTCCGTTCCTATATTTTTTTCGAGCGTGAGAATCTAAGTAAATCAGTGTCAGTCCAATCTGTTATCATCGTCAGGCTGATGGATATATTCAGCCTGTTTATTCTGGTTTCTTTGGGAATGACCTTCAATTTCTTGATAGTGTCACCGCTGATCCCCGCAGTGGCCGGTGCAGCTGGTATTCTTGCTGTTGTACTTGTTTTTCTCTGGAAAAGGGAATTCATCATACAACAATGGAAGGTACTGGTTTCACTTTCAAAGGGAATAGAATTCTTCTACTCATTCGTTCTGGTATTTATAAGCTGGGTCCTCGAGGCTGCTTTGCTTCTTGCTGTTTGCATAGCGGCAGCAGCTGATCTTTCCGTATGGGAGGCTATTTGGGTAAATAGTTTGACCATCCTTGGACAAGTGTTTCAAATCACTCCCGGCGGGGTGGCGAACTACGAACCGATAATGGCTTTCGGGCTCAGCCGTTTCAGCATTCCTTGGAACGAGGGGCTGCAGCTGGCCATCGTGACACATCTCATGAAATTCCTGTTCTCTTATGCTGCAGGGATTTATGCACTTATTAGATATCCAATTACATTTAAGAAATTGACTGCTTTAGTGAAAGAAAGGAGAGACTTCAATGAAAAGCGCATCTAAATTCGAGAAATTCGCCGCGCGATGCTGGAATTTATTAAATGAAGGGAAGCCGTTCACCCCAATCTTTACGGTTGGGACAATGCTTCTTTATCATATCGGGGACATGGCATCACCTTCGTTTTGGCTGAGCTTTCTGGCAGGCCTGGCGGTTACACTTCCGCTGTTTGTAGTATATTTCATTTATGATTTTCCACTGTTTTTAAGAAATTATCTTTGGATCCCGGTCGTTGCTTTCTCTATTATAGGCTGGGAATGGAACCTGTCCCTGATGCTGTTTGCAGCAGGACTTTACTTTTTCTTTACGATCCTCTTCTGGGGGACATTGTATTATCATCTGCGAATCGGTACGTCATGGCTGAATTTTACCCGTTTCTGGAAGCTGGTGTTGAAAAACAGTGATTCAACGAGCGGAAATGCCCAGGAGCAGCTGCCTAAGTTTCTGCTATTGCTGTCAATCTGGGAATATACCACTTCACTTTTAAGTACGGGACAAGACTTGCCGGTCGTAAACATGCTCAGCTTCTATGCGGGGATTTTCCTGTTCACCTTCATTCTCCACCGTTATTTGTTTGACTGGAAGCCAAAGATGTATGAGGAATATGCATCAGAATTAGAAGGAAGCAGCGAAGCTCATTCGGATAAAGTGGTGGTCATCGTGGTGGACGGTATGAGAAAAGAACGTTTTCAGGATGCTGATACACCTTTTCTGGATTCACTGAAAGCAGAAGGCACCGAGTTCACGAATATGGAAACGGTCTATCCTGCGAGAACGGTCGTCTGCTTTTCTTCCATGTTCACAGGAACCTATCCTCATGAACATGGCATAACGTCGAATATGGTGTGGAAGCTCGGGATCAAAGTGGAAAGCATCTTTGATTCATTGCGCAAGGTCGGGAAAAAAGGAAGACTGCTGGGTGTCGCCCATCTCGTCGATTCCATGGGTGAGGACGTTGAAACATACACCGCCGTTATGCACAATGATAAAGCGGATCCTACGATCATGAAAAAGGCCAAACATATAATGAAAGAGCAGGATCCAGATTTGTTTATTGTCCAAATGATCGGTACGGACCAGACCGGTCACAGCCGCGGTGTTTTATATGATGAATATTTGCAAAAGATAAAAGAAGCTGACAGTCTGATTGAGGATTTCGTGGGCTGGATGAAAGCAGAAGGGAAGATGGAGGATACGACACTGATCATTTGTGCGGACCATGGACAGGCGGATGGAATCGGCGGGCACGGCCATCTCGATGAGGGTGAACGTTTTGTTCCATTCATCATGCATGGACCTGGTATTCACAAAGGTCGCAAGGTTGAAGCCAGACATAGTCTTGTTTCGATGGCAAGTACGATCGCCCATCTACTCGGAGCCCCTTTCCCGAGTCATGCGAGAGGGCCTGTACTGGAAGAAGCATTCAAAAGAAAGGAAGAGCATCGTGAATAAGCAAAAAGTTGTTGTTTTTTTACCTGCTTACAACGAAGAAGAAACCATCGGGGATGTCATCCGGGACATTCCCAGAAGGTTTCACCCCGATGTTACGGTAGAAGTTTTGGTCATTAATGATGGATCCACTGATGAAACTGTTAACGCTGCGAAAGAAGCAGGTGCAGATGCGATCATACATATGGATAAGAACACGGGTCTTGGCGCTGCAGTGAGAAGAGGGTTGAAAGAATCGTTGAATATGGGAGCCGATATCGGAGTCATGATCGATGCGGACGGGGAATATCCAGCCGGGCAAATCCCGAATATCCTGCAGCCTATCTTCGAGAATGAAGCTGATTATACAATGGGTTCGCGGTTCAAAGGTACGATTGAAGGCATGAGAATACACCGTCGTTTAGGTAATTATTGTTTTACATTTTTACAATCCATTTTACTTAGAACATGGATCTATGACGGACAATCAGGGATGAGGGCATTTTCAAAGCAAGTGTTGGAGCATGCAGAAATCATTCATGACTATAACTATGCTCAAGTAGTGACGCTGAACATTATGAGAAAAGGCTTCCGGATGAAAGAAGTGCCGATTACCTACACAGTCCGGACCAAAGGACAGTCGTTCATCAAGTTCCAAGCTTATATGTTTAATGTGATTCCCGCCATTTTCAATGAGATGAAGCGACCGGTCACAAAAGTTGAAGTTGAAGAAAACGTTCACAAAGTGTCACAACCTGATGCCGAAAGCCTTTGATAATGTATTGACAAGTAAAATGATAATCATTATCATTGAAATGAACAGGAGGATTTCCATATGAAAAAAAGTCTTTTTTTTGGTCTTTCGTTGATATTTATTCTCAATTACATATTGCTGCCTTCTCATGCTTCAGCTTACTCCTATGGAGATCCGGGAGAAGAGAAAATCGCAGAAGCGTATAAAGAGTTGGAAACAAGCTTGGAAAATGACGATTGGGATAACGCGAAGAAAATCTATGGTTCATATGAAAAAGATTTTGACTTGTATTTCTCAAAAGTTACACCTGATATAGATAAAGCATTTGAAGAAAAGGATAAAGAGCTCTTATTAAAAAGCTGGAGAGCTGCATTGATGCTCAACATTGAAAGAAGATTGCATTTTGCACAGGAACAATTCGATGACTATGGGCAAGCGAAGCTGCTCTTAGCCAAAGCAAGAGGAACATACAATGTCCTCGAGCCTTTTGTAGTAGAAAAAGAGGGTCAGGAACAAGCTGACAAGATCTATTCTTCATTCGATACTGCTTTGAAATCATTGGGAAATCCCGGCTTGTTCGGGATCGGTAGTAAAGATAATGATACCGAGGCCTTCGACAAAGAAGTTGAATCCATTATCGGTGAATTGCAGCCGCTTTTTCCGATTCCTTCTGAGGAAGCTGGCGAAAGTCACTTGAACGAAGAAAACCTTGGTCTGCTGAATGGTTTGACTGAAGGTGGAAGCTCAAGCTTCTGGCTGTTTTTCTCAATAGCACTCATCCTGCTATTAATTGTTCTTATCGTCATGAATAAACGTAAAAATAGAAAGTAGTGCAGCAACAAAGGGGGAAGTAATTTGGATTTTCAAGCATTTTTGATTACATTAAGGGAATCATTGGAAGCGATTCTCATCGTCGGGTTAATCACATCATATTTAACAAGGCTGAATGCGGATCAATATAAAAAATGGGTATATGTCGGAGTCGTACTTGCACTTGTATCAAGCTTTCTCGTTGCGTTGTTATTCCAGGTTGTCCTAACCGGCTTTTCAAGTTTCGGAGCTGAAATTTATTTGAAGGTCGGAATCATGTTTGCTTCAGTATTCCTGCTTACTCATATGGTAGGCTGGATGAAAAAGCAATCCAAAGGCATCAATACGGAAATGCAGAAAAAAATCAATGCAGCACTGACTGCCGGCAGTGTTTCAGCCATGATCATTCACTCTTACCTGATCGTACTGCGTGAAGGAGTGGAGACCGTATTCTTCTTTGCGGCCATCAGCGGAGGAGATGTCACCAAGGTGTTTACCAGCTATGGTGCACTGAGCGGATTACTTTTGGCAATGGTTCTAGGTTATGCTTTCTTCTCTGGTACGATGAAGTTTAAGCTTAAAACATTCTTTAATGTAACCGGAGTCTTGATCATGCTGATTGCAGCCGGATTACTTGTTCAAGGTGTAGGAATCCTTCAGGATCTTGGAAAGATGGGCTCTCTTTATACAACGGCTGAAGGAAAGCCTGAGGCAGTCTATAATATTGTGGAAATCATGCCTGAGCATTTTCAGGATGAGCTTCATTACGAACGTGATACCGGAAATGAAGTCCTCATTAGCGGGCAAGTCGGACTGTTTATGGCAGCCATGTTCGGCTACAGCCATAACCCGACCGTCGAACAGATTCTGGCATACTGGTTATATTTCGGATTTGTTTTCTTATGGATGTACTTGATCAGGACAGATAAAATCATCAATCCTTTCAGGAAATCCTCTGTACCCGCCGGACCGGAACAACAGAAAAAAACGATAAAAAAATCCGATGACATGAAATCAATAAATGCTTGACCCCTTTAAACCAACTAATGATTGGAAACAATTGTTCGAAAGCCTTACAATAGGCTAAGAAGCTTGTTTCTGATCTGGTTGGTTTTTTATTATTGATAGGCAGTATAGGAGAAATAATCATGACGAATGACAATCAATTGAAAAGATGGATGATGGCTGCGGCTGGTTTGTTTTTGGCCTATGCAGCTTATAAGCTTTATCTACTGCCTTCCTATGCTTCGAGCTGGGATGAAGTGGATTATGCTTTAGGTGTGCTGGAGTTCGATGTTTTAAAGATGCAGCCTCACTTTCCAGGTTATCCATTTTATATATTAGGCGGAATGCTGCTTCATGTTTTCATTGAAGACCCGATCCGTTCCTTGCAGGCATTTAATACGATTTTATGGATCAGCTCTATTCTTCCTGTATTCTGGCTTTTTCGAAATTACCTCTGCAAGAAAAAAGCAATCATAGCTGTTGTGCTGCTCTTTTCACTTTCTTATCCAGGCATCATGATGGTGCAGCCCATGAGCGAAGGGGCCGCCATTTCGATATTGTGGTGGTATCTCTGGAGCCTTCACCGCGCGGTCACGCTTAATACAAAGGATGCTGCGGTGCTTCCGATTGTTTTCTTTTCCTTGTTGCTGGGGATAAGACTCTCTTATATTGCATTTGGATTAGGGTTCATCTATTATTGGTACCGATTCTGGATAGAACATGAAGAGTTTAACTCTAAGACAAGAACGGTCCTATATCACCTGCTGCTGATTGTCATTTCCCAAGGAGTGTGGGTATCCGCTTTGGCAGCCAATACAGGCAGCCTCAACACTTTGATGCAAATTGCGTTCGGTTTTACGGGAGGGCATTTCACAGAATGGGGAGGGGCCGCCGGTTCTGAATCCAATGTTTTGCAACGGACGGGCACTTATTTATTTACGAACATTTTCTGGAATGGACTGTTCAGCCAATCGGTATTGATTATGACCATTTCAATTCTCCTTTTTATATTAGCGTTCAAGCATTTAAAAGGATTACGATGGAAAAATATTGATCGAGGCACTCTTTTGATCCTTGTGTGTTTTTCATCTTATTTACTTTGGGGATTGCTTGCTCAGAATATCGATAAACCGAGACATATCCTTCCTTTAGCTTTACTCCTCGGCTTTTTCTTGATCGGCACCTGGTTACGAGAAGTCACCAAAGTCATAAGAGGCTTATTGATCTTATGGCTGATGTTCCATATGGGTACCGGATTGAAAGCACTGAAGGAATATGATGCTACTCCACCGGCTGTCTATCAGTCGGCAGCTTTCTTCTCTGAGAAAAATGATGACTCTCCTATAATGGTATATACATGGGAAGAAACGAGGATATTTGCGTATTTGGATGTGGATTTTTCACATAAAAGGGTCTTAACGTACTCACAATTCCTGCAGGATATTAAACATACAGGAAAGGATATATATATAACCAATAGAGTTGTGAACGGATTTAAACAACAAGGAGTGGATCTCGGCGAGAGGATAATTGAAGTGGGATCCTTTCACTCCCAGGAGATGTTTGATCCCGTCTATTCAACGATTAAAGTATATAAATGGAAAGAGAAGAAGGGGGAGAAACCGTGAATCCTGTCATTACAAATAAATTGGCCTTACTGCCCGATCAGCCCGGATGCTATTTGATGAAAGACAGACAGGGCACGATTATTTACGTCGGTAAGGCAAAAGTATTGAAAAATCGTGTCCGTTCCTATTTCACAGGGTCGCATGATGCGAAAACACAAAGGCTGGTAGGGGAAATAGAAGACTTTGAATATATCATGACTTCGTCCGACCTGGAAGCACTTGTGCTCGAGATGAATCTAATAAAGAAATATGATCCGAAATACAATGTGATGTTGAAGGATGATAAAAGCTATCCTTTTATCAAGTTGACAAATGAACGGCATCCGCGTTTGATCACGACCCGCAAAGTGCAGCGGGGCAAGGGGAAGTATTTCGGGCCTTACCCGAATGTCGGCGCTGCGAATGAAACAAAAAAGCTCCTGGACCGTCTTTATCCGCTGCGAAAATGTACAACACTTCCTGATAGAGTCTGTCTCTATTATCATATGGGACAATGCCTCGCTCCTTGTGTGAAAGAAGTGAGCAAAGAAACGTACAGGGAGATGACCGATCAAATTGCCAGATTCCTAAATGGCGGATACAAAGAGATAAAGAAGGAATTAACGGGAAAAATGAATGAGGCTTCCGAGAATCTGGAATTTGAACGTGCCAAGGAATTCCGTGATCAAATTCTTCATATTGAAGCAACGATGGAAAAGCAAAAGATGACGATGACGGATTTCACCGACAGGGATGTCTTCGGTTATGCAGTCGATAAAGGCTGGATGTGTGTACAGGTATTCTTTGTACGGCAGGGAAAACTGATTGAGCGCGATGTGTCGTTATTCCCTCTTTACAATGAACCGGAAGATGAATTCCTCACATATTTGGGTCAGTTCTATTCAAAAGCCAATCATTTTAAACCACGTGAAATCTTTCTTCCCGAGGAGATCGATGAAGAGCTTGCTACAAAGCTGCTGGAAGTCAAGATCACCCAGCCGAAACGGGGAAAGAAGAAAGAACTGGTGAAATTGGCGGAGAAAAATGCCAAGCAGGCACTCGATGAGAAGTTTGCCTTGATTGAGAGGGACGAGGAGAGAACGATCAAAGCGATTGAAAGGTTAGGTGAACAAATGGGGATCTATACACCTTTCCGAATCGAAGCGTTTGATAACTCCAATATACAAGGCTCCGCTCCAGTGTCTGCCATGATTGTATTCATAGATGGAAAGCCTGCCAAGAAAGAGTACCGTAAGTATAAGATAAAAACCGTCAAAGGCCCGGACGATTATGAATCAATGCGGGAAGTGGTAAGAAGAAGGTACTCAAGAGTACTGAAGGATGGCCTTCCTCTTCCAGATCTCATTATCATTGACGGCGGTAAAGGACAAATCGAAGCGGCCCGGGATGTAATTGAAAACGAGCTTGGTCTCGATATACCTCTTGGCGGCTTGGCAAAGGATGATAAGCATCAGACATCTGAGCTTCTGTACGGAAATCCGCTGCAGATTGTCCCACTCGAAAAACGCAGCCAGGAATTTTACCTGCTGCAGCGAATCCAGGACGAAGTCCACCGGTTCGCCATTACATTCCACCGCCAGCTCCGTGGAAAAAGCGTATTCCAATCCATCCTCGATGAGATTGACGGAATCGGACCAAAACGGAAAAAACAGCTCCTCAAACACTTCGGTTCAATGAAAAAGATGAAGGAAGCAACCGTAGAAGAACTTCAGGATATCGGGATCCCCGAGGCAGTTGCGAAAGTACTGCATGAGAAGCTGCAGGAATAGGGTCATCAGGATAATTTTTGGCTCATTCGGGTGAAACGTTCGTTTCACCCGCTTTTCAGCTGAAGCTGAAAAGTCCCGGAAAAAAGAAGAGAGGCGGAACCAAGCACG
>NZ_JBBYAF010000046.1:0-32735 GCF_038405515.1 Rossellomorea oryzaecorticis | reverse complement strand
GGTGGCATAAGACGAATCGGCCTGGAAGGCGCTCTTTGCCTTCTTGGTCGGTTTGGCTTATGACATGTGCCTCTAAGCCCTGCAGCTAGACAAGTGAGACCCCGCAGGAGAGCAGCGACGAGGAGGCTCACGGGTCACCCGCGGAAAGCGAAGTCTTGCACGGAAATCAACAGCTGCGTTTAAAGACCAAAAATAAATTTATTATAAAACTATATTATTTAGACAAATTAACTATCAATTAAACCTATTTCTACAAAAATCCTTAAAATCCTACTTTGGATGGATTTGAATAAAAAACACTTTTCAAATGCAGCGTTTCTATGTAAAATATAAAGAAAATATAGAAAATTCTATATTTTAAACATTCCTAGGAGGTTGGTCATGAAAATCTTAAGTAATGAACAGTTAGTGGCAGCTTATCGTGATGCTGAGAAACAAGGGAATGATCAAGACTGGATTCAATTATTAAGAAAAGAGATCCGTACTCGAGGATTAAAACCTTTTAGGAAATCATGACATTGGAAATAAAGATAAAATGATATGAAATTTCATTCTCACCCCCTGAGAATAAATTTTTGACAGACTCCACTTTAGAGTCTGTCTTTTTGTTCTTCATTAGTAATCACTTCGCTTCTGGCAATAATGATTCTCAATTTGTTGTTTTTGTGTACTATTCAAGAGACCTATTTTATGAAAAATATAAGTATAATAAATAATTTTTTTTGCGTGGCGTGGATTCACGATGTTTAACTCCTTTCGTCCTAATTTTTCCTTAAGGAAAAATATTTTCATCTTCCTATATTTTATGTAGATGGTTAAAAAGAGTGAAAAAGATAGGAAAAACACCAATCCAGGCTTCAGAGCTAGCCAATAAAAAAAGCTGATACATGCATCATGTATCAGCCAAAAGGTTCATCTATATTATTCATACAAGAATGTTTATCCCTCAAGAAGCAAGTCTTCAGGATTTTCGAGCAAGTTTTTAATCATCGCAAGGAAACCTACCGCTTCTTTTCCATCGATGATTCTATGATCATAGGAAAGGGCGATATACATCATTGGACGATTTTCCATATTTTCCTTATCAATAGCTACAGGACGAAGTTGAATTGTATGCATTCCCAAAATCCCTACTTGCGGTCCGTTTAATATTGGAGTAGAAAGTAAAGAACCAAATACCCCACCGTTTGTTATCGTGAAGGATCCGCCTGTTAAGTCTGCAAGTGAGAGCTTGTTATTCCTTGCTTTCGTCGCTAACTCCATGATTTCTCCTTCAATTTCCGCGAAGTTTTTGCGTTCACAGTCTCTAACGACTGGCACGACTAACCCATCTTCTGTTGAAACAGCTACACCGACATCGTAATACTTCTTAAGGACGATTTCGTCACCGTCAATTTCAGCATTCACGTATGGATATTTCTTCAGGGCGGCTACTACAGCTTTCGTAAAGAAGCTCATGAACCCTAATCTCACATCGTGAGACTCGAAGAATTTATCTTTTTTACGTTTACGCAATTCCATTACTGCTGACATATCAATTTCATTGAATGTGGTCAACATAGCAGCTGTCTGCTGTACTTCTACAAGACGCTTTGCAATAGTTTGTCTGCGGCGCGACATTTTCTCGCGTTCCACTGGCTTGCCATCATCTTTCTTAGCAGGTGCTTTTTTAGCTTCCTGTGCTGGTTTAGATGGAGCAGAAGCAGGTTTGTTCTCATAGGCTTCAATATCCTGTTTGCGCACTCGTCCAAGTGGGTCAGTAGGAACTTGGGAAAGGTCGATACCTTTTTCACGAGCAAGCTTACGCGCCGCTGGTGATGCAATCGGGCGATTCTTTTTATCTTCTTTGGCAGGCTCTTCTTCCTGTGGAGATTTTTCTTCCGCTTTCTCCTCTTGTTTAGGAGCTTCCTTCTCTTCACCTTTTTGTTCAGATGGTGCAGGAGCTTCCCCGCCTTCTCCTACAATGGCAATGACCTGTCCTACTTCTACAGTATCACCTTCATCCGCTTTCAGCTCTTGAATGGTTCCTGCTTCTTCAGAGATCACTTCAACATTTACTTTATCTGTCTCAAGTTCGACAATGTATTCGCCCTTTTCAACGTAATCACCCGGTTGCTTCAACCATTGAGCAATCGTACCCTCTGTAATTGATTCTGCCAATTCTGGAACTTTGATTTCTGCCACTGTGATGTCCTCCTCTTTCTTATCGAGTTAACGCTTCATTAATAATACGTGCTTGTTCTTTTTTGTGTACAGTCGGTTCCCCTTCTGAAGGACTTGAACGTCTGCGGCGGCCAACATATTGAACTTCAACGCCGTCGGGTGCCAAATCACGAAGTCGTGGTTCAACAAAAGTCCAAGCTCCCATATTCTTGGGTTCTTCCTGAATCCATACAAGTTCTTTTAGATTTGGATACCTTTCCAGCATGCCTGCTAAATCATTCTTAGGGAAAGGATAAATTTCTTCTAACCGAAGGATGTGAAGCCAATCTGTTTCATCAATACCTTGAAGTTTTTCTTCAAGATCAATTGCGATTTTCCCGCTTCCGATTACAATTCGTTCTACGGCTTCATGATTTTCTCCCAATCCTTTTTGTTCTAAGACGGAATGGAATTCACCCTCAGCCAATTCTTCTGCAGTTACAGCTGCAAATTGATTTCGCAACAGGCTCTTAGGAGTCATGATAACAAGCGGGCGAACTTCTTCCTTTTGAAGGATTGCCGCTTGGCGTCTTAATATATGGAAGTATTGACCGGCAGTTGAACAATTGGCAACTGTCCAGTTATATTCTCCACCTAATTGCAGGAATCTTTCAAGACGGGCACTGGAGTGTTCAGGGCCCTGACCTTCATAACCGTGCGGAAGAAGCATGACAAGACCTGTTTTCTGGCCCCATTTTGCTCGGCCGGCAGAAATGAACTGATCGAACATTACCTGTGCCATATTGGAGAAATCACCGAATTGGGCTTCCCAAAGAACGAGTGTTTCTGGTGCAAAAACATTATATCCATACTCATATCCCACAACTGCTGTCTCTGTTAATGGACTATTATGAACCACAAATGAAGCATTGCCGTCCTGGATATGATGCAAAGGAATATATTCTTCACCTGACTTTTCGTCATGAAGAACAAGATGACGCTGAGCAAAGGTTCCACGCTCGGAATCCTGACCGGTTAAACGGATCGGCGTTCCATCTTTTAATATTGATGCGAATGCAAGTGTTTCCGCATGTGCCCAATCGATTTTCCCTTTACCTTCAAATGCTTGACTCCGTCTTTTTAAAATCTTCTCAAGCTTCTTGAAAACATTGAAACCTTCAGGCCATTGCAGTAATTCTTCATTTATTTGCTGAAGCTTGTTAAATTCAACAGATGTATCTAGTTCAGGTAATCCATTTGCTACATCTTCAGGAGGAGCAAGAACTGTATCCGGGTCTTCATCCTTTGCAGGCACCTTTTCAAAAGCGGCTTTCAACACTTCTTCAACCTCGGAATCCATTTTTTCGATATCTTCTTGAACAACGATCCCTTCAGAAATCAGCTTTTCAGCATAGAGTTTTTTGGCATTTGGATGATTTTGGATGATCGAATACATTTGCGGATTCGTCACCATTGGTTCATCCATTTCGTTATGACCAAATCGACGGTAACCGATCAAATCGATGACGAAATCTTTACCGAATGTTTTACGATATTCATAGGCTAAAACAGCAGCAGCCAAGCATGCTTCCGGATCATCCGCGTTGACATGTACAATTGGCACTTCAAAGCCTTTGGCTGTATCGGAGGCATACTTCGTTGAGCGGGAATCACGGCTTTCTGTCGTGAATCCGATCATATTATTTGCGATTAAATGAATCGAGCCTCCGGTATTATAACCTCTCAATTGACTCATATTTAATGTTTCTGCCACAACACCCTGTCCAGGGAATGCAGCGTCCCCATGAATCATCACTGCATAAGAAGTTTCAGATGATTGGACTGGGTATCCATTTTCTTCACGGTTCTCTTGGGCCGCACGTGTATATCCCGCAACAATCGGGCTCACAACCTCCAAGTGGCTTGGGTTGTTCGCTAATGTAACACGGGCTCTTGCTGTAGGTAATGATTGTGGCGAAATCTCTCTGTCTGCTCCCAGATGGTATTTCACATCCCCCGTCCATCCGAAGGTGATGCCGATAGAACCCTCTGAAGGAATTAGATCCTTGCTTGGAGCATGCTGGAATTCAGCAAATATCATTTCATAAGGTTTTCCGATCACATGCGCAAGAACATTCAATCGACCTCGGTGAGCCATTCCGATATTCACCGTTTTAGCCCCGGCTTCTACTGAATAACGAATTAATTCATCCAATAGCGGAACCATTGTATCCAAGCCTTCAATTGAAAATCGCTTTTGCCCGACAAAGGTACGATGAACATATTTTTCGAATCCGTCGACTTCTGCCAAACGCTTTAATAACGAGACTTTTTGATCTTTTGACAGTGGTGCAAAATAAGAGCCGGATTCAATTTTCTCTCGAAGCCAATTCTTCTCTTCCAGTTCATGTACGTGAGCATATTCAAATGCAAGCTTCTGTGTATAAACTTCCTTCAAGTGATTTACAGCCTGAAGGCCGTCTTGAATATGAGATGGAGCATCCGGGCATAGAAAATCTACAGGAATACTCTTCAAATCTTCTTCTGTCAGTTCGAATTCAGACAATTCAATTCTACGTGTGTCTTTATTGCGGTCATTAAGCGGGTTGATATCCGCTGCTAAATGTCCATATGTACGAATATTATCTGCCAGCTTGACAGCAGCTACCATCTTGCTTAATGCTGTTGGCTGTGCAGGTAAAGTAAAAGAAGTATCTGCTTTCTGAGCGTTTGCCATCACTGCAGCATCTTCAGCAGTAGGAGGCCCCCATTGTTCAAATAATTCCTTCAATTCAGGATCTACTTGTGAAGGATCCTCAAGGAATTGTTCATAAACCTCCATCACGTAGCCCAGATTTGGTCCATAAAAGGAATGCCATGGCTCGCCTTGATTTGTCGATTGCTTTTTCATCGTGAAAAACCTCCAACTATTTGCCAGTTAGTATAATTTGGGTATCAGGTATCCTTCCATTTCAACATTCAATAATTGTTATGCAAGAATAATAATTTACAAAGCACTAAAACGCTTACAGGGATATTTTATCACTGTGCAGTAGTAAGATAAAGTCTTTATGACAAATTTCTTAAAATTTTGTTTACTCCCCTGCTCGCTATCCTTTTAACTTATATTCCCATAATAAATTGTGATAAATTTCATTTAAAAAACGACTATTCTGAAATAACTTTTTATTAAGCGCTTTCTTATCCACCCTCTTATGAATGATTAATAAGGTAATTTTTTTTCATAAACCATCTTACTACTCTTACTAAAAAAAACCAAATACTTTTTATTATTTTCATGTTATTTTCATGAATTTTTATTGTTTTCAAGAATTATATAATGAAAGGATCGCCCTAAGCCCGGATATACCTCTCATTCCCTTTTTATCGAAAGATTAACCACCAATGTAATGCCTCTGAACTATTCGCCCATCCCTGCATACAATATTACATCCAATAGAATGCTCTTTATTATGAGAATCTCGTTTAGAGTGTGGTAAAGAAAGGTGATGCTTATGTTCCCTTGGAGCCTTTTTCCATTCAATAAAGATATGAAGCAACAAATGAATCAGATGAATCCCAAGGAAATTGATTCCTATGTACAGGATATGATGAAAAAGATGTTTCCCGGCGGATGGAACAGCATGATGACTCCTACTGATTCAATGAAAGGTCATCAGCCTTTTATTCATCCTGCAAGTGAAGAACCAAATCATCAGGATTCCCGGGCTTCTACTCCTTCGAATTCAATCCCTGTCAATATATTCGAGACGTTTGAAGATGTCTATATCCGTATGAAAATCCCCAACGATGAGTGGATGAAACAAATGAGAATCTATCATACATCGAATCAAGCGATCATTGAAAACATCCCTGAACACGGTGACCGGCAAGTACTCACGCTGCCTTCACTGGTAAAGAAAAAGGGCGCGATTGCACAGTTCAGGGACGGCATCCTTGAATTAAAGATTCCGAGAAGCATAGATATGCAATACACAGAAATAGACGTCTCAGAAAAATATTGAGACGTCTACACTCCTTCATCATTTCCGTTTGCTTTTTTCAGCGAAACACGGATGATAGTCCCAGCCGGTTTATTTTTTATCGCTTGGATTGTTCCGCCATAGTTATGGATTAACTTGGATGCGATAGCCAAGCCCAATCCGTATCCGCCTTTTTCTCTGCTTCTTGCTTTATCTACCCGATAGAAGCGATCAAAAACCTTTTTCAAATCCTCTTCAGGAATCCCGATCCCTTCATCCCTCACTTCAAGGACAAGGTGCTCAGCATGTTCAGATAACCAGACCTCAATGCTAGTGTAAGGTTCGGAATACTTTACAGCATTATCCAACAATATAACCAAAACCTGTTCTAGGTGCCTCTTCAAAATAAACGCATCGGCATTTTGTTCAATCTCATTTTTAAGCTGAAAAACATAACCTTTATGGAGGAAAGTAAAATCACGGATGATTTTGTCTGCTGAAGACTTTATGTTTACTCTTGAATTTTCATAGTTTGTCATTTCACGGTCTGCTCTTGATAATACAAGGAGTTCATCGACCAGCCGTTTCACTCTGTCAAGTTCCTTTAATGAGACCTGTAAAGATTCTTCTAAGATCGACGGATCTTTTTTTCCCCATCTGTTTAATAAAGCAAGATGCCCCTCCAGCACTTGAATAGGTGTTCTTAATTCATGGGAGGCATCTTCAACGAACTGCTGCTGCTGTCTGAAGGACATTTCAATCTCACTCATCATTTTATTAAATATTTGAGACAGTTCACTGATTTCGTCGTGTGTGTTCGTGTTTTCGACCCGCTCCTGAAATCCGCCTCTTTCAGTGGAGCGCATCGCCTCTGATAATTTGTTCAAGGGCCGGATGAAGCTTCTGGCCATTAGATAACCTAATAATACGCTTAACAGCAATGCAGCTCCACCGGTTATCGTCATCATCCAAAACAAGTTCTTCATGATCTTTTCATAACGACTGAGCGGCTGGATGATTTCAACATACCCATCAAATTGTCTGGAAAGGATAGGAGAATGTCCAATCAATATCTTCTTTCCATCAGATTCAATCAGTTTGACTGTTTTATCTCTGACAGGCTGAAAAGGCATATAAAAGGATGGATCAGTTTCCCCTTTGATCTCCAAGACCTGTTCTCCTTTGCGGCCGAGTATCCTGATCGTCTGATCCTTTTCTGCAATTTGCTTCATGAGGTCTTTGCTGTCATAAATATCATTCAGTTCGATATTGGGGTCTCGCTGTTTAAAAAAAACTGTGATTTCATCGAGAACACGGCTGAAGTTGTTCTCTTCTTCATCTATCATCCATTTACTGATTGCATGATATTGAAAGAAACTGAACAGAAAGAACGCTAGAAATATCGCTGACCCGGCTGCAAGTGCCCACTTGAGCTTTAAAGATGACGGTGTATACCATCTCTTCCCTTTTTTCATGATCTCATCACATATCCAGTTCCCCGTACCGTTTGAATGACGCTCTCCTCATCCGGGGAGTCCAGTTTATTACGTAAATAGCGGACGTAAACATCTACAACATTGGTTTCTACTTCCGTATCATAACCCCATACTTTATTCAATAGAACATCCCGAGTCAGCACGATGTTTTTATTCTCCAGAAAAGCGACAAGTAGATCATACTCTCTTTTCGTCACTTCGATTTCACCATCACCTTTAAATACCTGCCTGGATTCTTTATTAACTGTTAAGGTTTTATGGACATAGGTGGTAACAGGGGATTGATGCAAATCGTTATGGGACCTGCGAAATACGGCTCTCAGTCTTGCAAGAAGCTCTTCAATCGCAAATGGCTTTACGATATAATCATCCGCTCCACTGTCGAGTCCTGATACTCTGTCCATTACACTATCCCTTGCTGTGATCATCAGGATGGGAGTTTCTTTGACCTGCCTGATTCTCCTGCATACTTCAATGCCGCTCAGACCTGGAAGCATAAGGTCAAGCAGAATGACATCCCACTCCTGATTTAAAGCCATTTCTAGTCCGTCTCGCCCGGTATAAGCAAGACCAGTCTCATATCCTTCATATTTAAGCTCTAATTCAATAAATCGCGATAAGTTTTTCTCATCTTCAATTACTAATACTCTTTTCATCTACTCACCTGCTACACTTAAACTAAAGGTTACTTTATTTCTTCGCAAAAAAATCATTGAACGCCTGAAAAATTTCAATGCCCTGATACGTGAACAAGGTCAAAGCTGTGAAACTGAAAAATAGGATGGGTAAGAAGCGAATCCACATCATATAATTACCTCCCTTATGTGCTCTCAAGTTTATCTTCCTCTCCCAATATTAAATTTTGATGAGAAGACGATAAAATTTCGCTTAAACCGGGGAGGTTAACATAATTTAATTATTGTTTATTGATTTATCGATGTTTTTTATCAATACCAATAATTCAGAGAGTTCTTCGATAATATATTGAATCCCCTCCCCATCCCAACATTCCGTTTTTTTCCATATACCTGTCATACCTGATCGAATAGAAGCCTCTACATCATTTATTGGATGATCACCTACATAAACTGCATTAGAAGGTTCGATTCCAAGTTGATTCAATGCATGTTTAAAAATACGGAGATCAGGTTTTTTGATCCCCAAGCTTTCTGAAATTAATATGATGTCAAAAAAAGGTGCTAACTTAAGTGCTTCAATGGTACTGGTCTGTAAATCTTCCCTTCCATTGGTTATAAGGCCTAAGAGGTATCCTTCTTTTTTCAGTGTAGACAGTACATCATGCAGACCAGGAAAAGGTGTTGCGTGGCCAGCAAAATTCAACAAGTAATCCTTTACTAAATCTTCCGGACATAAATGCTGCAAGGAGAAAAACTTGATTATTTTTGCATAGACGACATCTTTCCACACATACCCTCTTTGATCCCACTCCACAAACTTCATACAGAACTCTTCTTTGTTCACACCATATTCAGTAAATAAACGATCGTATTGATCACTGATAAAATTCAATAATGATTGTTCCCTGTCCAACAGGGTTTCATCCAAATCAAATAAGATAGCCTTCAATTCCCGTCTTCCTTTCATTAAAAAGTTTAATTTTTTCATGAAGAGGTATTTATATCCATATACATGTATTACCTTAATTTGAAAGGAGAGAAGTCTATGACAATGTGGATCATACTCTTTGCCTCTTTATTTATACTTTTTGCCATCGCAGAGGAAGTAATCTATTATATCTTGCGTACTAGAGTAATAGAGAATAATCATCCAGCAAAAGAAGGGAAAATAAAATCTCTCTATAAAAAGGTCAAATTAAAGCTTAGTCCTTCCTAGGGTCGAGCTTTTTCTTTTATGGCTTTAACAATTACTCCTCCGATTCTACTATCATTCTACCAAAGTTTGTTAAGAACAGGTATCTGGTTTCCCGAGGTCCTCCTTTCAGCGTTTAAAGTGAATGAAGAGCGTCCATATGTTAAGATTAATACTACTTTTATGAGGATTCTTGAAAGGGTGATGACATTGAGAATTGACTTAAATTGTGATTTAGGAGAAAGTTTTGGTGCTTATACCATCGGGCAAGATGAAGAAATGATGAAATATGTATCTTCTGTCAATATTGCATGCGGTTTCCACGCTGGAGATCCCCTGGTCATGATGCAGACCGTAAAACAGGCCCTGAAGAATGGTCTGAAGATCGGGGCGCATCCTGGATTGCCAGATCTTCAGGGATTCGGTCGGAGAAATATACATATTACACACCAGGAAGCATACGCACTGGTTCAATATCAAGTGGGTGCTCTGCAAGCAATGGTAACGGCTCAAGGCGGAAAACTAACCCATGTAAAACCGCACGGTGCTTTATACAATATGGCTGCCAAGGATTTTGAACTGGCACTGTCTATTGCAAAAGCCGTATACGATATAGACGGATCTCTAGTATTATTTGGGCTTTCAGGAAGTGAATTGACCAGGGCTGGGACTGAGACAGGTCTAACTGTTGCCCACGAGGTTTTTGCAGACCGCACCTACCAATCAGATGGATCTCTCACTTCAAGGTCCCTTCCTGATGCGGTACTTCACGATGCAGACAGAGTAGAGGAACAGGTGGTGAGAATGGTAGAACATCAGCAGGTACAAACCATCACAGGAGAAATTATTTCCATTCAAGCAGACACGGTTTGCTTACATGGGGATAATATCGAGGGTATAAGCTTGGCTAAGAGGTTGAAGGAAAACCTGAGTTGAAATTAATAGTTTAAATATTGATAGTGTCGGATAGAAATGTGGAGAAGATATTTTTCTGAAAGGAGTAATACGAATGAAAATAATGAACTTAGAAACTCATAAGCGGGATGAAATGATAGAAATCACACGAAGTGTTCAGGACTATGTAGACCAATCCGATATTTCAGAAGGAATGGCCGTAATTCAATCACTGCATACCACTGCTGGAATTACAGTAAATGAAAATGCCGATCCCGACGTAAAAACTGATTTTCTAAGGCGGTTAGACGAGGTTTATCCATGGAATCATGCCAAGGACCTTCACAATGAAGGAAATACTGCGTCACATTTAAAAACGAGTACCGTTGGTCATAGTCAAACAGTCATAATAAAAGACGGTAAGTTGCTGCTTGGTACTTGGCAAGGCATTTATTTCTGTGAATTTGATGGACCTCGAAATCGAAAATATGCGGTTAAAATTATTGGTACGTAGTATTTAACTTTACAACCGATGAGCCTTAGAACTTGTTCTAATAGACTGCTGCTGTTCGTATAAAGCCTAAGAAGAAGAGACTCCGATTAATTCGGAGTCTCTTCTTCAATGAATCTGTCCCGGTTTTCCTTAGTCGGCAGCATACATGACTCATTCCGGCCGAACCATTTGTAACGGTTTTTGGCTATCCATTTATATAATCTGTCCCTGACAGGCTTCGGAATCCCCAGCAAAATACCTAAAATTCTCCATGGCCACTTTAAACGGGACGCAATTTTTAAAGCCGCAGTAGATTCCAGGTACACTTTACCATCCTTGATAAAAACGATACTATCAATCGTTTTATGAATATTATATTGCTCGATGTACTGCTTTCCGGCTTCACTTTGCAGGGAAGCAAACTTAAATTCCCCACCTGGATCCCTTTGAATGATAAAACGCACTGAGCTGCTGCATAAATTGCAGATGCCATCGAATAAAATGATTCTCATAGATCCGTCACCTCTCTGTTTTCGTATCATAAGTTCTAAGAGGCTACTTCTTGAATTCGATTAAATGATCTGTAACATTATAATCATCCACATTCCAAGCTTCTTCTTTGAAGCGGAGGTTTGTTAAGCAGCCGTTAAAGAGCCGAAATTCCTCCAGCTTGCTGCCATCCAAATGATACTTCTTGATTATCGCATGGATGACGGCTCCATGTGAAACCATCAAAACTTTTTTATCCGGAAATTGTTTATTAACTTCCTGCAACCCAGCTTCAATCCGCTCGTAAAGTTCCTCGTCCGGCTCCATCCCAGGAAAGACAAAGCCGGGATATTTCTGCTCCCTCACTTCTCTAGTCAACCCTTCACCTTCTCCAAAATATCGTTCTTTGAACTCATTCATTTCGATAATTGGAAGGTTATGAGCTTCATTGATGATTTCGGCCGTTTCTTTCGCTCTCCCAAGGGAAGTAGTTACGACCACATCCCACTCCATATCCTTCAGAAACTCTCTGCACTCCTCAGCTTGCTTCCGGCCCGTTTCATTAAGCGGGATATCCGTCTGCCCCTGAAGTTTCCCCAGCAAATTCCATTCGGTTTGACCGTGGCGGACAATACAAATTTGAGTCATTTCTCCCTCTCCCTTTCTGTAATATCTCTGTATAGATGTTTTTACTGATTTTATCACAAACGAAGCCCCATTTGAGAAGAAATATCATACCCCCAGATCTATTCATAGTGCTCCCCTTACACATCCGGATGTTTTATAAATGAACCAAAGGGAAAATAATTAGAAAACAAGGAGGTTATAAAGACTTATGAGACCAGAAGTGGGAATTGACAATCATAGAAAAGGATCCGAGATAAAGGGAATTTTCGAAGATGGCTTACAGAGGGACCTTTCAATGGAAGAAAATTTACTCATCAACAATTGGGTGCAGCATTTCAATAAGGAAGAAAGAGCCACTATCATCAATATGATGAAGGAATTGGTCAATAAACATAAACGCCATGACTAAAACCGAATGGCAAACAAAGAGGAAAGCCCCTTACGCTAGGGACTTTCCTCTTTTTGTTAGTCTGTTAACCGCTCCTATCTAACTGAATAGGGAACGATCATTACAGATCATCTGTTTGTTCTAATAGTCGATCTATGTCAAATCTATAAATTGGCGTGTGAATATCCTCTTGTGCAAGTTCTGCGGTATCTTCCAGTATTTCATCTATATTCATACTTAAAGTACCTCCCCCGGTTGTTAATATGATCTTTTTTCATTTCACGAAGTAGTTGATAATACATAGTTCGTTCATGTGTGATCATTTTTGGGGGTATTTTATTTTTTTATAAGTTCTTTTCTTGGTGAGTGAAATAAACAAGGACCGTTCCTTTTCGCTGCATGCACTTGCTTTCCGCGGGGAGGAAGTCAAGCCTCCTCGACGTTCCGTCTGCGGGGTCTGGACTTTTCCTCTATTTCCCGTCGGAGTCAAGTGCCTTCCGCTACATTACACTCTGTGTTCTTATTGAAGTTAATAGGATAAATCCTACAAAATTGGATTTCAAAAGTACTTCTATAAATAAAGTTATCAATTAGAAAAGTTCTAAAAACTGATATTATTCTTGCTCATTGATGCAATATCGATTTCTATACTCTTCCACCATTTCTTTATGACTTCCCACCATGTTAGATGGAAGGTTGTTGAGCGGGTGAAATTCGAGTTTGATGGATTCTGATTGATCGGCTTTCATTTCACCGTCAAATTCCTTTGTGAAGAAAGCGGTGGCCACAACATAAAATTCATCGCCATTTTCTGCTTTTATGTATTGATCTTTCCCGGAGTATACATTTAACAGGTGCAGATCACCCAACTGTAAATTTGTTTCTTCTTTTACTTCTCGTCGTGCAGTTTCTTCAGTGGATTCTGCGAGCTCCATTAAACCTCCTGGCAGCCCCCATTTCCCGCTTGGAAATCTCCTCTGCTGCAGAAGAACATTTTTATTGTCATCAAGTATGAGCACCACCGAGCCCGGAAGAATGAGAGGCTGGGTCCCTACCAGTTTTCTTAATCCCTCTATATAGCCCATCGACGCACTTCCCTTATATCATTATGTGAAAAACAATAAAACCCAAGAAGCTAAGACGCTTCATTGGGTCATTTCAATCACCGTATGTCATTATCAAATGAAGTTTCCGTGCTGTCCGTGCTGTTCGTCTTATAAGTCGGATCTAATCTTTCAATCGCTTGGATTAGCTTGCGGTCACTTTCTGTTTTATGTTTCATAAAACTCATGGCTTTAAAGATGAACACAATTGTCAAAACAATTATAAATAGTGCAATTCCTAAATACAGAATACTGAAAAGTCCAAAGAAGATGCCGATCCCTTCCATACCTATGCCTGTTTCCATTTATTTCACCTCCACATCCTTATTATATAGAATAACGAATCATATTTACATAAAAATGGCATTCGACTTACAATTTACCATAAATCTATGATAAGAAGTGACACACTTCAAAATGATTACCATCCAGATCCATGAATTCAAAATACGTGACTCCCTCGTCTGTCAGCACTTCCCCGACCTTCACATTGCGATCGAGCAGCATTAACCTTGTTTCTTCCAAAGCATCAGAAAACAAAATCGTTTTTGTTGAGGAAGGACGGACTTTTCCCTCCTGAATGGTTATTGGAGTTTCTCCCGATCCCACCTTAAACACAATATAGCTCTCCGTCTGAAAGATTTCCTCGAGTTCAAGCACCGTCTTATACCACTCGCGGGCACGATCTAAATCACTCACAGAAATATGTACCGTGTCAATTTTCGCAAACAATTGATATCACTCCTTCTAAACTAGGTTAGTTCTTTAATAAGGTCAGGTGCCCAACAAGCTCTTTAGCTTCCCATTTATCCATCGGGGGCAGAGCGACTACCGTTAATGAACCTTTTTCAATCTCTGTTAACCCGCTGTCCCGGATACTGAAAAATCCATTCCCCTCCAGTTTTTCAAGATCAGCTTGTTTCCCTTTTAGAATGATTTTTTTCATCCCTGATTGTAACCATTCAACGAAATCGGACTGTCTATCTTTAAATGATGTGTTGGTCGAGGCCATTTCAATGGTGCTGAGTGTCGCTGCATGTGCCACTTGTGCTGCGGTTTTGCCTTTTGACATGTTCAATTCTTTATTTACGACAAAATATTGGACAAGATCTCTATTTGCCACTATCCTTTACCCCCTTTCATTAATAGGTAATCCAATGTGATTATATATCAATACTAGCTTTTTTCATGGAAGAATGGAAACGCAAAGGGACTATTTTCTTCTGATTTTCACTACTTTATCATGATGTACGGTCACCTTTACCTTCTCTCCAATCCGGTAGTCTGCATACCTGTCACAATCAATACTGTAAATGGCTGTCATACGATGGCTATTGAACTTAATAGCACAACCAGAACCATTTCTTTTAACTTCCTCACCCGACCTGATCCCTTTTAGTAATCCTTTATCTTCCCGGGGATAATATTTTTCTTCAATTGTCATCCACCTTTCACCTTTAGTAGGAATCAGCTCTTTGAAATTCAGCAGGAAGATTAAACACATCAGCGAAAGACTTAAAACAGCAATTTTCACTTTTTCTTTCTTCATGAGCTCCCGGCCTTTCTGTTTAAAATCAACAGAGCCATTATATGAAATGCCAATATAACTGATGACAATTATTTTCAGGTTGCATTTCAGAAAGAAAAAAAGTAAAATCAAAACTAACGAACGGTAGTTAGTTTGGAGTTGGAGGTATTCATGCGTATGAAACAGGACAACAAAAATAGAATTAAAAAAACTGCTTTGCGGTTATTTGGACAAAAAGGATATGAAGACACTTCTCTTCATGCAATCGCAAGCTCGGTCGGTATTAAAAAGCCATCCATTTACAACCATTTTGCTAATAAAGAAGATATTTTTTCTGCTGTATTGGATGATCTGCTGTTCACCGAAACAACCGCCTATCACCAGCTTCACCAGGAAATGAAACAAGGATTGCCAAAAGCAAATCTCAAACAATTATTCGATCTTTATTGCAGTCGATTGATGACTACCGAAGAAGCATTGCTATGGAAGCGGGTCACCTTTTTTCCGCCCCCGCAATTTAAAAAGATCATTGAAGAAAAGTTCTTTCAATTCGAAGATACGATAACTTGCATTTTATCTGCCATCTACGAAGATGCACTTGAATTGAATATTTTGCAAGAGGTCGATAAGAAGGACTTTGTTGCTTCATTTTTGTGTTTAGTTGATGGGATTTTTCTTGAACATCATTACTACAGTGAAGATATCTTTCAACAAAGAATGAATGCTGTTTGGAGAGTATATACTTTAGGGATTTTTAATGGAAAAGGAGAATGAAACATGGGCTGGATTTATGTCATCATTGGTGGACTGCTTGAGATTGGCTGGGCAACCGGTCTTTCTTTATCAAAAGGCTTTACGGAGCCGCTGCCAAGTATTATTACTGCATGTTTAATCGTGATCAGTTTCTATTTTTTTTCAAATTCTATGAAACTGCTGCCGATCGGTACTGCATATGCGGTATTCACTGGGATCGGAGCGGCAGGCACAGCCAT
The DNA here is from genome assembly GCF_038405515.1 of Rossellomorea oryzaecorticis. Classification (GTDB taxonomy): domain Bacteria; phylum Bacillota; class Bacilli; order Bacillales; family Bacillaceae_B; genus Rossellomorea; species Rossellomorea oryzaecorticis_A. The sequence continues at coordinate 16,770 of NZ_JBBYAF010000046.1, read as the reverse complement.
AGTAGGGATGACCTTTCTGCAGGAAGAAGTAAATATGCTGAAGATCGGATTCATCATTCTTCTCCTCAGCGGGGTGATCGGACTTAAGATAAGTGACAAGGAAAATAAAGATCAAAGGAGGTCTGAAGAATGGCCTGGATCATATTAATTGCCGCAGGCTTATCAGAGGTGGTCATGGTGACATTCATGAAACTGTCAGATGGATATAAAAAAATGTTCCCTTCTTTGATCAGCTTTGCTGCAGGTGCACTGAGTTTTTATTTATTGTCACTTTCCCTTTTGGACATTCCCGTATCCACAGGTTATGGAATCTGGACCGGTATCGGTTCCGCAGGCGCGGTATTGATCGGAATGCTCTTTTTTAAAGAGGAGAAAAACCCTGTAAGGATATTCTTCATCAGTTTGATCATCATCAGCATTATCGGCCTGAAGACTGTATCATAAAAAAGTGTCCAGTTACCCCTGGACACTTTAATTTATGATTCCATTGCCGACAATCTCGGTTTCAATCTTCGGTATGATTGTGATTTCCTTATAATCTTCTTCCCAATTCACCTTTTCCCACGTTTTAGGATGGAAAGCTATAAGTTCCCTTCCAATTCCAAATAGATCGGCATTGGCTGTCTGGATTGTTTCCACCAGCTTTTGGGATCGCTTTAATAAATCTCCTTGAATTTTTTCATTGAGCTTCTTTACATTCTTCTTATCCTTTAATTTATCAGCAGGATATTCACTGATGGTTACGCCTGCTTTGAGACTGATTTCAACCTTGATATCATCCGGGGAGTCGGATAGAATTTTCATATTAGTCTTTGGTTTTACTATGTTATAGGAAATGTAATCGTCAAGTGGTGTCTTATTTTCCTTATCCACCTCTGAAACGAATCTGGCTCTTTTCCCTTTCTCACCTGCCAACACAAGAAATAAAGTCGACTGCATGACGCTCAATTTTCCTGTCATGGAATGCTTATGGAAGATTGCATTCCCTTCCAGCTCTATTTCTTCTTCCTCTAGAGAAAATAACGGCAGGATAAAATCTTTTCCTGGATCGAACATCATTGTACATATGGTCTGGAGATTCTGCACCCCAACTTCCGATGACCCTTCTGCACTTTCAATAATCTCTGTGAGAAATTCTGAAATGAAGGTATTTTTCTCCCTTAACTTAGAGAGAAAGTCAGAACCTCGTCCTTCAGCGACCGCTACTTTTGCAGAAATAGAACTCGAAGGATCGCGATAGAATACGTCCAGGAATTGGTATATATCTTTTTTCACCAAATCTTCCCCCAGTAGGAAAACCCTGTTCTTGGAAGGCTCGAAATTACCGTTTATTTTCCGGTCCATGTTCATTCTCGTTTCTCTTATGGTTTTCCCCTCCGCAGTTATTTCTACATTGGCACCCATCTCCCCATGGAAATCCCGCGTAATCGCAGTAGTGAAAATTCTATCATCTTCTATCAGATCGAATGATGAAGAATAAATAAGCCTTGAATCCTTCAACAACCTTTGATCCCAGCAGCCTGTCAGTGCAAGGTGAAATAAAAGTAAAATACCCGCTACCTGGAGTTTTTTGTTCATGCACTTTCACCTTCCTTTTTCTTAAAGATAAGCGATATTCCCAAAAATAGTATCGGAATAGCCAATACAAACACATAAGAAAAATTGAGCACCCAAGTATTAAGTATGTCCATTTCCTCTGGCTTCTCAGGTAATAGTGCAATGATATAAGCAGAAAAACCCCAAAATACTGTGCAGTGAACCCTTTTGATTTTTTTAACCCTCTTGAATAGCAAACTGCAGTTCTCTGTGATCAGAAACAAGTAACTGGTTAAGGAAGTGATAACATTTACGATCCAAAGTGACGCAAACAAAAGGTCGACCCTTTCGATAACTTGCAAGTATAGAGATTTAACATAATATAAGACCGGCTGAGGGACGATCTTCAATTCCTCAGGACTGAAAGTCACCACGCTTGAAATGGTCAAGAAGGTGTACACCAATGTGACAAATAGATTGGCTGAGCTGACAGATTTTAATACCGCCCAATCTCCATTGTTCTTGAAATAAGGGTATAATATTAACAGCAGTTCAAATCCAAGCATTGAAAAGTATGCTTCCTTCGCTCCCTTTAGCATTGTCACGCCCCCTGTTGCCCCTATCGGAAACAGATAGCGCCAATCGACGGGATAGATGAACAATACGACGATCGAAACGATGATCAACAAAAAAATCAAGCCGGATACAACCACATACACATTGCTGATTTCCATTACTTTTTCTTTCCCTAAATAGATACCAGGTAGAAGCAGCATCAGCATGACGACCCATTCAGGAGTCAGGACCAGAGCCCAGGTTTTTATAATGGCAGTCGCAAACATCATTATGAGACTGGTTACAAGCACTCCATAAATGAGATAGCCGATATTAATCACCACCCCGATGACATTCCCTGCCAGGAGTTTGGAGTATTCGAAGATTGATTTTGAAGGAAATCTCCGTGCCAGCAGCCATAATATGGTGATGATGACTTGAACTATTCCTCCAGCAATTAATACCGAAATCCAAGCATCGTTCTTCGATACTAAGAACACGTTGAAAGGTAGACCGAGTATCCCTACGCCTATTTGAGTTTGAATAATAAAAAAGGTTAATTGGATAGAAGTAAGTTTAATCTGTTTTTTCATCTTGTTTCCACCCTCTTGAGGCCGACGATGCCCTCCATTTGTATTGAGTCTTCAGATCATCCGGTCTGGTCTTTAGAGTCCAAATCGGCACCCTGATGAGTATGTCTTTCAGCCTGCCTATGTCGAGAGGTGCCATTGGATAAAGGTAGTGATGTCCAAAAGATTTAAGCTTAGACAGGTGAATGAAGATGAGCATCAAGCCGATGACAATGCCAAAGATTCCAAAGAATGCTGCCATCAGCATGAGTGGGAAACCTAATATCCTTAGTGATGTACTCAGTTCATTTGAAGGAATGACAAATGAGGAAATGGCCGTTAGTGCGACCACGATAACCATTGTATTCGATACAAGGTTGGCTTCTACCACAGCCGTTCCGATGACGAGACCTCCGACTACACCGATCGTCTGTGCAATAGGATTTGGTAATCTTATGGAAGCTTCACGAAGCAATTCAAGTGTCAGCTGCATAATCATCGCTTCAATCAGGGGAGGAAAAGGAACATACTCCAACGAACTTTTAATGGAAAATATGATTTCAACCGGGATGATTTCATAATTAAAGGAGATGACTGCAATATAAACAGCAGGCAGACATAGTGCAATGATAAAGCTGAATAACCTTACAATCCGAAAAAAGGAACTGATGAATGAACGGTTATTATAATCCTCTGTTGTTTGCAGGAAACTGAAAAATGTCACAGGAAAAATGAGAACCGTCGGACTTCCTTCCATGACAAGTGCCACTCTGCCCTCCATTAAATTAGCCGCAACCCTGTCCGGCCTCTCCGTGTTTAAGAATTGCGGAAAAGGTGAAAATGAATCATCTTCCAAATACTCTTCAAAATACCCCGGTGATTGGATCGAATCCGCTTTAATATAACTGATGCGATTCTCAATGGTTTTTAATAAGTCAGGATCAGTTAGATTGGATATATAAATCAATGCATATTTCGTTTTAGTCGTTTCACCTACAGTCGCGTATTTTACCGTAACTTTCGGATTTGATATTCTTTCTCTTATATAGTGGATATTCTTCGTTATGCTTTCGCTGAATCCCTGATGTGAACCTCTGATCACTTTTTCATTGATAGGTTCATTGAGTGTCTCATCAATTTTCGGCATGCACACAAGGTACATAAGTTCCGACCCTTCTGTCATGATCAGACAATGACCGTCCACCATTGCACCCAAAGCTTCGTCGATACTCTTTGTGCTAATGATTGAATTGGCACTTATTACATTTTCAAGCTCTCCATGTCTATTTTCATTGATAGGTTTGATAATGTAGGATTGTAAATTCTTATTATCTATTACAGAATCAACGAACAAGATAATGAGAGCTTTTTCATTGAAGGTCAGCTCCCTAGTTTTAAAATCATCGGTGCTAAATAAACCTTGTTTAATTACTTCGATCTTCTCTTCAAGGTTCTTTGAATACACCTTTTCTGTATCAATGAGCTGCTTAACCCTTCTTTTATTCTTCCTTTCAAATCCACTCATCCTAACACCTTCAATTGGTCTAGTTTCTTAATAGGTTCTCCACGAAAAAGGCTCTTATGCATATCCAAGCCAAACCACAAAGAAACTTAATTGATTGAATATAAGGCCTTCATCCCTCCTATTTCTTCTAGAATGACGTGAAACACTTCCTCGAAATCTTTGATGTTTCCTTGCTTGTTTCTGCGGCAGTTCTTTAAATGATCTTCTATTCGTACCAACTCATCATTGGTTTCTTTAAATAAAGATGGAATCGTGTTTAGAGCAACCTCGCTGACTCCTTTCTTTTTTAGCTGCAGGACTTTTTCAATATCTTCTTTAAACGCTTCCTTCAGCTCTAATTCACTTAACATGGCAGAGAGGTTATTCGGAGGAGAAGATTGAAATTTCTCTATCCACAGGCACGAGAGGACCGGCCGTATTACATTCAACCATTTTTTCACATCGGTAAAAGGCTGCTGGGAAACAAATCTCATGTTCTTCGTGGCCATTTGGTAATAATGACTTGTTACTGTGAAGGGTGAAAAACCTTTTATCGCCAAATCCCTTATTTTTCCGACTGTCTGGTGCTCGAGATAAATGTTTTCTTCTGTCAACCATTCCAGTGCTGAGGGATTTGACTTGTGAAGGAGCGATAATGCTTTCTTTATATCCCAACCGACGAAATCAACCTCGTTTTGTTGGATTTCGATAACATCTTTTTCATGGTGAAGAGACAAATAATGACGTACAGGCTGTACATATATAAACCTGACATCGTAGTCACTGTGGTCTGATTCATATCCCCAGGCTCTGCTGCCTGCCTCCACGGCATAAAGAATCTTCACACCGTGTTGTTTTTCAATTTCTGAAAGTATACGCATTATTCGGTCCATAAGGCTGCATTATTCCTTTCTTGAATAGATATTAGTAGTAGTTTATCCCATCATTTTGTTATACTTGATAGAAACATTATAAATACGGCATATGGAATAGTCTGGATATTTACATAGCTACTATCACTATTAAACAGATTCAGAGGTGAAACGATTGAATAGAAAAAAATTTTACTCATGGAGTCTGCAGATTCTCATCATTTTAACAATTATTTATGTGGGAACGAAGATTTCATTTTTATTCGAGCCGATAGGCGTCCTTTTTTCAACACTGTTTTTCCCGATCATCATTTCGGGCTTTCTTTATTTCTTGTTGAACCCTTTAGTCAACTTGCTCGAAAAGGCAAAGCTGCCGAGGACTCTTGCTATCATTGTCCTTTATGCTCTAATCATCGGTCTTCTGGCCCTTATAATCGGAAATATCGCACCGATCATTTCAAGACAGGTGACGGGTTTGATCAACGAATTACCCGAATATGTAAAACAAACCCGGGATTTTATCGGATATTTATCTCAAACAGAACAATTTAAGTGGATGATGAATCAGGATTATGTTTCGATAAAAGATATCGAGAAACAGCTGGCTGATTTCGCCAATACCCTTCCCGATAATATTACAGCGGGTATCAAAGGCTTCTTCAGTATCCTGACGAGCATCGCCATCACGATTGTGACTGTTCCTTTCTTGTTATTCTTCATGTTCAAGGACGGTCATAAGCTTCCAAAGGCGATTTCTAAATTTCTCCCTCCTTCTTATCGGGAAGAAGGGTTAAAGACGGTTAAAGATACAAATGAAACGCTTGCTGCCTATATTCAAGGACAATTGCTGGTTGCATTATTTGTAGGAACACTCACCTTTATTGGCTACTTGATCATCGGTCTTCCTTTCGCCCTTGTCATGGCATTGATTGGTGCAGTTACGAACATCATTCCCTACCTTGGACCTTTCCTAGGTGCCGCTCCGGCTGTGATCGTTGCTCTATTTGATTCACCTACTAAAGCGATACTTGTCATTGTAGTGATCACCATCGCACAGCAAATCGAAGGAAACGTCCTGTCTCCTCTGATACTGGGAAAGAGACTGGATACCCATCCGGCAACGATTATCATTCTATTGCTAGTCGCAGGAAACTTAGCAGGAATACTCGGAATGATCTTGGCAATCCCTACCTATGCAGTCGCGAAAACGATTATTTTAAATCTCATCAAATTTATCAAACTTCGGCGCTCAGGATTTGATGAACTAAGACGAGAATAAAGCACAAAAAAGTTACAACCTATCACGGTTGTAACTTTTTTTTCATTTTCCCGAAAAGTAACAGAAGTTCTTATTCTGCCACTTAACACAGCCTACAGTATACAATATGATCACGAAATTTTCTTTGAGTCTCTTACCTCTTTCTGAAATGAAAGTACCATTCCATAGGTCATCACTAAAAGGATCACTCCAAGCGGAAGAGCCGTTATGATGGTCGCTGCCTGCAAACCGCTTATTCCACCCGTTCCCATCAAGATGGCCGCGATTGCTGCCAGAATGATCCCCCAGCTGAATTTAACAAAGAACGGAGGATTTAAGCTTCCATTGGATGTTTGCATTCCAAGCACGAAGGTTGCTGAATCTGCGGACGTAACAAAAAATGTAATGATAAGGAAGAGAGAAATGACGGATAACAGCCCGCTTAGCGGCATTTGGTCATATACATAAAACAATGCAGTTTCAAGACTCTGTCCGGCTACATCCACCCCTTGAACAACATCAAAATACAAACCTGTCCCGCCGAAAACGCCGAACCACAGTGCACAAACCAGCGTAGGCACGATAATAACAGCCACAATAAACTCCCGAACCGTCCTGCCCTTCGATACCCTCGCGATAAATGTTCCTACAAAAGGTGTCCAGGAAATCCACCATGCCCAATAGAAAATCGTCCAATCCTTAACCCATTGATTATTTTCCTCGTGAAAAGGAGAAAACCTGAGCCCCATGCTTGGAAGTTTCTGTACGTAGCTTCCGAAAGTGGTCAAAAATAATTCGAGAGCAAATTGTGCAGGTCCTAAAAACAAGAAACTAAAGAATAAGACAACCGCCAGGATCATATTGGCATTACTCAAATATTTAATCCCCTTGGAAAGTCCTGATGCTGCAGAGGAAATAAACAATACTGTGGCAATCCCCATAATGATAAGCTGTACGTTAAAGCTGATCGGAATATCAAGAAGATAATTCAAACCGCTGTTGATTTGCTGCGCCCCGATTCCGAGTGAGATGGCTACACCGAATATCGTGGCAAATACTGCGATGATATCGACAATATAACCGATCGGCCCCTGGATTCTGTTTCCAATGACAGGATACAATGTCGCACTCATTAGCCCCGGCAGATCTTTCCTGAATTTATAATAAGCAAGAGCCAGGGCTACCACAGCATAAATCGCCCATGCATGAAATCCCCAATGCAAAAATGTGTAGCGAAGGCCGACTTTCGCAGATTCAATCGTATTTCCTTCTCCAAATGGAGGGGTGGCATAATGCGAGACAGGTTCCGATACCCCGTAGAATAAAAGTCCGATTCCCATACCTGCACTAAATAACATGGCAAACCAGGTAGCTGTTGAATATTCAGGTTTGTCATGCTCTTTACCGAGTTTGATTTTCCCATATTTGCTGAAAGCAAAAAATATCGCTATCACGAAAAAGAATGTTGCCGAGAACTGATAAAACCATCCGAATTTATCAAGCAGAGTCCCCTGCAGATTAGTCATCACATTAATCAGGTTTTCCGGGAAGATCACCCCCCATAAAACAAAAATGACTCCAATTGAGATGGATATCCAAAACATTGGTGTAAATTTATTCAAACTAATTCCCCCTTCTTTCCACTGGTTGGCACTCTCAGATAGGATGAGCAAATAAGCACAAACTTAGTAATTCCCAAACCCCATTATGTTTAATCAATGTAACAATCCGAGAAGACCGTTGCTGGAAATAGGTGCATGACTATATTGATAATTGAACACCCCCCTCCCCCGTACAACTGTGTTTATGAGCCGAACGTATCATTTTCAATTATTTCTATAAAAAATTAACTATACTTTTCATGCTTATTGTACGCTTATTAAAAACGTATATAAGGAGGTACACACTTTGATTGAACGTATATTCTCCAAAACATCGGTACTGGTACTTATCGCTTTTCTTTTTACCGGCTGCAGCGCTGAACAACCGCAGTCTGAAAATACTTCCCAAACCTCCTCTCCAAACACACCCGTGGAGTTATCGGTAAGTGAAGCCTTGATGATGCAGGATGGAAGTCAGGGTACTGTAATAGGCTATGTAGTCGGTCAGCCTATATCGGAAACGACGATTCTCACTAAAGACTATTCGAATGATTATGCCATCGCTTTAGCTGATTCAGCTGGAGAGACAGATATAAAGCAAATCCTATTCGTACAGGTTTCATCGGGATTCAGACATTCATTCGGACTGCAAAGCAACCCTTCCCTGCTTGGAAAGAAACTATCTATTTCAGGTACATTAAAGAACTATTTTTCTCAACCTGGTCTGAAAACCCCTGAAGAAATTAAACTTGTTAGTGAATCCGATCCCATTGAAGACCCTGAGATTCCGGATTCGCCGCCAAAGCTTGAAGAATACTACCGGGAGGCTGAAGGGAAAACAGGGCAGGATTTAAAACGCACGCTCCATGACATTATTGATGATCATACTGAACTTTCTTACAGTGCAGTTTGGGAAGCATTAAAAAACACAGATGAAGACCCGGATAATTCAAAACACGTCATACTCTTCTACACAAGGCGGTCCGAACCGAAAACACATAATGGTGGAAATATAAATGACTGGAACCGGGAACACGTCTGGGCCAAGTCGCACGGAAATTTCGGTACCTCGAGAGGGCCTGGAACGGACCTTCATCATCTGCGACCGACGGATGTTACCGTTAATTCATCAAGAAGCAACCTGGATTTTGATAATGGAGGATCTCCTCACCCTGAGGCCCCGCTCACATTCTATGACAAGGATTCCTGGGAACCAAACGAATCCATCAAAGGAGATGTTGCACGTATGCTCTTCTATATGGATGTACGGTATGAAGGAGACAGCGGGGAACTGGACCTTGCGCTGAACAATGAGGTTGAAAACAACAAAAAACCTCTTCATGGAAAATTGTCGATATTATTGGAGTGGCATGAAGAAGATCCAGTTGATTTATTTGAAAAAAGGCGAAATGAGATTATTTATGAACGTTATCAAGGGAACAGAAATCCATTTATAGACCATCCGGAGTGGGTGGATGAGATTTGGTGATAGTAAATACGAAAATCAAGCTGATGCCAGAGATTGACTCTTTCGCATCAGCTTTTTAAATCATATTAAGAGAATTCGGGTCTACTTGTGGCGAGTTGGAGCTCTTTTTTAGGTTTGAGGCACTGGAAGGAGATATTTTAAGGGATTTTATTAAGAGTGAAACAAGTGATGAATCATTTACGTTCCATTTTCCAGATTTATGATCCATTCTAAAAATATACGATCCATTTCTCCCATTTATGATCCAATCCTCAAATTTATGATCCATTTTCCAAATTTATGATCTTTTAATAATTATTATAAATAATAAGCACTACCTGATCATTAAAAGATTCAATGTATAGATAAAGGTTCTGAATGTTAAATACCCCTGTCATTTTCCCAGCCTAGTCTTACATCCACCCATTATCAGAAAGCCTCCATTTAACAAAACCAAGATAAAAGGAAAGTTTCTTGAATAATTCCCTCTCATCCGGGCAAAGTAAGGATGGACGGAGGTGATAACCATGACTAACAACAACCAAAAGCCACAACAACAAAAAAACCAAGCAGAATTTGCTCAAGAGCAAAACGCTGCTGAGAAAGCTCGTAAAGCTGCTCAACGTCAACAACAGCAACAACAGCAACAAAACCAAAACAATCAGTAATCAGACATATAATTCAAAGCTGTATACTTAATGAAAGAGAAAGAGACCGGTATTCCCGGTCTCTTTCTCTTTCATTAATCTATTATCGATATACCGCATCTTTTAGAAAACAACAAAGTATACGTAATGATTAGACAAAAACTACTTAACACTGCCAGAATGTTTCACTTTTTTATTAAATGGTTTGTACGCAACAAGCAGAGCCATTACAGCTGCTATGACATTGATCATTGTACCTATTATCGGATGACCGGTATAGCTTCCGTCTGTATAGAAATAGGTAAGGATCAACCCTGTAATGATACTTAGAAGAATACTGGTCCCTACGAATACACCTGCAAAGATAAAAAACTTTTTAAAGTAACTCCACATAATCAATCACCTCTCTTTAATGAATGTTAATTAAAAGATAATATTATTATGTAAACTTCATGAGGTAATACATCAAAAAAACAGAGCACGCATTAAACGCACTCTGTTTGAAGTTTGCTATTTAATTACTTTTGAACGTTAGCTGCTTGTGGTCCACGAGCACCTTCAACGATTTCAAATGTAACGTCTTGCCCTTCTTCAAGTGATTTGTAGCCTTCGCCTTGGATAGCAGAGAAGTGAACAAAAACATCGTCTTGACCTTCAACTTCGATGAAACCGAAACCTTTTTCTGCGTTAAACCATTTAACTTTACCTTGTAGCATAAAACAAGTACCTCCTAGTGCAGTAGCACATAAAAATATTAATATTCTTGCTTCGATTAAGCTTCAAGACGAATGTTCTTCTATCATGTAAATTTAACCGAACAAAAATAATTATCTATACTATATCAGACTGTTCTTCAAAACTCAAGAAAAGGAAAAAAAATAGGTCGAAGTACTGGAAGTTAATAGATCTTTCCCACTTCCCTTTCTTTAAAATGCATTTTTTTAATCATACGGATCTGCCCGCGATGATTGATTTCATCTTCAAAGACATGAAACCATTTAAAGAAGTTATTTCCTTTCTTGCCATACCACCAATCAGTTTCTTCATAAAGCCAGGATTCAGGAAAACCTTTGAAATGGCTTATCGTTTTGTTTCTTGTCTCCTTTAATCTGTCGAGATACTCACCGACTTCCTTCCCTTTAATCACTTCCCCCGGTTTCCCCAAGCTCAGTGCAGGTTCCAGCGAATCCGCATATCGATCCAACTCTTCATCACTTAAGTCATTAAAGGTAAGTGCCTGATAAATTTTTTCTACTGCATCGAAATGTGCCAGAAGCATACCGATTGAATTCGCTCCGTCGTACGCCCTGTAATCCAATTCTTCCATAGTAAGATCTTCGACTTCCTGCAATGTTGTTAATCTCGCATAGTCCATCATCGATACCAGGAGTGAGAAATCCTTTTTCAGACCGTTTTTTTCCTTAATCAAAAAAATAGTTTCCTGTTCCATTTCCATTTCCCCTTTCTAATCCCCTTTTCTATTATTAGATAAAAGTTATCCATTTCCTTCCTCTCTTTCAGTCTTGGAGTTAATTCAGAAAAATCAAATAATAAAAGTGACGTGTATGATTAAAACGACCCTTGCAGCGAAAATCAATCAAGATAAAAAGAGTAGAGCCTTCATGACTCTACTTTTCATCCACTTTATGTATGACTTGTTCATCTATAAGCCCTTTTTCGTTAATGACTTCTATCGTGACAGCTTTCTCTTCTTTATCCTTAATCACTTTGATTAACTCGTCAAATTTCTCAGGCTGTTTCATTTCAAGCGTGGCCTGCACTTCATACTCTTCAGATTGTTTCAAATTTGAATCACTCTTCAATTCTTTTTCCGTATAAACTAAATCTGTCCCTACAGCATTCCTTATCGTACTTCCCTGCAAGAAGAAACGTGTTTGGAAAGATGTATCGGCTTCCAATGTTCGATCCGTAAGTACTCCATGAAAGGTGATTGTACGTTCATCTTTGTTGATAATTACTTTTCCTTCGGTCACCATCTCAGCCGCATTTCGATTACAGCCAGTTAAGATAGTGACAATGAGGATTGCGATGATAGTAAAGGTTCTCTTCAATTGTATTCCCCCTGCGTGGTGTGTTTAAGCTACTACAATTTAACATCCCTGTGAAAGAAAATAAATACACAACAAAAACAATGGCATCACTACCGTTTAATGATACCATCGTTTTAATCATTCTTTACACGAGAGTTTTCATTTCCTCAATCGCTTGTTGAAGATTTGCCTTGATTTCTACGTGACTGAAATTGATGCCAATTTGTGTGATGGTTTGGGCAATTTCAGGTCGTATACCTGTGAGGATGGTATGGACACCAAGGAGTTTTAATGCAGATATGACCATGAAGATCCGATCCGCAACCATCGTATCCACAATGGCGACCCCTGAAAGATCTATGAACAATTTATTCAGCTTTAACTTATTTGCCTGTAGAAGTGCTTCCTCCATGATAAGTTGTGCTCTTTGGGTATCGATGTTTCCGATAAGCGGAAGTACAGCAACTCCAGTAATAAGCGGCACGACTGGAACAGACAATTCCATAAAAGCACTATTGGCGTTATCAAGTGTTTCTTTATGGAATGTCACGTACCTTAAGCTGAATGAATATACCGCTTGATCAAGAAGTGGATCTAATATTTCCTGCGCTTCAAACACTGTGTCCAATGACATGTCATGTTGATAAGCCTGCTGTTTAATCTCTTTCCAAATTGCCCCCCTATAATGGTTCGTATCTTTCAGTGCCTCATCTAAAGGGACTCCCATATTGTAAATTTGTTCTCCTGTATCTTTTCCCCATTGAGACAACACATCATAGTAATGTTCCTTGTTCTCAAAATCGGCAAGTGCCTTTCCAAAAATAGCTATAAAATGTGCACGTATTTCCAGAATTTCTTTTTCGATTGCTAAAATCTTCTTTCTTTCCTCAACCGGTATCTCACTGAACCTTTTCTCATGGACCTCTTTGGCTATTTCATATTTTTTCTCAATGATTGCTTGTCCAATATTTTTTATATGTTTGATCATTGGTTTCCTCCGTCAAATTCATCTCCTTCTATTTTATCACAGGATAAAATTAGTTACTTTAATAAAGAATTATTTAGACAAAAAAATTAACGGCCTTTGAGGATATAAAATATTTTAGGGTTGAAGTGTATGGGGATTAATTAAGGTGATAGTTTTCAATTAAATCTGTATGATGAGAGAGAATTTTAATAGGAGATACTAACCTTATGGAAAACAATAAAATCCCCTCTCCATATTGTGGGTACTGTTTATGAGTATGATCATTTCACCGCCATCTTATTAGAATGAATCGTTTTATTACAAACGGCTTTTAAAATGAACATTTTTTCTTGAACACTTAGCATTCTCCATGATTTTGCACGAATGATCATAATTTCCCCTCCTGATTTTTCCTTTATTTGTTTAGTGTTTACCTCTATTTAAACGAATGCAAACCAAACAAATACCGACAGCAAGGCAAATAAAAATACTTCCTCCGACAAATCTCTTTGCAGAAGAAAGTGAAAATGAGATGATTCTGTCCATTATATTTGTAATTTGTAGAAAAGAAATTACATTTTCTTGTTTGAAATGATTTCTATGAAGTGATGAAGTATTTTAGCGGTTAATCCCCAAATCACTTTGTCCTCATAATAATAAAAGTGTTCTTTCAGATTCCTTGCCTGCCAATCATAATTCTCCCCTCCGGGAATGCTTTTATAAGGGAAATTTTCTTCGGGCTCTACTGAAAATTTAATGTCATATAACTCCGGTTCCTTCTCTTTGAGATCCTTTAAAGGTGAAGTGAACACTTCTTCCACTTCTGCCCCATTAGGGTTCAAGTCTTTTAATCCGGCATTCAATTTTCCTGCAAAAGGGTAAATAATCGTGCCAAAGGGAGAGACAAGGTAATCCAAGGGATGAATATCTGAAATCAAATTTTGTGATATCCCCAATTCTTCAGAGGTTTCACGCATTGCTGCTGATTCCGCATCCTTGTCTGTGTTATCGATTCTACCACCCGGAAAACAAATTTCTCCAGGTTGTCTCCGCATGTTGAAAGACCTTACCTCAAACAAAATATGTGTTTCATCATTTACTTCTATTAAAGGCACTAGAATTGCATACTCTTTAAAGTTTTCACTGCCCATGACTTTTGGGGTTCGTCCCTTTATAGATTGAATGATATCGTCGCCTTTCATGTCTCCACCCCCATTCAGCTATTTCTTCATTATAATATGAATATTGAAACGCACCAAATGAAAAGGTTGTTGTTTATCCAGCAAAAAAACCGACAATCATTCGGCTGCCGGTTTTTCATCTTTAAAACTCAGTGATATCGTTTCTTCCCCATCCTTGAATACCATCGTCTTCGATGATTCCCAGTGTGACATCGGCTATGTCCGGATCAGCAGTCAACTTTTTCTGAATTGCGAATTTTATGTCGTCCGCTTCTGATAGTTGCAGCCCCTTTTTTAGCTCTAGATATGCTTCTACATGATAGTATCTTCCTTCTTGGATAATTCTCATCTTGAAAATATCCATTACCATGGCGTGTTCAAGAATCATGGCGGCTACCTTATCTTCAACGTCCTTTGGAGCAGCCACTCCAATCAGTCCAACCATATTGTCATACCCCACTTTGAAGGCTACACCGACCATCAGGAACCCGATGATGATCGTCACTATTCCATCCAGAAGCTGAAACGTTGAAAAATAAGATACAATTACCGCTATAAGAGCCAAGACAGCTCCTGTTACAGCTACGACATCTTCATAAAAAACGAGTCTGGTAGGCGGAGAAGCCTTTTTTACATTTTGGATCGCACCGGGGATTATTCCCATTCCCTTTCTGATATCCCTTGCTTCTTCCCCGATTTCTTTCATCACCTTTACCAGAATCGCTCCATCTATAATGATATTCAACAGTAAAATGGATAAATTGAGCAGAATCCCCTTTACCTCTGCCGGATGATTAAGCAGGTGAATGCCTTCTTTGATTGTTTCATAAGCCATGATGGATACAACGATCACGGCGATCATGCAGAATAGATTGATGACGCGGCCGAAACCTGTCGGGAATTTCTGTGTGGGTTCTTTTTCAGACAGGACACTCCCAACGAACACAAACCCTTGATTTACAGAGTCAGCCAATGAATGCATGGCAGAGGCAAACATAGCCCCGCTTCCGCTGACTATGTAAGCAAATCCTTTAGCTATCGCAAGTACAGTATTCCCAATCATGGCGTATAAAGAGGATTTATTCCCTTTTTTCACTAATTCCCATATCGATTGCTTACTCAAAAAAATCACCCCCGAAGTTCTTTTTAATAAAGTTTAGTATCTCTCCAACGAATAAGTTTCATTAGTGAATTGACGAACCATTTTTGCTTTCTTATACTGAAAAAATACAAGGAATTCTCTAAGAGAAAATCATCCACAAAGAAATGGAGCACAAAAATGGATTTTACGATTCAACACCTTTCTTTTTATTTGATACAAGTAGATGGAAAAGGCGATGAAGCAGATAAACATTTTAAACACTTTCAAACATTGTCTTCTGAGCAATATGAGGAAAGCCATCTGAAAACTTTTCTGGATGGGGAATTAACGAAGATTGTAAAAAGGAAAGTTGATCGTCATGCCAAGTCGGACTCAGCCCCAACCAAAATCGGACGGTTTATTGTAGAACCCGGCCACGAATTAACTTCCAATCCAAACTACAATTTATTTCATAAAACGAGATTTGCTGAAGATAAGGAAACATTCAGGGAAGCTTGTGACCAAATTGTTCAAATGTATATCGAAACGAGTGCAATTCGGGGTGGAGCTTTATTAGTGGCGACTGCAAAACTGACAAAATTCTTTGACGATCCATTTGTTTTCATTATGAAATGCGACTTTGAACCAAAGGTGGCGAGAATTACAGATGCATCCACCCTGATTCATAATGTGGAAATGGCCATCACCACCAAAAATATGAAATCCATTCAATATCCTTTCATGCCTGAAGAAGGTATGATGGATTCAGCTGAGTTGAAGATTCATCAAGCTTCACATGCACGCTACTTTGAAGACTTCCTTAAATGGGTTGAATATGAAAAATCAATGCCTGAAATTGTGAAGTCTCAAGTATACGGTATGGTAAAAGAGCATATAGAAGAAACATATAATGAAGAAAGCGATGAGCGTGTGGAGTTCGAACAGGCAATGGAGGAATGGGCGATCAGTCCGAAACGGGAACTTCAGGAACGTTTCTCCACTGATCAGGTTGTCGAGGCTGCTTCTCAAATCGTCGAGCAGTCCCCAGATGTTGAACTGAAAGTCAAGCTTGATCATGTTTCGGTTAAAGCGCTTCTCTCCGATTTTGGTGACAGCATTCATTTAGCAAAAGTGAACGGCAAGTATATACTAATGATCGAAAGCGAGTCAGTGATGTTTGAAAAAGGATTTTCCCCGCTTGAGTTTTTAAAACCAGATGACCTGCATGAAGTGATCCAGCGGATTGAAACAAAAGTATAGTTAAAAAGAGCTTGAAACAAAAGTGTTTTAGTCTTATTAGAACGCGAACTATCATTTTGAATTCCAGGATTCAAATTAGTTCGCGTTTTCTTGATTTGTTCAAGTGTTTGGGTATTTTTTAGATTTTTCCAGCGGTTGATTGGAGTGCAAGACGAAGACTCCTGCGGGAAGAGTAGCTTATGTGAGACCCCGCAGGCAAAGCCGAGGAGGCTCACGGGCT